>DHIO01000004.1:0-434 GCA_002403855.1 Acidimicrobiia bacterium UBA4744
CGGGCCCGGGCGAGCCGACCCCGGCGATCGCCCCGGTACAAGTGGTGGAACCGGCCGAAGCCTTCGAGCCTGCCCCGCTGGGCGATCGGGTGCGCCTGGCCGCCACCGCCGGTGCCGCCCTCGGGCTGGTGCTGGGCGTGGCACTGGCCCTGGCGCTCTCTCCGCTCCTTCTCGACCGGGCCACGGTGATCGGCGAAGTGCCCTACCAGACGGGAGTGGAAGTCACTCTCACCTGGATGATCATCGTGACCGCCATCGCCTCGGCGGTGTTCGGATCTTTGATCGCGGTGGCCGCCCGGCTGATTCCCGGCTGGTTCCATCCCGAGATGACCCTGCGGGGCTCCACCGGAGCTACCGCCTGGCTGGGGGCGTTCGCCGGTGCGGTCCTCGGCGCCGTCGCCGCCCCCCTGACGAGCGCTCTGGCCGGTGAATCA
>DHIO01000004.1:460-766 GCA_002403855.1 Acidimicrobiia bacterium UBA4744
CCGCCCTGGCCATCGTCGCCGCCGCCGGCATCCTCACGTTCGCTTTCCTGGCCGCCTACCAACCCGGTCTCAAGATCACTCGCGGGGAGTTCATCCTCGCTGCAGTGGGCATCGGGATCGTCCTCTTGTTCATCGTGCTGGCCGTCATCACCTGGGGTACCCCCGATGAGCCGCACGGAGAGGAAGTCGAAACGCTGCTCTACCTGCTGGTCGCCTAGGGACCAGCGAGCGGGCTTCAGGGATCGCGGAAGGACCCCGGCCGGCCGCCGGGGTCCCGTCCCTTAGGCGCCGGCCTCAGTCCTCGTC
>DHIO01000004.1:799-3895 GCA_002403855.1 Acidimicrobiia bacterium UBA4744
TCGTCGGCAGACCGCCCCGAGGAGTCGTCGGTCCCGTCGGACTCGTCTTCCGTCTCGATCTCTGTCTTGACCATGCCGTCTTCCATCTCGGCCTCGAACTCGATCTCGGTGGTCCCATTGCCGAACTCGACTTCGATCTCACGGCCGTCCTCGATCTCGATGTCGATGACCATCCACCCGGGGTTGGGGGCGGCGCTGATGAGTTCGAGCGTGCCGTTCGCAGCGCCGAGCTGCACGGTGCCGGCCCCATTGGCGTCGAAGGTCAGAGCCTCCGTCGACGGGNNAGCTCGGCCTGGAAGTCGATCCGCTCGTTCCCCTTGACGAACTTGACCTCGACTTCCCGGCCGGTAGCCATCTCCACTTCGTGGCCCCATCCGTCGCCGGCGGCCACGTCGGTGATTGAGAGCGAGGTTTCCGACTGATTCACGGTGACTTGCCCGGCCGCTCCGGCTTCGAAGGTTTGCGATCCGCCGACCGCCGCTTGCGCCAGAGTGGTCGACGTCGTCGTGGATGAGGACGAGTCGTCCGAGGTCGCTACCGCCAAACCGGTTATCAGCATGGCAGCCAGCACCACGGTGCTCGCAATGGACAGACGCTTGATCATGTTCGGCCTCCTTGAGTTGGTCGAAGGCCATCGTGGCGTCCGGGAGGTTGTGACCACCCCAGCAAACCTATAAGAGCAGGCAAAGCTTTGGGGGTGGGTGTCAGACTTCGATCGGGTCGATCCGGTCCGATTCGGGCAGGTCCTGGTTGAGCACGACGATGGCCTCGTTGAGCTCGGCGACCCGATCCTTGGTTTTCCGGGAGCCGGGGCTGGCGTGGAGTAGCGGCAATTCGGTGCGGATGGTTCTGCGCAGTTCGGCGGCGGTGTCCTCCAGGCCGGTGCGGCGCAGCCACTCCTTCACCCACCAGTCGGGATCGTAGGTCCCGTCCAGGCCCGGCAGCGGCCGTCCGGCACCGGGAAGGTCGTCGAACTCGCCTTGTTCGGCCGCTTCCCGGATGCGCCGTTCGGCGATCGATTCCCAGATCGGTCGGTCACTCATCGGACCCGATCGTATCGGAACCGGTTCCCGGCGACCGCTCCATAGTGACTAGTCACAATGGAAGCGGGAGATTTGGTCACATTGAACACGTCGGTCCTGCCGATGAAAGATCTATGGCCTCCCGGCGTACCAAACACCGGCGCCCGCTGCCGCGCTGGACGATACAGCGCGCACAGAAGTTCGGCGCGGTCGTCCTCCTCATGGCCGCTGCCGTGTATGCCGTCACGCTGGGAGCCCAACGGGCCGTCGACCAGGCCGAACGGCTTCGCAACGCCGAACTGGCGGCAGCGAGGGTCGAGACCTCCCAGGCCCATCTCAACCAGGCGATGATCCTCGCCGTTGATCTGGCAGACGAGCGAGCCACCGAAACGGCTTTCACAACTGCTCTCGACCAGGCCCGCCGCTCCCTCACCGTGACCCGCTCCACGGTCACGACCGTGATCCCCGTCGACTCCGGGGAGTACGCCGCCGTCGAGGCGAGCCTTCAGGAGGGCTTCGTTCTGCTCGACCTGCTGGCGTCGGGGGACCTTGCCGGAGCCGAACAGCTCGCCGGTTCGAGCCTTACCGACTCGCTGCAGGCGCTGGCCGGAGAACTCTCGGTGGTGGTGGCCCTCGAGCGCGAGGCTCTCGAACGAACCCGGAGCTGGACCGGGCTTTCCTCCAACCTGGCCGGCTTTGCAGTCGCACTTTTCCTTCCCGGCGTTCTGATCCTCGGCTACTGGGCGCTGGCCGGCCGCCGGGTTGCTCGCGAACGAGAACGAGCCCGGGAGCGAGCCCGGCAGGCGGAACTCGAATCCCAACTGGAGCTGGAACGTGAGATCAACGCGGCCAAGGATGAGTTCATCGCCAACGTTTCCCACGAGCTGCGCACTCCCCTCACGGCCATTCACGGCTTTGCCGTGGTGCTCGAGGAGGGCATGATCCAGGACCCGGAAACCGGCCTGGAACTCGTCAACCTCATCATCGGACAGACCACCGAGCTGTCCCGGATGGTGGAGGATCTTCTGACCACCAGCCGGGCCGACTCGGGAATGTTGACGTTCAAACTGGAGAACATCGACATCAAGGAGGAAGTCGACAAGGTCGTCCCGTCCTTCCAGCGCATGGGAGCAGCCATCACGGTGTCCTGCCCGTCGGTAACGGTGTTCGCCGATCCCCTCCGGGTCCGGCAGATACTCAGAAACCTGATCGCCAACGCCTGCGCTCACGGCGGGAACAACGTCGACGTCAGCGCTGTTCGGGCGGGTCCCCTGCTGACCCTGTGGGTAGCCGACGACGGTCCCGGGGTGTCGGACCAGGTCAAGGATCGACTCTTCGAGCGGTACGTCCACCAAGGTGACCTGCCCCTGCAGATCGGCAGTGTCGGCCTCGGCTTGGCCATCGCCCGCGTGCTGGCCCGCGAGATGGGCGGCGACATCCGCTACGAACGGGCCTCCGGACGTACCTACTTCGTGTTGGAGTTGCCCGTCTCCGCCGGCGAGGACCGCCCGCCGGCCGATGAGGTGCGAATGCCCAAACCCATCGAAGCGTTCGAGACGGGCCATGGATAACCGCCGTCTGCCCCGAGTGATGATGGCCGTGGGGTTGCTGCTGCTGTCGCTGCCGATGGCGCAGGTAGGCGCCAAACCCGACTCGGGACCGGACGCCACGCTGTCGGCAGCAGCCGAAGATTTCCTGCGGGGCCGCCTCAACCAGTTTGCGATCACCGTGCACAACGTCGGAACTGCACCGACGGAAGAGATAGAGGTGTTCAGTTCCCTTCCCGGATTCTTCACCTACGTGAACGTCGGCCCCGACTGGTCGTGTGTCCCGCAAGGCCCAAACCTCACCTGCTCTCATCCGGGCCCCGTGCCGGAAGGCGAGGCGGCACCGCTGCTGACCGTCTCGGTCGAGGTGAGCGAACAGGCTCCCCCGTCTGCCACCCTGACGATGCGGGTGAGCACTGCCGGAGACCGGAACAACCCCAACGACCAGACCCAGCTCCGGATCGACATCGTGGATGCTCCCGACGAGGGGGACGAGCCCGGTGAGGGCGATGAGGGTGACGAGCCCG
>DHIO01000023.1 GCA_002403855.1 Acidimicrobiia bacterium UBA4744
ACGACATCCACGACCACCACCACGACCAGCACCACGACGACCACGACGATCCCGCCGTTGCCGGTGATCGAAGGGCGCGAAGCACCGGACTTCACCGTGGAGCTGGCCGACGGCTCCATGTTCTCCCTCGCCGAGCAGCACCGTCCCGTGCTGCTGGTGTTCTGGGCCGAGTGGTGTCACACCTGCTTGAAGGAACTCCCGTACATCGACCAGATCGCCGCCGACTACGGCGACCAGGTGACGGTGCTGACCCTGGCCCGGGACTCGCGAGAGGACACCGTTGCAGAGCTGGTGTCTGAGCTGATGCCGTCCGGCCGGGCGTTCTGGGCGCTCGATGAGAGACTGGAAGTCTCCGGACGGTACGCCATTCCCGGGGTCCCGGTCTCCGTGCTCGTCCTCGGAGCAGTGGAGGCCGAACGCTGGCTGGGCTCGGCGGGAACGGAAGCGGCGCTGCGGGCGGCCCTCGACGAGTGCCTGGCATTGATGGGGGCGTAGCCGATCCGGCCGACGCCCGACCGCTTATCGCGGTGCGTCGGCTACCCTGCGCTCGTTGAGCGGTGGTCCGGCCACTAGCTGTAACGGCATCGGTGCGGGACCGTCCTCCCTTGTGATATGGCGCGCTCTCCTTACGACCGTCTGCGGGAACTCGCCTCCGACTGGGAGGCAGAGGTCCGTCATCGCCGTGCCGAACTCATCGCGGCTCGCGCCATGCTGCAGGCGAAACCCGACCTACCCAGATCACGACGGCCGCTAACGGCCGCCACCATCGTCGCCGCCGTCGCGGTCGGCGTCGTCGGCCTGGGAGCGGTGGCGGACGGTGCGGTGCCCGGTCAGGTGCTGTACCCCATCGATCGTGTGTACGAGTCGGTCGGGGAACTGGTCGGGGCGACGTCCGATAACGGAGAGGAGCGTCTCGTCGAGGCACTGGAGCTCCTGGAGCGTGGCCGGGGAGANNTCACCGCCCGATACCGCCTCGGCGCCGCCCGAAACTGTCTCCACGCCGCCCGAAACTGTCTCCACGCCGCCCGAAACTGTCTCCACGCCGCCCGATACCGTCTCCACGCCGCCCGATACCGCGGAGGCGCCACCGCCGGATCAACCGGTCCTGGCGGCGGCCGATCCGGCCGATCCCGTCGCCTCGTTGCATATCGCCACCGAGTACCTGCTGCAGACCGTTCGCGATGCCAAGCGAGCCGCCCAGGAAGGAACGGAGGTCGGGGAGGAGATCCGGGAGGCCACCGAAAACGTGCTCGTGGCCTCGGCGGCGGTCGTAGAGCAAGGGGACCCGGACTCGACGGACCCGGTCGCCCTGGACACCACCACGTCGAGTACCTCCACGTCGACTACGACCACGTCGACTACGACTACCACGACCACGTCGACCACCACCACGTCGACCACCACCACGACGACTGTTCCCGTCGACGGGGAAGAAGCGACCGGGCCCGGACCCATCATTCTTCCCCCTATTCCGTGATGTGGTTTCACTAGCGTTCCAGAGTCGAGTAGTTTTCTTCTCATGATCGATCCCTACCGGGACAGCTGGCGGGCCTGGCCACCGTCACCCGCCACAGTCGACGCCGCCCGGGAAGGGGACACGGCATCGATGCAGGGCATCCTCGCCGCCGGAATCCCGAAACTGGTTGCCTTCTACCGAGGTCTCGGGCTCCCCGTCCCCGACGCAGAAGACGCGGCGGCCGATGCCTGCGAAGCCATGGTCAGGTACCTGCCGCGCCTCCGTGACCCGGTCACCTTCGAGGCATGGTTCTGGAAGGTGGCACGCAACAAATTCCACGACTACCTCCGGCGCAAACAGCGTCCGGACCCCAGGCCCGAATCCGGCCTGGTCCTGGGAATGCCGGAAGAGGGGCTGATGCTGGAAGCGGATCACGAAGCCGTGCGGAGCGCCTTTGAACGGTTGCGCCTCCGTGATCGGGAAATGTTGTGGATGCGAGACGTTGTCGGTCTGCGCTATGCGGACATGGCCGGCCGGCTCCGCCTGTCGGAAGGATCGATCCGCATCGCCGTGATGAGGGCTCGCCGGCGGCTGGAGCAGCAACTGAGCGAACTCGAGGATGCCTCCGAGATCGAGGTCAGGCGTCGATCCCCAGAGCGCGGGCCAGAAACGAAGCCATCTGATCCCGTCGCACCGGATCGAAGGGGCAGTAGGCGAGCGGATCGGCCGCACAGCCTCGAGTGATTTCCACGTCGTAGATCACTTCGGCATACGGCGCATAGGGAGCATCAGACCTGACGTCGGCGAACAGACCCGACGGGGTCGCCAGCAGATCGTCATGTTCGAAGGCCCGCACCAGGAAGATCGCCATCTCCGCCCGGTTCACGAAGGAGTCCGGCCGGTAGGTGCCGTCGGCGAAACCTTCGGTGATCCCCAGCCGGAAGAGCCGCTCGACGTAGGGGGCGAACCACGAGCCGTCCGGGACGTCGGGGAAGACCCCGACGAAGGGCGAGACGTTCCCCTCTTCGCCGATCGCCCGGATCAGGAACGCCGCCATCTCGGCCCTGGTCACCGACCCGTCGGGGCAGTACCGGTCGTTGATCGGCGGGTTGCAGCCTTTGGTGATGTCGAGGGCGGCGATCGCTTCGATGTTCATCTCGTGCGGGTTGAAGTCGTCGTCCACGAACCGCAGCCCGAGGCGGGTGTCCGTGACGCGAACTGTGAAAGACCGGGTGTCGGCGGCTTCCACCCGGACCCGAAACGGCCCGATTTCGAGCTCTTCGTCGATTCCGAGCACATGGTCGGTTCCCCCGGTGCCCTCAACGGCCGGTGTCTGTGCCACCCGCGTGAGGGTGGCAAAACACGGCCATTCGGATGGCCAGGCGGCGGGCTTCTCACAAGCTTCGGGACGCTGGTCGACCTCGTACGCCTCGACCCCGGCTTGCGGCAGGGAGGCATCGTAGGAGGTGCGGCGACGGGCATCCAGCGTGTAGAAGTGTCCCTCTTCCTCGAGGGGGATGACCAACATCTGCGTGCCGGATGCGCCGATGGCGGCGAGCCGGTAGACGTCTTCCGCCGAAGTGTGGAAGGCCACTTCGCCGGGTTCGATCCACCCGGCCGCGTAGCGGTGGTAGGCAATCGCGCCGACCGGCACCCCGGTCCGGGCGCCGCCGCTCATCAGGTCCATGGGGTTGTCGTAGGTGTTGACGGCCCCGGTGGCGGGGACGGTCGTCAGACCGCCGTAGGAGTGGGCCCAGTTGATGCCGTGGCCGAGTTCGTGGGCGATGGTGCTCCAGAGGGGGGTACCACCCGGGCTGCCGGCCACGACGGTGTCGGCTCCCACGACGGCCACCCGGAAGTTGGAGGGGTACGTCTTGGTGCAGCCGGTGAAGGGAGCCTCGGGGCAGACGGCCCCGCCGGTGGCGTAGCCGTCGCTGAAGCGGGCTGCTACCACGATCAGCGCACCGGCGGCTTGCCCTGCGGAGGCGGCGGCCACCCTGTCTTCGCAACCGGGGACCCGGAAGGCCTCGCCGTCGGGCACGGCCGGCACGTAGTCATCGGAGAAGACTTCGCCGCCGACGGTGAAGGTCGGTTGGTAGCGGCCTTGTGAGAGCCACGCGAAGTAGGGCGAGATCTGGGCGTTGAGGTCATCGACGACTTCCCCGGCTTCGAGGGGGACGCTCCAACCGGGTACCCGGCACAGCCACACCTCCCACTCGTCGACGTCCTGGGTGTACACCTGCTGCACCGTATCGAGGAAGGGAACCAGTCGCAGCGGATCCGCAGCGTAGGGGTCCCCCTGGGCGGGGGCCGGGGCGGGACCGACCAGCCCTACCAGCACCACGGCGAGGGCGAGAACCGCCACCGCTCGGCGGGTGGGGGCGGTACGGCGGATCCTGCGGAGACCACGCATAGCGGGCACTGTAGATCGCTTCCCGAGGTACCACGACTTCACGAGAGCAGCCGGACGAGGGCGTCGACCGACTTGGCGGAAGCCTGGCCGGTCCCGTAGGGGGTGGGCAGCTCGGCCAGGTCGACGGAGCTCTCGAGCCACTCCCGGGCCGACCGGCCGATCCCGGGACCGGGTTGAACCAGTTTGGCGAAGGTGCCGAGCACCTCGGGCCGCTCCGTCGAGTTGCGCACGACGACGACGGGCCGCTTGACGATGCTGGCCTCCTCTTGCACGCCGCCCGAGTCCGAGATCATCAGCGCCGCTTCGGCTTCCAGACCCAGGAAGTCCCGGTAGCCGATCGGGGGGGTGACTCTCAGCCGGGCCAGCAGCGGTTGGAGGCCGAACTCCTCGGCGCGCCGCACCGACCGGGGATGGAGGGGGAGCAGGACCGGCAGCGGCAANNGATGCCCTCGGCCGCCAGGTTGGACACGCTGACCGCCGTGGGGGCGCAGCACAGATCGGACAGCTGGTCGGCCACCACCCGGTTGTGCTCCTCCGGCATCTCCCGGTCAAAACTGCGGAGACCGGCTTCGATGTGCACCAGGGGAATCTGGCGGGCGTTGGCGGCCAGTGCCCCGGCCATGACGGCGTTGGTATCCCCCTGCACGACCACTGCTTGGGGCCGCCGGGCGGCGAACTGGGCATCGAGCAGCAGCGTTGCTTCGCCGATTTGATGTCCCCGCGCCCGGCCGCCCACCTCGAGGAACACGTCGGGTTCCGGTAGAGACAACTCGGCGAAGAAGGAGGCGGAGAGGTTCGGGTCGTAGTGCTGGCCGGTGTGGATCAGCCGGGCGGCCGGTCCCAGCAGGCGGATGATGTGAGAGAGCTTGATGATTTCGGGCCGGGTGCCCAGCACCACCGCGATCGACTTCGGGGCGAGGCCCGCGTCGCCCGCGCTGGTTGGATCCGAACCAATCGTCATGCGTCTACCCTCCGGGCGACCATGTTACGGGTTCTCGCTCTGGCAGCCGAAGTCCTGGTGCTCGCCTTGATCGGCTACAACCTGGTGGTGGCCCTGTGGGGGTGGCGCAACCCGGTGCCGGCGGCCCCGGCTGCAGTGCGGCCCCGGTTGCGCGTGGTCATCCCGGCCCACAACGAGGCCGGAGTGGTGGGGAGGCTGCTCGACGATCTCGATGCGCAGACCTATGAGAACTGCACGGTGTGGGTGGTGGCCGACCGGTGCAGCGACCAGACCGTCGAGCTGGCGGCCGATCGTGTGTCGGTGGACGAACGCCGGGACGGTCCCGAGGGGAAGGGCGCCGTCTTGAGCTGGCACCTCGACCGGCATCCCCTCGAACCCGGCGAGGCGCTGGTGGTCCTGGACGCCGACAACCGGGTTCCTCCCGAGCTGCTGGCCAGGTTCGTCGATGAGCTCGCGGCGGGCGGTGCGGTGCTGCAGGCGTACCTGGACGTCTCCAATCCCGACGCCTCGCAGCTGGCAACCGCCTCGGCTCTCAGCTACTGGGCGTCCAACCGGATGGTGCAGCTCGCCCGGCGCAACCTGGGGTGGAGCTCCGATCTGGGCGGGACCGGAACGTGCCTGACCTCCGAGGCTCTCGCTGCGGCGGGAGGTTTCGGCTCGTCCTCGACCGAAGACCAGGAGCTGGCCGCCCGCCTGGTACTGGCCGGCTACCGGGTGGTGTGGCTCCACGACGTTCGTATTCGGGACGAGAAGCCTGCCTCGCTCGGGGTGGCGGTCCGGCAACGAGCCCGGTGGGCGGGGGGCAAGCAGAAGGTGGCGCGAAACTTCGGTCCCGCGTTGGTCCGGCGGGCGGTCACCGGTCGCACCTTCGAGCCCCTGGATCTGGCGGTGCGGCTCGCCCAACCCAGCCGCACGTTCCTGGCCTTGCTCAGCGGCATCCTCGCCGTCGTCGCCGGTCTGGCGCCTTCGCCCTACCTGCTTCCGTGGTGGCTGTGGGCCGGGGCGGCGGCCCTCCAGGTGCTGGCTCCGCTGCCTTTCCTGGCCCGGGATGGGATACCCGGCCGCTACCTGTGGCGCTACCCGCTCCTTGCGGTGTTTGGCCTCCTATGGGTCCCGGTCCGGCTCCTGGCCGGTTTCCGGCGCGGCTGGTACCACACCCCCCATGAGGGTGACCCGGACTCCTAGCGGGCTGTGGGCGGGTGATGTTCTACTGCGGCCCGGACCGAGGCGGGATTGCGAAGGAGGCCCCGGAGGAGCCCGGTCCCGTAGGAGAGGTGCATGATGGCCGCCGCGGCCATACTTCGCACCCACTCGAGAGGAGCGTGAGCAACCCGGGCCATCTCGACCGTCAGCGCGACCAACCAGGATCCCAGCAGGGCCCAGAAAGGCGCCCGGAGGCGTCCTAACGCCGCCAGCGGGGCCGTGAGGGCCAGTCCCACCACCAGCACCAGCGGAGCCAGCGGCCGCCAGGACGGCCAGCGGCCGTTGACGAAGAGCATGTCGGCTTTGCCGAAACCATACCGGCGGAACTGGCGGGCGAGGCTCCGGGGTGTGTCGCGAGGCCGGTAGGTAGAGCGGATGTGGGGGTCGAGAAGCACGAGGCGCTCTTGCTGCCTCCAGCGAAAGCACAGGTCGGCGTCCTCGGCGACTCTCGACGGGAAAGCCCGGAACCCGCCGATGGCGAAGAAATCCTGCCGGCGGAAGGCTCCCAGGTAGACGGTGTCGGCGGCTTGCCGTTCCACCGAGTGGTGGAACTTCCCCGGGCCGATCGCCAGCGGCGACCGCATCGCCATGGCCACCGCCCGCCCGAACGGTGAGCGGCCTTCCGGTCGCAGCACCCCGCCGACGATCACTGCCTCCGACGACTGCAGACGTTCGACGGAACGACGTAGGTAGTCCGGGGCATAGGTCGAGTGGGCGTCGACCCTCACGAGGATCTCGGCGGTCGCTGCCTCGGCGGCCCGGTTGAGTCCGTGGGATTGCAGACGGAGGGGGTTGTCGACCACTTCGAGGCCGGGCAGTCGACCGCGCCAGCCCTCGAGGAGGCCGGGGGTTCCGTCGGTCGATCCTCCTTCCGCCACGATCAACGACCATGGGCCCGGGTAGTCCTGGGCGGCGAGGGAGGCCAGGCAATCGTCCAGAGCGGCGACCTCGTTGAGAACCGGAAGCAGAACGGCGACCGGGGGGTGCTCCGACATGGCGGCCAGAATACCTATGCGGTGGGGATCGACGGTGGGGGCGTGTCGGGGTCTCCCGAGTCGAGCAGTTCGAGGGCGGCCAGCTTGGCCCGGTAGAGGCGATCGGCGTAGTCATAGAGTTCGAGGTCGAAGCGGCCTCGATTCCGGAGGGCTTCGAGGACGGGGGCGGGCAGTTCGAGCGGTGGGTGGGGGCTGACGTTCACCTGCGGAGCCGGGGCAGAGGACTCGATACCGAACAGCCGGTTGAACAGCCGCAGCGAACCCTCGTAGTCCTCGACGAACCCGAGGAACTCGAAGTAGTGGAGGTTGGCTTTGGCCTGCTCCAGATCGGTGGCGTCGATGTCCAGGCGGGGACTGCCGCAGAAGGCGGCGGTCTGCAGGTTGAGCTCGAAACTCGGGAGGCCGTTGATGAAGTCCACAACGCTCTGGTCCTCGTGCATTCCGAACTCCCGGCGCTGGAAACCGAACTGCGACACGATACGAGCGATGGGATCCCGCAGCATGGTCCCGAACCGGAACTCGGGGAGGCCCTTCATCCATTCGTAGAAGAAGCTGTGGGTGGCGACCACCGTCCTGCCCGTCGTCCCGGCCAGCGGTCCCAACCGCAGCATCTCAGAGCGGGTCACGTTGCCGAGCAGCCGGTCGGGCGGCGTGATGTCCCGTTCCCATGCGTAGGCCCACTGATCGACGAAGTTGGTGTCCGGGGTCACCAGATGGTCGGTGATGTGTTTCCGCATCGAACTGCCGCCGCACTTGTACACGTGCACGTACAGGAATCGGAGCGGTGTAGCGGGAGGGGGCGGCTGCTTTCCGAACATGGGCGATCAGCATAGACACCGCACTACTCTGCGTCCGTGCCCGGCATTGCCTTTCCCGCCCCCGGCGGTGTCCGGCCCGGCCCGGAGGGTGGGGTCGGAGCGGATCCGGACGGGGAGCCCGGTGGCTGACACCGCCCTTGTCTCCGGACGCGAGTACCGCCTCTCCGTCTGGCGGCAACGCCTCTTCCTGGTGATGGTGGCGGTGCTCCCGCTGCACACCGTCTTCCTGTCGGCGTGGATCTCGTGGAAGCCCTTTCTGGTCGTGCTCATCATCCTGACCGGGATGGATCTCGCCGAAGGGATCCGGACGAAGAGCTGGCCCTGGAACCGGGCAGTGTCGGCGGCGATCACCGGGTTCTTGCTGGTGGTGCTCATCGGCTGGCCGGAGGCGAGGTACTTCGAGCGCTTCGTGCGGCTCTATCTCGCCCTGGGAGTAGGGGCACTGGTGCTCCTCGTCACCGATCGAACCCTGCGTACCCCGGGGTTGATCGACCGGATGCTGCGGGTCGTTTTCTGGTCGGGGGCGGTGATGGCCGTTTCGGGGTTTCTCTTCTCTCTGTTGCTGGTCGGGGGCCTCGGGGCGCAGACCCTGGACACCGTCAACGACGTTCCCGGGGTGTTCCGGGTCGCCAAGCCGGCCTACCTGAAGACCGGATTCCTGGCGCTCACCAACTGGCATCAGGATCCCGGGTACGGGGCGGCCTGGTCCAACCTGTGGGCGGTCCTGGCCCTGGTGGCCGGGGCCCGCGCACCCGTCTCCGGGCGATGGTGGCTCGATGGGATCGTCATCGGGGGGCTCGGATTCACGGTCGTGATGGCGTTCAGCCGGACGGGATGGCTGGCGCTCGTGCTCGGGCTGGGGATTGCCTCTTGGCTGCTGGTCCGCCGGGGATGGACCACGTGGAGGTCACTGGCCAAGCGTCTTGGCGTTGCCTTTCTCGTCGTATTGGTGTTGCTGAGCGTGGTGGGAGCGGCCGACGAGCGAGACATCGGAGGGGACCTCGACCTGCAGTTCGCCTTTCGCTTCAGCCAGGGATGGGACGTACTGGCCTCGCTGACCGGGCTTTTCGAAACCAGCGACCGTTTCGCCGATGCCTTCGACGAGTCGGAAGAGCGAGCCGACGTATGGCCCGAGTACGTCCAGATGTTCCGGCAGAATCCTTGGACCGGTGTGGGCCTCAGCGTCGGCTGGCAGACCAACAGCATCGGTCAGGAACCGCACAACCTGGTGCTCCAGCTGCTGGCCGAACTGGGAGTGGTGGGATTGGCCTCCTTCCTCGTCCTGCTGGTGGTGATCCTGCGGAGAGGGAGCGGGCTGGTGGGGACCGTGGCCCTGGTGGCGGCGTTCCTGCCGTTGGTCACCCAGACTGTGCTGTTCGAGCCGGCGTGGTGGTTTTCCGCCGGCATCTACCTGTCCGGCGCCTCTCCGGCCGGGGTCGCAAACCACGGCGAAAGCCCCGCTCGGCCCTAGCATCGAAGCGAAAACGTCAAGCCGACCGGCCGTGTGCCGATCATTACGGGCACGCGGCCGGTCAGGCGTGAGGAGGTGACCTGAAGGTGAGGATCCCGTGGCGGACGATCTCGGTGGCGGGCTTCTTCGCCGCCGCATTGTTCTTGCCCGGGCTGTCCCTCGAGACCGTGCCGCCCCCGGCCGAGACGGGATACCTCCTGCTGGAGGCTCCGACCCGGACCGACGTCTGGATGAGCCCGCCGCTGGAAATCGAAGCGACCGCCGCCGGATTGTCGTGGATCGACGGAGGTGCGCCGGAGCACGCCTGGGTCCGGTCCAGTCCGGATGGGTCCAACTGGGGGCCCTGGGTCGAGCTGCAGAGCGACCCTGATCACGGACCGGATCCCGGGACGCTCGAAGAGGGCAGCGAGCGAGACGCCACCGATCCGGTGTGGGTCGGCGAAGCAAGGTTCCTCCAATACAGAGTGGAGGGGTCATCCGTCGACCTGCACGCCGAATACGTCGAAACGGCCGGCCGGAACCTCAGTGCCTGGGAAAAAGTGAAGCTCTTCTTCCGGCGGGTTTCTTTCGGTGCCGGGGCAGCCGCCCAGCCGGATCAGCCGGCGATGGTGTCACGAGCCGAGTGGGGCGGCGACGCGTGTGTCGGTGACCGGGAACCCGAACGGCACTACGCCGACCGGGTTGAGCTGGTGTTCCTCCACCACTCGGTCCATGGAGGCAACGCCAACGGGTATGCCGCCGACGAGGCCAAGGATCTGGTTTACGCCATCTGCAGCTATCACGTCAACGTGCGAGGGTGGTCGGACATCGGCTACAACTTCATCGTCGACAAGTACGGGACGGTCTACGAGGGCCGAGGCGGTGGCGTCGACACGGGCGTGATCGCAGCTCATACCGGTGGCTTCAACAGCTACTCGAGCGGCATCACCTTTCTCGGCGACCACACGTCGGTCGCCCCGACCGACGCCGCCCAGACCGCTTTGCGCCGTCTGGCCGCCTGGAAGCTGGATGTTCATCACGTGGATCCGTTGAGCGTCGTCACGCTCGAGTCTCTGGGTTCCACGAAATATCCGGAAGGCACGATTGTGCAATTGCCGGCAGTCTCCGGGCACCGGGACGCCTCCATCACCGCTTGCCCGGGACCAGCCTGCTACGCCCTGCTCGACCCGTTCCGGGCCGGAATCAGCGAGGAGGGCGGCCCCAAAATCTATGGGGGGTGGCCGGACCGTTCGTTCGTCGACGGGTCTCCGCAAACTGGCTACGAACCGGTCACCATTCCTTTCCGGTTCACCGAGCCCATGGAATGGACCCTCGCCATTCAGGACGAGGGAGGGGCACTGATGATGCGGGCCGACGGGGTGGACGAATCCGGCTCGGTGACCTGGGATGGAACGGTGGACGGGGAACCGGTGCCCGTCGGGCGCTATCTCGTGCGGATCGATGCCGTGCCGGTGTCGGGGGCCGACGCGCCGCGTTCCTCCAGCTTCTCCTTCCGGGTCGGGTTCAACCCCCCTTTCCGCGACGACGAGGGTTCGATCCACGAACAGGATATTGCGACCATATCGGAGGCGGGGATCACCCGCGGGTGCGGACCCGAGCTGTACTGCCCCAGCGCCACGGTGACCCGCTGGCAGATGGCGCTGTTCCTGACGCGCTTCCATACCTTCGGCGGCTTGGCGTTGCCGGAAGGTTCCGACCAGGGTTTTTCCGACATCACCGACTTGCCGCCCGACTACCAGCTGGCCATCAACCAGCTGAGTGAGCTGGGCGTAACCAGGGGGACCGCCCCGGGCAAGTTCGAACCTTTCGCAACGGTGACCCGCTGGCAGATGGCGCTGTTCCTCACCCGCCTGCTGGAGGCGGAAGGTATCGTCCTGCCGGATGGCTCCGACCAGGGATTCCTCGACATCGTCGATCTGCCACTCGACTACCAGACGGCCATCAACCAGTTGCGTCAAATGAACGTGACCAACCAGGAAGGCGAGTACCATCCCGACCAAGTCATGCCGCGCGATCAGATGGCCTCGTTTCTGGCCCGTTCCTCGAGCATCGTCCTTCCGGGAGTTGAAGAATGAAGCGTTTCGCAACCGTCATGGCGGGCCTGCTGGCCCTGACCCTGCTCCCCGCCGGGGGGCAGGTGTCGGCCGCTCCCGATCCCTTTTTCCAATTCGTCGGAAGCGGGTGGGGTCATGGGGTAGGGCTCAGCCAGTACGGCGCCCGGGCCATGGCCGAATCGGGCCGGACGGCAGCAGAGATCGTCACGTACTACTACGCGGATACCGCCGTGCAAACGCTCGCCGGGGTGCTCGAGCCGGAAACGTTTGTACTCACCGACCCGGACCCGCTGTGGATCGGGCTGCATCAGAACCAGACTTCGCTCCGTTTCCAGGTCGAGAACGGATCGGCCGACCTGTGCAAGGCCGGTGACGGCGAAGGGGAGTGCCCAACCCAGTTTGCGCAAGCGGGTGAGACTTGGGAGTTTCGCTCCCTGGGCGGAGGGGCTTGCCAGTTCTTCCTCGAGGACGTTGCAGTCGGCAACCCCGGTACCTGTTCCGCCAGCATCACGTGGACCGAACAGCCCAACACCAGGGTCTCGTTCCTCGATACCGGCCGAACCTATGCCCGGGGCACCCTCCGGATACGCCCCGCCGCCGCCGACACCTTCCACGTGATGCTGGAGATCGGTCTCGAGGACTACCTCTACGGAATCGGCGAGATGCCCTCGTACTGGCCGATGGAAGCCCTCAAAGCCCAGGCGATTGCCGCCCGCACCTACGGGGTGCGGCAGACGCTTCGGTGGGGGCCGGAGGAAGCCCTGGACGGTTCACGAAAGAACCAGTGTTGGTGTCAGCAGTACGGGACGGTCGTCGACCAGAACTACGTCGGCTGGTCCAAAGAGTCCGGTGAGGACGGCCATCGCTGGGTCCAGGCCGTCAACGAGACCGCCGGGCAGGTGGTCACCCATCCGACGGCCGCGGAGCAGACCGTCATCGTCGCCTACTACTCGTCGTCGTCGGGGGGTGTCACCGAGAGCAACATCTCCGGACTGGGGCACGCGACTCCGATCGCGTACCTCCCCGGGGTGGAGGATCCGTGGTCGCTGGATCCTCTGGCCCAGAACCCGTTTGCGTCGTGGACCAAGGACGTGGCTGCCGCCACGATCGCCACCGCCTACGGCCTCGACTCGGTGGCATCGGTCGAAGTCGTCGCCCGCCACCCGTCGGGAAGCGCCGCCGAGGTGGAGATCGTCGGTCTTCTGAACGGCAGCCGGCAATCGCTGACCCGCACCGGGCGATCGGTGAAGGCCACCCTGGGTCTCAGATCGTCATACTTCGACGTCACCGCCGTGGACACCTTCCTGGGGCCGTTCAAGGACGACGACGGCTCACCGCACGAACCGGACATCGCCATCATCTTCGCGGCGGGCATCACCAAGGGATGCGGACCGGACCTTTACTGTCCTTCCGGTACGGTGCCCCGCTGGCAGATGGCGCTCTTCCTCACCCGGCTGCACACTGCCTCCCGTTTCGACCTCCCCACCGGGTCTTCACAAGGGTTCACCGACCTCGGCGGGATGAGCGCCGAGGCAACCATGGCCATCAACCAGCTCAAACAACTCGGCATCACCAAGGGCACTTCAGCCACAACCTACACGCCACTGCTGGAGGTGCCTCGCTGGCAAATGGCGCTGTTCATCACCCGGCTGCTGGCGGCCGACGGTGTGCCCCTTCCCGACGGAGCGGATCAGGGCTTCACCGACATCGGGCACCTCTCGGCGGAAGCGCAGACGTCCATCAACCAGTTGAAGCAACTGGGGATCACCTCTCTGAGCGGGCAGTATCAGCCCGAGCTCCCCATGACCCGCGACTTGATGGCATCGTTCATGGCACGTTCGCTGGAGGCGGTGGCCGCGATCCGCGGGTTCTAGCCGGCCAACGCACGCTCGGGAATCTCGCAGACCGGCGAACTCGCCGGTCCCTACTTCAGTCAGCCGGGGGGACAGGTGGTCGTTGTCGTGGTCGGCTCCGTGGTGGTGGTCGCCGCCGGGGGAGCGATGGGGGTCAGGTTGAAGCCGCGGCCGAGCAGGCTGGCCAGTTCGGCCCTCGACAGGTGCTCGTCCGGGCAGTACATCAGTGGCGCCGATCGGCAGCCCCGGGTGATCCCCAGCTCGTAGAGGCGGTCGACATGCGGCCGGTACCGGACCGTGGGTGGGACGTCCGAGAAGTAGGAGTCCTGAAACCCTGACGGGACTTCCTCCGCGAGGGCGCGAAGCAGGACTCCGGCGAAGGCGGCCCGGCTCACGGGTTCGCCCGGCTGGAATGTCGAGTCGTCATACCCGGCCATGATGCCGAGCTCGTACGCTTCTTCCACGTAGCCCGCATACCACGCATCGGCATCGACGTCGGTGAAGTGGCTCCGATAGGCGTGGTCCGCAACGTCAACCCCGCCGGCGCGAAGTACGAAGGCGGCCAGTTCGGCCCGGTCGACGACCTGGTCGGGGCAGAACAACCCCGGCCCACATCCGTCCGTGATGCCGGCGGCCGCCAAAGCCTCGATGTATGCCTCATGAACGAGGCCGTCGTCGTCGGAGAAGGTCCCGCCCGGTGCCAGATCGGCAGCGGCGGCCATACCGGAGTACGCAATGAGGGATCCCAGCACGATGAACACCAGGAGCCAACGGCCGACCAGTGAACTCGGCGATCCCAGGCGCCTTCTTCTCACCGACCACCTCCCGGGGCCAGCTGAATACAGCATGTGGCGGTGTCGGCAGGTTCTGCAAGAGGTCGAAGGGCCCTTTCCCGGACGACCCCAACTGTCGACGGGAAGCCGACTCTTGACCGACGCCGGGATCAGGCCGGTGAGATCTGCTGCAGCGGGGGTCGGTGAGCGTATTGAGGAAGGTGAGGAGATCCGTAGCTTGGGCGCCGGACAATCCCCGATTGGTGGCGACGAAGGGGTCGAGGGAGGCGAGGATGAACTCAACCTCCGTCGTGCTCAATCGGACGGTGTCCCGAGGTCCGGGTCGAGCACGGCCGGATCGTAGGCGCTCACCGAGAACATGGCTTGCACCACCAGCACGCCGTCGAGTCCATGGGGAAGAGCGGTTCCGGGGGTGAGTCGAAGCCGTTCGCTGCCGCTACGGCAACGCGGCCATCCCAGAACATGGAGAGCTACTCGGCCGCACCGCGATTGAAGATATCCGGTGAGTGGCGGGGCACGAACTGGCGGCCCTCACCCAGCCGGCGATCAGGCCCGAGGCGCCGCCGGTACCAATCGGGAGGGAGAGCCCGTCGCGCCCGTGCTGGAGTGGGTGGTGGCAGGTGGCGCAGGCGATGTCGCGATTGCCGCTCAGTTCGGGATCGAAGAAGAGAGCTTCTCCGAGTTGCACGAGCTCGAGCGGATGCTCGGATCCGGGATCTAGCGGCGGCAGAGCGTGTGCTTCTACAGCGTGGGCGAGCTGCCGATCGAGGGCATCGTCGCTGCAGCCGGCGAGCAAGAGCAGGAACCGACCAGCAACCCGATCATGCGACGGTGCAGGTTCATGGTATGCGACCTCCCGCCGGGTCCTGCTGCCAACGTATGCCCCCGGCCCTCCCCCGACGAGAGGCCAATGGCCCGGATCAGAGCCGGATTCAGGTTCGCGCCACGGTTCCGGCCGGCAGGCACAGGTGGTCGTACTCGACGATCCTGGGCGGTTGCGTTTCGTCGGCGCACGCCGGGCATGTGGGGTTGCGGCGCACGTTGAGGACCCGGAAATCCTGGTCGAGGGCGTCGTAGGTCAACAGCTTGCCGACGAGGTGATCGCCGATGCCGAGCAGCATCTTGATGGTCTCGGCCGCCTGGATAGAGCCGATCACGCCGGGCACCACACCCAGCACTCCCGCCTCGGCGCACGAGGGCGCCAGCTGAGGCGGGGGCGGCTCCTCGAAGAGGCAGCGGTAGCAGGGGCCCTCATAGGGAGAGAAAACGCTCGCCTGTCCCTCGAAGCGAAACACCGATCCGTGGACGACGGGGA
>DHIO01000015.1 GCA_002403855.1 Acidimicrobiia bacterium UBA4744
GCAGAGACATACCCACCGACATGTCGGCGCCGTCATCGGAGAACGACGGAAGCGGTTCGCCGGAGACGGACACGTCCGCGTATTCGTGGATAGGCTGTGTGACCGTCAGAGAGGGGTCGCCCGCGCCGGCAATCCCCATCGACAGTGCTAGAGAAACCGGACCTTCGACTTCAGCCGGGAGCCCCAAGACTTCTCCGCCTTTCAGCTGCGCCTCCAGGTCCAAGCCGGCAAGCCACTCGCCGGGTTCGGCAATCCACACCGTGAATCGGACCGTCTCCACACGTTCAAGGTCGCCAGTTTCGAAGAATCCCAGCATGATCCGGGCATCCATGGCCCCGGTCATATCCACACGAGTTGCAGGTATTCCGTTGTAGCTGTCCGGTTCCCCCGACATGCTTTCCGGCGGACCGACGGGGTTGTCCTCCCAGAACTCGACGGCGCCGACGCACAGACCGAGTTCGAGGTCGCCCCGACGCGCGGCTCTGAACCCGTCACCCTGATCGACCCATATCCCACCGGCGGTCGCTACCACATTCACAGTCTGGGTCAGTCCGCCAAACGAAGCCGTCGTCTCACAGTCGAAATCCCCGTACGAGAACGTCGAATCGGCAGTGATCGAAAGAACGCGGCCATCCTCCGAATCGACATGTGCCGCAACCCGGCCCCGGTAGGTATCGAAGAAGTCGCCCGGTGACGGAGCCGGCGGACCGACCTTGGTGGTAGTCGTCGTCGGGACGGTGGCGGTCGTCGCACTAGTCGTCGTCGGGACCGCGGCACTGGTCGCCGTGGTATCCGTGGTGGTAACGGTCGTGACAGCCGAAGTGATAGGGCTCGTCGTGGCCTCTTCTGCGCCCTCACCGTTCCCGCAGGCCACCATCAGCAGGAACAGCGCCAGAACCAACGATGCCCGACGATACACGGCCAACCCCGCGTTGTGTCACATCAAGCGTACGCTCTAAGACCGCCCCAAGGTCCCCGAGGCCTCGCCCAAACCCGTCACCGCCACCCGGTGACCCATGCCCCGGCACCCCCGATCCCTGGACCTGCCCGCCGACCGCGCACCAGAGCTGCATTACTCTCCGCTCGGCCCCCGTGAGGGGGTGAGGTGCCGAAACCCATTGGTCCAACCATCACTGCCCATCCGGATGATCAGGCCGGAGGATCCCCTTGACGTCTTCCGCGGCGAGGCGGGCTTTGGCGGTCAGCTTCTTGGCTTCACCCGACTCTGTGGAAGCAACGGCGTCGTCAACTGTGTGAGATGCGCCGACCGCGATCAGTTCGCGGTGTTGGGAATGCACCCGGAGGTAGAGATCGGCGTCGGTCGCCCTGGGGAAGATCGAAGGCAGGCCCCGCTCGTGTATCAGTCCCAGGGCCGGGAGGTAGAGATGGTCATACCAGTTGGCCGCCACAACGGCCGGCTCGAGAACCTTCTGCCGTTCCAGCATCAGTTCGAATCCGTAGGCGCGAATGATGTCGAGGAACTCGGTGTAGGCGTGCGGGCGAGACGGGTCGATTGCCGCCCGCGGTCGAACCAAGTCCAAACCCGACTTCTTCATGAACCACTGGCGCATGCCCTTGTGAATGATCCCCGCTACGTCGATGTCGGCGGAGATCGGGACCGGCGTTTTGACCTCGGTGATGTCGGCGTCGATGAATTCGGTCTTCCGCTGACGGGCGATAGCCACCCGGTGATGACCGTCCTCTACGAAATAGGCGTCGCCCACCTTGAAGGCAATGATCGCCGGGAATGCCTCAGTCTCGAATACTTGCTCCACTCGCCTCCAGCGGGGCTCCATATTCATTCGCTTCGGCAGGAACTCGCGGTCGAAATCGGTCGACCTATCTACCGATCCAACGATCTGAGAAACCGGTATGGATCGCAAACCGACGTACCACTGCTCGAAGGCCCCGAGCCGCTCGCGCACTTCGTCCAAAGACAGAAGGTTGTCCGGGTCCCGTCCCGTGACGAGACGACCCAACCGCCTGGCTACTTCCTTCCGGCGGGCTTTGGGGAATGTCGAGAAGCCGGAAAGTGTCTCCCAACTCACACCTCCACCTCCAACAACTTGTACGGGATCACATTGATGATCCTCGTTTCGCCGACGCGGCGGTCGGGTTGCTCGAATCCATAGGGATGGATGTGCCCGTGGAGCAGATAGGTCGGTTCGAGTACCCGGATAAGTCGGTGCAATGCCCCGATTCCCTGGTGGGGTAGATCGGCGGCATCGCCGGTTCCCAACGGCGGCGCGTGGGTTACCAGCAGATCCACGCCTCGACGCTGAGGGGGCCGCATCCGGTTGCGAGCCTCCATTCTCATGACCCGCCGGCTCATTTGTCGTTGCGTGTACTGGTGAGGGCCTTCGTTGTAGCGAATACAACCACCCAGTCCGGCGATCCTCAGGCCGGCCACCGCGGTGATCTTCCCGTCGATGTTCTCGCATCCTCCGGGTTCTAGTGCGTCGCGCATGTGCGAGCTCCAGCTGAGGGGTTGAGCGGCGAGGGTCGACCTGTCGACCTTGAGATCGGGGTCATGATTGCCGGGTACGAATACGAGCGGGACGCTCAGGGTCGTGACGAGATACTCGAGGTACTCGAATGGCAGGTCTCCGCACGAAACGACGAGGTCGGGAGTGAGTTCCCGAACCTCGGGTCTGTACAACTGCGGTGCAACCTCGTCGGCGACGACAAGCACGCGGACGGTACGGCTCACTCTTCACTCCTCCGCGATTTCTGGCGGCTTGGCGCCGGCCGTGCGGCTTGCTTCCCAAGCCACGTCTTCAAAACCGACCTTTCCACGTTCCGGGAACAACGATCGCCGCCGCTCTTCGATCCACAAGAACAAGTCGCCCTCAGTCGACCTGGAGAAGGCCTCGGTGAGCCCGGCTCGGCGGAGAGCTTCCACCGCAGGCTGATAGACCCTATCCCACCAGTCGCCGGTGACCTCTTCGCGAGAGAAGATCGCTTCGTTTTCCTGGAAGAGGCGGTATCCGTGGATTGCGATCGACTCGCGCAATCTCGTGTACCCAACCGGCAGGGATACGCGAATGTCCGCCTCTGGGCGGACATTCGCCAGTCCCGTTTCTTCGAGCATTCGTCGGTGCTGTTGGAGATGGATGACGTCCGCGATATCCGCGTCCGGCGGGATGTCTTCCTGGGTTTCGAGTTCCGTGATCTCGGCGTCGAGGAACTCAATACCCTCCTGCTTGGCCACGGCGACCCTGATGTGTCCGTCTCGGACGAAGAAGACATCGCTCACCTGGAACACTTTGATGGGCGGGAAGTCGCCTTCCGGATAAGCCAACGAGACCTGTCTCATTCGGTCCCGCAACTCGCTCACCCGGGGTTTGAACTGCCGATCGAACAGAGTAGAGCGGTCGACCGATCCCACGATTGCTCTCACCGGGATGGCGCGTATTCCCCGGTATTCCTCTCGGAACAGGCCCAAGAGCTTCTGGACCTCGGCGAACGGCACGAGGTTCTCCGACTTGCTGCGTCGTTTCTTGGGTTCGAGGGGTCGATTGGACGTCACCATTTCCAACTGTGTGGCAAGCGCTGAATGTTACGGTGCTTTCCGGGCCATGAGAGCCTCCAAACCCGAATTCGTCCGCGCTGACTCTTCGGACACCCAATTTGTCTCCTATTTGCGGCGGTTTGGTGCTCGGCAGGTGCGCACGGTGGACACCACAGGTGTGGAGGTACCCCGGCGCTTGGTCCATCTACTTTCGACCTCAGGCGCCGCCGAAGCAGTCGTCGTGACGTGAGACGTGGTGACCGACCTGCGCAAATGGTCTTATGGCCCTTGCCCGGTCCCAGGTTCTTCTTCATGGTTGATTGGACCATCTGAAGGAGAAGCATGTCCAAGAATCTGCGATGGGTCCTACTTGCGGTTTTCCTGCTGCTCATCCTGTCGGCATGTGCCGCTGGACCGAACAGCGCCGTAGATACTCCGTCGCCCGAAGGAGAGGTGGCGGGCTTCTGGCTGGGGCTTTGGCACGGAATCATCGTCCCCATCACCTGGATCATTTCCTTGTTCTCGGATACCGTGAGCATCTACGAGATCCACAACAACGGTGGTTGGTATGACACCGGGTTCCTGCTCGGTGCGGGAGTCTTCCTGGGCGGGGGTGGAGCGGGGGCCGGCCGCGTGAAGCGCTGATTACCCAGCTTCACGTTGCGGCGCGAGTCCGGGTGAGCCGGACGGGTGGTCGGTCCTGACACCAGTGACTCGTCAAGCCGCCATCATCGCTCGGAACACATCCTTGAACCGCTCAGAACCGGTCTCAGCGTCGACCAGCGGCTCGACCTTCAGGTCCAGGAACGGCAGGAAGGGATGTTCCATCAACATACGATCCAGCTCATCGACCGACGGTGCGTTGACGATCATGCGGCCGCCCAGACACCCGACGTAGTTCCACACCTGATCCACCGCGCCCTCCGCCTTCCACTTCTTCACATAGGCCAGGTAGGCGTCTGTCAGTTCAACTGCAAGATCAGACGGCACCTGATGGGCAACCCTCCCGTGGATGAGAAACGGCACGCCTCCCCCTTTCTCCTCCCTCCACGGTCATCGTATGCCCAACCACTCGGCGAGGATAGGGGCACCTTCGATGCTCATCGCACCAATTCCTACCACGCTGGGAGGGGTCGACTTCGACGCGGTGGTGACCAGCCCGGCGGCGGGTGTCCTGTCGGCTGAGCCGTTTCGGGCGGCGAAATCGCTAGGCGTTCGCTTCCCGGTAGGCCATGTACTCGTCCAGGTACTCCATATGCAGCTCACCCGCCTCCTCGGTGAACTTGAGGACGCCCAAGATGGACCCGAACATGCGGTCTTCCTCCTCGGGATGGGTCTCCCTGATCCACGTTCGCAGCTCCACCTCGGCGGCCACCAACCCCTCAGGAGGCGGCCAGGACATCACGCCGAAGGTTCCGTCCGGTCGCACGCTGACGGTCACCGTCGAAGCGAGATTGTCGTCCTCCAGGACCGAGAAGAAGTAGTCCTCCCCCATCGTCACGTCGCAGGTCACTGCGGCGGTCCCTTCACAGTTGGTGAACTCCGGGTCCGCCTCCATGGCGAGGATCCACCCCAGGAAGCTCTCCTCCTCGGCATCCAGAGGCGCGGATAGGTCTTCGAACTCCTCGGGATTCGCCGCCTCCACGGCGGCACCCATACGCTCCATGACCCCCTCCGGGGTGTTACCGCTACTACACCCGGCAACAGCAACCAAGAACGCGCCTGCCGCCGCAATCCACGGACCGCCGTTCCGCATATCCATTCCTTTCCAGACCGGTACTGCAAGGGTGGGCAACGGATCGGCAACCGTCCAGGGCCAAAGGTCACGACTCGTCATCGAGACAAGAGTCGTGTTCCGGCGTCCGGCCGCGGGTAGCGGGTTTGGTGGCCTCGGAGAGGCGGCCGGGAGATTCCCGCACCACCCACCGACCTCAGGGAGTTGGGTCCCCGGCAAAGGTTCGCGCTGCGCTCCCCGCAACCCAACTGGCTCTGGCCGATCCTTGGGTAATCAGTTCCCAGAACTGCCGGTCGGCGCGGCGTCTGAATGGGTAAGGAGCCTTTCACGGCAGCGGCCGGGCCTGCGGGTATGCCTTGGGTTCCAGTTCGGTACCTGCCCGTGTTGTGCGGTTTGTGACATCTTCCTCTAGCCCGCCATCGGGTTCCGACTGAAGATGGCCGTGAGGCCCCTGAGGAGGTGCATCATCACTTCTCGTTTGGTCTGGGCGATATAGGGGGATGGTATGCCGTCAGATCCTGAAGCATTTGAGGCACTCAAGCAGGTTGACTTGTTCGCCAGTCTCGACAACGAATTGTTGGAGGCTCTGGCTCAGGCTTCCGTCGTTGCCACGTTTGAGGTCGGGGACCGGCTCATAGCTCAGGGAAGCGATCCGGACTGCATGTGGGTGATTCTCGAAGGCGAAGTCGACCTACTGAGAAACTCTGAGAACATGACCACATTCGGCCCTGGCCAAACGCTTGGTGATGTTTCGCTCCTGTCCGGCCTACCCCACACCGTGGATGTCGTGGCCAAGACGAGCGGCAGCAGGGTGATCTTGGGTATGGCTGAGTTCCGATCCGCGGTGCGATTCCACCCCGACGTGGCGTTCGAAGTGATCAAGGTCCTGGCGTCGCGCATTCATGCGATATTGGAACGCTTCGACAGTTCTGTGCTGGCTCGTCAAGCCACGAACCACCCAACGCCCCCATAACCCGCAATCCCGAGTGGCCCCGTCATGTTCGCACGGTGGGCGATCTTCAGGGTCTTTCACCCGGCCCCGGCGACGACCTCCAACCGGCGGTTAGTTTCGATCGGGCTCGGCCGGATGTGGCTCCCGTATGGGACCGGATGTCCGGGACCGCGGACGCCCTCTCCCGTGAGACACGAGGGCAGATAGCCTGCGTTTGGTGGAGAGCTTCGATTTCGTGGTGGTGGGCGGTGGCATCGCCGGCGCCGCGGCGGCGTATCGGCTTGCCGACCACGGATCGGTGGTGGTCTTGGAGCGCGAGGCAACCTGTGGGTATCACTCCAGCGGAAGATCGGCGGCCGTGTTCACGGAGTGCTACGGGCTTGGGACGGGCCGGCGGTTGGCGATCGCCGGCCGATCGTTCCTCGAGGACCCCCCGGAGGGTTTCACCGAGCACCCACTGGTTTCGCCGCGACCGCTTCTGTTCGTGGCCCGCGAAGATCAGATGCCTGCCCTCCAGGCGGCCTATGAGGAGGCAGCGGTTCTGGTTCCTTCGGCTCGGGTCCTCGACGCAGCCGGGGTTCGGCGGATGTGCCCGTTGTTGCGACCCGACTACGTCGCCGGAGGGATGCTGGAGCCCGGAGCTATGGACATCGACGTCCACGCCCTCCACTATGGGTTTCTGAGAGGTGCCCGCCGACGGGGGGCGCTCGTCCGTACCGAGGCGCCGGTTGAGCAGCTCCAACAGCGGGATTCGGGCTGGCTGATCGGCGCTGGTGGGCTTCGACTGGCCGGCGGGGTGGTGGTAAACGCCGCCGGAGCGTGGTGCGACCTGGTAGCCGGGCTCGCCGGTGCGGCACCGCTCGAGCTGGTCCCGATGCGGAGAACGGTGTTCACCTTCGAGCCGCCACCGGGGACCGATCATCGCAACTGGCCGATGGTCGTGGACGTCGACGAGCGCTTCTACCTCAAGCCGGAAGGACCCCACCTGCTGGCTTCGCCGGCCGATGAGACCCCGATGGAGCCCGTCGACGTCCGTCATGACGAGCTCGACGTGGCAGTTGCCATCGATCGGGTTCAAGCGGCCTTCGATCTGGAGATTCGGCACGTAAAACGCGCCTGGGCCGGCCTCCGTTCATTCGTTGCAGATCGCTCGCCGGTCGCCGGAATGGATCCCGACGTTCCCGGCTTCTTCTGGCTGGCCGGCCAGGGAGGGGTGGGGATCAAGACCTCTCCGGCGATGGGGGAAGCCGCCGCCGAGCTGATAACCAAGGGGCGCCTTCCTGCCACCCTGCGCAAGGCGGGTCTCGCTGCCGGGGACCTTGCACCGGAACGCTTGAGGCCCCCGGACCCCGGTCCCTAGAGGGACGAGGCGCCTGTCACCGGATGTGAACTTGTGGACCTTTCGCCGATCCGGCCCGCCCCGGCGCTGCAGCTCTGTGTGACAACAGGAAGTTGCTGGAGAGCTCGCAGAGCTTCCCATCCCCAGCCGCCGCCACGCCCGTGGGCACCATCACCGAGCCACCGGGGAGACCAGCCTGCGACGTGACGAAGGTGATCGCAAACCAGCGGTGGGAGTGCGGGGCGGGTCATGGCTCACGAGACAGGGGCCGGCCGATCATTTGGATCTGTGGCCCAGGTCAATAGGCGCGACCTCGGCTGCGCACTCGCGCCGAGCAGACGAACCATTCACACCGCGATGGGGATACGTCCCGCCCGCCGGAGGACGGCCGAGATACGAACCTGACAGCGGTACGAAGACGACCAAGAGGGTCGCCCGCCATTCGGCCACGTTCCCGACAGCAGGCG
This sequence comes from Acidimicrobiia bacterium UBA4744, assembly GCA_002403855.1. GTDB lineage: Bacteria > Actinomycetota > Acidimicrobiia > Spongiisociales > UBA4744 > UBA4744. Next base: position 8,005 of record DHIO01000015.1, read on the forward strand.
GGCATTCCGCAGAGCTCGGGCTAGGATCTCGGCCACCCAACCCCAGAGGAGTTTCGACATGTCGTTCGAGTTCGAATGCACCAACGTAGTACCAGGTTGTGAAGGCAAGGTCAGTGGCGAGACCGTCGAAGAGGTGCTGGGGAAAGCGGCCGAGCACGCCAAAGAGACCCATGGCCTCGCTCCACTCGACGAGGCGACCGTCGACAAGGTGAAGGCCTCCATTGTCGCTGTGAGCTGACCCGAAGATAGGCCGAGTAGCGCCCGCACGAAACGCACATCGACTCCGGACGCTGAGACTGCGGGACAAGGGCTCGGATCGCGCACCAGCGAGCGCTTCCAGCGCGGGGCGGTGGGTGGTGGCGTAGGTCGGTGACGCGACTCGGAGAGGAGCCGCAAGCGTGGCTTCCGGTCGGCAACTCGGTATCCGGCAGTTTGTTCGATGGGTCCCGATCGGCGGCGACGAAGGCACCAAGCGGCCGTTGGTGGGCGGCTAGAAACCGGACACCGGGCAGGGCCTATCGCCGGTCGGGACTTCCGAAATCACCACCGTGGAGACCTCGCCGGCGGCAACCTCCACATCAACCGAGCAGCTCCGTTCGATTGGCTCCGCCGGGGGGCCGCTCTGGTGCGGCCACCACTCCCCGGGGGTCGCCCAGAAGGTCACTTGATAGGAGCCGGGTTCGAACTTGGCCGCCTCATTCCACAGAAAGGCTCCTGACCACTTCAACGACTCGTACCCTTGATCCGGCGGGTCCTTCCCCCAGGCGGGCGGGTGTACGACATCCCGACCCGAAAACGATTCGCTGTCGATGAGCGTCCAGAACGCCCCACCCACCAGCTCGTAGCCAGACCGAACGACTGCCAGCAACCGATATCCGTCCACACCCGACCAATCCTGCAGGGCAAGTTCGATGGTCCCAGTCGCATCACCCGGCCCGAGGGTGCAATGAGGGCTTCCTTCGCTCACGTCACCGAACCCGCCGGTTACCGTTACGGTGGTCGTCTTCCTGCCTTGGACCTCCACGAGGGTCCTGCAGCCGATCAGACCGACCCGGTCAACGGGAACTTGCCGTCTGTAGGGGATGAGCTTGCTCCCGAGCCACACCACGAGCGTGTAGGTGCCCGGTTGGACCGTGAGGACATCATGTCCCAGGTAGGGAAAAGGACCCTTTCCAGCGTCGGCGGGTTGACGAACAAGGCGGGTGGTCGAGAACGGGTCGCTGCCTACCCGAGCTGCAAACCCACCGAGGGCCGGGGCATCGGGATCGGACACCTCCACCCCTGTATAGAGGAACCCCGCCAATTGCCAACCCTCGGCATCCTCGACCCCGGTCACAGAAACCGTGACCGTCCCCTCCCCCGGCTCAACAGACACCGCCATCGTTGTCGTCGTCGGGGTAGTGGTCGTTGTAGTGGTCGCCGTGAAAACCGGCTGGGGCCGGGTATCGCCCGGACCGTCCTGTGCGCCAAACACTCCCAACCAGGCCAAACCCCCCAACGCCAACACCACCACCCCCGCCGGCAGCCCCTTTCGGCTGGGACGCCCTCCACCACCCTGCGGAAAACCATCGGCGGTCACCAACTCGGGAACCTTCCGGCGCGGACTACGGTTACCTTCCACCAAGCGCAACACCTCTTGCTCACACCATCCTCGGTGCACTACATCCCAAGGTAGAAAGGTTATCGACCTGGGAAGGATGGTGGCCACCGACATCATGGAACCGGCCGGGCCGGGCCCTACCAGGCCAGGACGCTGACGGGCGGGTTGGGTGGGCAAGAGTTGTCCACTGTTCCCCCCTGATGGGAGTCTGTTTCGTCAGTTCAAATGGTTGGTAGACGATGGGAATGACTGCCACACAATGCCCTTCTACGGCGTCTTGTTCAGTGAGAGGACGGGAAGGCGCATCGTGAGGCACGGTTGTGGTCCCAATGCGGATGATCGGGAGTTGATCCATGACCTGTATCCGTCGCTGCGGAGACTTGCGGCGGTGGTCGGACCAGCCGATGTCGAACCGGACGACCTGGTCCAGGAGGCGCTGCTACGGTCCTTCGCCGGGTTCACCATGCACCTCCGCAGGTATGCCGAAGGGTGCGACAGATCACCCAACTGTTGACGTCGCGGCCGACCCGACGAACGGTGATGTCCCTCCTACTCGCTCTAACAGATGAACCCGTTGGGCGGCTCCGCCCTGGGTCTGCTTCGAGCGCCGTGGTTGCCTCGACGATCGGTTCCCCTTGCGTCGGTGCCTTCCGCATCAAGGGGGGTTGCCGCCCTCGCACGAGAACGGCCTTCCCTAGATCGAGTCGCTGCAAAGACGGCAGCGACCGCCACCAGACCCACCACAATCCCAATGAGTATCGACGGGTGCTGTGGGACCCCGACGTAGCTGATGAGGACGCCGGTCACAATTGCCTCAGTTATCGCCCCGATCACCAGGGCGAGAAGAAAACGGCCCAACACGGGTTTCTCCCATTCCCACCGCTTGGAACCAAGCGGGTGGACCCCGTCTCTACTTACAAGCTACAAGAGCCGACGTCTCTCATGCAGAGAAGATGCCTCGGAGCTAGGGTCGCGGACCGGGACCGCGGATCCGGTTCTTCGTCAGACGACCACCACATCGGACGGGCGCTCGCCTGGACCAACGCCTCCCTCGGCGGACCGTCCTGGCGAGCCCCTTCGCGTGAAAGTGCAAACAGGAATACTATGTAGGCAACGTAACAGTAGCTATGTATAATGACGACGTGAAAACCATCACTATTACGATCCCCGACGAGCTCGACGCCGAAGCCGCAGCCGAAGCGAAGCGCCGGGGCATTTCCAAGTCTGAGCTGATCCGCCGCGGGCTGGCAACCCTCCTCCCCGACTATGACACCCAATCGGCGGAGGATCCGTGGCACGAGCTAGCCGGTTTCGCGAGCAAGGGAGCCATGGCAGAGCCGGGCGAGATCGACCGGGTGGTCTACGACTTGTGAAGTTCGCCGACACCAGCTGGTGGGTTGCCTGGTCCCTCCCCGGCGATCGACGACATCCCGACGCCTTGGCGTTGCTCACTCATCTTGGGCCTGCCGAACAGGCGCTCACCACCAATCTCGTTGTCGGAGAGACCTGGACGTTTCTCCGTCGCAAAGATGGTCACTCGACGGCGCTTGCGTTTCTCGACCGTATCGACGCTCTTCAACAGCAGTCCAAACTCGCCGTCCACTGGATCACGATCGACCAAGAGAGAAAGGCGTGGGCCTGGTTGCGGAAGCACGACGAAAGGGCCTACTCGTTTGTCGACGCGACCAGCTTCCAGGTGATGCGCGACCGCCGCCTTCGCGAAGCGCTTGCGTTTGACCAGGACTTCGCAGCCGCCGGCTTCGTCGAGCTACGCCCATTGTCCACTCCTCAAAGTGATGCCGTGAAGAGCGGGAGCCCGATCGACGGTTGACAGCACCCATCTTTGCCGATCGGCCCTGGTGCCAGGTGACGACTGTGCCGGTGGTGTGGAGCCGAATCCACTGTCGCCCAACAACCGGAACCGCATCCCACACCTGGAACACACCAACCGGAGCCACAATGTCCATCATGAACCGAAACAGGACACGAAGGAACACACAACAAATCGCGTCCTATTCGCGTCCTGAGCCTGTCCACGACCCCGTTGTCGAGCTCTCCCGAGCGCGCAGAAACCCCCGCTGAGCAGGGGTTTCTCTTCGTGGGCGTTGACGGGCTCGAACCGCCGACCTCTGCCTCGTAAGGGCAGATTGGCCTGGTTCCGCTACCTGCGGAAACACTCAGAAACCGCCTTTGAGCAGGCGTTTCTGTTCCCAGCGGTTCCCGCCGTTTCCCCCAGTTTCCCGATGGTCTGTGGGGTTGGCGTGGGGTTGGAGCCACCGGCTGGGCTTCTCCTCCGTTTTGGTGGTCGCAACACTCGACAGCCCACCGCCCTCCCAGGCCGTCCTGGCAATTTCTGCCCTGGTCGTGGCCACGGCCGAACGGATCACGCTGGCCCCATGAGCGGACCGGCGGCCAGGCTGCGGATCAGGCTCAACGCCGAGCGGCTACGGCAATCGGACGTGGCGGAATCGCTAGCAAGAAGATGATCGCCATGATCGCCGCGGCCATCATCATGGTGGCGGCCGTCGTCGTAGTGATCGGCCTCGACGTCGCCGACTGGCAACAACGACCGGTCGGAGTTGAGGAGGAGCAACTCAGAGCAGACCACCCGACTGATCCAGGACCCGCACGGGATCGTCGCCGACCTGGAGGAGATCGCCCCGGGACGGAGGTTCACCCCGGACGGGCATGTGGTCGACACCATCGGCGAGGTGGTCGCCGGACTGGAGCTGATGCCCGCCTCCACCGAGGGTTACGACGCCGTCGCACCCGACGGCCGGACGGTGGCGATCAAAACGACCCAGCGCACCTCTGTGGCCGTACAAGCCGACGTGGAGGTCCCCGACCATCTGATCGTGCTCAGGATCGAACCCGGCGGGACGGTGAAGGTGGTCTACAACGGTCCGGCCGTCCCGGCCTGGGACCTGGCCGGGACCCCGCAGAAGAACGGGCAGCGGCGGATCAGCCTCACCCGGTTGGACGCCCTGATGGCAAGGACACCGCTATCGGATCGGCTCGACGAGCGGTAGCTCCCATTCGCTCGGCGTCACCCTGAATTGCCCACCCCGGCATCGGCCACGATCTCCTCGATGCGTTCCAATGAGCTGTCAGGCGGGCGATGCCCGCTGCCATCGTCAACTCAAGCGCTTGGTAAACCGCCTAGCCGAATGTCGATCCATGCGTCGACGACCTCCTGTGGCTCCCAGATCGCGGGATTCAACTCCCTACGATCGGACTGTCTGAGTCTGTTGTACGGTCGTGGCCCCGTGGGATAGCCAGGTTTTGGCATCTTCTGGATTCCCAACCGTCTGAGGACGTCACGCTTGGGATGATTCAGCCGATCAAGCGCATCGCTTCCGACCGCGCACCCCCTTCCACTCGTCGTCTGTAAGCGGTGGGACCTTGTCAGCTTTTGGGATTCTCATTCCAGGCTGTTTTCAGGAATGTCTGTTTCCGGGTCGGTCCCAAGACGACCGGCGACCCCCAATCCCATATCTCCTTCAAGGTCGATCACGAACTCTTTCCCACCCCGACGCGCTTTCCGAAATCCCGCGGACGGCGACAGGCAAAACCTTCCTAATTGCTCGGCCCGCGCCGGGCGCCCGAGCGAGTCGGCAGGTAGCGATGTAGGCTCCACCCGTGACTGTTGCAGGCTGGTTGCGAGCCTTCCGTGACAAACACCGCGACGACGGCAGTTCTCTGGTTGCGGCGGGGGTCGCCTTCTACGGTGCCTTGGCGGTCATTCCCGCCTCGGTGATCGCCGTGTCGATGTACGGAATCTTCACGAGCTCGATCGAGGCGGAAGCCCATGTGGAAGCTCTACTCGAGATCTTGCCGGAGACCACAGCGCGGACCTTGGAGGCCCAGATCCACCCCCTCGCCGACTTGTCGCACTTCCATCTCACGCTTGGTCTAGTGGGGTCTGTCGTTGCACTGCTTTGGACCGCCTCGAATGCCTCTCGAGCGATGGTACGTGCCATATGCATCGCCTACGGGCAACGAGACCTCCGCAGCCCCCTGGAAGCTCGCCTCGCGGCGCTGGGACTCACCATCCTCGTGATCACCATCGCCACCGTGGCTGTGGCTGTAGTCGCGGCGGTCCCGGTGTGGCTGAGCTTCCTCGACCCGGACCACGTCATCGTGAATTTCGGCAACCTCCGATGGGGTCTCATCGCGGTCCTCGTCGGCGGAGGCATCACGGCGCTCTACCGCGTCGCTCCTCCCTCGCGACCCAAAACGTGGAGGGGCGTGCTGCCGGGCGCACTGATCGCCACCGGACTGTGGATGGCCATCTCGCTTGGATTCTCCGTGTACGTCTCTTCATTCGGTCGCTACAACCAGACCTACGGGGCGCTGGGTGCCGGCGCTGTCCTAATGCTGTGGTTGTGGCTTTCGTCGCTCATTGTGATCTCCGGCGCTCAGATCAACGTGCTCCGGGCATCAATTGAAGACGTAGCCTCATCGACCTCTGCCGGGCCATGAGAAGGTCATGGATGCCAGGGGGAAGTCCTCACCAACCCGAGCAACCGCTTGACAGCCGGCGAACGTTCCCATGTGGCCCGCTTGGGGTGCCTCACGAACGCTCTATTCCATGGCTTCCCCGCAGCCGTTTGTTGAGAAACCGGTGATTCGCCACCGGGGGCCTCCTTCGGTGGTTGACTGCATGGGAGGACTCGGCGACGTTCAAGAACGAATGGTGACGGTGGTGTCGGTATACCATCCGGGTCCGGTACCCGTCCGGGGTGATCGAACCGGTGCGGCTGATCGGGACCGACTCGCCCGAACAGAACGAGTGCGGAGCCGGCGCACGCCACCGCCTATCTACGGGGCCTGGTCGACGGGCAACAGGTGCAGATCGAGAAAGACCAATCGAACCGGGACCGCTACGACCGGCTCCTCCGCTACGTCTACCTGGGGGATGTGTTCGTGAACGAGTCGATCGTCTGGAACGGGCACGCCACAGCGGTCCGGTATCCGCCCGACACCGCCAAAGCCACCATCCTGGAAGCGGCCCAAGCCAGCGCTCAGGCGGCCGGAAGGGGGATCTGGGCGCCCGACGGTGGGTGCGTCACCACCACCATCCAGCCCGGCTGCGATCCCGCCTACCCGACCGTTTGTATCCCACCGCCACCACCCGACCTCGACTGCGGTCAGATCAGCTACCGCAACTTCACGGTGCTGCCACCCGACCCGCGCCGGTTCGACGGCGACAACGACGGGATCGGCTGCGAAACCTAGCAGCCGCGCCGAGCAACGAGCCCACTGACGCATCGAGATGCCGTCTGCCCTACCGGGTCGTTCCGTTGGCGAGGTTGGCGATCCCGTTGGGGCTGAGCGCCCGGTCGAAGATGTACACCTCGTCGATCAGTCCGTCGAAGAACCCTGCTCTCCCGCCGAAGCTCACTACCTTCTCGGCAGCGCCGATATCGACCTGTAGTGCACTGTCGTCCATGATCGCAACCGAGGTGTTCTTGGATGCCACCCTTGCCCCGTCGACGTACAGCTTCAACTCAACACCGTCCCAGGTTCCGGCGATGTGCCGCCACTCGCCGGGACGATTTTTGCTAAGTACTCCCATACCGATTTCCTATTAGAGAAACTTGTCAGCGGGGCCGAGCGGGATAGTGGCCGGGCAGCTTCGCTCGTTTGGGCGGCTGGGCGGCAGGAGGTGCGAGATGGCCGCAGGGTCTCCGGGTCCGTGCCGCCCGCGGACGGTTTCAGCCCGTCACGGCTGACCGCTTCTCCTGGATGTGGCGATCAGAGTGGTGCTCAGAAGGATCCAAACAACGGCAACGCTCGACTCGATCACATCGAAGAACAAGAGTGCGGCGACGACCAGGGCTGCCAGCAGCCCCAGGCCGAACTGAATCTTGTTGACGTTCACCGAAGGCACGTCCCTCCACCGCCATCGTACGCCCGGCACCGCCGCGGGGATAGGGGTCGGCGGCGGCAGCGAGGTGCGAGATGGCCCCCTCAACTAGGCAGCATTTCCCACCCAGTCGCACCGGGTGCCGATCCCCCCTGTCTGGGTGGTGGTGCGACCGGACGGTCGGAGATGTCGCCAGCGGGTCCTGGCCATTTTCTGCATGCTGGGGGTAGCCGCCCCACCCGCAGGGGTGTCTAATGGGGGGTAGAGGGAGGCTTGCACCGGCCTGCAAGGGGTCGGGGAAGGG
>DHIO01000059.1 GCA_002403855.1 Acidimicrobiia bacterium UBA4744
TCGATCCCAGTAGCGCCCACCCGAAAACCCCTGTGCCACAGGGGAATTCAGCCTATTCGAGTCATTCTGCGTTTCGGCTCGTCGGCCAGCCGCGACCACATCACAGCTCCATTCGGTCTGCGAACGCGGTCAATTGGCGGCCGTTGTCGGAGCCGGGTACGGCACACAGGTGCGTGCTGCTCGGGGCGATCTCCCAGGTCAGAGACCGTTTCTGGTCGTCCCGTCCATCTTCGACAGTGGGGGATAGGCGTTCCGGGCAGACGGCCGTTCTAGTGACCTGATGCCGCGTCAGGCAGAGGTCAAACAGTGCGGATGCGAGTGGTCCGAGAGTGGCCAGCGCAATCCCAACGCAGCGAGCGCCGAGGTGCCGCTCTGGGCGGTTCGAGGGTGGGGGCGTTCTCGCTCCGGAACCGTTTGTATGGGCCACTGTTGCAGTGGGGAGACCCTCACCTCGTCGGGGATCTCGTTGGGTCGGAGAGGGCGTAGCGGACGGCTTGCCCTCATTGATTTGCCCACCGTCGGCCGCTTGGTTTGTTGCTGAGGCTCGGTCACCTGGCGTTGCGAAGGGTCGTCGGTCTCTATGCAGCCTTTCGGCCTGGTGGTTTGATGGATGTGCGGCTCACATGGTTGGGAAGAATGAGCAGATCGTCCAGGGGGATGCCTGAGCCTGGGGGTGTTCTGGTTGGGCGTGGTCCGGGGGACGAGGGTGCCCGTTTGAAGTCGCCACGCTCTTGGGTGCTGGTGGTGATGGTGCTGCTGTTCGGGCTGGCGCTGGGGTTCCTGCTCGGCAGTAGGTTCGACGTCCCCCCGGTTGAGGAGTCCCAACCGCCAGTCGCTTCGCTCGGCACCGTGCCCGGCGCGGCGTCGGTGTCGCTAGTGGAGGAGTTCGCCGCAGCGCTGGGGGCCGGGGATCCGGAGCGGATCATCGCGCTCTTGGATGAGGAGCCGGTTGTGTTGCAGTTGCCCAGGTGGGAAGGATTCCCCAGCCCCGTGGCGTGGCCTCTCACCCCATCCGAGTCTGACCCATCGGTGATTGAGGAGACGGTTGCCTTGGCAGCCGGCCTGGGATACCGGTTGACTTTGACAGATTGCCACCCCAAGCCGCTCAATGAGCGGGGTGCCCAACTGTACGACGAGATGGTGGCCTGCAGCTTCGTGGCTTCCGACCGGCTGAGCGAACGGCCGAGTTGGCAACCCGAGACAGGCCAGATGGACTTGGGGGTGCGAAACGGCCGGGTTCGGGCAACCTTTACCTTCTCCTCTTCGACCGCGGATGCTTGGCCTCCTTTCCGGGAATGGGTGCGGTGGTACCGTCCCCATCTGGACGTCCACTGGCTGAGCGCCTGGGAGATCGTTCCTCAGGATGGGGGGGAATTCGCTGAGATACTGCTGGCCACCGCCTCCGACTACGCGACCTGGATCGAAGAGCAGGGCGGCGTCTCAGTAATGGGCGAAGCAGAGCCGCCGGCCCTGCGTCCCGAAGGCGGCACCGGTCCCACCTACCGGACCGGCCACGCGATGGTCTACGACCCGGCCACCGATCGAGTGCTGCTCCTGGGGTTCGCCACGACACCCGAGTCTGTGGGATTGGAATCCCAGGGCCTTGTCCCCGACCCGAGGATCTGGGGGTTCGATTATGCCGCCCGGACCTGGACGGTGTGGAAGGAGCACCAGCTCATTCACGAGGCGGCGAGCTACGACCTCGAGTCGGGCCTCCTGGTGGTGATCAGCGGCCAATGGGATGGGGAAACCGAACCGTTGGTGCTCACCTACGCTGCCTCCACCGGTGCGTAGGACGAGAAGAAGTCGATCCCCACCGAGCTGCGATCCGGTTGGGGATGGGGTTTCTACGACCCGCCGCGGCCCGTGTACGACGCCGGCTCGGACCGAGTGGTGGTGGCCGACCGGGGCCGGGGGCTGTGGGCCTACGACGCGGACGCGGACACCTGGGTGGAACTCCAACCGCCGTCCCCATCGCCGTGTGAGCTCTTCGGCCAGCCCATCGCCTACGACGCGAGGGCCGACCGCATCGTGCTGAGCGGGCAGGGCGAGTTGTGCGTCTATGACCTCGATACCAACACTCTGATCGCCCGGCCGCGGGGCGGCGTCCCGGATGAAGTGAGCGCCGTGGCGTACGACCAGCAATCCGGGTTGGTGGTCATGCTGGGCGACGGATTGTGCTTATCACACACCCTCGGGCCTGCTGGAACAGGTTGGCCCGATCGCCGATGGTGTCTTGTGGCGGAACGCGGCCATGGTCTATCACCCCACCTCCGACCGGATGGTGATCTTCGACGGTGCCCGCACATGGGCCTACCACCTCGACTCCGACCAATGGGTGCAGCTGGAGCCTTGACGAGAATGGCTGCCGGGCAGGCTGGGTCGGGACGTGTGCGGGGCTTGACCACCTGATCGCACGACTTCTCCTCGGCCGTGCATCTCGTACACCTGGCAATCCTCCGCTAGCTCTCCCGTCATCTGCAGGCCGAAGTCTGGGCGGTCTGGCTAGGCGTCGGCTACGTGCGCGTCTCAGGCTGTGCGCTGGGTTCGGCGTTCGGGACGTGGTCGAGGGGTGCGCCCATTGGTATGAGCGGTTCCTGTTGGACTGACTTCTCGAACGCTGCGACGAGGCGGGCGAAATGGTTCAAGGTCCAAGTGTGCAGGTACCGATGATTGACCGGCTCCCGTTCCTGCGGGTCCGTTTCCAAATTGATGATCCTGGGGAAGATCAGGTCCTTTGGTGCGTCCCAGAAGTCCTTCTGGTCGACTAGGCCCATCTTGAAGTTGCGCCACTTGACTCCGAACAGCTTCGGACCGTTCCAGAACAGGAACCCTTCCCTCGCCGACTCGTCTGTGGTTCCGGCGAGGAACTCGCGTTGATCGACTCCATCGATGATGCGATCGGTGGGGACGTCAGATCCGGTCCATCCCAGAACGGTCGGATAGAGGTCAGTGATGTGTACGACTTCATTGCTCACCATCCCCTCCTTGACATGCCCGGGGTAGCGGACCAGGCACGGAGTTCGGAGGGACGCTTCCATTCCTGTGAAGTATGAACCGGACCAGTATCCGCCTGTGCCCCGATGGAGGAGCTGCTCCTCGTTGCCGTTGTCACCGAAGAAGACAACGATGGTGCTGTCGGCAATGCCAAGGTCGTCGAGGTGGTCGAGGAGCTCGCCGAAATGGCCGTCGAGCTCCAATAGACAGTCGGCCCAATCACCGTGTCCGCTTGAACCCCGGTACTCGTCGCTGGGAACATTGGGGAGGTGCATCAGTGGATGGTTGAAGTGTACGAAGAACGGCGTTCCCTTCTCCGCTGATGAGGCCATGAATGCCTTGGCCCGATCCACGTACTCACGTCCCGCGTTCCGTTTCACGTCGTACGTCAGTTGTTTGATGCGTGTCGGCTCGCCCTGGCCCTTGAACCCTTCAAGGAGGTGCGAGACACCGTCCCGTTCAGGCTGGTACCAAGGATCCGTTTCCCAAAGGCATTGGTCGTAGCTCTCGGGTGGCCCGTAGAAGACGTCGAACCCGTGGTCGGTCGGCCAGCGGCCCTCCGAGGCGCCGATGTGCCACTTGCCGTAAAGGGCACAGTCGTATCCGTCGTCAGTAAGCACGTCAGCGAGTGTCCGTTCCCATGCCACCAAGCCGTAAGGTTGACCTCCGAGTGGCACAGAGTGGTTTCCGGAGCGTATGGCGTGCCGTCCAGTCATCAACGCCGATCGTGACGGTGTGCACTGAGATTCGGGAGCGAAGTTGAGCATCTGCGCTCCGTCACGAGCGAAGGAATCGATTCGAGCGGTATCGGCGCCTCGCAAGACCCCACCGCCGTAGCATCCCAGCTCCCCCATCCCCAGGTTGTCGACGAAGAAGAACAGGACGTTGGGTCGTCGCTCATTGGTCACGGCAGGATCCCTTCGCTCGCGTCGAGCAACAAGGGTACTCACTCCGAGATCCGACGAACCGCTCGAGGTGCCCACCGATCGAACGCAATTGGCCTGAGTTGCTTGATCACCGGGCAGCCGTCGCCGACTGGAGAGAGTGCAGAAACGGCTCAATACCCCGGCTCCTGAGACAAGGCATCTAGTAGAGGCGCAAACCCCCGCTGCATATCCGGCAGGGAGGGTGTTGGGGTGCGCTGATCGTGGGCGATGGTGGTCATCCTCTGTCGGGTTCTACGGTTGGTCAGGTTCCTGGGGTTTGGCTTGGCTCGCGAACCGGCTGACACCTTGTGGGTTGTCTTTCGAATGACTCGCCG
>DHIO01000057.1 GCA_002403855.1 Acidimicrobiia bacterium UBA4744
TATGCATGGGATGTGAGTCGGCGTATTTCGGTAGACGCTCCATGGAGTCGGCTCGAAGGGTCGGGACGAGTCTGGTGCGGGTGGCATCGGATGTTCTGGGAAGGTGTGACTGCTGTCGCCGTCACGAGCCTCCTCGGCTTGTGCCGACGGCTTCGTCGAGACAGCCGAGCACCAGGTTGCGCTTCGAGAAGTGCCCGAAGCTGACCCAGCGCATCCAGTCTTCGCGGCCGAGAAGCTCGCGGGCGATCTCCTTCTCGGATCTGTTGCGTGCGTGCAGCTCGGCAACCCGTCCGCACAGCTCCTCAAGGAAGGCGAGCTTGCGGCGTAGGGCTTCCTTGCCCGAGGAGATTGGTCCGCGGTGCGAGCAGAAGAGCGTGCCGAAGTCGAGCTCCAGCATCTGCCGGAGGCTTTCGATAGTGTCGCCGATGCTCTCGTCGGCGCGCAGGTAGCGGGTGCGGCTCGCGATGTAGAGGTCGCCGCTGAACAGCCAGCCACGCGAGGGTTCGAAGAAGCAGGTCATGTCCGCCGAGTGTCCGGGTGCTGGTAAGGGTCGCAGGGCGCCGCCGTCGGCGAGCGGTATGGTGTCTGGCAGGGGCCGCGATCGTACGGGACCGGGGGTACCCCAGACGATGCGTTGGTAGCCTCGCAAGCGAAAGCCCTCGGCGAGCGGTTCGACTCCGGCGGCCGGCGCGCAGACCTCCGCGTTCAGTTCGGCGTCGATTGCACCCAGGTTGCCGGAGTGATCCTCGTGGTGGTGGGTAACAATGACGCGGTCGACCGCTCGCTCGCGTAGGAACCCTCGCACGGTTGGCCACTGATTCGGCGGGCCGGTATCGACAACCAACGAACCCAGTCGGTAGAGGATGCAGGTCGTGTTGAGATGCGAACCGAAACGGCCGACACGCAGACCCTCGACGCCCTCGAACTCGATACGCTCGCCGCCCACAACGATCAGCTACTTGTTCCGCTCGGCATGCATCGACCCGGACACTACAGAAGCTTGTTCGACGAGACCCGCATGCCGCACACTTCGGTGCCTCGGCGGCTCGCTATGGAATCCCCACCCGATTGCCGCGATGGGCGGCTCAGTTCGAGGTGGCCGGTGAGCCCTTGAGGGAGAGGAGCCCTGCAGCGCCGATGAGCACAAGCCCGGTCAACCTGCGTTGTGCCGTCACCCGTCCCTTCTTCGACAGCCACGCTGAGAGCCGCCCGCCCGTGGCTGCGTAGAAGAGCACCGATAGGCCGTCGATGATGAGGAAAACGACACCGAGGATGAGGAACTGGACGGCCACCGGCACCACGCCAGCCGTGGGGTCGACGAACTGTGGGAACAGGGCTGCAAAGAACACGATGGCCTTTGGGTTGCTCGCTGATGTCACGAACCCTTGCGCGTAACGTGCCCACGGACTGCGGACACCATTGCTGTCGCGTTGCTCGAGTCCGTCTTTGGCGTGCCTCAGATAGTTGATGCCCATCCAGGCCAGATACCCGACCCCGGCCCACTTGATGACGGTGAAGGTCGATGCCGAGTTCGTGATGACCGCGCCGAGCCCGATCGCGGCGGCGCTCATCTGCAGGCTGTTGGCCGTCAGGTCGCCGGCGATCGTCGGGAGGGTTCCTCGTGCGCCGTAGCGCATGCCGTGGGCAGACCCAAGCATGGTGCTTGGTCCCGGTGTCAGTGCGAGGATGACGACGGTTCCGATGTAGCCGACGATCAGGGCTGACGGCATCGGGACTATTCGACTACCACGATGGGTGGAAGTCAACAAGCCTTCGGTCCTACGCGCACGTAGCGGCATAGGTCCGCCTGACTCTCGAGGGCATACTGCCCATTTGGGGCCCTGGTATCCGGTTTCGCTGCCTGGGCGGACGGCCGGTTTCAAACCGTCCTATCGTTGTGGGCCAGGATTGATCGTGGATCGACTGTTCACCTACGGATCGCTCCAGCCGGGCGGGGCGAACGAGCACGTGCTCGACGGGATCGACGGCGAATGGCAGGCAGCCACCGTCACCGGGCAGCTGGTTGAGGCTGGTTGGGGCGCTGCCATTGGCCACCCGGCTCTCCAGCTCGACATAGTCGGCGAGGAGGTTCCGGGCTTCGTGCTCGCTTCGGACGAGCTAGCCGACCACTGGCAACGTCTCGACGACTTCGAGGGCCACGAGTACCGGCGTGTCATCGCAAACGTCAGGTTGGACAATGGCGAGACCGTACCTGCCCATCTCTATGTGATCTCGGCGCCGCACTCCAGCGAGTGATACAACACCGGGCGCAACGGCTCCTCGGCGTGCCTCCGCTGCGGCCCCCGACATTGACCTTGGGGGCCACCGTGGTCGAGCGCTTGCACACCCAAACGCAGACGCTCCCCCACTGACACAGAACGGGCACGCCGCCATGCTTGACGAAACACCCCCGCACAAGGAAGCAACTCGAAAACCGGACAGCAGAGGTGACTCCCCGGAGTGGGCGCTACTGGGATCGAACCGAAGGACCGCTCTACCTTCATCCGTTCCTCCTTGTGGCTCGGGCGGGTACGTTCACTTGCCCAGTCTGGACCGTACGCCGCTGACTTTCAGGGTTCTTTCGTGACAGGTGCCGGTCGGTAGGCTCCCGATCGCGTCCCGATCGACGTCGGCTGGGAGCCGAACAGCCCTCGAAAGCACGCGGTGGGTATGACCGGTGCCGCCGGCCGTACTCCTCGGAATCGACGAAACTGGCGGGCAGAAGTCAACGCGTCGACAAGCGATCGAGGGAGAGGCAGTGGCAGCACCCAGCACAACAGTGAATGTCGCCGAGAAGTTCGCGCTGTTCGAGGACCAATGGTCTCCCAGGATCATCGGACAGATCAACGACCTTCATCTCAAGGCGGTCAAGATCGAAGGAGAGTTCGTATGGCACACCCACCACGACACCGACGAGTTCTTCCTTGTTCGCAGCGGCCGCATGACAATCCAACTAAGGGGCCGCGACGACGTCACCCTCGATGCCGGTGAGTTCTTCGTCGTGCCCAAAGGAGTCGAGCACCGTCCCGTCGCCCACGAGGAATGCCAGATCCTGCTGTTGGAACCAGCCGGCGCTGTCAACACCGGTGACGCCACCGACACCGACCTCACAGCCCAAGACGAGTGGATCTAGCCCCATAGGCCCCGACCAGAACACCAAATCGCGCGCTAGAACGAACATTCCGCGGAACGTCTAGTCGGGAAGTACCACCTCACTCGCCATCACCGGACTGATCAGACTCGCAACCTACTCTGCAAATCGTGTGCAGAAACGAGCAGTCCGCCGAGTCCACGGGATCGGCAACTTCGTGCTCGGGTCAGTGACGGTCGCTAGCAGCTCGTTGCGTCTCTCAGAGTGCGGCAGGCTTCGGCCATACGGGCAGGCTCCAGCTGAGTGACCCGGCGTCGAAGCGAGTCTCGGGGCAGGGTGTGGAGATTGTCGAAGTTGACCACACATTCGGTGGGCACGCCGTCGATGTCGGGAGTCAGTTCCAGCTCCGAGACCAGACCGCGAACGACCCGGGTCAGCGCCGCAACCACAACCGAACCAATCCGATCGGCAACCGGATCTCGGGTGAGGATCAGTACAGGCCGATCACCACCGGGGGTGGCGGCGAACCAGATCTCACCCCGTTGCATCGGCCCAATCCGACCAGTCCTCGGCGGGACCCCAGTCGGCAATCTCGCCGAACCCCGCCTCGTCCCTCATGAGCGGCAGATTGGTCCACGCCTCGATCTCATCCTCGGCGCGGAGTCGAACGAGGTGACGATGGAGCGCTTCGCGCAGCAGTTCGGAGCGGTCGACGCCGAGCCGCTCCGCCCATCGCTGCGCGTCGGCGGCCTCATCGTCGTCGACACGAAAACTGAGCATTGTCATACAACAATTATATCGTGTATGACGCTCAGATCAACCAGTCTGTCACAGAAACGCCCGCATCGGCACACCACGTCCAGCGGCACCTCGGCGCTCGCTGCTTTGGGCTTGCGCCATCCACTCCGGGAGCAATCTGCATCCTCACTTCCTGACCTCTGTCCTGACACGGGATCAGGTCACCGGACCATCCTTTCGCCTGAGAGGCCTCTCCCCCACCCACGCCAGCGGACGGGACGACCAGAAACCACTGCTGACATGGGAGTTCGTCGCGAGCAACGGGCAACTCTGTTCGGTGTACACGGCTGGACGACGGCGCCCGATGACCGAGGTCCATAGATCGTTCGGGGTCGTGATGTGGTCGCGGCCCCTTTGACGAGTCACCGAAATCGGTGCCCGGAAACGCGGCGGAAACCCCCGTCTAGCAGGGGTTTCGTGTGGTGGGCGCTACTGTGATGAACGGACGGACAGCACCGCAGTCCGCGACCTCTGCCGTGTGAACGGGAAACCGTTACCACCGGTCATCAACGGTTGCCACCGAACATCCACGGTTGTCTGCTTTCTCACCACCGGTAGTCACCGGTCATTGCTGATTGTCCTGTGGTCGCGGTGTGGTCGCGGGCGGGCGTCGAGCCAATACCAACAGCCTCGCCACCGCGATACGAAGGGAGGGATGTAATTCGAGATTCCTCCCGGTTGGCAACTATGGCGAGTTGTGTACGGAACGAAGTCGGCGACGATGCTCAGGGCGTTGTTCGAAGTGTGGGGGTCCCTCGGCCAAGGCTCCGGGTTGGATTCCCGCCCTCCCCGGTCGCCTGCCACAGCTCGCCGAGCGGCGGTGCAACGGATCAGACGACGGTTCCGTCGCTCATGCTTCCGCCCGGACGGGTGTAGGTGCTGCCCTGACTGGAGTACGTCGCCGGGAGGTGCATGAACTTGGAGTAGGTCCTGATGGTCCATGAGACGGGACCGCGGAAGAAGTAGGCCTCAGGAGCAGCGATCTGGTCGATGTCCTTCTTGTACCGCTCAGCGGTGCCCTTGGTGAGATGGAACTTGAGCCCGTCATTGTTGCTGAAGACCTCATGAATGATCAGCGCGTCCTCGCCGGCGACCTCGTAGACCTCGAACCGAAGCATCTCCTCCTCCATCGAGAAGGCATCGGTGCCGACTCGCTGCCACCAGTACTTCAGCTCCTCGAGGTTGCTTGTCTCCCCCGGCGAGCATGTCCACTTGGCGGTGACATTGACGGCCGTCGTCGGGTCGGGACGGCGGTAGTCGTCCTTGACGAACCCATAGAGATGACTCCCGAACACCGCAGGGACGTGCTTCGCCAGGATCGCCTGACGGACTGAGGTCAAAATCGCAGTTCCGCGCACGAGGTGGAGCTCAGGCGTGGCGACCGCACTGAGAGCGGCCATGTGCTCGGTCGCCGTCGTCCCGAAGTAGTTCAGGAGGGCGTCTGGGTTCTCGAAGACGCGGTGGACGAGCACTGCATCCTCGCCAACCGCATGGTTGATCTCGGTCGAGAGAACACCCTCGCTGGAGCGGGCGCCCACATGAATGTCCTCCCACTCCTCCAGCATCTCTCTCGAGTCCTCTGACTTCCGGAACCTCCCGCCCGCCGTCTTCGGCACCCACTTGCCGGTGATGCTGATCTCGTCACCGATTCGTGATGGCACGGTCAAGTGGTCTGGGAGTGGCTCCGTGGTGAATGTCATGTCCTGCTCCTATCTACTCGGAACTCAGCGGTCGAACCCGGCAGTGTGTGTGGCGAACTCGCCTCCGAGCTGCATCTGCTCGGTCGCCTGCTTGAGCTCATCGGGAACCTCCCCCAGGAAGAAGAAGGGCCCAGGGGTGGCGATGGCGCTCAATTGCGGGAAGTGGGCAGCTGCCAAACGTTTCTAACCCGTTGCACCAGCGAATCACTACGGGCCACTAGGGGCCACTAGACGACGGGACGTCGTCGGGTCTAAGAGATTCGGAGAACTCTCCGTCCCGGGTCCGTCAATACCTCGGTCGTAGGTCTCACCATCCACGGCCTGAGGAGACCCAGATGGCAGCCAGGGTCCAGCAACAAAAGACCCAGCCGAAGACCCCCAGACTTGGGGCAGTGTCAGCCTGTAGCCGGCTCTTCCTTCCCTTGGTCAGCAATAAGGATCTGGTCGTACAACTCTGGGCGCTGCCATTGGGAAAGGACTCCCGCTTTGGCAGCGTTCCTTGACGCAGCGCTGTCTTCTAGCGAGCGAAGTTCCCGTACGCGATCCAGGTCGACATCAACTAGGAACAGGCCGGGGGTCGTCGTCTCAAACAGGATCTCTTCGGGAGATGCAACCATGGCCAAACCGTGTCTCCGGTCGGCGAAGAGATTCTGCGTTGTGACGACAATTGCCAGGTTCTCGATTGCCCGAGCCCAAATGAGTGTGCGCCAGGTGTCCCACAGTCTTGCCTTGTCGGTTCCGGCGGGAAGCATCAGGATCTCGGCACCTCGGAGGCTCAGCGCTCTACTCACCTCCGGCATGTAGACCTCGCTGCAGATTCCCAAGCCAAGAACGCCGAATTCGGTCGGAAAGACCGGAAATTCGTTGGCCGCTACATAGTCGAATTTCCAGTCAGACCCGCCGCCATAGAGCCAGGGGCCCGGTGGGTGAGTGCGCCGGTAGGCGATACCCATTCTGGGTGGTGGGAAACGACTCGACCCCCAACACCCCACCGACATGATTGACCACAGCTGCCACGTGCACATCGGCGTGGGTGTCGACCCCACCGATCACAGCATCCGGGTTGTTTCCTACGATGGTCATATGCCATCCCTCCTCGCTAGACGGACAGGGGTGGCACGCACTTGCCGGGAGGGTGGAC
>DHIO01000022.1 GCA_002403855.1 Acidimicrobiia bacterium UBA4744
TCCGGACCCGCCGCCCTTCTTCGCCGGCCAGGATTTCCCAAAAACCGAATCGGCGGGTAGCAACCTCAACCAAATCGGCAGCCTCATCACCCCGTTCCTCCCGCACGGGCCGGCGGGCTTCTTCGATGATGCGGTCGACCTCGCGTTCCAGGCGCTCGATATCAACATGCATGGCGGCCGCCTCCGGACCGCCGAGGCGCTCCGCCTGGAGACGCAGGGCCGCCAGCGGCGTGCGTAGTCGATGCGACAGGTCGGCCACCGACTCGCGTTCGGCGGCCAGCAGAGCCCCGAGCCGGGTCGCCAGTATGTTGAAGGCCTCGCCGACCTCGGCCAGCTCGGCTGGTCCTTCCGGTTGGACCCGGACGTCGAGGTCGCCTTCCCCGAGATCATGGGCGGCGGACGCCAACCGGCGCGCCGGAGCCACGACCGAACGGCCCAGCCGATCGGCGACCACCACAGCCACGGCAATCAAGAAAAGCCCCAGCGCGCCCAAGATCAAACGTGCCGGCGCTACTCCCCGCTGCAGGTCGGCGTCCGGCGCAAACCCTCTCACCACCAGGGTCCCGTCGCCGGTCACCACCGGGACCAGGATCTCGATCCCGCCGTTCAGGCGCGCGATGATGGCGGCTCCCGTACGTGCTCGGGAAAGGTTGGGCGAGACCTGCGCGGGAGCCCCGATGACTTCATCGCCGGGGAGAAAGACCGAAACGTTGTCTGCGTTTCCGGCGGCCAGCGCCACCCGCGCCGACAGCAGGTTGCCGATTCCTTCCTGCCCGACCGCAGCGGCGACGGCGATGGCAGTGGCAACCGATTCCGCGTCGCGTTCGACGGAAGCCAGCACCCGGCTTTCGGCCTGATCGGCAACGAGACGGGAGAGGGGTACGAAGAAGGCAAGAACGATGAGCGACGTAGTAGCAAGGGCGACAAGCGCCAGCGACCGCCGCACTATTCGGGCTCGACCAGCTTCACGCCGACGCCGAACACAGTGCGGATGAAGCGGGGTTCTGAGGCACTCTCCCCAAGCTTGCGGCGAAGCCACGAGAGGTGCACGTCGACGGTCTTGTCGCTCCCGCCGTAAGGTTGCCGCCATACCTCGGCAAGCAGGTCTCGTTTGGAAACGACCTCTCCGGCTCGTTCGGCAAGGTAGCGAAGGAGGTCGAATTCTTTGGGGCTCAGATCCAGGGCGGTGCCCCGAATCATCGCCTCGCGGGCGGCAACATCGATCTCGAGTTCCCCAATCCTGAGGATCGGATCCTCTGCCTCGTCGCGGGCGCGACGCAGCACGGCCCGGATCCGGGCCTCCAGTTGAGCGACCGAGAACGGCTTGACCAGGTAGTCGTCGGCACCGGCGTCGAGGGCACGAACAATCTCTGGGTCTTCGTCGCGAGCCGTCGCCACGATCACCGGAACGTCGCTCACCGCGCGCATCATCCTGAGGAGTTCGATCCCATCGAGGTCGGGAAGGCCGAGATCGAGCACGACGAGGTCGGGGGCATCTGCCACAAGCGCGTTGAGGCCTTCCATGGCGGCCGCTACCCCGGTGACGTCGTGCCCCTGCTCGGCCAAGCCGCCGGCCACCAACTGGCGGATTCGCTGGTCATCTTCGATGAGGAGAATGCGAGCCACGGCGCCACGATAGAACCCTTCAATCCACACCGGGCGTTCCTTAGGAGTTTTCTATCATCTCGTTGATGCCTTCCTCACCATCAAGGACGGAGACTGCTGGCATGCGCAGGATCCTCACCGTGCTCATCTGGGTCGTCGCCGCCCTCGGCGCCACCGGCGTCGGCGCTGCGGCCGTGACCCTGGTGACGTCGCAAGTGAGCGATCCTCCGACCGCTCCGCTGTCGGCCGAATCGCTCGAAGCACTGCCGACCACCCCCACCGTCCCACCCACTTCCGCGATGCCTCCGGTGTCGACGACCAGCACGACCTTCGTAGAGTCAACCACAACCACGATTGCGGCCCCCTCCACCACCACGACATCCGGCGCGACCACAACCAGCACGACCATGCCCTCGACGACAACCACGACGGCGCCGACGGCGACCGGGTTCCAATCCTTCACGCTCACCGGCGGAAGCGTCCTCATCGAAGTGCTCGACAACGGCGTCGCCTGGCGCTCCAGCACGCCTCAAGCGGGATTCGCGGTGGCCGTCAAAGAGACGGGACCGGAAAAGGTAGTAGTCAAGTTCGAGAGAACCGATCCCTCCGACGGGCCCACGTATGTCTTCGAGGCCGAATGGAAGAACGGGAGCCTCGACTGGGAGATCGAAGAGGACGACGACTGACCGGTCCGTCACCACAACCCACGGAGCATTGCTCCCGACGGTTGTGTCGGGTTCGGGCGAGCCCTCCGTCTCGAACGGTGAGCCGGCCTACGCCCCCCCAACCGCGTGCGGGTATTCCACCGCCCGGTTCTGGAACGAGACGATCTTCGGGTTCTGGATCACCCCCTCCCGAATCTCGATGGCCCGTCCGATCGTCGGCTCGGCGTACCAGGCCTCGGGACCCGACATCACGGGCTCGAGGTAGGGAATGAGGGCCAGAGAGATCTCCCAGGAAGCACTGTCCCACAGGTAGGTGGGAGTGTGGTCGACGGCGTAGTAGACGGCCCCCCCTTGACCACCCACCCGGAAGGTGGACTGCGCGAAAGACGTCGGTCGTGCGAACGGGAATCCCATTCCCAGATCGCAGCTGACGTCGATAATGAGTGAGTTCGGCTGCAAATGCTCCTCGTCTCCGGGCTGCAAGAACATCACGGGATGGTCGGTGTCCTGGAGCGTCCCGTTCACGACCACATCGGCGAGCTTCAGCTCACTCGCCAGCGAAACCTCCTCGCCGTCTTCCGTCACCGTCGTCATCAAACCGTTGGATTGCGAACGCATGTGGCGATGACGACACCCCAAGAGTTGGTCCCGGACCAGGTGGGGAGGCCGCTGGGTGTAGATCGTGATGTCGAAGAAGCCCCGCCCCTGCAGCGCGTAGATCGCTCCCCGGCTCACCGAACCGAACCCCAAAACTGCGGTCTGCCGGGGCGGCCCGTAGAAGCCGTCCCCGCCCACCAACTCGAGCGCGTGCAGCACCCCGCAATACCCCGCCAGCTCGTTGTTCTTGTAGAACGTGTGCATCTGACGATCACCGGCGCGGCCCCACAGGAACATTGCCTCGAAGGCGATCAAGGTCAGCCGCCGATCGATTGCGATCTCCGTGATCTCCTGTTGCTGAACGCAGTGGGGCCAGCCCCACAGCACCCCACCGGCCTTCATCTCCCGTAGGTCCTCGGCCATGGGCTTGGGCAGGATGACCACATCGCTCGACCGCAGGATTTCCGCCCGGCTCGCCAGGGCGACGCCAAGCTCCTCCAGCCGATCATCGGGGACCCCGAACCTGATGCCGTAGCCGACCTCGAGGACCAGCTTCGCCCGCTGCTCTTCGGACAATGCCGCCAGATGCAAGGGGTGGATCGGCACACGCGACTCGTTCTCCTTGCGGGAGGTGCCCACGATTCCGGTTCTCATATAGCTCACCTGGGGACTCCTTCGTTCACAGATTCGACCGCGTCCGAGATTCGAACCCAACCCTATACCGTGGTTCGGTACGCTCCGTTGGCCACACCCGACGGGGCTCCTTCAGTTGACCTGGAGGGATTTCGTTGCCACCCGCCGTGATCCAACCGCGCTACGGCCGAGCAGCAAATCCACCCGTCCTGCCAAATCTAGGCAATACTGGGTACCCATGACAGAATCCCGGTTTCGCCGCACGGGGCCATTGCGGGCGGACCCGGACGGTATTTTTCGCGCCCTCCACTCGTTTTCCGGTGTGTCGACCGGAGCGGTGGTCATGCTGGGCGTTGCTTCGGTGATCGCCACCGGCTTCACCGAGTGGGTAGCCGACCTCCCGATCCCCAACGACATCGTCTTCGTCCTGATCCTCGGGGGGGTGACCTTTCACGGCAGCGCGACAGCCGGGGTCTTCCTGGCTCTGCTGGCGGGCCTCGCCCGCCTCATCTCGACTGGTGCCCCCGCTGCTCGGGACCCGGTCGCGTGGCCTCTCGCCGCAATGGAAGCTGTGGCCCTTCTGGCCCTGCTGTTGGGTGTGGTCCTTCTGGCCCGGGCCCTCCATCGGGCCATCGGCGCACTGCAGCACCAGGCTCTGCGCGATCCGCTCACCGGCACCTTGAACACACGGGGGTTCATGGGAATCGCCGAACGAGAACGGCTGCAAGCGCTCAGGACCGGCCATCCGCTCACCATCGCCTACTTCGACATCGATGGTCTGAAGACGCTCAACGATGAGGCCGGCCATCAGGCCGGCGATCGTCTTCTGGTTCAGTTCGTCTCGGCGGTAGTCGCGTCGGTTCGCGCTTACGATATCTTTGCGCGCCTGGGAGGAGACGAGTTCGTGTTGGTCATGCCGGCGACGGATCAGCGGGGAGCGCTGGGCGCCGTCACCCGCATCCGAGACCAGCTCGTCGAACAGCACTCTCCTCTGTCGGTGAGTGTCGGTGTTGTGACCGATTCCGCACCCGACGAGCCGCTGGACCGTCTCCTCCAGGATGCGGACCGCTTGATGTATCGGGCCAAACGAGCGGGCGGCGATCGCCTCGTGGGAGTCGTGAGGCCGGGAGAGCCCGGCTCAGACGAGCATGTTGTCGAGTTGGCTGATTTGGTCTCCCATCACCGCTGAGGTCCGAGAACCGGAGCGCGCCCCTGAATCGTCCGCCTCCTCAGGACGGAAAGTCGGTTCCGGTGAGCAGCCGTCGGAGGCGATCGTACGAAGTGGCGTAGTGGACCACCAATGCGGCGGAAAAGACGATCCCGATAACCGTCTGTCCGACTGCAAACCATCCGACGGCAGCGGCGGTGAATACCGTCAGCTCGATCATCAGACGAATCCATCCGGACACCGGTATGGGGGCCTTGCCGGAGCGACTCGGGTCGCCGGGAACGTTGAACGTGCCCCACACTGCGGCCGCCGCCAGCGGCAACCCGACGGCTGCCAGTGCCCCCACCCAGCCATCGCCCAGCGTCGACCCCCACCAGGCCAACCCGCCCAGCGCACCCAACTCGAGGAGGAACCGAACCGCAAGGTTGATCGGATGTGAACCCACCGTGACTCCCGCTGACCAACACCGACCCTCACCATACCCACCTCTCAACAACGCGTTTCCTGGGTGTTGCGATGCCTTCGAGGCCAACGACCCGGCCTGAGAGGTCGGTCGCCTCTAGGAGCGCCCGGGCCGACTCGGGTAGGAAGGACGGCGAAGAACCCTCCGGGCATGGCTCGGGGTTGTCGCGGCGACCACCGGCCCGCCGCCAGAGTCGAACTACGAAAGGGAGCCGTTCATGCAGGTCGTTGCGGGAATCGTGATCACGGTGTTGTCGCTGCTTTGCTGGGTGGGACAAACCGTTTCCTGGCTGGCGCCGGCCACCGCCGTGAAGCTAACCCTGATGGAAGCGGAACAGGACGTAGAGCCGACGTATTGGGCGGACATACGCGGTGAAGCGCCGTGGGACTTCCTCACGCTTTGGACCTTGGTGGTGGCCGGAGTATTGCTCACCATCGACAACTCTGCGTGGGCATACTTCGGACTCATCGGGGGTGGTATGTACGTCTACTTCGCCGGTCGAGGGATCTTCACGAGAGTGGCGATGCTGCGGCGAGGACTACGAATCGGCAGCCCGCAGAGCGTGAAAGTCGGCTTCACTTTCCTCGCCATCTGGGGCGTCATGGGGTTGGCCACCATCGTCGCCTCGGCCGCGGCCCTGCCCGTCTCATGAACCGAAGTCGGCATTAGGGGGAACCACGTGGAAGTCACAACCATCACCCGTATCGTGGCGATAGCGGGCCTGATACTGATAGGGATCCTCGGTGCTCTGCAGTTCGTAGCCGTCCTACGTCCACGCAGCGCCTGGACCATTGAGAACGTCTACGGCGGGTCCCCCGACGCCACCGACCCCAAGGCCTACTTCGCGTTCAATCAGGGTTCGGCGTGGGCCGATCCATTCTTCTGGGCACCCCTCCAGATCGCTGGAAGCGTCGGGATGCTCCTCGGGCAGCGGTGGGGTTTTCTGCTTGCCCTGGCCGCTTCGGTTCCCTTCTGGTATACGGCGATATTCTTCTTCATCTGGGACCGGGACCTCGGGTTCCGAGAAAACACCTTCAACTACTGGGTGTTCATCTGGGGGATGTGGCCGGTGTTTGGCATCCTGGAAGGCGTCTACTGCTTTGTTCGGCTCCTGGAATAGGAGGAATCGATGACCTGCATCGCCACGAGGAGGTAGGCGCGATGCGCACGCAAATGATGATCATGCTGATCGTGATGGCGGTGGTTCTCACAGCAATCGCAGCCATGTGGGGGGTGATCTGGTGGTTGGGTGCCGGCCTCGGTTCGGTCGTGCTAGTGGCAACCGCGGCTTCGCTGATTCTGATAGTCCGACGGGTCGTGCAGCCCTGGTATCGACGCTGGGGTGCCACCGACGAAGAGACGACCATGGCGATGCCCGGAGACGAACTGATCCCGGACGCCACCTCCGTCACCCGGGCCATCGGTGTAGCCGCCCGGCCCGAGGACGTATGGCCCTGGCTGGTTCAGCTCGGTTACGGAAAAGCCGGTTGGTACAGCTACGACTGGATCGACAACGACGGCCGCCCGAGCGCCGATGAGATCATCCCTGAATACCAGACGCTGGAAACAGGTGACCGGATCCTGATGATGCCGGAAATGGGGTTCACAGTGACTTCTGTCGATCCGAACCGTTCGATCGTCAGTCTGCTGGAGGACGGGACCACCAGTTGGTGCCTCGGCCTCTACCCTCAGACCGGAAATGGCACCCGGTTGGTGAGCCGCTGGAGAAACAAGTGGGGCAAGATCACTCTCGCCAACGCGCTCTTCATCGCCATCACCGACCCCGGCACCTTCATCATGGAACAGAAGATGCTGCGCGAGATCCGGGACCGGGCCGAACGGACCGGGGCCTGATCCGAGCAGAATTGCGAGGTACGAGGCTAAGCAATGTCGTCGGTCAGAACCGCACTCGCCGTCAACGGACTCGTGTTCCTCATGCGGGCCGCGCTGAACCTTCTTCGGCTCTCCGCGAATGACGCGGCGACGAGACCCCACAAGGGTGCCGTGCGAGTGATCGGCATCGGCTAGGCGGCGCTGGGCCTGATCCAGCTCGGCACGACCCGCGCAGATCTCCAAACCCTCAGATCGACCGCGGCGGCATCGGGGCTGTTCGCAGCCGCCCACCGTAAGATCAGAGCATGGAACTAGGAATCACCAGCTTCGCCGAGACCATCCCCGACCCTTCCTCTGCACCGACAATCGGCCATGGAGAGCGTCTACGTCAGGTGCTCGAGGAGATCGCACTAGCCGAAGCGGTCGGCCTGGACGTGTACGGCCTGGGCGAACATCATCGCCCGGACTTCGCCTCTTCATCACCGGCCACCGTGCTCGCGGCCGCGGCCGGACGGACATCGAAGATTCGGCTCTTCCCGGCCGTATCCATTCTCAGCACTGACGACCCGGTGCGGGTGTTCCAGCAATATGCCACCCTCGATCTGGTGTCGTCGGGGCGGGCAGAGCTGCTGGTAGGTCGGGGCTCGTTCATCGAGTCGTTCCCCCTGTTCGGATACTCCCTGGACGACTACGACGCCATCTTCGCCGAGAAACTCGACCTGCTCCTCGCCATCAGAGACAACGAGAAGGTCACGTGGTCGGGCCGGTTCCGGCCGCCCATCAACGATCAAGGGGTCTATCCCCGACCCGAACGATCGCTTCCCATTCGAGTGGCGGTGGGCGGAACGCCCCAATCGATCGTGCGCGCCGCCACCCGTGGTCTTCCGGTGGCCTTGGCCATCATCGGAGGAAATCCCGACCGGTTCCGGGTGCTCGCCGACCTGCACCGACGCACTCTCGCCGAGTCGGGATTCGACCCCTCAGAGGTGCCCCTGTCGGTACACGGTCACGGCTACGTTGCCGACACCACGGAGCAGGCCGTTGAGGAGTTCTACAGTTCGTACGCAGCCGCCATGACTCGAATCGGCCGAGAGCGGGGATGGGGTCCCATGACCCGCTCGCAGTACGACATGATGCGGGGTCCGGACGGTTCCCTGGTACTCGGCGACGCGGAGACGGTGGCCGCCAAGATCCTCCGCTGGCAGGAGATCCTGGGTGTGAACAGGTTCGAGCTCCATGTCAGTGTCGGGACACTCCCCCACCGCCAGGTACTCCGCAGCATCGAGTTGCTCGGCACCAAGGTGGCACGGCTCGTGCGAGCCTGACCTTCGGACAACGGTGATTCCGAAGCCGGTATCCGGCTTCTGTTGCACATCGCGGATCTCGAGACCGGTCGCCTCACCCGCGATATCGGCGGAGAACCGGACTGAGCAGGCCGACGCCGGCGCCCACCGTGTTCCTCCCGACCCTCTTATCCCACTCGAAGACAACGGGTTTGCGCCATAGACATGGGCCCTAGACCCGCGGACGTCGCGACGCCCTACGGAGGCGCGAATCCAGCGGGTGTGAGGCGCTCCTTCCACCATCGGCGTTGAGAGGCTTCATCGACGTCCGCTCGACGACATCGACCGACCGATCGAAGTACAGGGACCCGGCGGCAGCAAGCTCGGCTTCGGCGCCTCGCCGAATCGAGGCCGGACCACCGGCGAAGAGGTGGTACCGAACCGATTCTGCCGGCTCCCCGGCCACTTGCCAGACTCCGATGATGCGGCCGCGATGCACGAGCGTTGCTGTGGCGTTGCCTCCGCCGTCGTAGACAAAGGAGTTGCGGGCCGGGTCGACGAACCGGGAGCGATCCCGATACCCCTGGACATACGGATCAAGCAACGGGAGCGCCTTCACGCCCGACCCCGGCTCGAGTTCGGAGTCACTGCCTGCAGCCCGGTACAGCGGGCCCGGCCAGCCGTCGACCGCCACTTCCTCGACTTGAGCGTCGAGGGCTTCCAGCGCGGACCGGCATCGTCTCTTGGTGAAGCCCGTCCACCAGGACATGTCGTCGATCGTCACCGGCCCGTAGGAACGGACGTACCGTTGGATCAGCTCCCGTACGGCAACCCCCTCGTCCCACCTGCGAGGATCCACGTCTGGAAGGACGTCCTCCCAACGGTGGTACTCGCGGACGCTCGATCGCCAACTCCGCGGAGGGGCACCCCCCACGAGCTGACCGACGTCGCACATTCGGCTCACCATCCCGGACAGGTCGACAGACTGTGGGACTTCGAGCACGCGGCGCAGGCCGCGCACGGTGAGAGGCCCATCGGCCAAGGCTGCGTACACGTCGGCGGAGAGACGATCGAACACCTCCTGTGAGATCCCCGAGTCACGCAGCCACCTGGCCGTCAACGGCTCCGAGATCCTCCGCGTCGCCGCCGCGGCGATCTCGAGAAGCTCACGAGGAAACACGAACATGGTCAGGCGCATGGCACGGATTCGAGCCAGACGCCACGAGCTCCACATCAGGCCATCCAGATCGGCCCGGGAGAATCCGGGAAGGCGGGCGAGGACGGAGAGATACGGGCTCACCGGACTCGTGTTGTGGAGGCCGACGAGCTCGGAGGCAATCTCCTCTATGGAGGACCCGGGCGTAGACAGCGAGTGGTGACGGGCGGCGCCTGCGAGTGCCTCGTCGGCGGTGAGCGTGGTCACGTCCGTGAGGGCCCCTTCGTCTCCGTCTTGCTCGTGTGCTTCCCGTCGCCGGCGGTGCCATCGCGACACTACCTTCGGCGACGGATTCGTTGCCGGGCAGAAGTCCCCGAAGACCGCAGGTATTGTGCCTCCGTGGGCCTCAAGGACATCCGGGCCGTGCTACTCGACATGGACGGAACGCTGGTCGCTTCGGATGCATCCGTCGAGCGTGCCTGGACGGTCTGGGCAAGACACTACGACGTAGATCCGGAGCTGGCGGTCGCAGGAGCTCACGGAAGCCCTGCCGACGCCACGGTGCGACGATTGAGGCCTGATCTCGACGCGAGCGGGGTCGTCGAAGCTGCCGCATTTCAGCTTGCGTTGCAGTACGACGACTTGGCCGACGTGACTCCCGCCGTCGGCAGCCGGCGTCTCATGGACGTTCTCGCCCGGCATGAGTTTGAATGGGCGGTGGTCACGAGTGCCGATCGGCGGCTGGCCCGTGCCCGGCTCGGGGCGGCCGGCATAATTGCACCCGTCCTCATCACGGTCGAAGATGTGACGGCGGGAAAGCCCGATCCGCAGGGTTACCTGCTGGCTTCACACCGGCTGGGGATACCGCCGGCCCGGTGTCTGGTCGTGGAGGACACGGAGATCGGTGTGGAGGCGGGCCGGTCCGCCGGCGCGATGACGGCGGCTCTCAAAGGACTCGATGCAGACATTCGCGTGGGTGATCTGAGAGAACTCGCAGATCTCCTTGACTCGGCGGCAGACGGCCGGTAGCACGAAGGAAGCCGGTTTCTCACGCAACACCATGGGCTACCGCAACAGGGCATCATGAGCAGTCACCGGCGCCTGGGCGGATCCGGTAGCGAGCGGGCCGTGGTCCAGTGTTGCGAGGTCCGGGGCATTGCAGCGTCGAGATGCGGCGACCGGCTTGGGCCGTCTGAGTTATGGCTTCGCGGCCGGGCGTGAGGACCGCGGCGAGTACAGTCACCTTCCGGTGACCACGGAGAAGGAATGAGTAGCCAGAATCGCTTCATCGCCGAGGACCTGTACGACTACATCCTTTCGGTGTCGGTAAGGGACGATCGGCACCTCGAGCGCCTCCGAGCCGTCACCCGCGACCTGCCAGACGCCGGCATGCAGATATCCCCAGACCAAGGCCAGTTCATGGGTCTGCTCGTTCGTCTGATATCCGCCCGCAAAGCCATCGAGATTGGTGTGTTCACCGGCTACAGCGCGCTGTGCGTCGCCCAGGCTCTTCCCGACGACGGACGGCTCGTTGCCTGCGAGCTAAACGACGAGTACGCCGAACTTGCTCGCCATTCGTGGGATGAGGCAGGTGTTGCCCACAAGGTGGATCTTCGTCTGGGCCCTGCCCTTCGGACCTTGGATGGGCTGCTGGCGGCCCAAGAGGCTCGCACATTCGATATGGGGTTCATCGATGCCGACAAGGAGAACTACGCCGGGTACTACGAGAGGTTGCTTCGACTCTTGCGGCCGGGGGGCTTGATCATGATCGACAACGCCCTGTGGGGTGGACGGCTGATGGATCTCGACAACGTCGATGCCAGTACCGTATCCATCCGTTCCCTCAACGAGAGCCTGCGTGATGACCAGCGAGTCGATATCTCACTGCTGCCGATCGGCGATGGTTTGATGCTGGCACGCAAGCGCTGACAACCCGGAAGCCGACTCACGCCGCGACGGTCGGAACGGACCTCCGTGACGGTCGGGCGGCACAACGCCCGGGTAGGGCGCCATCTTCAGGGCGCCAAGACTCAGGAATGCCCGGTGATCGTTTCGCGGTTGGAGAGAATACCCGCAACCGATTCTGCCGTTGGTGGGAAGGAGTCGCCATCGAGACTCATTGCAGATCCGCGAACGGCACGGGTCCTTCCGGGCCCGTGCAATCCGGGCGGACCGGTATCTCCCGGATTCGATCCCGGTGGATAGCTTTGGCCATCGTATCGTTCGCGTTGAGCTCGGCCTGCGCGCCCTCTCGCGCCACCGACGCCGTGCCCTGGGGCGGCGAAGCGGTTGCATACTTCGACGAGCTCTCTCACGCCTTCAGCGAGGACGACGTCTACGGGATACTCGACTTCTTCGCGCCCGATGCCCTCGTCGAGTACCGCACCGACCACTTCCGGGGAGCAGCGCGGACGGCTCCCGACCTGCTGCAGGGAAATCGGGCCGATCTGAGCCGTGACCTGCTCGAGGTCTACCTCAGCGCGGCCGCGGCCGTCACTTTGCTTCGCTTGCCCGACTCGGGGGACTTCGGGGCGGCCGTGGCCGAGCTGCGCGACGGGTTGATCACCAGGGAAACACTGTTCGTCGATACGACCTCCCTCCAGCGCAGCCTGCGAACGTCGCCCGATGTCGTGGCGGAGTACGAAGATCTCTACTGGGAGTATGCCGCGGGTTGGTCGTCCCGCGACTCGCAACGGCTCGCCGCTCTCTACGCCCCGGATGCATCCTTTCACGATCCGCTGTCCGGAGTCGAAGTGCACGGTCGGGACGACATTGCTCAACTACCCCATGATGAAGTGGTCCGATGGACGGCCGTGCCCGTAGGACCGGCTGCGTCACCGCCTGCCGAATCCCCGGCGCTGTTTCTCGACCCGGTCCGGTACGGGCACGATCCCCAGAGGGCCATCGGCATCTACCAGGTTGACCGCGACGACGGCTGCTCTCACCGGCTGGCAGTTCGCTGGGAGGTCGCCGACGGCTTGATCGTCGATGAGCGTCGCTTCGTCGAGGTGGAATCGTTCCGCCGGTGCGCCGACGATCTCGCCGAAGGGTGGTGGACCGGTCTCACGCCGCCTGGACCCCGCGATCAGGTCGTGACCGGCACGGTCCGGACCCCGTCAGGGCAGTCGGTCGCCATTCACAATGGAACCCCGCGTCTCGAGCAGCTCCTCGAGTGGGGTCTACAGCGGTTTGCAGCTGCCGGACTCGTCGAACCGCGCGTCGACTCGGCGACCTTCGAACCCACCCGGAGATGCGCCGGAGTCTTCGGACGCGTGAGCGAAACGGCGGGTTCGCGTCATCTCGTCCTGTGTGTCTACGACGGCGACCTGTGCACCGCGGAAGGGTGCGAAACGCCAGCCCTCAACATCCGGGCGGGGATGCTCCATGAGTTGGGTCATGCGTGGATGCTCGACCACACGGACGCTTCCACCCGGAGCCGTTTGCTGGCCCTGTCCGGTCGAACAGCCTGGTCGGACGACGGAGCCGTCTGGGCGGAGCGAGGTGTCGAGTATGCAGCCGAGGTCCTGGCGTGGGGGCTTGCCGATGAACCTCTTCGCCTGGTGCAGCTCGGCGAGCCACCCTGCCGGGAGCTGATGGCTGCTTTCGAGCTGCTGACCGGGTCCCGACCAAGCCCGACTTCGGGCGGCTGCCCACCTTGATCCTGCGCACGGCCACTGGAACCCACTTGCCGGAGCCACATGTGCAGCATCGACCGAGATAGCACACACGACCTGCGGCTGTCGTCCTGGCTGTCAATCGGGTTCAGGCCTCGAATCTACGCGGCTCATGCCCGCACGATTTTCCGCCGCAACCGGGCCTTCCCTTCCTTTGGATGACGTATCGGCTAACGGTAGAGCCGCCGCCTCTCCTGTTCGGCCACCGCTTGAATGGCTTCGGTTGCCGCCTCGACGTTGCCGGTGGCGATCAGCTGCAGGATCCCCTCGTTGAACGCCTCGCCGGTGCGGAGGGAGAACAGGTCAGATGCGTCGAATCGAACCGACTCGGCACCAACGAGCATGTCCGCAATGCGGTGAGAGAAGGGGTCAGCTGCGGAGGAATACTCGAAGGTTACGTGAGGAGCGACGTTCCCCGGTCCCCCAGGCCACGCCCGGGCGGACTCCGGACTCGCCAGCCAATGCATGAGCGCCCACACCCTGGCATCGTCCTTGAACGCAACCGCGAAGTCGCCTCCGACATGGAGCGGCGGGTCGATCCCAGGAAAGCCAGGCATCGAGAACACGTCGACATCACCGTTGGGACCGATCTCGGTTCCCTCCGGAAGACCCTCGGCGATGAAGCTCGCCTGGCGGTGCATGCCACACTCCTGCGGTTCGTCGAACATCGGCAACACCGCCTCGGACGCCGGCGTGTTGAGCACGCCACGCCGCCCACCGAGCGCCCACCCTGCCTTCAATGCCAGCGTCGCGTACAGGTCGAACGCATCTCGGATCTCGGCTTCGGTGAAGGCGACGTCGTAGGCGACCCACCGGTCGTATATCTCGGGAGGGAACGCTCCGAGCACGATCTGTTCGACCCAATCGGTCCCCGGCCATCCCGAAGCGCCGAAGGCTTCGAGTCCCATGCACCAAGGCGTCATTCCGTCGTCTTGCATGCGCTGTGTCAGGTTGAGTAGATCGCCCCACTCTTCGGGAATCGCGTAGCCATGCTCTGCGAAGTGGTCGGGCCGGTACCACACGAGGTCCTTCACCGACGCTCGGATCATCACCGAGGTCGAGATGCCGTCAACGGCCGTGATCTCGGCAGCGTCCGGCCGATAGTTGGCCGCGACGATCTCGTTGACCTCCTCGGGCAAAGCCAGGATGGAGCCGCTGCGGAAGAGGTCCCTGATGAAGCCAGGCCGCGGTAGGATCGCTAGGTCGGGCGGATCCGCGCGCGAAATGCGCTCCTCGAGATCTCCGACGATGTCGGAGGTTCCCGTGTAGCCAATTGTGATGCCGGTCTGGGCGGTGAACGTCGCCAGCGTCTGGCGGAATGCATCGGCATCCTCGCCCCTCCACCCACCGAACACCTCGATGTCGGCGGCATGAGGAGCCGGTGCCGCGCCTCCGCATGCAGCAAGGAAGATCGCCAAGGCAAGGCTCAACCGCGTCAACGGCCCGAGCCCGTCACCCGCTCGTTGCAGCACTTCGTTCCTCGCGGATCACGCGCAATTCCACGTCGACGATGCCTCCGACGCCGTCGCTCAACATGTCGGCCAGCTCCCACGCTGGGGCGGGATTCGGCGCAGTGGACACGACGAGTTCGACGTTGGCGCGGTCGTCTCCGATGTCGGCATCGAGGCTCACGATCTCGGCCTGGGGATCCCATTCCGCAACGGCGTCGATGACGTCGGTCGTGAAACGCTGATCGCGCACTACGTCGAGGCTATGCAGGGCGAGCGGAATCGCCAATGCTGCCAGCGCTGCGAGGGAGACGATGATGCCAAGGCGCGCAGGTGAGCTGCGCGTCGATCGCATCTCCTCGGGGGTGAAGCCCGTCGCCACCATCACCACGAGGGCCGACAGGACGATCGCAACGAGGTTCGTCAGGAACAGCAGCAGCGCACCGCGGGCCTTGTCCGCACTCTCGAGCGCCAAAGTGATGCCTACGGTCGCTAGGGGAGGAACCAATGCGACGGCGATTGCGACGCCTGCGAGCGCTGCGCTGGCACGGGGATGCATCAACACATAGCCCCCGGCCAGGCCTGCGGCCACGGCCACAAACAGGTCCAGCAGGCTGGGGTCGACTCGCGACATGACCTCTTGCGAGAACTGGTTGGCCGCCTGTCCGCCCGGTGCGGTGATCGCCACGATGTAGCCGGTGACGATCGCCAGCACTGCGCCGACCACCAGCATTGCGACGGAGCGCAAGAGATTGACCGCATCCGCAAGGACGATTGATGCCGCCACCCCCAGCATGGGTGTCATGAGCGGCGCCACCAACATGGCGCCGATGATCACGGCGACTGAGTTCGCAATGAGGCCCAGCGCAGCCAGCGCTGTGCTGAGCAGAATCAGGACGGTGAAGCGCCACACGTACGCCGCCCGTTCCTCGGGCTCAAAGAACAGCTCGTCGAGCACTGCCTTCCGGTCTTGCTCGGAGAGAGATCGAGACGAAGGACGTGCCCTATCGATCCATTCGCCGATCGGTGCCAGTCGTTTCCATCGGACCTCGGCCACGTTGACCTCTCACCCCGTCGCCCGGACAGAATCCTATCCAATGCGCCGGCATCCGGATCGGGGCAGGGCCGACGAGCTGCGTGCCGGCAGCGGGTAGTCGCCACTTCGCGCACACGCCGTGGCCACCGTCAACGCGCCAAGACCCCCTGCAGCGCAAGGGGTCCCGCAGCCCGCCCCCAGGCACTCGACCCTGTCGCTTTCGACAGGCCCCATCATTCTGGTCCGGGGTCACAGAGGCCCCGCGATGTCTGGTGGCGTTTTGTCCAATCGCCCTCAGGAGGCGCAACCGCCGAGATGCAGGTGGCCGCGGACGAGGCGCCGATCGAGGTGTCGGGCACCGCCTCCCCCGGGACGGCGGCGTGCCGCGTCCACGAGTGGCATGAATCCCGGCCCAAGTCCCGCTCAAATCACGACACCGACCTGCCGATGATTGAAGCGTGAGTTCGGCCACGACGGGCACGATCGATTTTCGTGAGTTGGCTCCGGCTTTTCACACCGTGCGGGCCTTCACGGTGGCTTCGACGGCCGCCGCTCTGGCGGTGTTGGGTGCCGCCTGGGACCCTCGTTTGGTATGGACGCTGCTGGTGCTGGCCGGGGTGGGGTTGGTAGATGCCGTTCATCGACGTTCGCGGCCAGAAGTCTCGCCGAAACCGCGGCTATTGGTGGAGGCGCTCGTCATAACCCTCACGGTGCTGTTGATCGGAGGGCCGGCGCTGGTAGCTGCTCCGGTCGCCTACCTACTGACGGCAGCACTGCTGATCTTGCCGCTGCGAAGGGCATTGCTGGTGGTGGCGTTCCTCACCGCCTGTGTCGTGGGGGTCTTCTTTTCAGCGATCCCGGCGGCCGACACCGAGACACAATGGTGGTTGGCGTTGGGAGCGGTGCTGGTGTTCCTGGCAGCCCTGTCGGTTTTGTTGGTGGCTGCCTTCCGGATCAATCACAGGCTGCGCACCCGGGAAAAGGTTCTGCTTGAAGAGGCCCGGGCGGCCAACCGGGCCAAGAGCGAGTTGTTGGCCAGTGTCAGCCACGAACTACGCACGCCTCTAGCCGGGGTGCTGGGGTTCGCCCAACTGCTCCGCGAAGACACCGGCACGCTCTCCGATGATGAGCGAGTCGAGGCGATCCGCTCAATCGCCGAGCAATCTTTTGATCTGGCCGCTCTCATCGACGATCTGCTGATCGCTGCTCGTCACGAGATCGGGGAACTCACCGTCAACGCCGTTCCAACCAGCTTGCGGGCCCAGGCCGCCCAGGTGTTGGAGAACTGGGACCAGAGAACGGCCATCACCGTCGGCCTGGAAGGCGAGACAAAGCAGGCAGTGGCCGATCCAGCGCGGGTCCGGCAGATCATTCGAAACTTGATTTCCAATGCCGTCCGCTACGGCGGCCCCAAAATCCGGGTGGTACTCGCCGGCGACGAGACCTGTGCCAGCGTCCAGGTGCGGGACAACGGTGGCGGAATACCCGCCGAATCGAGGGAGCAGATCTTCGGCGCTTTCTATCGGGTACCCACCGCTCGGCAGAACCCCGCCTCCATCGGTCTAGGGCTGGCCGTTTCCCGGGACCTGGCTCGCTTGATGGGCGGCGATCTGGTCTACCGTCATCACAACGGCGAGACGATCTTCGAGTTGCAACTCCCCTTGGCCGCCGAGGTGAACGGCTGACGCGGTACGGGAGGGATTTCGCACCTTTCGGAGGAACAATCTGGGGCCGAGGGCGGTTCCACGCTTGACAGCACGCAGCAAAGGTCCACTTTGCGTCGATCGCGGTGTCGGCGCTCTCGTGCCAGGCGTGCGAGCCGGGAGCGCCCAGCGCCACTATCTTCTCGTCCTCGATGAGGACGTCGGCCCGCATCGTCTCGTTAGAGGTGATGACGGTGCCGTTGGCGATAACGGTCTTCATCCTCGTCTCCTCCCTAGAGCTGCAGTAGTGGCCACCGCGGCGTTCAGTGCTTCGAATCCTTCGTCCGCTTCCTCCTCCGTCAAGGTAAGTGGTGGGGCGACCCGCAGGACGTTTCCGTGCAGGCCGCCTTTCCCGATCAGTACTCCTCGGGCGCGGGCTTCCTCCATGATGCGGGTAGCCGCCTCGGGGTTGGGTTCGGTGCCGCCCGCCCGGACGAGCTCCACCCCGATCATCAAGCCCTTGCCCCGAACTTCGGCAACGATCTCGTATCGGTCGGCCAGGTGGTCGATCCGGGACCGGAGATGCCGGCCCACCTTCAGGGCGTTGGTTTGCAGGTCGTGGTCCAGCAGGTAGTCGAGATTGGCGAGAGCTCCCGTCGTGGCGAGGGGATTGCCCCCGAACGTCGAGATCGAGTTGGCCGTCAAGCAGTCCATGATCTCTGCCCGGGCGATCACCCCTCCGATCGCCAGCCCGTTTCCGATGCCCTTGGCGAAGGTGATCATGTCGGGAACCATGCCGTGGGCCTGGTACCCCCAGAAGTGCTCCCCGGTCCGTCCCCATCCGGTCTGCACCTCATCTGAGATGAACAGGATCCCGTGCTCGTCGAGCACCTCTTTCATGGCTCCAAAGAAGCCGTCCGGCGGGGTCGCAAAACCGCCCACACCCTGAATGGGTTCGGCGATCATGCAAGCCACCTCACCGGAGACGGCCACGTTCAGCAGGTCCCGAAGGTCTTCCACACAAGCTGCAGTGAATTCGTCGTCGGGCAGGTGGCCGAAGGGGCTGCGGAGGCGATAGCCGCCGTGCACATAGGTCACGCTCAACGGACTGAGACTGGTCGGAGACCAGGACCGGTTGCCGGTCAACGACACCGCCGCGAAGGAGCGGCCGTGGTAGCTGTTGCGGATCGCCAGCACCTCGTTGGACTGCCGGTAGGTTGTGGCCAGCAACATGGCGGCGTCGTTGGCTTCGGTACCGGAGTTGGTGAAGAACACCTTGGCGTTGGGGATTCCCGAAAGCTCGGCCAGCTTCTCGGCCAGTTCGATCTGTTGTTCGATGAGGTAGAGCGTCGATGTGTGGAGGATACGCCCGGCTTGCTCACGGATCGCCTCGACTACATCCGGCACGTTGTGGCCGGTCATGGTGGTGAGGATGCCTCCGAAGAAGTCGAGGTACTCATTGCCTTCCGCGTCGCGCACCCGCCGCCCCTCGCCCTCGACCAACGCGACCGGCTCCTCGTAGTAGAGGGCCAGCCAGGACGGAAGCACCCGGTCGTGTCGCTTGTGAAGCTGTTCGTGTAGTCCCATCGGTTCCTCTCGATCTATTAGGGAGCCACCAGGTCGTGGTATGCGTCGGGCCGCCTATCCCCGTAGAAGGCCCATTGTGTCCGCATTTCGTCGATCATGTCGAGATCGAGGTCTCGAACCACCCCGTCGATATCCGAGGCCGAACCTTCGACGATTTGCCCGCGCGGGTCGCAGAGGTAGGACGAACCGTAGTAGTCGTTGTCGCCGAACGGTCCCCCACCTACCCGGTTGATCGCACCGACGAAGTACCCGTTGGCCACTGCGGCGGCCGCTTGTTCAAGAATCCAGAGGTACATGGACAGTCCGCGGCTCGTCGCCGACGGATTGAACACGATCCTGGCGCCGTTGAGACCGAGTGCCCGCCATCCTTCCGGGAAGTGACGGTCGTAGCCTACGTAGACGCCGATCCGCCCGACGGCGGTGTCGAAGATCGGGTACCCCGTGTTGGCCATTGCCGTCCCCTCCTCTCACCGGCAATCCTGTGATACCTGCTCCTAGGCCGGCTCAATCATGCGGATGGCGCCTTCCGTGCAGACGTGCACACACAAGGAACAGCCGTCGCACTTATCGGCCAGGAACACCGGATACATCCACAGAACTGACGGCAAGAAGGTCCTTCCACGCCCTTTCGACCGGATCGTGGGCGGCATTGCCGATGACGGTGACGGTCACGGCCACCTCCGATGATCGGACCTACTCACACTAACCGTCGGATACGAGCGGTTGCCGAGCGAGCGGTTCCTTCCCGTGTGTGACGGATGGGTGGTGGCGATTGCACGGCATAGTGCTCGTCATCCCTCTCGCGTGAAGGGCGCGCTCTCCAAACCGGAGGGCGAGTTTCACTAACCTCGAACCAACCCATCAGGGAGGGGCTTTGGAACACACGCCGGCGGAAGGAATCAGTTGGGTTGCGGCGGGCGATGAACACTTCACGGGAACGGTCTTCTTCGGCCCGTTGTCGGCGGCTCTGGACCGCTCCCTCTACGCTCTCGGTGTTCTGTTCGAGCCCGGAGCACGGACCGATTGGCACACCCATCCCGACGGCCAGGTTCTCTACATCACGTCTGGTGCCGGCAAGGTACAGACGGACGATGGGGAAACGGTGCGGGTGTCGGCCGGGGACGTCGTGTTCTCACCGGCCGGGGAGAAGCACTGGCACGGGGCAACCGAGACCAGCCACATGATGCACCTCTCGCTTACAACCGGTGGAGCGACGGAATGGCTCACCCAGAAGGTGAGTGACGAGGACTACCGGCGCGGTTGATACCGGTAACAGAGCCGGCGGGCATCGGTCGGACCACCCGGAAGACGCTCCAGGACGCCGATCCTTCTCGCACCGGGTGGACGAAAGAGTCCGAAGCGGTTGTCGTGCACGAGTGATCCCGTTTCAGACGCTCCGGCCGACCCTGCAAGTGGTCCGCATGGTCACAAAGATCACGTGGGCTTGCGGCACCGGCAAATACGCGACGCCGACCGCTCGTTGCACCTGCCACTCCGATGGGTGTGCTACCTTCGCAGCCCGTGACGAGCCTTGCAGCAACTCTGCGACGATACCGACTGTTGACCCGGGGAGTATTCACGAATCGGGACGGCCCCGATCTCGCCCATCTACGTGCGATCGAGGACCCCGAAGAGTTCGTGTGGGCCATCCTGCCTCACGCCGCGAGGAGTTTCGCCGCCAGCATCCTGACGCTCCCTTCGGGCAAGGCCCGAGTCGCCGCGGTGGCCTATCTGTACTGCCGCATGCTCGATACGATCGAGGATCTTCATCCCGACGCTGCTTCACGTCCGGACCTGCTGACCGAGTTCGGTCGCCGGTTGACAGACGACCCGCCGCCTCCGGTCACTCCTATCCCCGACCGCTGGGCGCGGGACGATCGCGATCGAGCCCACCTTCTCCTCGTGGCGCGGTGTGGACTGGTCGATGAGGTCTTCGGCTCGCTGTCTCCTCCGGATCGCGACAACATCTGCACCCTGGTGTCGGCAATGGCGAAAGGAATGGCCCGGTCCTCCCGGCAATTCGACCGGCAGGGAGGGGTGCTGACCTCCGACGAGCAGCTATTGGCCTATTGCGACGCGGTCATCGGCGAGCCGGCGTTGTTCACCTTCAGGATGCTCGTCGACGTCCCAGTCGACGAGATGATCGAACGGGATGTGATGGCGGTGGCCGAGATGATTCAGCTGGCAAATATCACGCGGGACATCGACCGCGATCTCGAGCGCGGCATCGCCTACGACGCGTCTCTGAGTCCCTTCCTCGGCGGGTCGGAAAACGCGCAGAGGAAGAGAGTCGTCCGGGCGGCGCGGCAGCACATGGTCTATCTGGCGCTCTCGCGAGCTCCGGCCTACGGACGACTCGTCGAGATCGCCGGTTTCCGTCCGATCAGTGAAGCGCGGGGCGCGGCCGTCATGATGCTGCTGTTCACCGATCGCTACTACCGCTCGGCCATGGCCGCAATAGGATCCTCACCCTGGGAAGGCCCGAACCTCGTGTGGAGCCTCTATCTTTCCGCCGCCCTGGCTGCGGTTTCGCCGGCGTGGGCGCAACGGGTCATCGCCCGGACCGAACGGAACTTTGTTCGGGCCGCACTCCGGATCGCAGACAACCCCACGGGGATCGAAATCCGGAGTGATACCGGACCCCGCTGACAGCGGAACCGGATGTCCGGCGTGGGGGTGCAGGTCCGCGTGGTCGGTCGGGCTACTTCCTGACCCAAAAGGTGTAGCCGCAATGGGGACACTCCATTTCCACCTCCACGCCGGTCCACCAGTTTCCTCTATGAGTCTTGCCGGTCTGGCGGTACGCTCTGACCGGCACGGACTCTCCGCAGCGGTCGCATGGTTTCGTTGTCACCCTCTGCCACCAGTCCCGCAGCCACTCCAGCATCACCGAAAACTACGCCTCGGAAAGCACTCGGTCAATTCTGTTGCGTGGCGGTTTCCGGCCCAGAAGAGACGTCCGGCCCTAGTTGGCGTCCCGCATCTCGCGATACGTTTGCGGCAGTCCTGAAGGGGATCAGACGTGCGTCGACGAACACTGGTGGTGGTGGTCGCGTCGCTGCTCACGGTCGTTGCGGGGTGCACCGTCGGGTCGGGGAACATGACCACCGAGTCCCGTGATGTGAGCGGTTTCGATGAGATCGTGTTGATGACCAGCGGTGACGTCAACGTCGAGGTGACCGGCTCGGAATCGCTGGAGATCGACGCTGAGGACAACATCATCTCGCTCCTGACCAGCGAGGTGGTCGACGGCAGGCTCGAGCTGGGCTCGAGCGATGCCTTTTCGACCACTCGGAGAATCACCTACACGATCACCGCCGCCGAGCTGGTAGGGGTCACGGTTATGGGGTCGGGGGACGTGGACGCCTCTCGGGTCGACACCGACTTCTTCGAGGCCACCGTCACCGGTTCCGGGGACCTCAAACTCTCCCTAGCCTGCTCCCGCCTCGAGGCCACCGTCACCGGTTCCGGGAACATCAATCCTTCCGGCACGTGCGCCGATCTCGAAGTGACCATATCCGGGTCGGGGAAGTTCAACGGCGACGACCTAGAGGCAGCCACCGCAGCGGTGACCGTGTCGGGCAGTGGCAACGCAGAAGTCAACGTTGCCGACGCCCTGGACGTGCGTATCAGCGGCTCGGGTGACGTGCGATACAGCGGCGACCCGTCCGTCACCCAGGACGTCAGTGGATCCGGCGGCGTGTCGCAACGCTGACAACCAGCGAAAACCGCCTCAGGGCGCCGACGATACTCTGCCGCCACCCGACGTATTCACGCGCATGCTTCCGCCGCAGCTTACCGTTAGGTCCGCCCCGTTGGTCACCTCGCCGCTCACCTCGCCCGTCACGCAGACCGTTATCTGCGCGCCGTTGTCCCCGTCGACTTCCGCCGTAGCGGCCTCGAGGGCGCCGGCATCGAGTTGAGCGCCGTTGTTCACCGACAAAGCCACTTCCTCGACGGAACCCGTGACCTCGACTTGGGCGCCGTTGTTCACAGAGACATCCTTGAGAGCTGCCACCGTCCCCGCCACGTCGAAGCCCTGGGTCGGAGTGACCCCACCCATTCGATTGGACGTGACGGTCAGTTTGCCGCCCGACACTTTGGTAGTGAGGAACTCCTGAAGATTGGAGTCGGTCGTGACCTCGAGAACCACATCACCGGTAGCGGTGGGATCGACTGTGAGGTAAACCCGGACTCCGTTGTCGGCGTCGAGAGCGTCGAATTCCGAAACGGTGCGGGTCTCGGTCACTCCCTCGCCGTTGCCTTGGAGGGATGTGGAACCGTCGCAGGCGGCCAGCGCCAGCGCTCCCAGCAGAATCAAGAATGCCGTCCGTTTCATCGTCGGGGCTCCTTTTCGCTGCCGCTGTGTTTGAAACAAGGCAAGCCTACGCTTCGCGCTGCTGCACCGAGCCGACCCGGCACAGGCCCCGCACCGTCGGCGACGGTCGTCACCACCCCGACCAGGTTGTGATGAGGCATGATCACCAAGGGAGGACGGTGAAGGGCGGTCCGGGAGCTTGTCGACCGTCGGATGCGAACTCTCTCGACGCGATCGACCGGTTCTTGCTCGTCCGCCCGAACGCCCCGCTCTCCCCCGCAATCGGCGTCCTCGCCGGGCCGGGCCGGCGGCCGGATACCATCAAGTCGATGAACATCTATTTCGCCGCATCGATCCGCGGCGGTCGCCGCGATGAAGATATCTACCGTCGACTCATCGACGAGTTGCGGCACCACGGCGCGGTCCAGACCGAGCAGGTGGCCCTTCCCGAGGACGAGGAACGGGGCATGACCGACCGGGAGATCCACGGGCGAGACATGGCGTGGCTGGAGGACGCGGACGTCATGGTCGCTGAGGTGACCACCCCCAGCCTCGGGGTGGGATATGAGCTCGCCAACGCGGAGCGGCTCGGGCTGGAGATCCTCTGCCTCTTCAGGCCGTCCTCGGGCAGAAGGCTATCGGCGATGGTGGCCGGGTCCCCTCGCATGAGAGTGGTTCCCTATGAGACAATTGCCGATGCCAAGGATGCTATCGCGGCCTTTCTGACCAGGCTGGACGGTGGCAAATAGTCGGGCGGTTCTCCGAGGTTGGACGGGGACTGCTCTGGAGAACGCAGTGCCGGTTGAATCATGCCGATACCCCTTGCCAAACGGTCTTGTCCCTCTGTTGAGGGTGCGGCCCTGGATCAGATCTCTCCCCGCCGGGCTCGGGCGCCGGGTCCGGCATCGTCGATCTCGCGTCGCAACCGAGGCGACACGGTGCAACACGACGATGGATTCAATCCCCTTCGAGGAACCGTCACACGGCAGATGGGCGTTCGGCGGAACCGGTGAGGTGTGCCTTGAGGGCGACGAGTTCGTCGGCGGACGGCGGTCGGTTCGGATCGAGCCGGCGTTCCAGAGCTTCCTCGCAGCTGAGGTCGACCTCGGTACTACGGATAACGGCCACGCAGACGACGGTGATCTCGATCTCGCTCAGTTCACCGTCCCCGGTGAACGCGGTTCCGCAGGGCTTCGGCATGCGAGAGGCCTCGATGGGCGGGTCCTCTGCGCCGGGAACTGAATTTCGCCCTACGAGCCGGTTGCCAGCGAGGTTTGCGCCACTACCCCAATCTCTTCCGGATCCCGGGCACCCAGCAGACTCATCCAGGTAATCGCCCCCGCCAGCACCAGAACCCCTACCCACTGAGAGAAGGTCAGGACCGCCCCAAATGCCAGGTAGTTGACCATCGCCGCCGACAGGGGGAAGGCCAGCTCGGCCACCGTCGCCGCCGAGGCGGGAGTGCGGGACAGCCCCCGGTAGTAGAGGAGCATCGCCCCCAACCCGGGCACCAGCGCCAGCACCACGATGGCCAGAACATCCTGGCCGCCGGTCACCCCCACCGGGGCTCCCGGTTGCAGCAGCCAAATCAACCCGGCCACCGGCATGCCGATAGCGAACCGCCAGGCCGTC
The DNA here is from genome assembly GCA_002403855.1 of Acidimicrobiia bacterium UBA4744. Taxonomy (GTDB): domain Bacteria; phylum Actinomycetota; class Acidimicrobiia; order Spongiisociales; family UBA4744; genus UBA4744. The sequence goes on from DHIO01000022.1 coordinate 24,742, forward strand.
AACTCACGGAACTCCAGGCTGCCCGACATGCGACGACCCAGCACCGTCCCCATCCCCCATAGGGCGGCGGCCCCGACGGCCAGGAGGGCGGGCGCCAGCTGAGAGACCGACACCTGCAGAGGGTCGGGAAACGCAATGAGATAGGCGCCGCCCAAACCGGTGGCCAGGAACAGCCAAAAACGAGGCAGCAGCGCCTCGCCGAGAAGCAGTCGAGCACCCAGCACGGCGACCAGCGGTTGGAGTTTCTGGAGTAGGAGCGGAGTGTTGGGATCCCCGTAGGAGAAGGCGGCGGTGAAGAGGATTGTTGCGGTTGCCGAAGCTCCCGCACCAATCAGAACCAGGGCCACCCAATCGCCTACTCCCAGCCGCAGCACTTTTTGGTACGACCGGATCAGCCAGGGAGCCGTCACTACCACCAGCACCAGATGCTCGAAGAACACCACCGTCGCCGCCGGCAGCTCGAGAGCCAGACCACGCCGAAACAACGCATCGGTCCCCCATAGGGCGGCTGCCAGAGCCACCAGTGCAATCCCGGTCTTGCGTTGCGCCATCGGTCCTCCAAAGAGAGCGCCAAGATAGCCGCTACCACGTACTGGCTTCGGCCGAGTGGTCCCGAACCTCGACCTGCTGCTCCACTACCGCAACGAAGCGGATGGCTCCACCGAGTCCGGCGGAACTAAAGGATGGGCAAGACCGCGGCCAGAACGATGTATCCGATCCAGCCGATGGCCGAGGCCAGCACGGCCTGACCGGTCGATACGTCCAAACCCTCACGTACCGCGACAACCGTCGCCACCAGGGCCCAGATTGCACCGATCCAGCCGAAGAACGGGATGATCCCCAGCACCCGCGGAGATTGCGCGAACCCGGTCACGCGCAGCATTTCGCCGTAGTCCGAGGTTCCTCCCATCAGGCGAACCCCAACCCAGTAGGTGATGCCCGCCCAGACCAGCCACCCGATGACCGCGCTGATGGCGCCGACGATGACCAGCCGGAAAAAGGACCCCTCCACGACGAACCAGACTCCCAGCGCCGACAGTACGGCGGCAATGAGGACGACGGCCGTGGCCTGGCCATTGAACTTCTCGTCTTCTTCGACCGTCGCGTAGAAACTCACGTCCAGTTTTGCGGCACGGATCATGTTCTGGATCATTTCCTCTCCCTTCTTGTTCTCAGCCTATTCCGGCCGCTCTCTGGTGAGATGGATCGATCCCGGGTAGCCGACGATCAGCCGCGCCGGATCTCAAAGGAGCAGCGCCGGCATGACCCGGCAGGAAATCAGTCCGATCCGAAAGGAACGAACCGGCGAGGCGGCGCAGGGTCGATGCCAATGCTCACGAGATACCGGCGTCGGGCCTGCTCGATCCTCTCCCACTCGGCGGCGTCCGCGTTGGTGATGATCGCGTGGGGCCCTTCTCTCAAATCCTCGGGAATCCCCGGCTCGAATAGCCACCACGCCTCCGGCCTGCCCCACAGATCCCAGCGCTCGAGGAAGTGGTCGCGCACGGATCGCCAGGCGACCTCCGCTTCCTCCAGGGATCCGAAGGCATCCACCAGTTCATCTTGGCTGCCGAATGTGAACAGTCGAAAGTGATCGAAGGGGATCTCTCGCCGTTTCCGCAATGGCATGACCCCAGTATCACCCACCAGTTCACGTTGTGCGACGCGGATGCCCGCCACGAAGCCTCGGGTGGTGTCTCATCGAGTCCGGTTCCCAAGCGGGCGACGAAGCCGATTCTCGCCTTCCCGACTGCTCGTGGCAGCGGGCCTATTCGCGGCCCGACAGCGCTCTCACCATGAATATGATCCCGACCACCACCAGGACCACCGCTCCGACGATTTCCCCGCCGAGGTCCACCACCGTGCCCAGGGCGACCAGGATGAATATCGCAGTCCACACCCAATCCCACGTCGATGGGTTGGGCCAGCTGGAAGTTGTTCGATAGAGGTTCAGTCCGAGCGACCATGGGCCTACGCCGATGAATATCCAGGGCCACCATTCGTTTGAGTCGCCGATCCGGGGCAGGATGTCCAGGTACTCTGCGCCGAGGGCCAGGCCGATCCAGATCAGCACGCCGGCCCACCAGATCGCATCCATCCGCTTGCGTTCTGCGGCTTCTACCGTTGTGTCCTTCTGGTCCGTCATTCTTCCTCCCTCGTCGCCATCGTCGGCAAGAGGACCACCTACAACAGGAGACATTGCTCGAAGTGGTGTGCTCTTCCTCGACCTCCAAGATGTCTTGTTCTGTTGACGATTGCCAGGGTCGAAGGTCCTTGGTGCCGCGGTTCACGCCTTGCGGCGATCCACCTCCGTGCACCGTTGCAGGCTTCACATAGATCTCGGGCACCCTCGTTCGCCGTCTCCAACGACCGATCTGGTCGCGGCTGTTGGCCGTCCCGGCCTCTAGCCGCGCACCTATCCGGGCAGGACCGCTATCTGCCGTGATACTGCGATCAGCTGGCCGGAAGTGTCGCTGATCCAACCGTCCTCTTCGACGTATCGCGGACCAGCATGGTCGGTACGGAAGCGAGCAGCCACGGGGCCCGCAGAAGGGCGGGCGTGGGTATGCACGGTCAACTCGATCGTCGGCAAGAGCCCGAGGTATTTGCCCGTGTTGAAGACCGACGGTGGCAGAGCATCGGCCACCAACGGCATGAGGGCTGTGGGGGATCCAAAAGGAAAGTCGAGCCAGCCACTGATAACGGCTTCGCCGCGCGGTCGACCGGCGGCAAAGCCAATCTGGTCGGGATGGAGGCGGAGGTTCAGTCGATGAGCAATGGGGGGCGGCTCAAAGCCAAGCATGTCGTTGGTTCCGACACACTCCTCTGGCGACGGCATCGCGGGGAGGTCGAGGTCGACGATGGCGTCGCCCATCGTCTCGTCAAGATCGCCGAGCGAGGCAACCAGATGGGCCACCACTTCTGCGTTCTGTGTCAGCTGAGCTCGGGCCGTGGTGAGTCTACGCCCCGACCGGATGATCTCGGTCTCGATGACCGTCGCACCGGGGAGGGCCGGCCGTACGAAGTGAGCGGTCGACGTGATCGGATCAGGGCGCTCTGTGGCCGCAACGAGTGCGACCGCCATGACTGAGCTGACCAGGCCGCCGTTGGGGATACCCATGAAGTCCCAACCTTCGGGAACGTCGGCGGTCCAGGTGCCGCCGTCCACGGCGGTGAGACCGATCAAATCGGCGAAATCGGCGGCCATCACCGGAGTATGCGGCCGAAAGGGCGCAGACGCCAATCAGCGGGCGGATTCGTCGGCCGGTACAGGGAAAGCTGGAGCCCGGCTGTGACGTGGGTCGCCCCGAAAGGAGCATCTGACTTCCGGCCCTAGACGACCTTTCCGTTCTGTGTTCTGGTTTTGAAGAAGCAGCCGATCTCGGCCATCCACACCGGAGGAGGCGAGCAATGACCGAGACCACCACCGGCCAGGACGAAACGTCGAGCGTTTCCCCACCAAGCAGCAACGGGGGCCGGTTGGTCTTTGTCGACGTGCTGCGGGTAGCGCTCATTGGCTTGGTGATCGCTCACCACGCCGGGCAGGCGTACGGCCCGACCGGCGGTAGCTGGCCGGTGGAAGACCCGGCCAACAGCGAATTGCTGGGGCCCTTCTTCTTTGTGAATGCATCCTTCTTCATGGGACTTCTGTTTCTGCTGGCCGGATACTTCGTCCCACGTTCCTATGATCGCAAGGGCCCCGGGCAATTCCTCCAGGACCGCTGGATGCGGATCGGGGTACCGCTGGTGTTCTTTGCCCTGGTAGTGCATGCGCCGATCGTCTACCTGAGCGAGTCGCCGCAGCCCTCCCTCGGCGAGTTCGTACGCTCTCTCTACGAGAGCGGATGGCAGAACCTGTACATTCACCTGTGGTTCCTCGGACACCTGCTGCTCTATTCGGCCGGGTACGTGGTGTGGCGGCTCGTCGCCGATCGCCGGACCGACCGGCCTCGGAGAACCTGGCCGCCCCCGAACCATGCCGCCATCGTGGCGTTCGTGGTTGGGCTGGCCGTGGCGACCTGGGTGGTGCGCGGATGGTATCCGATCGACGAATGGGTGCCGCTGCTCTACGTGTTGGCCGCCGAACCCGCTCACCTTCCGCAGTATGTGAGCCTCTTCACGCTGGGGGTGTTGGCCTATCGTGGCGATTGGCTGCGCCAATGGTCGGCGAGGACGGGCATGATCTGGCTGACCATCGGAGTGGCTGCATCGGCGGGACTCTCCGCGCTGTGGTTGCTGGCCCCCGAGGTCGACATCACGGCGGGAGGCGGGTTCAACTGGCGAGCGCTCGTGTTGAGCTCCTGGGAGGCCGTGATTTGCGCCGGCTTGTGTGTGGGGCTGATCGTCCTCTTCCGCCGGGCCTTCCGGCGGACCAATCGGTTGCTGGTGGCCATGGCGGCGGCCAGCTATGCCGCCTACATCGTCCACTGGATGATCGTCGTCGGAATCCAAGCCGGCATAGAGGGGATCGACCTGCCTGCCCTCGTCAAGTTCGGGTTGGTGACTGCCCTTGCCGTGCTCCTGGCGTTCGGTATCGGGCACCTGTCCCGACGGGTACCGGGCCTCAGGGTTGTCCTGGGCACCACCCCCAACAAACCGGAGAAGGCGCCTGCACGTCACGACCTCTCGGCATGAGTCCGTATCAAAACGGCTAGGCGCGATTGTGACCCAGCTAGAGAGTCAGTGACCGGATACGGCCTCCCAAGACCGGTGATCGTCATGAGAGCCGGTTCGCCCGCGGCCTCGGGGTCGAACGTTGCACCGTAGCCACCGGTGTTGCGGACCCGGCAACGGTCACGGTCGGGACGGATTTTCGCCAACCTCCTTGCCTGCAACCCACACTGCGCCGATGTCACTTGCCGTTGCCAACCGCACGACCTTCTCGAACACCCTGTCGTCGTCATCGATCTCCGGCCAAATCCGCAGCGCAGTGCCCGACACTGCAGTATCGACGACGAATGCATCAAACGATCGGCCGGCCGCGATGAGGCCGGTCGGGTGTCCGAGCAGTTCCGCCCCTCCCCGCGTGGCCATCCAGAAGGCGGCGATGGTATCGATCCGCGATCCGACCACACCCCTCGAGTTGGCATCGATGCGGGCGTCGACCCCGTCTTCCAGCATGCGAGACACCGTCACCGCCGTCGCACACTGCGACAGCAGGACCGGTTGCGAGCCTCCGGCGATATCGCTCCCCAACCCCACCGACAACTCCGCTTCCAGTGCCCGCCGGGCGGGAAACACGGCATTGGCGAAGTAGGCATTCGACAGGGGGCAGTGGGCAACCCCCGCACCCCGTTCTCGTATCAACCTGAGATCGTCGTCGCTTGCGTGGTTGCAGTGAGCCAGCACGGTGTGCTCCCGGATCAGCCCGAACCCTTCCAATGCCGTAGCGTCTGAGACTCCGAACCGATCGAGAGCGTATTGGTGTTCCCAGTCGCTTTCGGAGCAGTGGATCTGCACAGGCACGTTCCCGGCGGCCGCCAACTCTCCGAGTCCCTCCAGCATGGCATCGGTGCAGGCCGGCGTGAACCGCGGCGTGACCACCGGCCCGACAAGCGTCGAGCCGAGGGCGGTGATCTGTCGGATCGACTCGGCACTGGCTCGAACCCCGCTCTCGGCATCGAGGTCGCGGTACCACTCCGGGGTCCCCTCCGGATGGTCCATTGCCACCCGACCCACCAGCGCCCGCTGGCCATGGCGTACGCAGGTCTCTGCCAGCAAGGTCGTGGCATCGAGATCGACCGTCCCGTAGTAGACGGCCGTGGTGGTCCCCTGATCGAGAAGGCCCCTCACCAGGTCATCCCAGACCGTAGCGGCGAAGCTGAGATCGGACATGCGCGCTTCGAGCGGGAACGTGTACTCGAACAACCAGCGCTCGAGGCCGAGATCGAGACCGGTTCCGAGCTGCGCCCATTGTGGAGCATGCACGTGGGTATCAACGAGGCCGGGGAAGAGGATCGACGTGTCGGGCAGCTCGAGGTCGCACCGCTCCCCCGCCCAATCACCAACCGATGAGATCAGCCCATCGGCATCGACGGCCACGACGCAGTCGCGACGGACCTCGAGATGATCAGGGGTCGGCGTCTGCATCAGCGTGCCCCGGATGGTGAATCCGCCGCTCACAAGGCGACGCTACCCGAATGGTCGGGCAGACCGGGAAACCCGCTCCCGGTCCGGCTCGGTGTCGGTCTGCCTCTGCGTGCCAACCCGCAGGCCTCGACTACCCGGGAAAGGGTGCGCCGCCGTACGAATGCACCGGTCACGAGTCCTAGTACCGCTTCGGTCTCGTGGTCCTGGGGTCGTCGACCGCGACCGAGAGGACCGGAGAGTCGGGATCGCCCACCTTCAGCGCCTCGGCGAGGTGAGCCTCGACCTCGGCCCTTGAAAGCGCCGGTTGGGGAAGCAGGTCATCGGTGAGCTTCACAAAGATACGGGCACGATATTCCTTGCTGGGCTTGCGTTCTCCGGCCACGTCGACTCCTTGTGTCGGTGGTTGTGACGCTATCAGAGCTCGAGCACACTGGGTAAAGTCGCTCGCGTGGCGGGACAAATCGCACATGATGTCGTTTTCCTCTTCTCCGACATCGAATCGAGCACCAGATTGTGGGAGCAGTACCCGGTTGAGATGAGGGCCTGGCTCGAGCGCCACGACGCCATCGTCGAGGACGCCGTCGGTTCCTCCGGGGGCCAGATCGTGAAGACGACCGGCGATGGGGTCATGGCGGCGTTCACGCCTGGGAACGCCGCCGTTCAGGCCAGTCTCGCTATTCAGCGCGGGCTCCACGCCGAAGAGTGGGGTCCAACGGAAAGCTTGAGAGTGCGGATCGGTCTCCACGTGGGCGAGGCGCAGTCTCGCGGCGCGGACTATTTCGGACCAACGGTCAACCGGACGGCCCGCCTCATGGCCGCGGCCCACGGGGGGCAAACCTTGCTGTCTGCAGCAATGGCGCGCCAGGTTGCGGATGACCTTCCGGAAGGTGTCTGTTTGCGGGACCTGGGACTTCATCGTCTTCGCGATCTAGCAGAGCCAGAGCACGCCTTCCAGTTGCTGGATCCGGATCTGCCCCAGACGTTCCCGCCCTTGGCGACTCTGGATATCACCCCGAACAATCTCCCCACCCAAGCGTCGGTGTTCCTCGGTAGGGAAAGGGAACTTGGAGAAATCCGGGCGCTTCTGGATCAGCCGACCAAGCGCATGGTCACCCTGGTCGGACCGGGGGGAACGGGTAAGACACGCCTCGGCCTTCAGTCCGCCGCCGATCAGATCGATCGGTTTGGAGACGGCGTCTTCTTCGTCGACCTTTCGACAGAGACCGATCCCGAGGAGAGTTTCGCCAACATTGCCCGAACGATCGGTGTCGATCCGGCCGGGGACGAAACTGCCCTGGATACGCTCCGTGAGCGTCTCGCCGATCGCCGGATCATGCTCATTCTGGACAACCTCGAGCAAATCGACGGAATCGGCACCGGGATCACAGCTCTTCTCGAGGGGAGCGCCGGGCTGGTGGTATTGGCAACCAGCCGTCAACCGGTACGGATCCGGGGCGAACAGATCTACGTGGTCGATCCGCTGTCGTTGCCCACGGTCGGACCGGGCCGCATGAAGGCCGAGGACGTGATGGCATCCGAAGCTGCCCAGTTGTTCGCAGAGCGAGCGGCCGCAGCGATCCACGGTTTTGTGATCGAATCCGACAATGCCGGCGACGTAGCGTCGATCTGCATTCGCCTCGACGGATTACCGCTTGCCCTCGAGCTGGCGGCTGCCCGGCTGAGGCTCTTCTCGTTGCCCGAGCTCCGCAATCGGCTCGACTCGCAAATGGATCTCCTGAAGGGAGGAGCACACGACCTTCCGTCGCGACAGCAGACACTTCGCAGCACGATTGAGTGGAGTTTCGAACTGCTCAGCAATAGCGAGAAGGGCCTGTTGGAGATCCTGGCGGTATTCGCAGGGGCGACCTTCGATGACGTTTCATCGGTGTCTGCCACCATCGATGAAGACGGCGATGTCATCGACGACCTTACCTCCCTGGTCGACAAGAGTCTGGTAAGGACGGGACAATCCGAGTCCGGTTCGTCCAGGTATGGACTCCTGGAAACAATCCGACAATTCAGCATCGACAGATTGAACGCCCAGGCGGAACGCCTCGCTCTCATCAAGCGATGCCACGCCGACTACTTCGCTCGTGTCGCCGATCAACTACATGCTCAGCTCAGAACCGCTGAACGGGAGGCCGCGATCAAACGACTGCGTGACGAGCTCGAGAACCTCCAGCTGGCCTGGACCTACTGGGCTGAAGCGCAAGACGTTGAACGCCTGCACTGCTTGTTCGACCCGATGTGGATGCTCTACGACTCGGAAGGTTGGTACCACGGTTCCTTGACACTTGCCGAGGACCTATTGGCGGCGCTCGACCACCAAGCCGACTCAGCGGAACGAACCCATGAGCAGATCGCCCTACAGACGAGTCTGGCGAGGATTCGATTGTTGATCAAGGGGTACACAGAGGAGTCGGAGCGGGCGTTTCTCGACTCCCTCGAGAGTGCCGAAGCCGGCGGACAGATCCCCGACCTGTTCCCGGTTCTGAGGAGCCTGGCTTCGTTCTACACCCTGAGCGGCCAGCTGCAGAAGGCGGTAGAAACCGGGGAGAAACTGCTCAGGATCGCCGATGAAGAGCACGATCCACGTCTGTACGTCGACGCCAACCTCGTCTACGGAGCCAACAAGGCCTTCATGAACGAGCTCGACGAAGGCCTGGAACACCTGAGCCATGCCGTGGAGAGGTTCGACCCAACGGAGATGCCGAGCGACCGCTTCAGGCTCGGCCCGCATCCGGGCATCGTGGCCTTGACGACGTCCGGCTTCCTCCTCTGGCTTCGAGGGTACCCGGAGCAAGCCGGCCGGAAGATGGAGCTCGCCCTGACCGATGCCGAGACCCTGGGGCACAGCTACTCGCGGGCGTACGCCCTCTATCACGTCGCCTACTTCAACCTGTGGAACCAGAACATCGAGGGTGTTGGTCGCCATGCGAACGAACTGCTCGCCCTGGCCAACCAATACGACTACCAGATCTGGCGAGCGCTGGCCCTGATCCTGCTTGCGGTAGTGACGGCCCTCACGGAAGATCCGGAGAAAGGCCTCGCCGAGGTCGAGCGAGGCATCGAGGCATACCAGTCGCTGCAAGCACCGCCGGCGTTCTGGGGCCCGTTGCAGCAGATCAGAGCGACCCTGGCTGGGATGGCCGGTCGGGTCGACCGAGGGCTCGAGCTGATCGGTGAGGCAGTGGCCCTCGCCTCTGAAGCCCGGTCGGGCATGCTGACCGAAATGCTGATCACGCAAGGCGACCTACACCTGATGATCGGGCGTGAGAACGAGGCGATCGATGCCTACCACCGGAGCCTGGAGGCAGCCGTCACCTACGACACGCGCCTCGCCGAACTCAGGGCAGCAACTCGATTGGCCCGCCTCGGAGGCCCCGACGAGCTACAGAGGCTTCGCCGGGTCTACAACACGTTCACCGAAGGGTTCGACATCGCCGACCTGATCGCAGCCCGCGAGTTGCTCGAACCCTGAAGAAGGTCCCTGGTCGAGCATGAAGCCCGCACGTAAGGTTGGTGTATGAGGTACAGCGAGCAGCGTCATGTGCTTCTCGCCTGAGGCCGATATCGTCGCGGGAATCGTAGTGAGCGGCGTCGGTGTCGACGCGTTGCGTCATGTCAAAGAGACAAAGGAGTATCCGCTCGCATCGTTACCGCTGCTGTTGGGTATGCACCTCCTCGTGGAGGCATACGTCTGGTGGGGTGAGGCCGACCGAGTTCCAGAGTTTGTGGGCCAGGCTGCCGTCTGGGTCTACCTGGCCTTTGCCCTGGGTGTGCTGCCGGTGCTGGTTCCGGTGGCGATCATGGCCGTCGAGCCGGATGGGAGACGACGCCGATTCTTGATGCCGGTCACGGCCGTCGGGGTTGGGGTGTCGGCCTTGTTTCTGGCGTCGGTGATCACCGGACCGGTGAGTGCCGAAATCGAGGGTTGCTGTCTTTCCTACGACACCGGTCCCGGGTACACCGGTCTGCTCGGCGCTCTCTACGTGTTCGTCACCTGCATACCGATGCTGGCCTCCAGCCACCGCCCCCTCGTCGCGTTCGGAGTGGTCAATCTGATCGCCGTTGCACTCCTGGCGTGGCTGCTGGCCAGCGGATTGGCTTCGTTGTGGTGCGCCTGGGCGGCCATCACCAGCGTGCTCATTGCCGTCCACCTGCGCCGGGCCGGGATGCCCGCATCGGATCGCCGTCCGGTTGGTTCGGACACGGCAACGGGGTGACCGGTGTCATGCCGCCGTGTACTCGGTTAACCCGGTCCTATCCCCACGATCAGCGAAGCTGTGATGCCGAACGCAGATCTGGCGGTCTGCGTACTGCCGGGGAAGGCGCGACTCGAGGCCTGAGGGCTCTTTGGTGGTCGGGCAGGCGCTCCTGTACTGCGATCAATGTAGCCTTCACATGCCCTCGGGAGCGTAGGCTCGGATCGTCGAAACCACCACGAGGAGAGGCAGAACCGATGGTCGACCAAGTGGAAGTGGGGCCGGCGTCCGAGCTGATGCCCGGGGCCGTGAAAGGAGCCGGCCGGTTTGCGGTGGGCAATGCCGACGGGCAGTTGTTTGCCGTCACCCGCCACTGCCGGCACCTCTACGCCGACCTGGCCGATGGAAGCCTCGACGAGGCCGGTTGTCTGGTTTGCCCGTGGCACGGCGCCAGGTACAACCTGCAAACCGGTCGAATGGTGCTTGGACCGCGGGGCATCTACGCCAAGATCCCCGGCCTCGGCACCGCCCTCAAAGCCCTGACCCTGGTACTCCCGCTCGGGCGAGGCCGGGTCGTCAACCGTGACCAGACCCTCTACGTGGAGTAGTCGGGAGGTTCGACCGGCAGTCCTTCCAGCCGAGCGACGGCGAGCGGTCCCGGTAACCGATGGTTACAGGCCGACAACCCGCTTCCGATATCGGACGCGGCAACGGCCCGGAGGGCGCCAACTCATGCAAGGGAAAGCTTCCGTCGCGCTCTCGTGCTGCTCCGGTCGTTCTCGATGAGGCCGGCGCTCACTCGGTCGTGATCGCGTCGAGTGCCGGGAACAATACGTCGCGGCGGAGCCGGTCCTCCTCGGAAGGCGGACTCACGAGCGCAACCAGAAGCGTGCCATCGGTCACCTCGATGACGGCAACCGATACTGGAGTACCCACGAGCGTGCCCTCATACAAGGACCAGGATCCGAGCGAGGATTCGTAGCCGCCCACCGGTTGGGGGTTGTCGCCCAGACCGAATTGTGATCCGATCAATCGAAGCACCGCAGCGGGCGGTGCTCCACCGGCCAGTTGTTGGATCAGCGCTGTTTGGTCGAAACCGTTCAAGGCTCTCACCCACACCCCGGGACCCTGCCGCTCCCAGTCGTCGGGGACCACTCCCGACCACGTGTTACCCACGAGCTGTTCGCTGAACGGAACCAGCGTCACCGATGGCACCAGCGTGTCGGGAGTGACGAACTCCGGCGGCCCCATCTCGGCGACGCAGGTGGTCAAGACGGTTTCACTCGGTGCTCTGAGAAACTCCCGCAGGATCGCTTTCGGGCACTCGGCCGCCGCCGACGGACCATGCCCAAGACCGGGAAACTCAACATAGGTGGCCTGTTCGATGGTCGAGGCCGCCTGAGCCCCCCACGATGGAGGCGTGATCGGGTCGTATTCGCCCGCCAGTACCAGAGTCGGTATTGCCGTGTTGACGGGCTCATTCTCGAATGGAGGGGCCTGGCCTGCGCCCCAGGTAGCACACACATCGAAGAACGCCGGACCGAGATTGGCTGAGGCGGCGAAGACGGGTTCGAGTCGGGGGTATTCGGCGAGCGCCTCCGCTACCGCACTCGGCGAGGTGAAGCCGGCCTCCTCGTGGCACTGAACCGAGAACTGCATCCCGGCGCTGATGAACTCGCCATTGGCCAGGAACGACGAGGTCAGCACCGAAAGCTCATAGGTCTCCCCGGAAGCCACGTTGTCGATCAGTTGCGGCAGCACCTGAATAGCGTCGGCGGAGTACAAAGCCTGGAACACGATGCCTTGCAGACCGGCTCCGTCGAACACGGCGTCGTAGACCTCACCCGTGAACACGTCGGTCACCGGCGCTCGCAGTGGTTGCACCTCGAGGTCTTCGACGAGCCGATAAAAGGTCGATTCCAGGTTTGGATACGCCGCCGAACACGAGGCGTCGGCAGCACAGCCGTCGAAAAGCTTGCGCAAGGCGCGATCGAGATTGGCCGGTGCCTCGGCGATGATGTCGACGTCGGGCGGGTACACCGAATCGATGACGACACTGCGAATGCCCTCCGGCCGGTCACGCATGGCGGTGAGGGCGAGGCGGGTGCCGTACGAGATGCCGTAGAGATTCCATTGGTCGACTCCGAGCGCTAGTCGGAGGTCGGCGAGGTCGGCGGCGCTGTTCGCACTGGTGTAGGCGTCGAGATCGGCACCGTCGTCCAGGAGGCGGTCACGGCAGTCGGTGATCGAGTCCAACTGAAGCTGGAGGAACTCGTCGACGGATACATCCTCCCTTTCGATGTATTCGAATCCCAGTTTTCGAATCTCCGGGCAAGCCAGAGAGGGCTCCGAGTATCCCGTCCCGCGCTGATCAAAGAAGATCACGTCACGGTCGGCGAGGAGGTGGGAGAAGCTGTCCTCGAAGACCAAGGGAACTACTTCGAGCGAGTCGCCGCCGGGGCCGCCCTCGAGGTACACGACGGGATCAGGCGCCGGATCGGGGCTCTCGGATTCGAAGACGGCGACGTGGAGCCGGATCGTGTCGCTCGTAGGGTCGGCTCGGTCCTCGAGTACCTCCAACCAACCGCATTCGACCGACCGATCCGGCGGCACCGTGAACTCGCAGCTTGCCGCTTCAAAAGTGGGTGCCGACGCAACTTGTGTCGTGGTGGTGGTTTCGACCGGGGTGGTCGTCGTGGCCTCGCTGTCCGGTTGACCGTTCTGATCGGAAGCGATCGAACTCGTCGTCGATTCTTCCCCGTTCTGGGTTCTGGTGCATGCCGCCCCGACGAGGGCGAGAACGGCAATCAGTACCAGCAGCGATCTCCGGGCGGTCATACCACCTCGAGCGTAGGTGGATTGTGGCGGCTTTGCGATCGCTCGTCAGGCTGAGAGGGAATCTCCGCCGGACCGTGTTCGTTCAGATCGATGCCTTCGGCTTCAAGCCGGGATTGCGGGAAACAATCCCCCCGGTGATGCTCGGCAACAACGTAGCGGAGACGTACTTGGAGCTGAGGAATCCTCTGGACGTAGGACGCTTCCGGCTGGCATTCGAGAAGGCGATTGGACGATTACCTTCGACGAGGAGACCGACCGACGGCGGACCTAGGCCGCTCGAGATCGGGTGGTCTGTCCGGCTCACGAAGCGGCGGCATAGGCACCTTCGTGGCAGGGCCGGCCGGTTGCCGGAGGTTGGGTCGGTCTTCGGGTGTCCCGCTACTTCCTCACCCAGAAGGTGTCGCCGCAATGGGGGCACTCCAGTTCCACGGCGACCCCGGCCAACAAACCCTCTCTTCTCCTACTCCTTCCGGTTTGGCGGTACGCAGAGACCAACACCGGCTCTCCGCAGGCGTGGCAAGGGTAGGTTCTCACCCTCCGCCACCAGTCCCGCAACCACTCCAGCATCATCCCAAGGTACGACCCGGTACGGCCCCGGTCAATCCTGCTTGTGCGTGACGGGTCGCGCAGGGACCAACGCTGATTCTTCTGCCGGGCGGCAAGGGATCGCCGCAAGCGTTCGGGCAGAACCGTGAGAATGCTATACGCTCCCACCGTGACCGCTATCGATCCTTACCGGCGCGTCGCCGGGGTCTACGACCGGCTCATCGAACCGGTCCAGGCGGGAGTGCGCAGGGTCGCCCTCGATGTGGTCCCGCCCCAACCTACGTGGCAGGTGCTCGATGTCGGCTGCGGCACAGGGACCGGTATGACACCGTACGTCGAGGCCGGCTGCACGGTCACCGGGGTTGACGTGTCGGCGGCGATGCTCCAGAAAGCCAGGGCGCGCCTCGGGGATCGGGCGGAGCTCCACCTCACGGACGGAGACACCCTCCCGTTCGAAGGTGGCCGCTTCGACCTGGTGACCGCATCAATGGTGTTCCATGAGGTGCCTGCAGACGCGAGGGTGGCATTGGTCACCGAGATGACCCGAGTCGCGGGGTCGGATAGCCGGTTGCTGATAACCGACTTCCGTTTCGGATCGTTGCGCGGCTGGAAAGGACCAGCGTTTCGCGCGTTGTCTGAGGTCATCGAACGATTCTCGGGCCACCACTCGGGGTACCGGAGCTTCAAGGCTTCGAACGGCATCCCGGGCGTGGTGACCGAGGCCGGTCTCGCCATTGAGCGCGAGAAGATCGTCGCCGGCGGGAACGTGGCGATCTATGAGGTGGTGCCGAAGCCATGAGCTCGGTGCGCGGAGGCGAGCATGAGCGGATGGCGAGCCCGACGATATCCCCTGGTTTAGGACGTTCGGTGACCCGAACTCCTGGACGATCGCCCGCATTGCCTCCTTCTGATCTGCGGCGACTCAAGCCCCGATTCGGAGGTATAGGCTTCGCAGTGCCACAGCCGGAGGAGTGAAGCCATGGTTACCCCGCCCGAACCCTATGCAGCCCGCCTGGACATCGACTACCCAGAGAAACTCGATCGCTTCACGACGTTCTTCCGGCTGATCTGGATCATCCCGATCGCCATCATCTCGTCGTTGCTCTCCGCGACGGCCAACTCGACCGTGACCGTGATCGACGAGTCCGGCGAAGTGGTGTCCTACGTCACCAACTCAGGCGGGGGGATTGCATCCGGGCTCTTTTTTGCGACATTGCTGATGATCGTGTTCCGGGAGCGGTACCCGCGCTGGTGGTTCGACTTCGCCCGCGAATTCGCGCGTTTTGGGGCGCGGGTCGGTTCCTACCTCGCCCTCCTCACCGATCGGTATCCCTCGACGGTTGAAGAGCAAGCGGTGCATCTGGAGATCGACTACCCAGACGTCGAGCAAGACCTCAACCGCTGGCTGCCGTTGGTCAAGTGGCTGCTGGCCATCCCCCACTACTTCGTACTCGCTCTGCTTGGGATCATTGCGTTCTTCGCGATCGTCATCGCTTGGTTCGCCATCCTCTTCACCGGGCGCTACCCGCGCGGGCTGTTCGATTACGTGGTCGGGGTCGGTCGATGGGGACTGCGAGTCCATGCGTACGCGTTCTTGCTGGTCACCGACCGATACCCTCCCTTCAGCCTCCGATGAACTAGCAACAACGGCCTCTCGCCAAACCAACTAGGTCGAGGCCCCGGCCACCCGCCTTCGAGAAGAGTGGAAATACGAGGCCGGGCCTCGTGACGGGCGAGCCGTACTCTGATCGTACGATCGGATTCACACTGTTCTTCTGATCCGTCGGCGGGCTCCGCGACTCGGATTATGCATCGAGCTCGGCGAGCTCGGCTTCGAGGATTTCGATCTCCTTCATGTACCGCCAGGCGGGGATTTCTGCCGGTTCGCCCCGCTCGAGCCTGTCGATCTCGTTGTTGATCTCCTCGGCGGTGAGCCGGTGATCATGCTCGGGATTGAGCTCGGTTCTCTCGCGTATGCGTTGTTGTGTGGTGGTCATATGATCCCCCATCGTTGCTCCACGTCGAGCAGCCTGGTAGCGAGGTCGGTTGGTTGGTGCAGATCAGCGGTAAAGATCCAGACCGCCTTACGGGCATTGCAGATGATCAACCTCTCGAAAGAAGCAGAGTCGCCCATATCCTTGCGAACCCGACCGCCGGCCTCATTCACGGTCGCTCAGCATATGCGCACACAGGCAGACCTCCGGGTATTTCCCTCTCGAGACTCATCGACAATCGGAGCGAAGTGGTGGCTTCTTCGGGCCCAGCGCGTTGGAACGCGCAGGAATCAACGCTGCCCGTGGAATTCCTGGTGTGGACTCGGGCGAGGTGGCGGTGCCGCGAGCCCCCGAAGTTGAGAGCCTCAGGAGGTCGTGACTCACGCCCGGCACCACAGGACAGTCTGGAAGCCCCGAGGATGTGACGGAGTCGCTACTGTCGCCTGAACACCGCTGCCGAAGGCAATACATGAGCACAAAGGACGCTCCCGGCACAACCTCAAACTCGCGCAGTGGCGTCGTTTTGGCCATTCTCTCCGCCGCCATGTTCGTCTACGTCATCGACACCACATTGATGAACGTTTCGATTTCGGCACTCGTCAAGGATCTCGACACCACCGTCGGTGCCGTCCAGGGAGCCATCACCCTGTACACGCTGACGATGGCCGCTTTCATGCTGACCGGTGGAAAACTCGGGGACATCTGGGGGTCGAAGCGAGCCTTCCGCATCGGGCTGGTCATATACGGAACCGGTACCACGATCACCGCGTTCGCCCCGACGCTGGCCTGGGTGATCATTGGCTGGTCGATTCTGGAAGGTATCGGGTCGGCGCTGATCGTCCCCGCCATCAACACGCTGGTACGCGCCAACTTCGACGGGAGCAAGCGCGCCACCGCATACGGTTTGCTGTTCGGAGTCGCCGCCGCGGGGGCCGCATTCGGGCCGCTGATTGGCGGCTGGATCACCACCGCCTATAGCTGGCGCCTGGCTTTCGGCATCGAGGCGATCATCGTGCTCGGTGTGCTGGTCTCGTCGGGACTGCTCGCTGATGCGCCACCCGTTGTCCCGAAGCCCAAGCTGGACGCGATCGGCGTGATCCTCTCGGCACCCGGACTCGGATTGTTCGTTTTGGGCATCCTGCAGACCGCCGAGCGGGGCTGGGATGATCCACTGGTCATCTCGATGATCGTCGGAGGCCTCGCCATCCTCGGTGTGTTCGTGTGGTGGATCCGTCGCCAGGAAGCTCGTAACGCACCGGTTCTGGTGCACCCTTCAATCTTCCGTCATCGGTCGATTGGCGCAGGACTGCCTGTCTTGTCGACTCAGACTTTCGCTCAGGCCGGGCTGCTGTTTCTGATTCCGGTGTTCACCCAAGCGATCCTCGGCTTCGATGCATTTGAGACCGGCCTCACCCTGTTGCCACTATCGATTGGCGTTCTGGTGACATCGGTGACCACGCCACGCCTCGGTCGCATCATCTACCCGAAGTACATCGTACAGGCCGGCCTGGTTCTCCTCTTCGTCGGGGGGTTCGTCCTCGCCGAGTCGCTGGCAGACGCAACGGAGGGCACCGACATGGCACTCGGCCTTCTGATTGGTGGCATCGCCATTGGGCTGATCGCCGGTCAGCTGCCGAACATGATCCTCAGTGGAGTCCGGCCGGACGAAGCAAGCGAGGCCTCCGGCCTCCAAGGCACTGCTCAGAACCTCGGAATGGCACTCGGTACGGCCATCATTGGGACCGTGATCTTGTCGGTAGCCCTGTCGTCCATCGCGGCAGATGTCAAGGAGAGCGGCGCCATCCCCGGCGACCTCAAGGCGCAGATCGAGACGACACTCGACACCGGCTTGACGGAACCCAGTATCCGCCGGTTGCAGGATGCGCTCTCCGCGGCACCGCCGGAGGTGCAAGCCGAGGCGCAGCTCATCTTTGATGAGAGCACGCTGCGGGGCTTCCAGGGCGCCATCCTCGCCGGCGGCTTGGTCGCCCTCCTGGGCGCTCTGATGGCATTCCGCCTCCCCAGGAAGAAACTCGAAGGCGCTCCGGAGGAAGGCGCCGAGAAGGTCGTCGCGGAGACCGTCCGCAACACCACCATCCCCGGCATGCAACTCGAGATGGAGGACCTTCAGGCAACTCCGCCGGAATAGAAACACAACGGCGCTCCGGCGTTCCAGTCGCCCGCTTCCGGGCGAACCAAGGCGGCCAACGTCTCACCAGCCGACCGACCCCACCACCCGCATCCCCGCGACGACACACTTCAGATGTCCTCGAACCGGCCGATGACGCGATTGCGTGGCAAGCACCGGTGGGGCGTTGTGACGTCGAGGTGATCCTTCAACTCGAGGGCCTAGGGCGAAGCATCCAGATATCGGCGTTCGACTATCGGGTGCTGGGCGATCTTGTTGGCGGCGTAGAGGCCGGTGATGTAGGCGTCCTCGAGCCCGCAGACGTTGTGGTCGCCGATCAGATACAAACCCGGCCCCTGTTCACACTCCAGAAGTGCATCGCCTTCAAGGTGAAAGGCCGGTGCCCAGTGCTTGTGCTCAACCACCTCCCAATTGGAGAAATAGCCATCGAAATCGGGCCTCTCGGACTGGGAGCAGAACAGCGTAGAGCTGTCAGATTGTTGGGCGATGGCGAGGGTCGGGTGATCACCCGGGAAGAGGCTGATGGCGGCGCCCGCCCACGGCGAGCGGAGGTTGCCCTTGATCTGGAACATATGAGCCCGAACCGGGTTCTTCACGTCACCGAGGGCGAGCAGTCGTTTCGCAACGTCGGTGGGGGTGGCCACCACCACATGATCGGCAGCGAAGACTCCGCTCCTACTGGTTTCGACTCGATATCCCACGACGTCCGGGGTGATCCTGGTGACCGTGTCGATGAGCACAGCGTCCTCGAAGCCCGCCTGCAGGAGATCGAACCGGAAGAAGAACTCGTAGATGGGGACGATGGCCGGCAGCGCCAGCTGCAACAGCGGGAACGCAGTCAGCCTCTCCAGGGAGGTGAAGGCGGTGCCGTGCACCGCCGGACCCAGGTAGGTCCTGGCTATCTCGTTGATCCGATGCCGGCGGACGAACTGTTCCGCGGGTTCGCGGTAGAGGTCCCACAGCAACGGATCCGCGCGGATGGCACGAGCTTGCGACATGCCTACGGAGTTCGCTGTGAAGATCCGGTAGCGCCGGTAGAACTGAGCCAGCAGGCGGAGGAACCGGATGCCTTGGGGTAGGTGAAGGAGAAGCCGCCGGTCCCAATAGGTATAAGCGCCGTCGACATCGTGACGGACCGTCGATAGGGCGTTGATGCGGCGCCCGAATCGAACGTAGCGGTTGACGTGGGCGTAGTCGGCCCGCACGTAGTAGGCACCGAGATTGACGGCACCGTCCTGGGAGCGTTGGATCCGTCCCCCCACATCCTCCGAGATCATGAGAAAAGGACGCCGGGCATCACAGAGGCTCCTGGCGCACGCCAGGCCGGCGATCCCCGCCCCGACGATGATTGTGCCCCGGGCCCTTTCCCTCGTCTCGGTCATGTCTCTGCGTCCGGGCCGGATATCACCAAGCGGCTCACCCATCCGCTCTCGAACGTCCTCATCTCTTCAGGCCTCGAGCCACCAATCTGCCTGCCGCGTCTCATCCCTTGCCGTCGGCCGGCCACCCGGGCAACCTCCAAACCTACACCCCGGCCGAACAACCCTGTCCCCGATCACCGGAGAAGCCCTCCCGGCCCAATACAGCACGCCAAGCAGGAGAGAACCGGTAGCAGGTGGTCGGCGGTGGGGATCGTCACCACAGCGGTGTTTGGGTTGGAGAGCTGAGCCAAATGCCGCCACCCCCGGCGGGGCGTTGGGTCCCAGGCCATCACGCAAGAATGAGGGCCACCACCAACCACTCGATGACGTTTCAAGGTGCTGCCGCCACATCAAGCCGGCTGTCGCGTCATGCTCTGCTTCACCTCCTGGAGCGGGCCGAGGCTATACCCACCTCCACGCATACCAGACAATCAGTGCATTGAACACAAAGCCAAAGAAGATCAGAAAGTTGTCGTACGCGGAAGGGTAGGGCAAGCCAAAGAGGTTGAAGATGACCAGCAATATGGCTACGACGATGCTGACCCAGCGAATGGCGGGATAGCTCAACGTCAGGGTCAGGACGACCATGACAATAGGAATCAGCATGACTACAGCAGCCCCCAACCACATCCACTGAGTCGCCTGCCGGCCGTCTATCTCGCCCGCAGTGAAGTCGCCGGCGAATATCCGCAACACATCCCCCAAGAGATAGGTCAGCATGAGAGCTACCCATGACCCTGAAAGGATGATCCTCACCTCCGGCACGACTCAATCGCCTCCTTCTTGAAGATGTGCGCACCCCAGCCTGCCTCGAATAGACAAAGGCGGGTGTCGTGCGATACGGGCCAACATTCTCACTCGACAGTAACGACGATCTTCCCTCGCGTAGGTTCTTCTCCCCAACAGCCGAGAGCTTCGGCGGTCTGGTTCAGCGGATAGCTTCCGTCGATGACCGGCGTAGAGGTCGTTTGGTTCGTCGTACAAGAAGGTTCTTGTCCTGCTCTCGCCTACGGTACCGGCGCCCACGACGGGCTGTCGTCCTCAGCGGGGTGGTCGGTGAGGCGGATGACGTTGGAGCCGTCGGCGTCCATGACGAAGATCTCCTCGTCGCCGTCGCGGTCCGAACGGAAAACGATATGAAGCCCATCGGGAGACCAGTCGGAGCAGCAATCTTCGGCGGGGTTGTCGGTGAGGCGGATGACGTTGGAGCCGTCGGCGTCCATCACGAAGATCTCGAAGTTGTCATCATCGCGATCGGAGGAGAAGGCGATGCGGCTGCCGTCCGGCGACCAGGCGGGGGCATCCTCATTCGCGGGGTTGTTGGTGAGGTTGCCGACGTTGGAGCCGTCGGCGTCCATCACGAAGACCTCGTAGTTGTCGCCATCACGATCAGAGACAAAGGCGATGCGGTTGCCGTCCGGCGACCAGACGGGGCTGGTGTCTTCGGCAGGGTTGTCGGTGAGGCGAGCGACGTTGGAGCCGTCGGCGTCCATGACGTAGACCTCTTCGTTGCCGTCGCGGTTGGAACGAAAGGCGATGCGGTTGCCGTCCGGAGACCAGGAGGGATGTTGGTCACTTGCGGAGCTATTGGTGACGTTGCCGACGTTGGAGCCGTCGGCATCCATCACGAAGACCTCGGCGCTGCCGTCGCGGAGGGAAGCGAAGACTATGCGACTGCCGTCGGGAGACCAGTCCGGAAAGCCGTCGGCAGCGGAGTTGTTGGTGAGGTTGCCGACGTTGGAGCCGTCGGCATCCATTACGTAGACCTCGACGTTGCCGTCGCGGTCGGAGTCGAAAGCGATCTTGCCGGAGAACTCCGAGGCGTCACCCCGACCATCGCCGCACGCAGCCGCAAGGAGGGCCAAGCCAAGCAACGTGGTGCAGATCCGAAGCAGCTTCGTCGTCATGGATCGCCTCCCCTTTCATCACCGTCAACATCTTCCCGCTCAGGGAATCATCGCGCACTCGAGGGAGGGTCTGCACGGCTTCCTCGACAGCGCAACAGGGCCGATACAGGGCAAACGGCCCGACGAGCCGCCTTTGCCCTCTGAGGGCACTGCCTCGGCCCTCGTGCACACCGGCGGAGCCATGCTTGATCCGAATGCGATGGTTGCCGTGTCCCTGGGGTTTGGGCAGCCTCCGTCTGTGGCGACGGGACCGCGCCTTCTCGAAGGGTCGCCCAACCGATCAGCAGCGGCCTCGGTCCTACCGGCCGGGTTCGGCCAGATCCTTCGCCGTTCTCAGGGCCGCCCGCAGCACCACCCCCACAAACAAACGCACCAGCCACCAGTAGCGGCCGAACCTGCTTCGGGACTCCTCATCGGTGCCGGCGGTCCGGGCCTCGTAGCTCAGAAGGGTGCGGCCCTCCCCGTAGCTGCGCATCGAGAACCCAGCGGCGATCTTGGCGAACCCCGCTTCGGCGAACGCAGCGAACTCGTCGGGCGGCACCCGCTTCCATTCGATCTGCGGCTGCCACACCTTGCCGACGGCCCCGAACACCAACTCGCGTGGGGGTGCCTCTCCCAGCGGGACCCATCCCTCCAGAAGCGCTGGATCAACAGATTCCTCGAAGAAATCGGCGAGCCGCATGGCTGGAGGCGGAGGAGTTGGCGGCTCTCTCCGTATCCATCGGCCGATACGGTCGGGCAGCATGCGCACGAACATCGCCGCGTCCATCAAAGGAGAGTGGATACTGAGGAAGTCCATCTCCCGGACCGTCCTATACACAACCTCGGGTGGAGCGTCGATTACCCCATGCTCGACGATCGTTTCATCGAAAAGGGGAAGGAACTCATCGATCAACATCCCCGGGTGACTCTCGCTGGTCATCGTCTCCACCTTCCTCGGCCGTACGGCGGGCCGTTCCACCTCAATCATGCCGCAAATCCGGCCCACCTGCCGCAGCGGCCCGCTCCCCTGCCGGCGGGCAGCTCAGTCCCCACAGCGCCCGCGGCGCTCCTTTGCTTTCGGTCCTGTCTTCGACAGGATCCCTCCTAGGGCACGTACACCGGGAGAGTGGTGACTCGAAAAGTGCCGTCGTCGGCGACGACCGCGAAGGGGAATTGGGTTTCCGGTGGAGAGCCCGCTTCGTCTCCACAGCAGGGACCTCGGGTGAAGAGCTCGCCGCCGGGCGTCTCCAACTCCACCCAGAACTGGTAGGTGCCGTTGGTGATCAAACCAGACACCACACTTCGAATTCGTAGGTCACAGACCAACTGATGGCACGCTGCCTCCAAGAGGGCGACACGGTCCGTAGAATCGATCCCCGGGTTCCAGTCGATCACCTCGTCGAAACCGCCTGCGTACAAATCGGATGCTGTGGGGTAGTCGCCGGTATGCATGGAGTTCAGGAACACTTCCAAGGTGGCCACGGCCGATCGCACTTGGGGTGTGTCGGGAAGCCCAACAGGCTCTCTGGTGGGTAGGTCGAGAAACGATGCGTTCACCCACCCGAGCTCGGTCAGTCGCCACGTCCCACCGTCAGTCGCCAGGGCGGATTCGTCGGTCACCCTGACGACGGCGCCCGGCGCCAGCTCACCTGTCCGGAAGTACTCGACTCCGGGGCCGGCCCGCACGTTGAGGGTGTCACCGGCGGGCACATCGGCCACTGTTGCCGTCAGCGCCGACTCGGCCAGGACTCCCTCGAGGGTGCACTGGTTCGGATACCACCTGGCCAGTTCGGGACTACAACCGCCGTGGGTGAGCACACCTGCGTTCACCAACAGCATTCCTTCCCAGGTTGCACGCGACGAGATGCCCTCACAGGCGGATTCGCCCCAGCACAGCGTCGACCGGTCGAGCCCGAGCACCTCTGGATGGTGGAACACAGTCGCCTCCAAAGGATCCAGAAAGGAGAAGAGCTGATGTGACGTCCCGGCCCGGCTACCCGGATCCCATCGCTCGTCCCCTATTCGGAAGTCGACGTGGGCAATCCCATCCGCGTCGATCTCGGCGACCACCTCGATCTGATCAGCCTCAGGAACGAAATCGAAACCCGTCGACAGCCCGAAGGCCCGTTCCGCCGGAGTCATGCCAACCACCAGCGCCGACAACGCCTGCTCGAGCGTTGGAGTCTCGTCACCGGGCCGGTACACCGGATAGAGCCAGGTGCCCGTGTCGAAATTGCAGATCGCGTAATGGGTGAGCACCGTATCGGAAGGCTGCATCATCTCTGCATCGAGACACTGCGACGTGACCGCAGTCGTCGTGGTAGTCATCGGTACGGACGTCGAAGTCGTAGACGTTGCGGCTGTGGACGGCGCGGACCCGGCGTCGGCGCCGGATCGAGGCGTCGATGCTCCAGTCGACGAAGCAGACCCGGGCGCTTCCCCACCGACCTCCGACTCACACGCCACGAGCGTCAACAACGCGCCGAGCAATAGCGTGGCGGACCTCACCCAACCATTCACCGATCGATCCCTGTGGCTCACCTCTCTCAGACGTTTCATCGACCCTTCCCGGTTCCCGGACCAGCCAACCACAGAGTATGGAGACTGCCGCCGCCGCCTGAAAGACGACCACTGAGACCGTGACGGCGACGCTGTTCGGCACAAGCACTTCTTCGATGAAGTGTGCGGAGGTAGAAGCCACGTCAGCTCCGCCATGTCGCGATAGAACTCCTCACCATAGCCCCGACCACGTGCACTCAATGATCGGGATTTGGCGCCGTGTGGTCTGCTCCGGGTATCTTGTCTTGCGGGATGGTGCGCAGGTCAGGCTTCTGTGGTGTGCGGCGCCGGCCTGGTGAAGGGAGGCCGCAATGAACAAGGCTGAGCAAACCATGGTTGACGAGTTCCATGGCCTCTCCTCAGCTGTGTGGACCTCCAACCCGGCGCGGTCCCACCGGTTGTCGGGTGAACTGCGAGCCGGGACCGTGTCGGTGAGCAACGTCGATCAGGCCGACATCTCGGCCCCGTTCGGCGGATTCAAGCAGTCCGGTTTCGGCGGCAAGGTCAAGTCGTTGTGGGCGATCAACGAGTACGCCAACAACCACGTGGATCAACATCGGCAGGAGAGGACGCCGACGCAATGAAGGACCACGAGCTCCCCGAGGGCGACGTCACGCTCCGCGAGCAGGATGCCGAGCCGGGCATCGACCGGCATGCCATCTGGAAGGGTCTGCAACGGCCCGCGGCATTGCGCGGCCTGGCGGTGCTGGTCGTCGGGGTCGTTGCGCTGGCCGCTCCTCAACTATCCGCCTGGCTGCTGTCGTTGCTCATCGGCATTGCCCTGCTCGTCGCCGGCGGAACCGACACTGTGGCTGCGTTGCGGAGCCGCCCCGTGGCGAGGGCCGATCTGGGCCGGGGGGTGCTCCTGCTCGGAGGCGGGACGGCGCTGCTCGCCCTGCGCCGGATCGGTGTAGGCGCTGTGGCAGGGCTGGTCGGCGGCGTCATCGCCATGCGGGGCGTCCTCGATCTCGTCCGGGTGGCCACCCAACAGGACGTCGAGGATCGCGGTTGGCAGGTGTTGCGCGGCGTAGCTCAAGTACTTCTCGGCGCCCTCATCGCCGTCTCCGAAGGTGACCTGCTCCTCTTTCTGGTCGCGTTGATGGCGATCGTGTGGATCATCGCCGGCGGCGTGGCGCTCGCCGAAGAGGTGTCCGTCGCCGACACCGGGAACGTGGTGCTCGACTGGCTGCACCACCGCGACATGGGCCCGGAGGAACGCAGCGCCGTCATCAACAAGGTGATCTTCGAGGGCGAGGCCGCCCGGGGCAGGATCTCCCGGTTCATCGCTTTGATGGCGTTCTCCACGGCCATTGCCACGTTTGGCATCAACGCGGACTCCACTGCGGTGGTCATCGGCGCCATGCTGATCGCGCCGCTGATGACTCCGATCATGGCCACGTCGGCATCGATGCTTATGGGTTGGCCGAAGCGGGCGACCCGGTCGCTGTTCCTGGTGGCGGGTGGAATTGCCGTCGCCGTCGCCGGATCGTGGCTCCTTTCGCGTTACTTCCCGGTGCTCGAAGTCACGGCCAACTCGCAGATCCTGAGCCGGGTGTCGCCGAACACGGTGGACTTGATGATTGCCTTTGCGGCCGGTGCCGCCGGCGCGTTCGCGCTTTCCCGGCCCGACGTTTCCGATTCGCTGCCCGGCGTGGCGATCGCGGTAGCGTTGGTCCCGCCGTTGACGGTGATCGGGATCACCCTCGAGGCGGGGGAGCTCGAGTTCGCGATGGGGGCGACCTTGCTGTTCTTCACGAACCTGGTGGGGGTGATCCTGGCAGCGGGGGTCACGTTCGTCTTCGTCGGTTTGTCCCCGTGGTTCCATCTCGAAGCGAACCAGCGCGAGATCAATCGCTCGTTCGCCACTGTGGGCGTAGCGTTGCTATTGATCGCGATCCCGCTCTCGATGGCCGGCGATGAGGTGTTCACGGCGGTGACCAATCAGGGCACGGCGAGCACCGTCGTCGAAGAGTGGCTCGAGTCTGCTCCGGGGTATCGGACGGTTTCGGTCGCGATCCGAGGGAGCGAGGCCGAGGTGGCGGTCGTGGGATCCGGCCCGCTGCCGGCGCCGGAGAGCCTGGCCGCCGGCTTTGCCGCCGAGTTCGACCGTGAGATCACAGTCGACCTGTCGGTGATTCCGGAGGAACGGTTCGAGGTGACCGGCGAGCCGTGACGGCGGTTACCGCAGCCAGATCGCAGCGTTCGACAGCACCGGCTCGCCGCGTTTCTCGGTAGTGACCGACAAGTCGACGGCCTTCGCGGCGCCCGGCGGGGCGCCGTTGGGGACGGTGTTGCGGAGGGTGCAGCTGCCGTATCGGTTCTTCGGACCTATCCCCACCACCGCTCACCGATACCCCTCACCGTGTGAACTCAACGACCCCGCCGATCCTCAAGGATCCTCCGGATGGCGCCGTACGCGCCTCTCTAGCATGAACGGGCTATGAGGGCGCTCGTTGTGTTCCTGGCGCTTTCGCTGTTGCCGGCCGCGCTAGCCGCCCCGGTCGATCCCGGTCAGGGCTTCGCCCCGGTCGAAGACGCGATGGAAGCGCACAGGGTGCTTGGTGTGAGTGTCGCGATTGTCGACGACTTCGAAGTCGTGAACGCCCGCGGTTCCGGATTCGCCGAGCCGGGTCGTCCCATAAAGACCGACACCCTGTTCCAGGCCGCTTCCCTCAGCAAGCCGATGTCGGCGGTCGTGGCTGCCGCAGCAGCGCAGGAAGGTCTGGTCGATCTCGACGCCGACGTGGCCGGGATGCTATCGAGTTGGCGGCTTCCTCCGATGCCCTGTGCCGGGCCGATCACGCTGCGCATGCTGTTCGCCCACCGGGCGGGAACCAACGTCGGCGGCTTCCCCGGGTACCGTCTCGATGAGCAGTTACCGGGTCTCCCCCGGATTCTCAACGGGGTCCGTGGGCATGGTCAACGCGGGACCGGCCCGCACCTACGCAAGGAGAGACCTCGATAGCGCTACCGTTGTCAGTCGGGGATGTCGACCGTTCCCGACACGTTGCTATGCCTGATGTCGCCGCTGCCGTCATCGCGGACTACGAAATCACCCCCGACGTCGCTGACCCTGATACCTCCAGAGCCGTCAGATCCGATCCGGACGTCACCACCCACGTCGGCGACCGAAATATCCCCCGAACCGTCTACTTCGATCTCCACCGTTCCGGCGACATCTCGCAGGTCAAGACCACCCGAACCATCGTCGACCACTACCACATCCCCTCTGACGCCCGCCACATCGACTTCACCGGATCCATCGGTGATCCGAACCCCGGCCACGTCACGGATGTCGACACTGCCGCTGCCATCGTCGATCTCCACTAACACGGAATCGGGGACCGTGACCCTCACGTCGAACTGGCTGTTGCCGTCGGGGGTTCTTGCCTCGATCACGATCTCGGAACCGCTGGTAGTCACTTCGAATTGAATCTCCGCCAGGTCGCCGGCATTCGACGCACAGGCGGTGCCCTCAGCGTCAATTCCGGTCGCGTCGGGTTGGCCTTTCACGTCCAGGCTGCCCGCCTCGGCAACGATCCGCACGGTGCTGATTCCTTCCGCAGCAGCAGTGGCGGAACGTCCCGCAGTCTCGTCACAGGGCAGAACATCACAACCCACCAACAGCACCGACATCATGACAAGGGCAGCGACCGGGACCCACGCCGGTTTGCCGCGCGGCCCGAGGTCTACCCGATTCTGGGACAGCACTTTCCCCTCCTTCCCTCTGCTCCTAGAAACCGTACGATCCCGATCCGGGCGGTGGTAGGGCACCAAGTCATCAAAGACGGCACCTTTGGGTCCCCTGTGGCTTCGTCCCGATCCGCGTCATCAGACTGCGTTCCGCAATGCACGCGAGCCGTCCGAGCACTCCAAGCCCCGCCCTACATGGGGACGGCCGTCGACAGGTGTTCGCAAAGGCCGGTTGGTACTCGCATGGACCGCACCCTACCGGCAGACTAGGTCCATGGCGGTAGCCGCCCTCTTCACCACGGCCGATGCAACCCCGGATTGCCTGGGCCAAATCCGGAACCTCTTCTTCACCGCCTTCGACGAGACGTTCACGGAAGAGGATTGGGAGCACACCCTTGGTGGCTGGCATGTTGTAGTCAAAGAGGGCGGAGCGGTTATCGCTCACGCAGCCGTTGTTCCGCGGGTGCTCGAGGTGGCGGGGTGCCCCTTCTACACGGGGTACGTCGAGGGGGTCGCCACTCATCCCGACAGACAGCGTCAAGGGCTCGGCTCCCAGACGATGGGGGAAGTTTCCCGACTGCTCCGAAGCGAGTTCGAGATGGGTGCCTTGTCCACCCGTGTCCAGGGTTTCTATGAACGCCTTGGTTGGAAGCGATGGCAGGGACCCACCTATGTTCGGCAGGGTTCGAGACTGGTCCGTACCGTGAAAGAGGACGCCGGCGTCATGGTCTTGCCGTTCGGGCCCAGCAAGGAGATCGATCTGTCAGCGTCGATCTCTTGTCAGAGTCGATTGGGCGACGACTGGTAAGCAGATTGGGAACTCGACGTCGACGCGACCGTCCGGGCCACTTCGGGGACCATGGGTCGCTAGGACTCGACTTCCCCCCGCATCAGCGGCGGGGCCATGACGCGACCGATGCCGGCGCGATACACCGCTCCGGGTGCGCCGCCCTCCTTCCCCGTGCGGCGCTCGCCGGTCGGTACCACAAAGCCCTTGGTAGCCAGCACCTTTCGACGGAAGTTGGCCCGGTCGAGCTTCTGGTCCCACACCGCCTCGTAGACGTGCTGAAGCTCTCCGAGGGTGAAGTCCGGGCCGGCCAGGGTGGTGGCGAGAGTGGTGTACTCCAGCTTCGCCCGCGCTCGTCCGACGGCGGCGTCGAGAACCTCGTGGTGGTCGAACGCCAAGGGCGCGGCCGCTGCCTCGTCGACGCCGACCCAGTAAGCGGCAGCGGCATCGGTCCCTCCGCTGGGTTCCGCCTGCACGGGCGAGAGGGCAAGGTAGGCGACCGAAACCACCCGCATGCGGGGGTCACGGTCGACTGCGCCAAAGGTACCGAGCTGTTCGAGGTGCACGCCGGCGAGCTTGCGGCTCGTCAAGCCGGTCTCTTCGAGCAGTTCGCGCTCGGCGGCGGCGTCGATCGACTCGTCCGGCAGCACGAACCCGCCGGGTAGCGCCCACCATCCGGCAAACGGGTCGCGGCCACGCTCGATCACGAGCACCTCCAGGCGACTGGTGACGGTCAACACGACGATGTCGACTGTGACGGCGAACGGAGGGAACGAGCGCGGGTCGTAGTTGGACGATGTCATGTCGTTCCCACCTCAGCGGCGGCCACCCAGCGCCGCAAGCCCACCAAGGCCATCACGAGGAACAGAACGTACAGGGCGGCAAACATGTAGGCCCCGGTCACGAGGTAGAGGACGATGGCCGACACGTTGACCGGGAGGATCCACAGCCACCACGACTCGACCTTTTTCCTCGACAGCAACACCATCGCCACCACCGACGCAGCCACGATCGACGCATCCCAGTACGTGTAGAGAGCTTGATCCCAGCCGGCGTCGAGTAGCGATCCGAAGGCGACCGCAAAAAGTGCTCCGACGGCGACGACGAGAAGGCGGTCGGGATGAGTGAGCCGTGTCACCCGCAGCTCGGAGTGGTTCTCTCCACCCCGGGTCCATTGGGCCCATGCCCAGAACTGTACCGGCAGGTAGTAGCCCCAGTGCAGCCAGGTCTGGCCGATCAGGCCGATATCCTGGAAGAACCATCCCATCAGCACCACCGAGAGGATGCCGACCGGCAGCGCCAGCACATTCCGGCGTTGAGTGATCCAAACAGACCACAGCGAGGTGACGGTGCCGGTGAACTCGACCCAACTGGGTGCGATTCCGGGTGCGAAGCGGCGAGTGGCAAGCCAGTAGACGGCGCCGGCGGCCAACGAACCCAACGCCGCGATTGCCGCGTGCCGATGCTCCCAAGGACGCCCGAACCAGGGTGCAGCAGCAGCCGCTTCGGTCGCGATGGCCATGGTTCGTCTCCTTTCAGGTCAGTGTGGGGAAGACCGTGAGCGGCCGCACCAACTCGAGAGCCCGATCGAGGCGCTGCTCGGGTGGGCCGGTCAGCACTGCAACTTCGGCTCCCGAGGCTCGAGCGCGCCCGGCCATCGCTTGGTGCATCCAGTGCCGCTGGTGGTCGGATTCCCGGGTTCCGTCCTGCACCCAGTCGAAGTCGGGGGGAGCAGAGGAGGTATAGGTCGGGCCGTGCTTCCTCAGCGAGCGCGTCGAGATTCTGGTCGCTAGTGAGAGATTCGCTCGAGCCGCGGGGACGAGCCAGTGGAAGTTGGCGCCGAGATCGTCTCGGAGCATGGTGGCCGAGATTGGGAAACGGGTCCGATCCGGATCGACGAGCACGTGGGTGGCGTCCATCATCCTGGCCCAGCCATCTCCCCATTGCTCCGACGGCGACCGTAGCCCGGTGGATATGACGCAGTTAGTCTTGCCGGCGACGAATTCGAGCCGGAACCCATGGACGGTGAGCTCGCCCGGATACCCGGCAGACCCCATTCATGGATCCCTCCTCGAGCCTATGGATCTGGATGCCCGTGAGCAAGCACCCACCGATGTCTCTCGACAATCAACCTGAGCCATGACCGGGAAACCGCGCCGAGTCGACCAGCTGATCCTCCACTTGGCGGTCGCCGCCAACGCGGTTGGGTTGGGTGTGATCCTCGCTCTCCTCGCCGACCTGCAGGACGCCTACGCCCTGCCCACGGCCGGTCTCGGTTTGATCGCCGGTTCGAGTTTCGTTGCCGCCTTCTTCGCCTACGTGTGGTTGTCCCGCTACGCCGACCGGGGCCATGCAAAGGCAATGCTGATTGCCGGCACGTTGCTGGGTGCAGCCGCCCTGATCCTGGCCGCCTATGCGAGGGAACTGTGGACCTTCGTTGCCGCCCGGGCGATCCTCGGCCTGGCCGAGGGAGCCTTCGTCCCGGCGGCCAGGCGGGTCGTCCTGGACTGGACCCCGAACAAGCCGGGTGAAGTTCTGGGACGCATCCTGGCCGCTTCGGTGGCGGGTTTTGCCCTGGGCCCGGTGATCGGTGTCTTGCTCGCCGAGCAATTCGGACTGCAGGTCCCATTCCTGGCACCGGCGGCCGTCCTGCTGCTGGCCGTCCCGGTGGTCTTCCGGCTGAGAGCGCCCGCCCCCGTCCCCATCAGCGAGGAGAAGCCCACCCTCAGCCTGCTCCGGAACCGCCTGGTTCTCGCCGGGCTGGCGTTCGGAGCAATCGACTTCGCAACGATCGGTACCGTCGATGCCTTGTGGGCGCGGCTCCTGACCGACCGCGGCGCTTCCACTGTCTTCGTCGGCGCGAGTTTCACCCTCATGGCCATACCGATGATTGGGCTGGCGCCGGTGTTCGGCCGTTTGGCCGACCGCCTGACGCCCACCCGGGTCGGACGGCTGGCCATGTTGCTCGTAGTTCCCGCGCTGTTGGGCTACGGCTGGCTGGAGGCCCCCGTCCTTTTGGCAATCACGGGGATTGTGCACGCGGTCGGCATTGCTGCGTTGGCTCCGGCCGGGGCCGCTTTGGTCGCGGCCGGCAGTCCCTTGGACATGGTGGCGCGTGGTCAAGGTCTGCTGGAGGCGGTCGGTTTCCTGGCCGCTGCGGCCGCCTCGTTTCCGTCCGGGTGGGCGTACGAGACCATCGGGCGGACCACATGGTTCGCCGGAATGGCGGCCCTCGTTGTTGGCTTGTTCGCCGTCGGGTTGTCGCTAGGGAGTCCGCGAGTGGAAACCGGCGGAAGCCTCCGGGAGTGAACGTAACGGGACGCGAGCCGGCGACGACTGCCCGACTTCGTTCAGAGATTGCCGCCCGAGAAGCCGCCTCCCCCAAGACCCCGTCGCTGCCGGGCTACAAAAGAATTGGCCAGCGCATTGGCCGGGAAGTAGTCGCCGGGCACTTGGCCACTCACCGCGAAGTGGTACAGCGCCGCCTGGAAGATCCCGCTCAGTGACGTAACAACGACCACGGCCATGGCGATCCACAGCACCCCAATCACAATCGCAACGCCCACGGCCGCTCCGCCGGCCGCAACCCCCAGTGCGATGATCGCAAACGCCGGCAGGGAGACTACGAAGCCCAGCAGCCCGAAACCGACCCGAGCGGCCAGGTTCTCGCCCCAGGTCTTCTTGAACAGCGATCCTGAGCGTTTGACGGCGTCGAGAACTCCAATGTCCTCTAGGACGAGGATCGGGACCACCAAGAAGGTGACCACCGACCACGCTACCCCGGCCAGGCCGACGACGATCCGGCCCAGGGCCCCGGCTCGCTCTTCGATTGCTCGCAGGATCATGGACACGGTAGCCGTGACGATTGCCCACGGCAGGATCCGGCCGGCCCGGCGGCCGGCTCCGCGGAGTGCGCTCCCCAGGGTCGGGTCGCCGCCCGTCAGCCGCTCGTCGGCGGCGTGCACGAGGGCGGCGTTGAAGAAGATCGTCACGAACGAAAGGGTGACGTACATCACACCGAAAAGGACGTAGTCGACTGGGCCCAGCTCTTCCCCCTCAAAACCGCCGACGGCGAGAATCGGCGCCAGGAAGCCGGCCACCACGATCACCGTCGCCATGGTGGACATGACCGGCAGAAGCAGCAGTTCTCTGTCGGCCTTGAGGACCCTCCACGATGCCTTCGCAAGTTCGATGGTGTTTCGGAACACGAAGACCTCCTCCAACGCGTCGTTGTTTCCGACCGATCATGCCACAACGCCCTGCGACACGCAGCAGACCTCCGGCGATTCTCGTCCCAGCTCGAGGGCTTCCGGTTACGTGGCAAAGGCCCGGTTCTGGACGTCGGCCGGCCTGGACGGGTCATTTTCCCGAGGCGAACAGCAGGGCCGTTGCTCGAAAGGCCGCAACCAGGAAGAACCCAAAAGAGATCGTGACCACAGGAATGAACCACGCTCGTGTCCGTGCGGGATCAGGGAGGGTGTACTTCCAGGAGGGGTGTAAGGGCTCGGCCACCAATCCGGGAGGGTCGGGCTGGTCGATGAGACTTCGATCGGGTTGGCAGGTCACATAGTTGCTGCGCTTCACCACTCCACCCACCCTATGGCCGGATCGCCAGGTCATGCCGTAGCAGTCACCGTCAAAGACCCCGGTGAGTCCCAGCTTGAGACGGCCACCATGCTCGAAGGAGCTGCCTTCGATACCATCGAACATCTGGTCGACGCCGTCGATGTCGACCTGACCCGTCTCGACTGCCAGCCGGGCTTCGTCGAACCGATCGGCCACGGCACGGGCGGGTGGATACTCGGGGTTCGGCTCGGTCCGCCCCATCGCTGCTGCCGCTAGAACCGCCAGGGAGACTCCAGCAACCACCAGGTATGCGACAAGCCGGCGTCGCAGGCCATGTCGTCGATGCAAGCCTCTTGCCGCTTGTTCGGCGGCGGTCCTGGTCGGGTAGAAGCCGACAGCCCGGCCGCCGGCGATGAGCTGCCAACGACCCGGCGCGTCCAATCGGATGGTGTACGCCCCGGCGCTCTCACCTTCGTCGTCCTCCTGCCAGACAAGCAGGGGCGTCGGCTGGCGACTCATTCGACCTCGATAGCGGGTCTCCTTCAACGATACCGCCCCATGAGCTCCTGCCATCGAAGCCCAACGGCGTTCAGGCCACCGAGGCCGGAGCACCCGCCAACTGCAGCCAAGCAGCGTCCCGTGCGGTTGACGAGGGTCTGAGCCCTGGCCGGCGAATCTGATCGTTCGAGATCAGGGTGATCGGCTCGGAGGCAGACGCACGGGTGGCTCTTCCTGGACCACCCCAAGGCGCCGCCCGCTACTCGCGTATCGTTGGCGAGATGACACGAACCGCCGACCTCGAGAATCCCCCTTCACCCAACGGTAAAGAAGTGTTGACCCCATCCAGCCGTGCCGATTGGCGCAGTTGGCTTGCTTCGAACCCCGACCGGCAAGAAGGTCTGTGGATCGTCTACCGCAAGAAGTCGAGCAGCCTCGCTGGTCCGGCATACGACGACCTGGTCGAAGAAGCACTGTGCTTCGGGTGGATCGACAGTCAATCCCGGCGGGTCGACGACGACCGCATGATGCAATGGTTCTCCCCCCGCCGAAAGGGCGGGTTGTGGTCGGCGCTCAACAAGGACCGGATCGAGCGGCTGGTACGTGAAGGCCTCATGACCGAGGTCGGCCAGGCGGTGATCGACGCGGCGAAGGCCGACGGCTCGTGGTCCCAGACCGACGAGGTCGACGCCCTCGTCGTCCCCCCCGACCTGCAAACCGCCCTCGATGCCGCGGCCGAGGCAAAGGTCGCCTATCAAGCTCTGCCCGACTCGGCCAAGAAGCAGTACCTGTGGTGGATCTACACCGCCAAACGGCCGGCTACCCGGGCCGGCCGAATCGAAGAAACCATCCGCAAGCTCTCATCGGGGGAAACCCTCGGATCCATATAGGCCCGCTTGTAATCGACGTTGCCATCGGCTCTACTTGGGGAGACCCCGGACGCCGGTCTTGAGGCGATGGACATTGATTGAACCTCGGAGGGTTTTTGTGAGCCAGAACGATGCGGGAATAGCGGCCTACATCTCCGAACTGATGGGGCGAGCGCGTAAGGCGCAAAAAGTAGCGGAAGGGTTCTCACAGGAGAAAGTGGATGAGCTCGCCGCGGCAATCACCTGGGAAATCGCTGCGAATGATGAGCTTCTAAGGGAGATAGCCGAATTCTCATTCGAGGAATGCCGGTTGGGTGATGTCGCCTCCAAAATCGCCAAGGTCGCCGGCAAATGCCGGGGAATATTCTATGACGTCAAGAACGCCAAGAGCGTAGGGGTAGTCGAGGAGATCCCTGAACGGGGGCTTGTACGCATTGCGAAGCCCGTTGGTGTCATCGGCTCGCTGGTACCCAGCACGCAGGGAGAATTCCATCCGTTGACTCAGGCCATATTCGTGGTGAAAGCCCGGGACGCAGTCATATTCTCACCCCATCCCAGGAGCAAGCTCACAACCCTGAAAGTGACGAACCTCCTTCGGGCCGTAATGAAGAAGTATGACGCTCCAGAGGATCTGTTCATCACAATCGAGGATCCGTCGATTCCGAAGACCAATGAGCTCATGAGGCAATGTGATCTGGTCATTGCCACCGGCGGGCAGCCCATGGTTCGCGCCGCCCACAGCTCAGGAACCCCGGCATTTGGTGTCGGAGCGGGAAACGCCATCATCATCATCGACAAGACCGCCGACCTTGCTGATGCGGCAACCAAGATCAAAGCCAGCAAGACATTCGACCTTGCCGCAGGATGCTCCTGTGACAACGCTGTCGTAATTGATAGGTCGGTATACGCCGAGATGCTGACCGAATTCCGCAAGGTCGGCGCTCATCTGCTCAATGCGGATGAGAAGGAGAAGCTGAAGAAGACAATCTGGCCTGAATGGCCTGACAACCACATCATCAACAGGCATGTCGTGGCGTCACCAGTGAGCAATATCGCCGAGCTGGCCGGCCTCGATGTCCCCGAGGGAACCTGCCTGTTGCTGGTAGAAGAGGACAAGACCGGGGAAGCATCTCCCTTCAGCGGTGAGAAGATGAGTCTTGTCACAACTGTCTACAAGAGCAGCAGCATTGACGAGGCAATCCGCATCACCAATGAGAACCACGCATACTCAGGTAGTGGACATTCTTGCGGAATCTTCTCTGCGACACCCGAGAACGTGGAGAAGCTGGCTTTGGAAACCTATACGACTCGTGTGGTCGTCAACCAGCCTCAGGCCGCAACCAATGGCGGCAGCTGGGTCAGCGGAATGCCGTTTACCCACTCTCTGGGCTGTGGAACGTGGGGCGGCAATGGCATATCGGAGAACGTTGCGCTCAAGCACTACATGAACAACACCTGGGTCATCCGCGAGATCCCCAGCTTCCAACCTACCGACGAGGAACTGTTTTCCGGCTTCACGCCTCGCGGATGACTCAGACCGGTATCTGGACGCGGACCTTGGACGAAGAATGGGAGACAGCAGTCTGAAGAACCGCATTTCAACTGCCGAGCAGGCGGCGGCCTCAATACGGGACGGTATGACGGTTGCCATGAGCGGATACGCCATGGCGGGCTATCCCAAAGCTGTTGTCGAGGCTCTTGTCCAACGCAAACAGAGCGGTGAGGACCTGTCGTTCGGATTGATTACCGGCGCCAATGTGCCATGGCTGGACGAAACGCTCGGATCGGCGAAACTCGTAACCCGGCGGGCCCCCATGGTGGCCAGCCGCACCCTCGCCGCGCAAGCCAACGATGGTTCTCTGCGCTACGTCGAGCAGCAGATGAGCAAGATGCCCCGGCTGCTAAGAGACGGCAGTTTCGGAGACATCGATATCGCCGTGGTCGAAGCGCTGGGATTCGACGAAAACGGCGATCTCATACCCAGCAGTTCGGTCGGGATGACGCATTATCTGATGGACGCGGCGGATGAGATCATTGTCGAGATCAATGCCGCTCAGCCGGAGGTGCTCCGAGATCTGCATGACATATACATCCCGGCAGCAGCGCCCGATACGGAGCCGATCCCGCTGGTCCGCACCGATCAGCGAATCGGTGAGTCGGGAATCCAGGTTGACCCGAAGAAGATCCGATACATCGTCGAGACCGATATCCCGGAACGACTGGGACCCCAGCCAGCAGGCACAGCGGTGACAAAGTACATCGCCGACCATCTGTTCAACTTCCTCGAGTTGGAGGTACGAAAGACCGGTGGGCATCTTCCGCCGATTCAGACCGGCTTCGGCGGTATCGCCGATTCCATTGCCGAGGGGTTCCAGCAATCCGGTTTCCGCAACCTCCAGTTCTTCTGCGGAGGCATTACCGAGCCTGTGTTAGAACTCCTTGTTTCCGAAAAAGCAACAGCTCTATCAACGGGTGGATTGGGCATGAGCGAGAGGGTGGAGCAGATTCTGAACGACACTCCGAATTTGCGCGACCACCTGGTAATCCGCAACGGTGACATATCCAACAGTGCCGAAGTGATCGGCCGGTTGGGGCTGGTGGCATTGAATACCGGTATTGAGATTGACCTCTACGGCAATGTGAACTCCAGCCATGTCGCCGGGAGCCGGGTTGTGAACGGTATTGGAGGCGGAGCGAGTTTCGCCCAGAACGCCGGCCTGTCCGTGATTCTCCTACCTTCCACGGCCAAAGGCGGAGCCATTTCGAACATCGTCCCCATGGTGTCCCACCAGGACATCGGTGAACATGATGTCGATGTGGTCGTGACCGAGCACGGCGTCGCCGACCTACGCGGGCTGGATGACGGAGAACGGGCGGACGCCATCCTCACGCACTGCGCATCTGAGGCCTATAGGGGGCAATTGACGGCCTACCTGCGGACTGCACGCCGGCAATGCGGCGGACATCATCCCCAGCTACCCGAAGCGGCGTTCGGATGGTATCGACGGCTCAAGGAGGAAGGGACCATGCTGGAGAAGGGATCATGAAGAAGATCGAACTGTATGAAGTCGGGCCTCGCGACGGTTTTCAGATGGTGGATGAATACATACCGTTGGACACGAAGGTTCGCATTGTTGAAGGGCTTCTAGATACCGGATTGAGCCATCTGCAAATAACCTCCTTCGTCAGTCCGAAGGCAATCCCCCAAATGAGGGATGCCCGGGAATTGGCTTCGATCTGCGTCGGCAAGTATCCGGATGCCGATCTCTTCGCACTGGTTCCGAATCTGCGCGGTGCCGAAGCGGCCTGGGAATCCGGTATCAAATCGGTGTCCTATGTCGTTTCGCTGAGCGAGAGCCACAACCGGGCCAATATCAGAAGGACACATGAAGAATCCTTGGCCGGACTGCAGGCGATTCTGGATTCCTATCCAGAGATGGATGTCTGTCTGGATCTGTCCACCACATTCGGCTGCCCGTTTGAGGGAATGAAGGACAAAGACGACGTTGTGCCGTTTCTGAAGCCCTATGTCGACAGCGGAATACGGACCGTCAATCTCTGCGACACAATCGGAATCGCAAACCCTGCTCAGGTTCGCCGAATCATCGATGCCGTCTGGGACGAGTACCCGTCGCTGGATCTGCAGGTTCATATTCACGACACCCGCAACATGGGAATGGTCAATACGCTGGCTGCCATCGAGTGTGGTGTCGGCAAAGTGCAATCGACCCTGGGCGGCCTGGGTGGCTGTCCCTTTGCACCCGGAGCATCCGGAAACCTGGCTACCGAAGACCTGGCGTTCATGCTGTCTGAAATGGGATACGAGCTTGGCGTCGATATCCCGAAGATGATCGAACTCGCCAAGTACCAGGCCTCAGCAATACCGACCGGACAGTTCAGCGGGCATCAAATCAGAATCCCGGACACCAACTAGCGGCACGCAGAAAACCGCGCACCTCGGCGTTCTCGCCCGACGGCTTGGTGTCCGCTCGGAAGGGTACGAGGAACACCTTTCTCGACGGCTGGTAGCCTCGCCGGATGAACCGGCCATCGCGTGATCGACCCGAAATGCCCGACGGCTACGGGGTTCCCCAAACCGAGAAGGGCGTTCTCGAATGGTCCGTTGTTGAAGATCGACTGAGATCGGCCGTTCACTACTGGATGGCGACAACCCGACCCGATGGGAGACCCCACGTGGTTCCTCGTTGGGGTGTGTGGATGGACGGGCGGTTTTGGTACGACGGTGCCGTCGACACGATCCACGTGCAGAACCTGAATGAGAACTCTGCTTGCGTTCTCCATCTCGAAGATGGCCGCCAAGCTGTGATGGTCGAGGGCCGATCTGAGGCTACGGCCCCTCCTGGGTTGGAACTCGGGGGCCGGTTGGCAGCTGAGATTTCAGCCAAGTACGGGAAGCTCGGCTACTCGCCGGAGCCAGACGCATGGGAGGGACCCGACGCCGGAGGTCTTAGAGTGTTCACTGCTGTCAAGGCGATGGCCTGGTTCGAGTTTCCAACCGATGTGACCCGCTTCCGGTTCTGAGCGAGCCGAGACACTCGGAGCGCCCGTAGCCGCCAGTCCCGAACGGCCCGTCGCCACGACCGCTCCCACCGCGAGTCACCGGGACCTGCCGTCTGGCGGCAACCCGGGCGCGGTGGAAGTGGCTCACGACAAGAAGGACGGAGAGGCGTGATGCGTGGAGTGATCTTGGTGGCGTATGGCACCAAATCCGGTTCAACCGGCGAGGTCGCCGAGGCAGTGGGGCAAGCCCTCAGAGCAAGTTGTTCGACGGTGGACGTGTGCCCGGTGGGAGATGTGTTCGAGGTTGGCTCATACGACGCCGTGATCGTGGGCAGCCCGGTCCTCTACGGCAAACCGCACCCAGCGGTCGCCAAGTTCCTGGCGAGGAACCAAGAAGCCTTGCAGCGAAGGCCGGTAGCTGCCTTCCTTACCTGTCTCGAACTGACGCAGACCGTCGACGAGAACGAGCCAGGCATCTCAACATATGTCGATCCGTCGCTGGGAAGGCCACCCGCGAACGAGGAGGGGTTGAGCTATTTCGAGAAGACCCACCTCATGTCGGGATTTCTCAATGCGCTGCTCAAGAGCGCGCCGCAGGTGAAGCCGGTCAGCGTGGCAGTCTTCAGAGGGAAGCTGGACTACGACAAGCTCGACTGGATCAGTTGGCTGGTAATGAGACTCATCTGGCTGATCTACCGAAGAGCGCCCGAAGGAGACTTCCGCAACTGGCAGGCCATCCGATCCTGGGCGAGGACTCTGCCCGCGACGCNNCCAATGTGCCCGCAACCTACCAGCAGCCCCGATCACGAAATCGGGCATACGAATGCACATTCCACCGAGGCACCCGAGCGGCGCCTGGGTGTGCGTCTGACCCATGACCCCTCATTAATGTCAGGCTATGGACGACTCGGATGGGGCCAAGGTTTCGTTGCGACCCGCGGTACCGAGTGTGGAGGAGGGCCGTCTCTTCGGTCAGTTCCTCGACGAAGCCCAGGAGAGTTGGTTCCGGGCTGCGCTAGGGCGGCGGGCATGCGACATCATTGCCCAGGCGTACATTCAACCAGGTCACGAGCTTTCCTATCTGTATGTGACGTTCGCAGAGCAGGAGGGGCGAATCGTGGGCATGGCATCGGGGTATTCCTCCGAGGATCACCGAGCCTTCACGAACCAACTCCTCCAAACCACAGCAGGATGGCGTCACTACCGGCTGGCCACCTTTTCACGGATCTCACGGCGGCTGTTGAGGTTCATCGACTCGGTCCCCGACGGCGACTTCTACGTCAGAGCCCTTGCAGTCGATCCGGCCCACCGCGGTGCCGGTATCGGTACCCTTCTCATGCGTTCGCTCGAAGATACAGCTAGAGCCGCTGGGTCGAGGCGTTTCGCACTGGACGTTGCCGCAAAGAACCGCAGAGCCCGAAGACTCTACGAATATCTCGGGATGACTGCCGAAGCCGAGTCACCAAGGTGGTTCGGACTGCCCAATACGAATGCCATCCGCATGACCAAGCCGCTCGAGTCGGCTCGGTAACGGCATCACATGCCGAGCAGAGTGCCATATCACCAAATCGGTGCCGTGACAGGATTGCCGCCCACCCGCCCGATATCGCAGCACATATCGAGTGGGTGGAGCTGATAGTGCGGAATGACGGTTATGGGCGGCTGATTCGTCGAACTGCGTTGGCGACGGCGCCGACCGATCGGTCGATGTCTTCCGATGTGGTGGACCAGTTGGACACCGATATCCGTAAGAGGCGCTCTCCGTGCCATGTCGTAGCCCCCAACCAGGCGTCTCCGCTTTCCTGGATCGCGAGAGCAACCCGGTCGGTTGTGGGTTCGTCGCCGACCCGGACCAGAACTTGATTGAGAACCACGTCGTTCACAACGGCCACACCGTCGATGGCGTTCAATCCCTCGGCGAACCGGCGGGCCATCGCACAGCACCGATCGACGACGGCCTCGATCCCGGAACGACCGAGGCTTCGCAATGCTGCCCATGTTGCGAATCCACGAGCGCGACGGGAAGACTCCAATACGAAGTCGCCTCCGCCGAAGTTTCTCCCTTGTTCTTGGCCGGTCAGGTAGTTGGCGGTGTACCCCATCGCCGCTGCATGAACTTCGGGCCGTGCACAGAACGCGTAACCAGAGTCGTAGGGCACGTTGAGCCACTTGTGACCGTCGCATCCCCATGAGTCTGCGAGTTCGACTCCATCAACGTGATGCCTGAGGTTCGAGCTGGCTCCCGCCCAAAGGCCAAATGCCCCATCGACGTGGACCCAGGCCTGGTGCTGCTTGGCGACGGCGCATATTCGTTGCAGGTCATCGAATGCTCCGGTGTTCACGTTGCCGGACTGAGCGCAAACAATCGTAGGGCCGGCAGCACCGCTTCTGAGCACGCCATCGAGAGCTTCGGCATCCATGGCGCCGTCGGGTCTCACGGGTACCAATTCCAATGCATTCTCGCCAAGACCGAGCAACCGCAATGTTCTATCGATCGTGGCGTGACGCTCACCACCGGCCACGACCCTAACTGTTGGTCCGCCGTTGAGGCCCTCGCGGCCCACGTCCCAACCGTGATCACGCAGCACCTGCAACCTTGCGGCAGTGAGCCCGACAGTGTTTGCTGCCTGTGCCCCGGTCACGAAACCGACCGATGCTGAAGACGGAATACCAAGGAGATCCTTGAGCCAAGATCCCGCAACATCCTCGAAGGCGAGCGATGCCGGCGAGCTTATCTCGTTGAAAGCAAGCTGATCCCAACCTGCTGTCATCACATCGGCCACGAGGGCGGCATCGGTTGAGCCTCCGGTGACAAACCCGAAATATCTGGGTCCCGCTGATGCCATCAATCCCGGCCGGGCAGACTCGACAAGTTCATTCAGTACTTCGTCGAGAGATACCCCCTCTGCGGGCAACGATTGCGCGAGCGCGGCCACCAACTCGGAGCGTGTGGCCGGAGGAGCAACCTCCGATTCCCCAAGCATCTCCCGATATCTGGCAATCTCAGCAACAGCGACCGCTAAACCGTCACGCAACTCCGACATGCGAATCCTTCTCCCGATGGGCCGGCAACCGATACGTGAGTCAAGCAGATTCGCCCATGGCGGCACTTCCGTGCTCGTCTTGGGAGCGCCCCCTCACGACCCAGCGACGGTCCTCTTGCTCTCGTGAGTCGTAGTCGGCGCGATGCTCCGCGGCGCGTGCGCTACCTGCTCACGGCGTGTGCTCAAACCACCCGGACTCGGCGTCTACGTCGATCTCGACCAGCTCGATCTCTGCCACGGCGCTGCCGGTGTGCTCGTTGCTCGAGGTCGTCCGGAACGGGATCCGGAGTCCCCCTACCTCCCGGGGGTCAGCCGGCCTTGTTCTTCTTGTCCCAGACGGACACCCCGTACAACACTCCGATCCCCACGAAGAAGACGCCGAGACCGCTGAGAAACTGACCCAGATCGACCAGGTTTTCCACGTTTACCTCTCGTTCGTTTGTCGTACCTGCACGGAGTCTATGAGGGGCAACCTCGCCTAGAGGCCTATCGGTTGTCTCTCACGGTGCCGTTCGACCGCTTGGCGGGTGCTACGACGCATGGCGGGCGGTCTGACCGTCCCCTCGACCCGGTAGCCGGTGCTCTGATCCGTGACCCGTGGTCAGTGGGGCTGCAGTTCCTGGCGCGGCTTCTCCGTGGCGACCTCTTCGTCGGTGAGTTCCTTGATCCGGCGCGCTTCGAATAGGTAGGCGAGGGCATGGCTGATCAGCCCCACCCCCCACGGGATGGTGATCCAGTAGGCGTATTCCAGCCCTCCCCCGCCGACGATGTCCTGGATCCACAGGAACGCGTTGACCACTACAAAGATGCCGGTATGCCACATCAGACCTGCGAACTCGCTTTGCCGCCGGTGGACCCGCGGGTGGCGCCTTTCCCACACCACCAGCGCCACGGTGAGCAGCAGCAGTAGACCTCCGCCGATCGCCAGACCATAGCCCCACCCGGCCGAGATCTCCCCAACCTGCCAGGTGAGTTCGCCCCCTAGTCCCAGTGACTGGTTTCCACCGCCGAACAGGATGAATAGGCCCAGGAACGCGGCGATGGCGCCGACGATTCCCAGCACCCACTCGGTTACCCTGGTCATCCTTCACCTCCTTCGTTCGGGTCTCTCCCCCAGTAGACGCCCTTGGGGGAAGCCAGTCAAGGGTCGAACACCACTACGGGATCGAGGGCGCCTGAGACCTTGAGTGACCCCTACCGGGTTGGGTAGGGTTGTCAGGAGCCAACAGCGCTTAGACAGCCACGACGGGTAGTCGAAGTGTCACTCTTGGAAGCATCGACTGTTGAACACCAGCCCTACCGGGCGGTCAACCGTCTCACCATTGGCAACACCCGGGTATGGGCCTCTCTCGGCAAGGAACTCCGTGAAGCAATCGAGATCGTTTCGCACGTATTGCCGTTCCGCACCAACCGCTATGTGATCGACCAT
Source organism: Acidimicrobiia bacterium UBA4744 (assembly GCA_002403855.1). Classification (GTDB taxonomy): domain Bacteria; phylum Actinomycetota; class Acidimicrobiia; order Spongiisociales; family UBA4744; genus UBA4744. The sequence continues at coordinate 67,840 of DHIO01000022.1, forward strand.
CTCATCGACTGGGAGCGGGTACCGGACGACCCGATATTCCAGCTCACCTTCCCGCAGAGGGGCATGCTGCCTCCAGAGGACTACGCCGCCCTCGTCGGGCTGGTCAATGCCGGGGCCCCCCAAGGTGAGATCTCCGCGTTGGTGGAGCGGATCCGATTGCGGCTCAACCCTCAACCCGCCGGCCAGAAGACCCACAACGTCCCGGTGCTAGATGGTGTGAGACTCCCGGGTCTGCAACACAAATATCGGGAAACGGTGTTGTTCTTCCCGAAGCGGGGCCAAACCTGTCACGCCTACTGCTCCTACTGCTTCCGGTGGGCTCAGTTCGTTCGAATCAAGGACATCCGTTTCGCCGCCACCGAGACCCACCAACTGCTCGAGTATCTGAAACGGCACCCCGAGGTAACCGACGTGTTGATCACGGGTGGCGATCCCATGATCATGAGAACCGCTGCTCTGGCCGAAATCATCGAGCCGCTGTTGGATCTCGATCGTCTCTCCTCGATCCGCATCGGCACCAAATCCGTCGCCACTTGGCCGCAGCGGTTCCTGACCGACCATGACGCCGACGACGTTCTCCGGCTGTTTGAGCGGGTGGTCGAGTCCGGGAAGCAACTCGCGCTCATGGCTCACTACAGCCACCCGATCGAACTGTCTACCGATCAGGCTCGAGACGCCATTCGTCGCATTCGCTCCTCCGGAGCAAACATTCGCATGCAGAGCCCCGTCGCCCGCCGCATCAACGATGACTCCTCCACCTGGGTGGAGATGTGGCAGAAGGGTGTGCAGCTCGGATGCATCCCGTACTACATGTTCGTCGTCCGAGACACCGGAGCACGGGAGTACTTCGAGCTTCCACTCGCCCGCTGCCTGGAGATCTATGCGAGCGCCTATCGACGCGTTTCAGGTCTCGCCCGCACTGTGCGTGGGCCCTCCATGTCGGCATTCGCCGGCAAGGTCAACGTCGAAGGCCGAGCAACCATTGGCAACAAGGACGTCTTCGTTCTCGAATTCTTGCAGGCTCGGAATCCGGAGTTGGCCCGTCGACCCTTCTTCGCCCTCTTCGATCCGAAGGCCACTTGGTTCGATCAGCTCAGACCGGCTTCGGAGGCGGACAACGAGTTCTTCCTACCCCTCTGACGGGTCGGCCGAACGTGGCCATCCGGATTCCCGGTTTGTGAACCTCAGGTACCCGGCCCGGCCACCAACGGAGAACTGCTGATCGGCAACAACACCACCTCATCCAACACCACAACGGAATCCGGCAATTGGAGATTGTGACTTCCGGCCCTTCGGCCGCTCATCCCGCTTGTGATACGGGTTCAGGGGGAGGTACGTCGCCCCCCCCGACACCGACCACCCATGACTGCCAAACCCCTCGTACTGCTCGATATGGATGGAGTCGTCAACGACCTCCAGGCACTCGACGTGCTGCTCCCGCTCGGCCCCGACTCCCCCCAAGTCGCCCAAAACCTGGGAGTCACCCTCATGCACTCCTATGGGTTCCCCCTCGCCATCCCGTACTACATGCCGGAACTGATCCAAGAGCTTGCAGTCCGCGCCGAGATCTGGTGGTGCACCACCTGGCGAGAAGCCGCCAACGACGACATCGCCGGCCACCTCGGGGTGGGGCCTTTCCCGGTGATCGATCGGGAAGGCTACGACCTCTCCGGGCTGGACTGGAAGATCCGCAACGTCCGGCCGCTCGTCGAACGGGCCCAACGTCGAGGCCGGAAGGTGATATGGATCGAGGACTTCGACGGTGACCTGCCCGACCTCGACGGAATCGTCTACATCGACACCGGTGAGCGGGAACGGCTGCAACCCTCCGACATTCCCCTCGATGTGTTCGAGTGACGGCACACCGATGGAATCGGACCACCGAATCACCTGGACCCCTCGACCCGCCCTCGCGCAGCGGTAGCGTGGGGGGCAGCAGCCATGGGGTGTGGATGGGATACGAGGCCGGAATCGATGAGCTTCGATCCAGGGAGCTGATTCCCCCACCCTGGGAACCCGACCCGGTCCGGCTGACCGACCGGCTGCAGGCGATCGGCGAGTTGCTCGACGGGACCCCCGAGCAGGCCTTCGCCTGCATGTGGAACGGGGCGTTCGTGCTGGAGTCACTCCCGGCCGCCCCATGGTGTTTCCTCCATCCCCCGCAAGATCTCGAGAAAGTGCCGGTCACCGCCGTCAACCGGGGCCGGGACGCCGACACGGTGGCGGCCATGGCCGGTGCCTACCACGGTGAGGCGGCGCTCCCCCACCGCTGGCTGGACGATCGGGAGTTCGCCGCCGAGTTGCGGGACCTCGCCGACCCGCTCCGCCCGCTCGCCGGGGTGGACGGCGGGCAGCCGTGACCGCCCCCACCACCGCTTCCCGGATCCGGGGCTGCTTGCTCGGTGGCGGGGTCGGCGACGCGATGGGCGCCCCGGTCGAGTTCCTTTCGCTCACCGAGATCCGTGCTGCCTTCGGACCCGACGGGCTGGCCGGCTACGCCCCCGCCTACGGACGGACCGGGGCGATTACCGACGACACCCAGATGACCCTCTTCACCGCCGAAGGGCTGCTCCGCACCCAGGCACTTCATGAAGAGGAGGGGGTCGCTCATCCCCCGTCGATCCTGCACCGTTCCTATCTGCGCTGGCTGCACACCCAGGGGCACCCCGGGCAAGGGATCGGCGACCGGAAGGATCCGGACGGGTGGCTCATCACCCAGCCGGTGCTGCACCATCGGCGCTCCCCCGGCAACACCTGCCTAGCGGCCTTGAGGTCGGGTCGAATGGGCTCACTCGCTGAACGGCTCAACGACAGCAAGGGCTGCGGCGGGGTGATGCGGGTGGCACCGATCGGGCTGGTCGCTGCGCATCCGCTCGTGCTGGGCGTGCAAGCGGCCGCCATCACGCACGGCCACCCCAGCGGTTACCTGGCGGCAGGAGCGTTCGCCCGGATCATCGCCGGTCTCCACGCCGGTGGAGGGCTTCGGGAATCAATCGAGGAAACCCTGGAGGTGCTGGGAGGATGGCCCGACCATGAGGAAACCACGGTCGCCGTCCGGGCGGCGATCGACCTGGCCGACAACGGCCCGCCTACGCCGGACAGGGTCGAGCAGTTGGGAGGAGGCTGGGTGGCCGAAGAGGCACTCGCCATCGGCGTCTATTGCGCCCTCACCGCCCCGGACTTCCGCACCGGGATCCTGGCGGCGGTCAACCACAGCGGCGACAGCGACTCCACCGGAGCCATCACCGGCAACCTGCTGGGCGCCCTGCTCGGTGAAGAAGCCATCCCCTCGCCTTGGACCGACGAATTGGAAGCCCACCACCTCATCGCCCAGATCGCCGACGACCTCATTGCAGCGTTCGTCCAAGGAGCTTCAGTCGACTCCGGGCGGTACCCGACCTGGTGACGGAGACGGCTCCAGCCCCGACCCGGCCGTGATGTCCGGTGACGTCTGGTGGCGTTCGGTGACGGCCGGTGCTGGGAGACCGGTGGTTCGTGATGACGAGTCCGGTTTCGTGATGTCTAGGGAGGCCCGTACGTTTGACCCAGATTTGACCCATCGCCCTCAAAGATGCTCGACATGCGCCGTTTCGAGCGCACCAGGGGGTGCGCAGGCAATATCGAACATACCCACCGATCGGGGGAGCGGCTAGTCGCCCCGGGGGGCAGTCTGGTTCACATGGCACAATGTACCCGTGGCCGTGAGTCGTGCAGAGAGGCGAAGGGACCGAACGCCCAGGGCAATCGCCGTGTTTGGCGAGGAACGGGCGCCGTTTGCTCTCGATCTCTTGGAACTCACCGAACTGGCGTGGCACGACTGCTACGGAGAGATCACGCCACCCGAGGGCGTGATCGAGGACATGCTTCTGCTCAGTGAGGGGAGCATCGAGCGACTCATCCAAGTGACGCGACTAGGCGTGACGGATTGGCGTGATCTCAAGGTTGCGGCTGACGAGTTTCGCAACCGCAGATAGCCGGTATTCGGCCCGGCCGGCTGATGGTCAAAGCCATCTTCCGGCACCTCACCCCTGGTGAACAGCGCATCACCTCCGGGCTTCGATCCAACGCCAACACTCCCCAACCTCCAGTCGGGTCCCCGACCTCAAGGTGACAAGAAGAGCCCCCGCTGTCGGGCGGGGGCTCTTTGGGAGGGAGGGGTATCGGTTGTCAAGCTATGCGACCCGTTTAGGAGGAGTGTGAGAGGCGGGTGAGAGTTCGATGAGAAACCACCTGTGGGGGGTGAGGGCGCGGGACGGGCGGGTGGTTTGCTGGCTGCGGGCCGAGTTGGTCTGCGTAGGGCGGGTGGCTTCTGAGTAGTAGGAGGTTTCCCTTCGTGGCAGCCACGAAGGGGATAGGGTTCGAGGATGGACATCGGTCGCGTCGGGCTATGGACGTTTCTCCTCGATGAGCATCCAACTTCTCGGGTGCGCGAGTTGGCTCAGGAGATCGAGGAGATGGGGTGGCCGACGTTGTGGCGGCCTGAATCGAGCGGCCGCGACGTTCTGATCTCTTCGAGTGTCCTGTTGGCCGCAACCTCTCGGCTGATCGTGGCGTCCGGCATCGCGCAAATCTATGCACGGCATCCCGTGACGACCGCTGCGGCTCAGAAGACGTTGTTCGAAGCTCACGAAGGCCGATTCCTGCTCGGATTGGGGGTGGCCCATGCTTCCTCGGTGGAAGGAATCCGCAAGCTCGAATACCGGACTCCTTACTCGGATATGGTGGCCTATTTGAACGCCATGGCCGACGCTCCCTTCACTGCAGTGGAGCCCGCAACCAAGCCACCGACAGTGCTTGCCGCCCTCGGACCGCGGATGCTGAAACTGAGCGCCGCAGCTGCAGACGGTGCCCACCCTTACCTCACCCCTCCTGAACACACCGCGATGGCTCGCAACATTCTCGGTCGGGGCCCGCTTCTGGCCCCGGAGCAGATGGTGGTCATCGATAGCGACCTGGACGGCGCCCGGAGCGTGGCCAGAGCGAACCTGGCTCGCTATCTCAGGCTGCCAAATTACACCAACAACCTGCTGCGATGCGGATTCACCCAGACCGACATCGACGACGTGACCGACCGGCTCGTCGATGGGATCGTCGCCTGCGGCGACATCGACGCCACCATGAAGCGGGTTCAAGAACACCTCGACGCCGGCGCCGACCACGTCTGCATCCAGGTCCTCGTCGCCGACAACAACCTCGACATCACCATCGAGCAGTGGCACAGGTTGGCCGACGCCTTCGACCTATAGGACACCAACCACCCCCCGGCCGTGGACACCGCCCCTCCCCCCGAGTTGCCGATCTGGTCGCGGTTCCCACCGAACCGCCGAGATGATCACTGCGGTCTTACCCACCTCAGTCGGAGTCGCCTGGGTAGAGAATCAGACGGGCGCTGCGGCTGTAGGTGAGGTACGAGCGTGCCCATTCGAAAAGGACCACCACCCGGTTTCGGAAACCGATGAGGAAGAGAATGTGTATGAAGAGCCAAGCCAACCAGGCGGGCAGGCCCCACAGCCGCGCGCCTCTGATCACGGCGATTGCCGAACTCCTACCCAGTGTGGCCATCGTGCCCCGGTCGACGTAGCGAAAGGGCGGGGCCGGTTCGCCCCGGGAAGACCCGGCGATGCTCTCGGCCGCGTGCCTACCCATCTGGATGGCGGCCGGGGCAACTCCGGGCAGTTGTTTGCCATCCTGGACGACGTGCGCAAGGTCTCCGACCACGAACACTTCCGGGTGGCCGGCGATCGTGAGATCGGCATTCACCTTCACGCGACCGGACCGATCCAGCTCCACCCCGAGTGAAGATCCCAGCCGTGATGCAGCAACGCCCGCGGCCCACAGGACCGTCCGGCAAGCGATACGCCGTTCTCCCAGCCGTATGCCGTCCCCATCTACCTCAGTAACCGGAGTCCCCGTCCGGACCTCCACACCTAGCCGCTCCAACTGGCGAAGGGCCCGGACCGATAGTCCGGGCGGAAAGCCGGGAAGAACCCGATCTCCCGCCTCGACCAGGACAATCCGGGCATCACCCGGATGAAAACGGCGAAATTCGTCGACCAGGGTGTGCCGGGCCAGCTCGGCCAGGGCTCCGGCTAGTTCGGCGCCGGTGGGCCCGCCGCCCACCACTACGAAGGTGAGCAATGCGCGACGCTGTTCCGGGTCGTCATTGAGCTCAGCTTGCTCGAAAGCAAACAACACCCGGCGGCGAACCTCGAGCGCATCCTCGATACTCTTCAGCCCGGGGGCGTGCCGCTCCCAATCTTCGTGGCCGAAGTAGGAATCCGCGGCCCCTGTCGCAACAATGAGATAGTCGTATTTGACGCGGTCGCCCGTGCTCAGCACCACGCAACGCGCGACGAGGTCGATCGACACGACCTCGGCGAGCTGTACCGAAGTGTTCTTCTGCTTGCGGAGAATCCTCCGGATGGGCTCGGCAATGTCGATGGCGCTGAGCCCGGCAGTGGCTACCTGGTAGAGCAGCGGTTGGAAAACGTGGTGGTTGCGGCGATCGATCAGGGTGACGTCGACCTGTTCGGAACGAAGGGTCTTGGCCGCGTGAAGGCCGGCAAAACCTCCACCAACGATGACTACCCGCGGCCGCATCCCACGCATCTCGACCGAATCTACCGAGAAGGCTTCCGTATTCGGTCCGACATCAGGGCGGCTCGCCGTGGTTGGCCGGTCACCACACCGGCCAGCCAGTACTCGGTGACCTGGACGACCTGATGCTCACCGGTAGAAGATCGCCGACAACTCAAAGGATTCACCCGGCTTGGTAACCCACCAGCCGACCACGCGAAGTGAATGGGTCCTTCGGACTATGGACCTGGAAGTTATCCACAGGCAAGGTGAAGGGACACCGGTCCGGTCGCTAGCCATGCCCTAGCAAAGCCGCTCTGTGGTTTGCCCCAAAAAGGGGGTGGCTTGCCTCCCAGTATGGGCAAAGCGGCCGGGCCGGTGCCCTTTCCATTGGATTGAACCGCGATGCGGCGGTGGATGGAATAGGCCCAACGACCCTATTCGCCACAGAGAGTGGGAAAACCAAGCTTAGGTTTCAGGCCGCCCGCCATGGGTACCTCGCGGCTGATGCAGGATGCGGCCGGTAAGTGGCCGCGGTGATCCGACGCCTACTCCTGTCTCCTGCCACAGCAGAAGTATGCGAGCGGACCGGCGAAGTTGATGAGGGTCACCATCCGCCATAGCCCCTTGGGGCCACGTACCTGCTCTGTTGGTCTCGTTGACAAGTCTCGTTGGGCGAGGACCAGGAGGGTGAGTTGCACCACGGCGCCGACGACCATGGCTACTCGCTGGGTGGGTGTTAGGTCCTTCCACTTGCTCTTTGAAGGCCACATGCCGGTGGTCCCTTTCTGGCTCGCTGATCCTCCTCAGAGTAGGCGGATTGGTCCTCTTCTTTGATTGGTTCTTCCTAGACGTGCATTCCCCTCACGGAGTTGACCGGGGCCGGATACCAGTCCGCCGGGACGGCAGGGCGGCTGCTACCAGTTCCAGTCGAAGAAGACGGTGCCGAGGACTAGTAGCGCGATGCCGGTGCCTGCAACGCTCATCGCAACGACGAATGGGGCCCCGTGCCTCGTCGGCTGATAGTGGGCGTGGAACTCTGAGTCGTCCCAAGGGACCGCGGCGCAGCATCTCAACTGCTCTAATGGTCAGGAATCGGTCTGAGCGAGTCAAGGCGTCCCAATCGGCTTTCCTCTCGGTCGTCAGCCACTCGAGAAATCGGTCATTCTCCACCCCACGCCGCATCTCCAGAATGAAGGCGAAGACGGTCGACACCGCAACGACGACCACCAGGAACATCACCTGGAAACTGGTTTCCATCCATGGTGGATCGGCAGGCCCCGGCTCATTCTGAACCCTGCATAGTGGCCTGCTTCACCTCCCACGATGGGCGATCTCTGCGATACAACCGCGTCCATGTCGACAATCCAGCTTCGAGCTCCAGGCACTTCTGGGAGGAACCGAGCACACCTTCTCCGGAGGCCGACCGGGACCAGGCGCTCTCCTGGTGCCGGCGGCGGGACGGGCCGGGGTTCCTTTGCATACGATTGGGGGTATGGAGTTTCACGTGTTGGGACCATTGGAGGTGACCGGGGACGGCCGGCAGTTGGGAGTGGGGAGCCCGACTGAGCGCCACCTGTTGGCCATTTTGGTGTGTTTGGGCAACGAGGTAGTCCCGGTAGGCCGGCTGATCGACGAGCTGTGGGGGGAGGACCCGCCGGTTTCGGCTCCCAACATGGTGCGGCGGGGGGTTTCTCGGCTGCGCGGCGTAATGGGGGACCCGAGCGGGGAGCGTCTGGTCACCGAAGCCGGCGGCTATCGGCTGCGGATCGGCGAGGGGGAATCGGACCGGGTTCGGTTTGAGCAGCTGGTGGCCCGGGCTGGCCGGTCGAGGGACCCTGCCGAACGGGCCTCTCTGCTGGAGGAGGCGCTGGGTTTGTGGCGCGGTATCCCTCTCGGCGGAGCCGGAGATGGTCCAACGGTGACCGCCGAACGGGTACGCCTGGAGAAAGCCCGCCTGGCAGCCTTGGAGAACCGCATCGAAGCCGAGCTGCGGTCGGGCCACCACCGTGACCTGGTGTTCGAGCTAGAAGCGCTGGTCGGTCAGCACCCGCTACGGGACCGGCTGCGGGCCCAGTTGATGCTGGCGTTGTATCGGTGTGACCGACAAGCCGAAGCCCTAGCCGCCTACCAACAACTCAGCACACTGCTCGGCCAGGAACTCGGGATCGAACCTTCCGTCCACCTGCAACACCTCGAAGAACAAATCCGTTTCCACGACCCCGAACTCGAACGGGAGGCGACGACCCAGCATCTCGCCGGGGGTTCTGCCGCCACGTTGAGCAGGCACGAGGACCGGCGGTTGGCGGCGGTCATGTTCGTCGACATGGTCGGTTTCACCGCGTTAATGCAGGAGAACGAGCAGCTGGGCCTGGAGAAGCGGACCCGATACCGCCGGGTGCTCGAGGCGCAACACGAAGTGTTTGGGGGGAGAATCGTCCAGTACTACGGCGACGGGGCTTTGAGCATCTTCCCTAACTCGGTCGATGCGGTTGTGTGCGCCGTTGAGATCCAGAAGGAACTCAGCCAACCTGTCGAGGTCCCGGCACGGATCGGCATCCATGTGGGTGAGGTGATCGTCGAACCGACGGGCGTGGTCGGCGATGCGGTCAACATCGCATCCCGGATCGAATCCTTCGGTATCCCCGGCGGTGTGCTGGTGTCCGACTCCGTCCACGACCAGATCAGAAACCAACCCCAGCTCGGATTCATCAATCTGGGAAGGTTCAAACTGGACAATGTCGACCGTGCCTTTGAGATCCTGGCCGTCTCCAGCGACGGTCTGGAGGTCCCCGCGCCAGGTGTGCTCGAAGGCAAGGGGGAAAGAATCATGGGCCCGCCGAGCCCTACCGCCGACTCTGCAGCACCCACCAATCTGCCTCATCGGCTCACCACGTTCATCGGACGTGAAACCGAACTCGCCACCATCCAGGACCTGATCGCCGCCCACCGACTCGTCACCCTCACCGGCGCCGGAGGAATCGGCAAGACCAGCCTCGCGGTCCGCGCTGCCGCCGAGCTCGTCGATTCCTTCCCCGAAGGGGTCTGGTTCATCGACCTGGCTCTGCTCACCGATGATGTGCAGCTCCCCGGCGCCGTCGCCGGCCTCTTCGATATCAAGGGAATCCCGGCCCAGGACATCACCGCAGCGTTGGTGCGCCACTTGGCACCGATGGAGACACTGCTGGTCCTGGACAATTGTGAGCACCTCATTGACGGTGCCGCCGAGTTGGCCGACACTTTTTTGGGAGCAACTGAGCGGGTCCGAGTTTTGGCCACCAGTCGCGAGGCTCTCCGTCTCGACGGTGAAGCCCTCCTCCGGGTTCCACCCCTCGACGTCCCCCCGACCGATGCCACCGTCGATGAGGCTGTCGAAGTCGCGGCAGTGATGTTGTTCGCCGACCGGGCCCGTCTGGCTCGTTCGGATTTCACCCTCACCGGCGGCGCCGGTGCGGCGGTAGTTGAGATCTGCCGCCGTCTCGACGGTATTCCTCTGGCGATCGAGTTGGCGGCCGCCCGGATTGACACCCTGACCGCGACGCAGATCGCCGACCGCCTTGATGACCGATTCCGCCTGCTGACCAGGGGCAGCCGCACCGCTCTGCCTCGTCAACAGACACTGCGAGGAGCCGTCGAGTGGAGCCATGACCTGCTCACCGAGCCGGAGCGGGCCCTCTTCCGACGGTTGGGGGTGTTCGGAGGCAGCTTCACTTTGGAGGCCGCCCAGCAGATCGGCGCCTACGAACCACTGGATATCGACGAGGTCTCCGACGGACTGGATCGTCTTGTTGAGACCTCACTGCTGTCACCGCCCGGACCGGACACGGGTCGCTACCGGATTATGGAGACCATCCGTGCCTACGCCCGCAGCCTTCTTGAGTCCAAACTCGAAACAGACACAACCATGCGGCGGTTGGCGGAGTATCTCCTCGAGGCCGGTCCCGCCACCAGCGACGGTTTGGCCCAATCAGACCTTGTCGAGTGGTTGCGGTGGCGCGCCGACGAGCAAGACAACTTCCGGGCGGCGCTCAATTGGGCGCGTTCGGCGGCCGATAGAACCCTCTGCGGAACGCTCGCAGTCGAGTTCTCCAACTATCTCGCCTTCGCCGGTCTCGATGCCGAAGCAGACGCCTGGGTGGAGTCTGCCCTGGATTTGCAGGGCGACGAATCGACCCACCTGCAGCTGCGGCTCCTCACCCTGCTCGCAGCCGGAGCGATAACGCGGGGTGATGTCACCCGTGCGCAACCGCTGATCGATTCCCTCCTCACCGACGCGGAAGTCTTCGGCGAGGAAGCAACTGCGGCCTTTGCGCTCGCCCTCAAGGCCGAACTCACGCATCAAAGAGGCGAGCTCGAGTCTGCCCTGGCACTCAACACCCAAGCTATCGAACGGTTGCTGGCCGTCGGAGATCCCCGATTTGTGAATCCCTTCCTAACCGGCGCTGAGATTCTGAGCGATCTTGGTCGCTACGACGAAGCGGAAGCCCTGGTTGCACGTCTCGAGCCCGAGCATGCCGAGCGTGTGGATACGAGATACGCCAGCCTGATGAGCAACCTCTGGCGAGGGAAGATCGCTACCTACCGAGGCGATTATGAGAGGGCCATCGAGTTGTTACGTTCATGCCTCGAACCCTTCGGTCCGATAGAAATGGGGAGCTTGCTCCTCGACCTGGGTCTCGCCGAATTCGGGCGCGGCAACCTCGAGGCTGCGGGTCGCCTCGTCCGAAGAGGCCTCTCGTTCGAGCAGATGAACATCGCGGACACTTCTCACTGGATACTGGTCGTCCGAGGCCTGGCCGAACTCGAAGGCCAGAACCTCCGGACGGCAGCACTCCACCTGGGCGACGCTATCGATGTCGCTGCGACGCGCGGTCTGGTGCTGGAACGCGAGGCAGTGCTCACCGCGGTCGCTGAAGCTGTCCTCGAAGCCGATCGGCCCGCCGAAGCGGCCATATTCCTTGCCGCTGCTGAGGCCGCCCGGGCACGGGTCAACGGCCTCGTGCCCAAACACTGGGTGCGACAGCACAACGAACGGGTCGCGGAACAACTCCGACGAACACTCGAGGCAGTGGACCTGCAACAGCTAAGCGAAGAGGGCAAGAGGCTTTCCTACGAGCAAGCCGCTCAGCGAGCCCTCGCCATCCTTGATGAGTTCGCCCCCAAAGGTTGATCAACAGCCGGTTTCCGCGATTGTCTGCAGGTGATCGTCACCGGCGTGCTCGCAGCCAACGTCGAAATGACTTCGGGGCGCCGAAACGTACCCCGTGCCCGGTACCCGACTCCAAACTGAATAGGCGCGGTATGTCGATTCTTGCGGTGCCGTCACCGAAGCTGACGGAGAGCTTCACGATGTCGGATCGTCTCGACGCCGAGCGTCGTCACCAGAACCAGGCACACCACCGCACCCAGTGCGGCCCCGTTGAGGCCGCCTAGGGCGAGACCGGTAAGGCCCAACAGGCCGATGGTGAGGAGCCGCTCCCACGCCGTGCGGCGCGTGAAGAGGCGCGCCATAACCGACTCTGACGTCAGGAAGATAATGAGCCCGCCGACAAAGGCCCACCTCGTCGCGGTATCAAGTGCGACTTCCGGATGGGCCAATAGCTCCTCGGTGCCGATGGCGAACAGAATGACGCCTGCAACGAGCGGGTAGTGGGCTACCGAGTAGGCATTGCGCGCCAGCCGACCCTGGGCGATTCCAGTAGCGGCCTTGAGCGCCTTCTCGCCAAGCCGAAACAGCCAGTCGAAGTATGACCACCACATCGCCAGGACGGTGAGCAGCATGGCCGTGCCCGCAACATAGAACGTGAGTGATCCGGTTTGACCCACAACGCCAACTCCGATGGCAATGAGCGCCTCGCCCAGGACGATGATCACGAAGAGTCCATGCCGCTCGGCGAAATGGCTGGGGACGATAGGGTACTCGTTACTCTCAACCGCAAGCGTGCTGGCCATGTTGACGACCACTGCTGCAAGCCAGAACCAGATTCGTATGTCCTCGGGGACGAACCCTCCAACGAGGACGAGGACCGAACCCGCCATCAGCCTCGGTGCATAGGCCCAGAACCCGGACATCTGGTCGGTACCCCAGATGAGCGACAAATAGAAGCCGGCCCAAAGGCTCATTACGCCGAAGTACGCCAGGGCGAAGATTGCGCCGTCCTCACCAAACGCTCCTTGAACAGCCGTCGCCAGGACGAACGTGGCCGCAGTGGCCACCAGCAGGACGACGCGCGGTCGTAGTTCGTCGAAGTCCGCATTGCCGGCTGCCCAAGTGAATTGGGTCCAAGCCCACCAGAGCAGAATCAGGACAACGGCGGCTCTACCCAGAGTCGGCCAGTCGAGGTGCCCGTGGATGGAAGCCGCGACCTGCGTGACGCCGAACACGAATACCAGATCGAAGAAGAGCTCAACAAAACTCGCGCTGCGGTCTTCATCCACGGCAAGAACTCCTCGGGAACGGTTGGCCACAATAGCAACCAGTTGCGAATCACCCGCCAGGGCCGCCCCAGCACCTGTTGTGGGCCGGCGAAGACTTGCGGCTTGGCTTGCACCGATCTACGAGGCCTCCCTATTGCGGGCATTTCCGATCCACCGAGTCCCGTCGGCGCTTGAATAGGACGATGACCACTCCGCCGAGGCCGTCTCATCACCGAATCCTGGGGCCGGACAACCTTCAGAAGGATCGGGTCGCCGCCGATGCACCATCAACCCTCGAAAAAGGAACCGTCTTGTCGAGAAGCGCCGTTGCCGCCCTCGCGGTGATCGTGATGCTGGCGGCCTGCGGCGAGGCCGAACCGACGACCACCTCGGCTGCCCCCGAGACGACCACCACTGCCGCACCGACGGCGCTCACTTCTCAGGAGGTCTTCAGCACCGTCTCTCCGGCGCTGGCCTTCGTCGAGGTCGACCTGGGGTCGGGCTCCGGGGTGCTCTTCGACGAGTCTCATCTGGTGACCAACGCCCACGTCGTGTGGCCCCACGACGAAGCCCGGGTGGTATTCCCCAACGGGACCGAGATCGAGGCCGCCCCCGTCACCCACTTCGACGAGATAGCCGACCTGGCCATCATCGATCTCGGCGGCGTCGTCGGCCTACCCCCACCGGTCGTGTTCGGTGATCCCGGCGGAATGGCAGTCGGGACCGAACTCTTCCTCATCGGATATCCCGGCGAGGTGGAGAAGTACCCACAACCGACCCTGACGCGGGGCATCCTGTCCCGGGTCCGCACCATCGAGGCGCTGGGGCTCGAATACCTCCAAACGGACGCCGTCATCGCCGGAGGCCAGAGCGGGGGCGCCCTGGTGACGAACAACGGTGAAGTGATCGGAATCTCGGGGCTCGGTTCGGAAGGCTTCGGTCTGGCCACGGCAGCCGATGACGTTCTGGAGCGCCTGGGTGACATGCTGGCCGGTGACGACGTCGACGGTATCCCCCGTCGGACGTACCCGGCCGACCCCGCCGACCTGACGTTCAACGAGACGGTGCAGCACTTCTCGGATGAGAGGACGTGGATCGTTGATCTGGAGGAGGGCGACGAGATCGTGGTCGAAGCCACCAGCGACGGGGATGTGGCTCTAGCCCTGATTGCCGCCGACGCATACGTGGAGGCGGAAGCGGATGAGGGTGAGACCGGATCCGAGGCGCTGACGTTCGAGGCTCTGTTCGACGGGCCGTACTTCTTGACGCTGGGCTCGTTCGACACACGGCCGATCGAGGTGGCGATCGAGAGCAACCTCCCGATGCGACGATTGGTCGATCCGGACGACGGAGCGGTGGTGACCGCCGGAGATACGGTTTCTGGTTACGCCGACTACCCCGGTGACATCGACTACTACCTCATCGACCTGGCCGCCGGGGACACGATCGACGTATTGGTGAGTGCCGTATTGATGGATCCGATGATCATCATCGATCTTCCCGACAACCCTCTCGAAAGCCTCGCCCAGGACGTCGACTCCGGGGGTGGCCTGTTCGGCACCGATGCCCGGCTGACGTTCACGGCGGAAACCGACGACACCTATCTGCTCGTGATCGTCGACGAGTTCTACGGTCCCGGCGGCTACGTGCTGAAGATCGACGGGTGACGGGCGACCCACGACCGTCCCCGAAGCGAAGGCCTGAGAGGCAAGGCCATGACCCGACGCTGGTTTTGGCCACCAACGTGGGCCGACAACCTCCCCGAGGGTGCCGGTAAGGAGATCGACACCTTCCTGGGCTATCACCGCGCAGTGCCCAACTTGCCGGTGGAGGTGGCCGCGACGGGAGGCGACCTGTAGGGGTCGACGCGGACTGTCACATCCGCCACGTACGGTCTCAACATGCGTCCTGATACCATCCAGCCGGTCCCCTGGTGGGTGGTGTACGATTGTGGTGTATGAAGCGGACCAACATCTACCTCACTGAGGAGCAGGACCGCTTGATCGCCCGGCAGGCCCGGGCCCTGTCGGTCAGCAAGGCCGAGGTGGTGCGCCGTCTCCTCGATACCGGGTTGGGGATCGCCGAAGCCGTCGACGTTGAGAAGGCGCTCGAGTCCTCCTTCGGGTTGTGGGCCGATCGAACTCAGCAGGAGATCGACGACATCCGCTCCTGGCGGGAACGCGACCGGTTCGACCGGTTGGGGCTATGAAGCTGTTCGACACCGACGTGCTGATCGAGTACCTGCGGGGCAATCCGGCGGCCCGGGCACCGGTCGAAGTGGCGGTGCGGTCGTCCCGGGCAGCCTGCTCGGTCGTCACCCGCTTCGAGCTGCTGGCCGGGATGCGCTCCGGGGAACGCCGCGCCGTGCGGGCTCTGCTCGACGCCATGGTCGGCTTCGACGTCACCGAGGAGATAGCCGGACGGGCCGGCGAGTGGGCCCGCACCTACCGGAAGAGCCACACCCACATCGGGGCTCTCGACTACCTGATCGCGGCCACCGCCGAAATCGAAGGGGCCGACCTGGTCACCCTCAACGTCCGGCACTTCCCCATGTACCCGGAGCTGAGCCCGGCTTTCTAGGAGGGCTTCGCAGGCGTCCGATCCCGTCACACCCGACACATAAGGTCGGGTTGGAGGTGATCCATGGACCTTAAGACCAAGGCATGGTTCGACCAGTACGACGCTCACGTTACCGCCTCCATCCGGCGCCACGGCCGGTTCATTCAGTCGGAGGCGACGTTTGTTCTCGACCCGGATGCCCGTGCACCGGTGACGACGACCCACCGTGTGCATACACGGTCGGTCTGTTCGGGCTCAACACCCGGAGCTGCTGATCTTCGACGTTGACCCGCACACGGTGGCCGCCGGAAGTGTCGGTCCCAGTGTTCCAGGTCACCTACTGCGACGATCAGGGCCTGTTCCCATGGGACGCCGGTTGCCGCGGCGAGCAGCCGAGACCGGGAACCTTCCGGGCGTAGCTGCCGCCCCTTTCCCGGGCGCCCGACTGTCTCTCATTATCTGCTACAACCTACTGTTTTCTGTCGTTGCTTTACGTTACAATACGAACATATGTTCGATAGACTACAGGAGGAACTGCAAGGGCTGGCACCCGGTCCGGAGCTGGCAAGGATGCTGGCCCGGATCGACGTGTCGAACCTGTCCGGGTACGACCGAGTGGTGGTGCTGCAGGCTCACCGCCGGATAGCGGCGCATCATGCCGCTCAGGCGTTCCGGGCGATGGCCTCGATCTCCGAGCTGATGCACGAACAGTTCGACGACGACGTCGAGCTGGCCCACCGGGCAACCGCCACCGAGATCCGGACCGGTCTCTCGTTGACCCGCCGGGCGGCCGACGGGGAGTTGGACCTGGCTCTGGATTTGAGAGATCGGCTCCCCCAGGTATGGGACGCCCTCAACCGGGGCGACATTGATGTCCCCAAGGCCAAAGTGATCGTGACCGGCACCCGCCACCTGTCGACTGCGGCAGCCCGGGACGTCACCGACCGGATCATCGGCGACGCCCCGGGGTTGACCACCGGACAGCTCCGGGCCCGCATCGCCAAACTGTGCATCTCCGCCGATCCCGACGACGCCCAACAGCGCTACCAGACTGCAATCGAAGACCGGCGGGTCGTGCTGGAGGCCAACCCGGACGGGACCGCTCACCTCACCGGCTACGACCTCCCCGCCGACCGGGCCCACGCCATTGCTCGCAGGATCAACCGGCTCGCCCATCAACTCAACACCCGCCACGAAACCCGCACCATCGACCAGCTGCGGGCCGACGTGTTCCTCGATTTGCTGGAGGGCCGCCACACCGGTGGTCGGGTGAACGACCGGGGAGTCGTGGACCTCCAGGTCGACCTCACCACCCTCATGGGACTCAGCGAGACCGCCGGAGAACTCAACGGCTACGGTCCGATCGTCGCCGACCTAGCCCGCCAGATCACCGAACAACAACACGGATCACAGTGGCGGTGGACGGTCACCGACCCGGACACCGGACAGCCGCTCCACGAGGGGATCACCCGGCGGCGTCCCACCACTCGCCAACGGCGCCACGTCGAGGCACGCGACCGGACCTGTGTGTTCCCGGGATGCCGCATGCCCGCCCGAAACTGCGACCTCGACCATCGCATCCCCTGGTCGGAAGGCGGACCCACCCGCCGCAGGTACCTTGCAGCGGTCTGCCGCCACGACCACGGCAACCGACACCTGTGCGGCTGGACCTACCGACCGCTACCCAAAGGTGACTACCTGTGGACCAGCCCCCTCGGCCACACCTACACCACCAGCGGCAAACCGCCTTGACCGCGGCTCCCCTACCTTTACCCGATGGGGCACCGTGTGGTGCTCTTGGAGGCCGGCGGCTGCCACGACCTGCTCCACCGGCCCTTCACCCCAACCTGCCGGTGGTTGCCGGGCGGGTGGCTCTCCGGCACCTGGTGTTGTGGTGGCGGTACCGGGGATGTGCCGGGCTGCACCGTTGCCTGCTGTGCCGGGCTCCCGGCACCCCGGGCGGCTGGCTAGGTGATCTCGGTAACCAGGCTGCGTAACTCGGCGAGCTGGGAGACGAACTCCGGCCGGGCGAGCGGCGGGCATTCCCCGCTGTTCACTTCCCCGGCGACCAGCTTGAGCGCGAACTGCCAGCAACCCGCTTGGTGGCACTCCTTGCAGTTGGTCCGCGGCAGCAGCTTGTACACCGCCATAGGAGTAGGCCGATGCCGGATAGCCACGCTCGGAACGATCTCCTCCCGTTGCTGCCATGTCCGGTTCACCAAATCGACCAGATCTTCGACAACCCGCTCGGCATCCTCCCGGTCATCTACGTCGCTCACCGCGATCTCATGCCGGTGGAAGGCGATCGTGTGACCGTCGTCCTTCCAGGTCAGAGAACCCGCCTCCGGCATGAAGCTGGCCCCGGGCAGAGTGGCGTTGAGGTAGGGCAGGACCGGAGCGATATCGTCCGCCAACGAGGCCTTGGCCACCAGCCGTTCTGAACCCGGATCACAGGGCGGGGTGAGCATCTCAAGGTCGTAGGCGCCGATCATCGCGGTTCTCCCGTTCCCCAGCCTACGCATGACCCCGCCACCATCATGGGCAGAACCGTCAGGTCCGTCGCGACACTTGTGCACCGGCACGGACCACCGCCGCCCGCACATCGCAGCACTCCGGCGCTCGTCGGCAAGGGCTGTCCGGATCATCGGGCCGAAGGGCTCGGAAATGGCCGGATATATGGGCGGGTCAACCGTTTGGTGCCCAATTGGCATCTCAGTTTCTGGCCCCGAGCGCGATCCCTCGATCTGCCACTCCGGCGTATCGTGCTTCCCGCCGGATCGACGACAGAGAACGCCTGCTAGTGCACGGGGAACGTGAGCAGGAGCACAACACCGGCGAAGAACGCGAGGAACCCAAGAATGACAAGGATGATCCTCACCCAGCGACCACCAAACTTCGTACTGATTCCGGCAAAGAACAGGACGGAGGCGAAGAGAACTGTTGTCAGAACGTAGTTGTCTCCGGTTTGGTTTGCGTCAACTGCGACCGCAGCTGCAGCCTCAGCCTCAGATCGGAGCTCTTCGGCCTCCTGAGCCGCTGCAAGCACATACTCCTCCATATCGAAGGGTGTGGCGGGTCCATCCTGATTCTCCAGTGGGTCTGTCGCAAGCCACGCCTCGAATGCAGTTGCGAATTCCGGTCTGAAGGCTCTTTCCAAGAGAGCGAGTACTTGTTCGTCTCCTCCTTGACCGGCTTCATCGAGCCATATTGCGAAGTACTCGACATCGATAGTGAGATCTGCGTCTGCGAGGTCCGACGCCCGTACAGATTCTGCCCGGGCTGCTCCCGCATGCGCGTAGGCATCTGCTTGCACGCCTCCCCAGCGGGTTGCCTGGTAGGCACTCCAAGCGGACGCAATTGTTGCCAGAGCGAGAATCGTAGCTGCCAACAGCTCTACCCAGCGGTCCGGCGGATCGATGTGGGTGAAGGTTTGGATGGCATCGTGGAGACCACTGAATTCGGTCTGTTCCTCCGAACCGCCACGGATTGGATCAGCATCCTCGAGCAAGGTTGGTTTCCTCCAAGATCGAACAAGGGAACCCAAGGGTCCGTGCGACCAAAGCCGCCGGACGATGCTACCCGAATCCCATCATTCCCCATCGACCACGATCCATGCCGCGGCCGTCGCTTCATGACACCCGCCCGGAGGTGACGTCATCGCGTGCGACCGAAGATCCCGACCGCCGCGGCCACCGCCGAGCCGATCAAACGCGCCCCAAACAACCCTTGACATCCAAACAGGCATCGTTGTGTGCACTTGCGGACGGACCGCTACGACCCAGGGGAAGGAGTTCGAACGGGCGGAATGCTAGGTTCGATTGCTTCTTCGGAAAGGAGCACTCGTACGAGGTGGATCTGACTATCAGGGGCCACCCGATGCTCTCGAACGGTATGCCGCCGTCGTAGCAATGGCGGGTGAGGTCGTGAAGGGTGCAAAGAACCCCTACACCTCACGCAACGGCCATATGTTCAGTTTCCTCGATGGGGAGGGAGCGATGGCATTGTGCCTGTCGGATGAACCGGCGGATCAGTACTCTCCAGATACGAGAGCGGCCCGGTCATACAGTACGGAAGCGTGATGAGAGGCTACGTCTCTATTCCCGACGACCTCCTGAGCGATACCGAGGAACTCGGCTCGTGGTTCGAGAAGGCATACGTGTGGATAGGAACCCTCGAACCGAAGGCGACCAAGAAGCAGTCCTGACCCGACCCCTCGACTCAGACTCGGACCTGCGTGGGTCGGCGGTGCACCTCGACAAGTGCGATGTGCTTCGCATTACGGTGATGGCAGCCTGGACAGGAGGAAGAAGTGAAGGAGGAGGACTACGACAGGGAACTCGCACGGGTCATAGACCACACGCTGCTCAGGACGGACGCGAAGAAAGAGGACTTTGATCGCGTATGCGAGGAGGCGAAGCGATACCACTTCAGATCGGTATGCGTCTTCTCCGGCGATGTCGAGTACGTGGCACAGAGGCTCAAGGGTTCGGACGTGATCCCCATAGCTGTGGTGGGTTTCCCACACGGCCAGATGACACCCGTCGCCAAGGCCTTCGAGGCTCACGATGCCATCGTGAACCGCGGCGCCCAGGAGATCGACATGGTGATCCACGTCAGCGCCATCAAGAGCAAGCATTACATTCTCGTCCTCGAGGACATCCAGCAGGTGGTCAAGGCCTGCGGTGAGAAACCCGTGAAGGTGATCATCGAGACGGCTCTCCTCACGGACACCGAGAAGATCGCCGCATGTTGCCTTGCGAAGACCGCAGGGGCGCGCTTCATCAAGACGTCCACCGGCAAGGAAGAGGGGGGAGCGACCGTCGAGGACGTGCGCCTCATGCGCGAGGTCGTCGGCGATGAGGTTCTCATCAAGGCCAGCGGCGGCGTCAACTCGAAGGAGTTCGCCTACGAGCTCATCAAGGCCGGCGCCGATCGCATCGGCACGAGCAACTCGGTCACAATCGTGACGGGTAGAACCGCCGAAGACGGTTACTGACCGCTCAAGGCTCCCCGGAGGCCTGGGTGCGGGTGCCGGAGGGGATTGGGGACACCGGGCTGCTTTTGTCGGCTTGCCCCAACCGACGTCACACCCTCCGGTGCCCCAAGCGTTTCCTGATGCTGAGTCCGGTTGGGTGGCGGGCAGCACGGAAGGTCGAGACCGTCCGAACTGGCCCGACCACCCCCAATGGCTGCCCCGTGAGATCGCGCAGGTCTCGGTGACGATCGTTGACACCCCAGGTCGGCTACCGGCCACCCCGATGCCCCTCCTCCAGCTCAGGCGCGGGTGATGCCCAGCAACTCGGCCGATCCGTTGAGGAACTCCCGGCGGATCTCTTCATCCCGTATGGAGCCGGCAATGTCCTCAGTGATCCGCCGCCCCACCTCCCGGACGGCGGTAGCCTCATCGGCTCTCCCGAGCACCTCAAGCGAGGTAGCCTGCGCACCCTTGATGTCGAGCATCAGCCGCGACAGTTGCTGCTCGATGGCCATCTGCTCGGCGTCCGAAAGCAGTTCTAGAGCGGCCTCGTGTTTCCCGGCCGCCGCCTCGATAGCGGCTCCGGTCAGAGGCAGAAACACGTACCAGTCGCGCATCTGCCGATTATGCACGTAGTCGACCATCTCGGTGTGCAGCTGCCGGGCGTCGTCAACTCTTTCCTCGGCCAGTGCCACCAAGGCCAAACCCCGCAGGGCCTGTGGGCGCATCAAATGCATGGGGGCGGTGGGCACGGTGAGCGCCTTCTCGAACAGTTCTTTGGCGTCATCCACCCGACCGGCGGCCATCGAACACAGCCCAATCTCCGCCCACAGCTGCGCCCCGAAGTTGAGTCCCGTCGGTTTGGTCATCACGTTGAGGGTGCGATCGTGGAAGGCCTGGGCGGTTTCGAGCAGGTTCCCGCCCATCTGCTGATAGCACGTGCCGGTTACACACAGCCCGAGGGCCTGCAGAGCGGGGATTCCAATAGCGTCGGCCGCCGCCATGGCCCGGCGGAAAAGACCAAGGGCCTCTTCGAGGGCACCCTGGCGCATCGCCAACTGCCCTTGCATAACCGCGGCCAGGACCTCGGAATCACGCGCGCCGATCTGCAGAGCGATCTCCATGCCCCTTTCTATCGCCGCCAGCGCTTCGCCGAAGTCGCCGTTTCGCATGTGACACGTTGGGAGCACCAGGGTGAGGAGCTCCGCCTGATACTTCAAGTTCCCGAGCTGCTCCGCCGTAGCCAGAGCTTGGTTGGCACTCTCGAGCGCTTCGTCGAATTGCGTCATGAGCATCAGGCTGTTGGCGAGATGCGACATCCCGAAGAGGGTGGCGTCGGTCTGGTCGAGTTCCTCACCCAGCTGGGTGATCTGATCCATTAGGAGACCACCTCGTTGAACTCGGCGTGGGCGGTCCGCAGGAAGCACTGGTTCATGGAGTTCTCGATCAGAGCGTCTCCGTCGTCGTCGGCCTTGGCGAGTTCTTCGGCTGTCGCCAGGTCCGCAAGCGCTTCCTCGCGCTGGTCGAAGAAGAAGCCCTTGAGCAGAGCCTTCTTGTTGAGCCCGGACACGTGCATGGCAGTGTCCTGCCGGGTTTCGCCGATGGCCAGCAGACGGTCATAGGCCTCGGCCGCTCCCTGCAGGTCGAAGCTGAACTCGCGTGCCTTGCCGAGGGTTTCGAGAGCCCTCCTCAGCAGGTCCGGGTCACCTTCGTCTCCGAGGATCTCGATCGCTTTATCGGCCCGCTCGACGGCCTCCGCTACGGCGTACAAGCCGGCTGCACGTTCGGCGGCCGCCACCAGGTACGGAACCGCCTTGTCGCGTTGCCGGGAACGGAGCAGGTGATCGGCGATGTCCTCGACCTGTTCAGGGTGGAGCCGTTCGAGGAAGTCGGCCAATGATGCGTGCCATTGGCGGCGGCTCTTCAGGAGGATCGTTTCGTAGACGGCGCCGGCGACCAAAGCATGCTTGAACTGGAACACCCGTTTGGGGACGCGGGCGATCTCGTCGACGAGTTCACGACGCTGGAGTTCGACGAGTGCGGTATCAATCCCCCCGGGGTCGGTCACCAGCGCCGAGAGTCGGTCGAACTGGAACTCCCGCCCCACGACGCTGGCGGCCTGGGCGACGGTTCGCACGCTGTCGTCGAGTCGATCTAGGCGGGAGATCAGGACCGCGGACAAGGTGGCAGGGACGGGGAAGTCGGCCAAAGGGCGGGGGGCGACCCACCGGCCGTCCTCCTGAACGACGAGACCATCGTCGATCATCGAGCGGATGACTTCCTCGATGTAGAAGGGGTTGCCGCCGGATTTCTCGAGGATGAGGTCGCGGACGGCGTCGGTCAGACCGTCGACATCGAGGAGTGAGGCGATGAGCTTGCGGCTGTTGTCGACCGGAAGGGGGTCGAGCGAAACGGTTCGGTAGCGGTGCGGGTAGTCACGGCTTGCGGTTTCGTGGACCTTCCAGGAGATCTCTTGTCTGTGCGGCCGGAACAGGAAGATGAGCAGCAGGTTGGCCCGGTCGGTGAGTCCCATCAGGTCGGTGGCGAGGTCGATCGAGGCCGAGTCTGCCCAGTGAAGGTCCTCGAAGACGATGACCAGGGGTTGCCGGGAGGCGGCGGCTTCGACGAGATCGAGGGTTGCCTTGAAGATCTCCGCCTGTAATCGGCCCGGGTCGAGATAGCCGACCCGGTGTGCGTGGGTTTCGGGGAGGTCGAGGCCGAGCAGAGCGGCGACGAACGGAGCGACTTCGTGCGCCCGGCCGGGAAGGGCACGGCCGACTGCAGTCTCGATCGTTGCGAACCTGTTCTCGTCGGTTGGCAGGTCGATCAGGCTGCGGAGGATTTCCTGCACGGGAGCGTAGGGGGTGGCCGTCTCGAACGAGAGTGATCGCCCTTGGTGCCAGCCGATGTTCTGGAGGACGTCATCGGATTCGAGTTGATCGCGCAGCTCCGAGACCAGGCGAGTCTTACCGAGGCCGGGTTCACCGATGACCGAGACGATGCTGCCGTGTCCGACGGCGAAGGGGTCGAAGGCATCGCGTAGGTCGGCAAGTTCTGCGTCGCGGCCGATCAGCTTCGACCGGAGTCCTTCGATTCCGCGCTGGGTGCCGAGCCGGCCGCGGGAGCGGACGACCCGGTATGAGTTCACCGGTTCGGCGCGGCCTTTGACGTCGATGGCGCCCAGCTCTTCGAAGTCGAAAAGGTGGGCGACGAACTCATGGGTCTGAGCGGAGGCCTGCACAGTGCCGGGGGTGGCGGTTTGCTCCATGCGGGCGGCGACGTTGACGGCGTCACCCATCACCGTGTACTCGACTCGCAGGTCGGATCCGACGGCGCCGACGACCACCAGTCCCGTGTTGATGCCGACCCGCACGTCAATGTCGATACCCCAGTCGCGCCGGACCTGTTCCTTGTAGGGTCCGATCGCTTCGATGATCTCGAGGCCGGCCCGTACGGCACGCTCAGGATCGTCTTCGTGGGTGATGGGAGCGCCGAAGAAGGCGAGGATGGCGTCTCCGAGCAGCCGGGCCACGGTACCCTCGTATCGGTAGACGGGGGCGATGAGATGCTCGAAGGCGCCGTTCATGATGTCGGCCCATTCTTCGGGGTCGAGTGTCTCAGCAGCCGTGGTAGAGCCCTTGATGTCGCAGAACAGCATGGTGACGGTGCGGCGTTCGCCCTTCATCTCGCCCCGGGCAGCAGCGTCCTGGAGTTTGGCGGCGAGGTCGGCAGGCATGAACCGGCGGACCGGGTCATCGGTGGTCTCGACCGCTGCGGTGGTCTCGACCGCAGGGGCCGGGGTGGGCCGGCCGGCCGGGTGCCCGCAAGTCGGGCAGAACGCCGCCCCGTCGGGTAGGTCGGATCCGCAGTTGACGCAGGTCTTCGTGAGCGGCGTGCCGCAGTTCATGCAGAATGCCGCACCGGCCGGGTTGTCCGTACCACAATTCGAACAGTTCATGGCGCCTCCGTGGTGCGAGGACTGTAGTTGACGTATCGTGCTAGCGGCCTACTCCAGGGTGTCCCGGTGGCGATCCGTTGGCTTTCTCCTCTGTTGCGGGCTGCCCACGGATCTTCTGCAGGCGAACAAACCAGGGAAACCAGTGGCGGGGTTGCACCCATGATTTAGATTTGGGGGTTGCGAATGCCTCAGGACTCTCCGCACGAGTTCAGAACGACTGACCTGGACGTCGTTCTCCTGTCAACTCGTTTCCGTGTCCAGACGAACTGGCATGTGATAACGGGCGCGCCCTCCTGTGGCAAAACGACCCTCATCAATCTGCTGGCCGACAAAGGATTCCGGACGGTTCCTGAGGGCGCGCGGCAGTACATGGAGAGCGAGATGGCCCGAGGGCGAACAATCGATGAGATCCACAAGAAGGGGGCAGCCCTACAACGTCGCGTTGCGGACCTGCAACTCAGTATCGAGCGCGGACTACGAGCGAATGATGTCGCCTTCCTGGACGGAGCCGTTCCAGGATCCCTCGCGTGGTTCCGGGTCTTCGGGCTGAACCCGAATGAGGTTCTGCCCCGGTGCTTCCGCCATCGTTACGCTTCTGTATTCGTGCTCGACCGACTACCTCTTCGGCCGAACGGTCTCAGATTCGAGGATGACGCTCATGCAGGGTTCTTGGATGAGTGGATCGCCCGTGACTACGGCGCCCTGGGATACAGCGTCGTGAGGGTGCCCGTATTGGCGCCGGAAGAGCGGCTCGGGTTCGTTCTCGAGAGGCTTGCCGTGCCGGAACTGCCGTAGTCTCTGGTGATCGGCGTGGCCGCCGCCGAAAGGTCGTGGAGTCACCATGCCGCTATGACCGAATCATCGGATTGGCGGCCGGCGGGCCGCCGCACCGGCCACCCAGCCACCGACTCGGAGCTGCTCAATCGAATGGCTCTGTCGGAGGCACTTCCAGTGGGCGGAAATGGACGCCGGGTTCGGGGTGCTCCCGCATGCCATGGCCTTCCTTGTCCCAGTGACCCGCTCGTTCACGTCGGCGAAGAAACCGGTTGAGGCCGACCATTCCCAAGACAAACGCCGCAGCGGCAATCAGACCAGGCACGACAAGCTCCCTGTCAGATGGTGGACACTTCAAGATAGTCCTGGTGGGGTCCTCGAAAGCCGATGCCGGACGCTACTGCCCAAGCTGCAGGCACGAGGCCGGTGAGCGCCGGCCTCCGCCCGGCCGCTGGATGTGTGCGGTTGGGTGGGCTAGCGAAGCGAGTCGGGTCGGAGTGTGGTGTCGAGGATACGTCCGAGTCGTACCGTTTCGGCTGCCATTTCCTCCATTGTGTCCGCTTCGGTTCGGAAGTTCACGATGCAGGTGCGCAGTGCGAATCGGCCATCTACGACCGCATTGGAGGGGAACACCTTGCCCCCGAGTTGGATGTCGAACATCAGTCGCTCGTTGAGGACGTTCAGGTACTCGTCGATATCCGTCCGTCCCGCCAGGTCCTCGGGGACATAGCGGAAGCAGGTAATCGACAGTCCCGGGTCGGTCACCGGCTCGAGGTCCGGGTGGTCCACGACGAGTTCGTGGAGATAGCGAGCGAGCGCCACATCGTGGGTGATGCGTCGTTCGTAGGCGTCCCAGCCGTGAGCGAGCAGCGAAACCCAGATCTTCAGCGCCGCGAAGGGGCGGGAGAATTGCGGGCTGAGCTGATAGATGTCGAGTCCCCACCCGGTGTATTCGTTGTCGCTGACAATGTACGAGGCTTCCACGGCGAACGCATCCGCCAGATGGGTGGGGTCGCGCACGAGGATGCAGGCTCCTGCGATCGGGGTGTACAGCCACTTGTGGGGGTCGAACCCGATCGAGTCTGCCCGTCCGATGCCGTCAAAGAGATGGCGAAGTTGTGAGGTGAGCGCAACCGGCCCCCCGTACGCGGCGTCCACGTGGAACCAGATCTTGTGTTGGGCACACACGTCGGCGATGTCTCCAAGGGGATCGATCGCTCCTGTGCCGGTTGTTCCCGCAGTGCCGACGACTGCGATCGGGCGATACCCGGCTGCGATGTCGGTGGTGATCGTTGCCCTTAGTGCGTCGATGTCCATACGCAGGCTGCCGTCGGTAGCGACCCGGCGGATTCCGGTTTCGCCGATACCGAGCATCTGTGTGGCTCGGTCGATCGTGTCATGAACCTCGGACGACACATACACGGTCAGTTGAGGACCGCCCCGCAATCCTTGCCCTCTCACATCCCATCCCGCGCACTGCGTGCGCGCCAGTGTGATGCCGATCAGGTTCGTCATGGCTCCGCCGGATGCAACGTATCCGGTTGCGCCATCCGGCATTCCGAGCCGATCTGCGAACCACTTCATCAGATGTTGCTCGATCTCGGTTGCGGCCGGGGACAGGCGCCACCCGCCACTGTTCTGATTGAGTCCGGCGGCGATCAGGTCGGCCGCGGCGCCCGGTACGGTCCCGGCACCCGAGATGTAGCCAAGGAATCCCGGATGGCCCGGATACATCGATTCGTCGAAGACCATCTGCTGCAAGTGGGTCACGAGATCGTTGATCGGCATCGGGTCGCGAGGAACGTCCCTTGTGACCGTAGCCCTCACATCGGCAGCCGACCGGTCACGCGCGACTGGCAGATCGTCGTGGAGCCGATCGAGCAACTCAGCCCAAATGTCGACCACCNNACGAGCAATGTAGCAATCGATCAACAAACCCGCCGACCTCAGCATATTGGCCACCGAATCCATTCGAGAACCACGCACAGTACCGGCAATTCCCCGAGTGCCTCCACACAGCGGTCGGAGCCACCAACGTAACGAGCCCTCATGAATGCCTGATAGTGCTGTAGGGGCGGCGGTCGATGTGATGCTGAGGCGGTTACTAGGCTCCTTGGATGCCTGAGGTCTTCGTCTGGCCAGATGAGGTTTCCGTCCCGCTGGTGGAGGGTGGCACCTTGCTGGCAATGGCTGTCGATGCTGGACTGCCCATTGCCCACCTTTGCGGCGGCCGTGCCCGTTGTTCGACATGCCGGATTCGAGTCGTCGAAGGCCTGGATGCTCTAAGCAACCGAACCGAAAAAGAGGCCCTGATGGCGGAAAGGCTGGACTTCCCCGACGAGGTGCGGCTTGCGTGCCAAACGCGCGCCGATGGGGTAGTTCGGTTCTGGAGGCTGGTCCTCGACAAGGTAGACATCGAGATGGCCTCCCAACTAGGCGGGGCTCATTATGTGGGCCCGGTCGGTCGCGAAGTTGAGCGGGCCGCCGTCATGTTCACTGATGTGGCCGGGTTCACCTCGATGTCCGAGGCTCTTCCTGCATATGACGTCGTCCACATTCTCAATCGATTCTTCAATCGCGTCGAAGCCGCGGTCCAATCAGAAGGCGGCCGTGTGGACAACTACATGGGTGACGGCCTGCTCGCAGTGTTCGGCATTGAACGTGAAGGCAATGCACCCCTCGGTGCCGTCCGAGCCGGATTAGGCGTCCTCGAAATCGCGGCAGACATCAACAATTACGTGAGCATGATCTACGGCCGCGCCTTCCAGGTGAGGGTAGGAATCAGCCTCGGTGAGGTTATCTTCGGCTTGATGGGAGGAGAGGCGTCGGCGCGTGAGACGGTCGTCGGCGACGTGGTCAACACTGCTAGCCGGCTGGAAGCAGCCAACAAGACAACTGGAACCAAGATCCTTGTGTCGGAAGGGATTCAGACCGAAACCCTTGACAGCGTCGAGTACGGTCGCAAATTCAAACTCGAACTGTCAGGCAAAGCCGGTCAAATCACGGCCTATGAAGTCAACGGCTTGGTCGAGTTGCCGGGCCGAGACTAGGTAGGCCTCCGCCCGCGACCCGGGCCGCACATGACCGGCTCGAAGGGATGATGTCGGCTGGTTGACGCTCACCGGTCGGTTGGTGTGATCTAGTCAGTCTGCGGCAACAGGTCGGACGGCTGTGAGGAGCTACTGGGTTGGCTGGGCAGGTTGGGTGCCGTGTCGCTGGTTGGTTTGAAGGACGCCGAATCGTACGGGTTCGGCCTCGCCCGGTTCCTCCAAGATCGGGACGTTGCGGTGGTGGAACAGGATCGGCCGGACCGGCAGATGCGCCCCAAGATGGGCAAGTGCGATCCCGCAGACGCGGTCGCGGCCGCTCGAACTGCATTATCGGGTACCGCCTCGGTCGCCGCGAATACGGCAGCCAGGTGAAGATTCGGACATCGATGGCGGCGCGATGGGGCTCCCAAACTGACGCCGGGACCGTGGTCATCCGAGGAAAGGATTCGCTTCGTAGATTGCTCGATGGCTGCAATTGACCTAACCGGCAAGAAGACACTCGTCATAGGAGCTTCGGGGCAACTCGGTAGTCGGATCGCCCGTGAACTCGACCGGGCCGGGGCTCGTATCATGCTCGCCGGGAGAACCGAGTCTCGGTTGAGAAGTCAAGCGGCCGAGTTTGACGCAAAGGTCCCTTTTGCTTCTTTCGACTTCCGAGAGGACCAGCCGGGTCGCATCATCGACATCGCCCTACAACGCCTCGGTGGACTCGACGGGTTGGTGAATGCCGCGGGGGTGGTCGCCTTTGGACCACTGGCCGCCTTGTCCGACTCGGCCCTCGACGAGCTGGTTGCAGTCGACTTCACCGGACCGCTACGAGTCATTCGGGCCGCTCTTCCCCACCTGCCCGGCGGTTTCCTAGTGAGTGTGACCGGGGTGATCGCCGAACAGCCCTTTCCCGGTCTGGCCGCCTACTCGGCAGCCAAGGCGGGGTTGAGCGCTGCCACCCGTGCGCTGACCCGTGAGCTCCGTCGCGAGCGGATACATGTGCTCGATGCCCGACCTCCCCATACCGAAACTGGACTGGCCGGTCGACCCATCGAGGGTACGGCACCGGCGTTGCCGGAAGGTCTCGACCCCGATGTTGTGGCCCGTCGGATCGTGGCGGGCTTGGTGGCCGGTGAGCGTGAAATCGCGGCCGCCGATTTCGGTCCGTGATCCTGCTCGTCATCCATGCGGCCGCCACCTGGTTCATGGTCGGTCTCATCTGGACCATCCAACTTGTGCACTATCCGCTCTTCGCCCGAGTGGGTGACGATCAGTTCACGACGTACGAAAACGAGCACACGACCCGCATGGGACGAGTGCTGGCGGTGCCGGCCGGGGTCGAGGTGGCGACCGGTGCTGCCCTGGTCCGGGATCCCCCGCCGGAGTTCGGCCTCCCGGCAGTCCTCATTTCCGGGGGCCTCCTGGCCCTCATCTGGATCGTGACGGCGCTCGTGCAGGTACCACTCCACAGCCGCCTGCAGGACGGATACTCACATCGGGCGGTTTCCCGTCTCGTGTCGACGAACTGGGTGAGAACAGGTCTATGGACCATCCGCGGCATCGCCGTTGCCGTCATGCTGGCATCCTGAGCCGTCAGCCGAGCCGTTCGATGAGTGCACCGGCGGCGGCCAACCCCGAAAGCACCGCGCCACTATGCAGGACCTCGATGATGGCACCTCCGGCAGTAGCCGCGGACTGGCTCGACGTTGGGCCTGCGAACTGCATAGGGTTGCTATGCATGAATGGTTCCAAGGTTGCCATCGTCGGTGCCGGTGGAGTCGGCGCCACCATCGCCTACTCGGCTCTGATCAACGGGACGGCCCGAGAGATTGCTCTCTTCGACATCAACGCCGCAAAGGTGCGCGCCGAGGTCCTCGACCTCAATCACGGACTTCGTTTCACGCCGACCGCCCTGGTGGTGGGTAGCGACGATCTCGACATCTGCCGAGACGCCGATGTGGTGGTCGTTACCGCCGGCGCCAAACAAGAATCGGGCGAGACCCGACTCGATTTGGCCGGGCGCAACACGAACATACTCGGTGGCCTGATTCCTGCTCTGGCAGAACGTTCGCCGGATGCCGTGTTCCTGGTCGTCACCAACCCGGTGGATGTGCTGACGTACGTTGCGCTCCATCTGAGCGGGTTTCCCTCCGATCGCGTGATCGGTTCGGGAACGGTGCTCGACACCTCACGACTGCGCTACCTGCTCGCCCACCGATGTGGAGTGGATGTCCGCAACGTGCACGCCACCATCGCCGGTGAGCACGGCGACTCCGAATTCGCTCTCTGGAGCAACGCCTCGATCGGGACCGTTCCCCTCAACCAGTGGGTGACCTCGGACGGCGAGCAGCTCACCCGGACCGAGTTGGACGACATCGAGGACCGAGTGAAGCAATCGGCCTACGAGATCATCCAAGGCAAGGGTGCGACCACTTACGCCATCGGACTGGCCGTGACCGGCATCCTCGGGGCCATCTTGAACGACCAGCATCGGATTCTGCCGGTCAGTGCCCTGCAACAGGGTGAGCATGGGATTCGAGACGTTTGCCTGTCCATGCCGGCGGTGATGGGCTCCGGCGGCGTGCTGCGTTCAATGGAGGTGCAGCTCACGGGTGAGGAGCAGAGGAAGCTCGAGACCAGTGCAGAAACGATCCGTCGGACGATTCGCTCGGTGGGTTTCTGAATCGGATCCATCATCCGTCACACGGCCCATTCCGTATACCTCTCGAGATTCGAAAAGGAGCACGCAATGAGCTTCCCAGAAGTGACCGGTTCTAACCTCGAACGGCGTCGTTTCACCCTCCCGAATGATCTGGAAGGCGATCTCAACCTTCTGTTTGTCGCTTTCTGGCAGCGACACCAAGCTCTGGTCGACTCGTGGATGCCGATGGCAACTCGTTTGCAGAATCAGCATGAGAATCTGGTGGCGTATGAACTGCCGGTGATCCAATCCCGCAGCAAAATATCGCAATGGTTCATCGATAGCGGCATGCGAGCCGGGATCCCCGATCGCCGGATCCGCGAGCATACGATCACGCTCTATCTGGACAAAGCCCCGTTCCTGGATTCGCTGGACATATCCGACGACCGAACGATTCAGATCC
Organism: Acidimicrobiia bacterium UBA4744; assembly: GCA_002403855.1. Lineage (GTDB taxonomy): Bacteria > Actinomycetota > Acidimicrobiia > Spongiisociales > UBA4744 > UBA4744. The sequence continues at coordinate 99,241 of DHIO01000022.1, forward strand.
TGGTGGTCGACCGATCAGGAAATGTCTTGTGGCGAACCAAGGGCGCCTCGGATCCGGAGAGTGAAGCCGACTTGGCTTCCTTCCTCGATCAGCAGTTCTCCCACCGGAGCTGAACCGGGAACACCCCTCAACCGGTATTTGTTTCTTCTACTGGATACCCGAGCGGCCGTTCTCCAGGCCGACCGGCAATCCGAGAAAGGTATGCGATGAAGAACAACATCAAACTTGGAAGAGTGGCCGGAGTCATCGTTGAGTTGAACTGGACCGTGCTGGCCATCGCAGCCCTGGTCACCCTTTCGGTAGCGGGCGGGATACTGCCGGCCGCGGCCCCCGGCTATCAGGCAACCCAGTACGTCGTGGGCGGGGTGGCAGCAGCTCTGGCTCTGCTGGCCAGCATCCTGGTTCACGAGTTGGGACACGCCCTCGTTGCGCAACGCAACGGAGTGAAGGTCGAACGGATCAGCCTCTGGGCGTTCGGCGGAGTCGCCCAGATGGAGAGCGAAGCCGAGACCCCTCGGTCCGAATTTCTCATCGCCGGGATCGGTCCGGCCATCAGCCTCATACTCGGCCTGGCCCTGATCTACCCGGCCTCGGTCGTAGGTGGTCTGTTCGGAGCCGTGCTCGGATGGCTGGCCAGCATCAACATCATTCTGGCGGTATTCAACCTCATCCCCGGTGCGCCTCTCGACGGGGGCCGGTTGCTGCATGCCTGGTTGTGGAAGCGCCACGGCGACCGCGCTCGCGCCACGGCCACGACGACGAAAGCCGGCCGGCTGGTTGGCACGGGTCTCATCGGGCTCGGCATCGTTCAGTTTGTGACCGGAGGCGCCGGTGGTCTCTGGACGGCCCTGATCGGCTGGTTCCTCCGGGGCGCCGCAACGGCCGAGGGCAGCTACAGCACCATCCGCCGGGAGTTGCAGGGCGTCCGGGTGAGAGACGTGATGACTACGGCCGGGCCGCCGGAAGGAGACTGGATGTCGGTGGCAGCGTTCATAGATCGTCGTGTGATCCCCGATCAGCGGCCGGTCTACTTCCTGACCGGGATAGATGAAACGCCGACCCGGTTGGTCGCCCTGCCCGCTCTGGCGGCCGTACCCTCCAATGAGCGAAACACGACGTCGGTGCGATCAGTAGCGCAGGGTCTCGACGAGCTGCCCGCAGTGCAGGCCAACGAACCCGCCTCGGATCTCTTCACGAAACTGAGTCCCGGGGCGCTCACCGTGGTATGGGACGGCTCGCGTCCCGTCGGCACGATCAACGTCGCCCAGCTGGGTACGGCATTGGAGCAAGTCCGCCTCCTCTCGAATCTGCGTGGCGAGGCGCCGGCTGCTGCGTGATCGCAGCACAACTTCACCGGGGGAGCAGTGAGCGCGGTTCCCCCGGTGTACCTCTTGGTCATCCAGTTCCTCCGCTCTTCTCGTACAAGAGACACCGGATACGACCTCAAAGCTGACCGCGCCCGAACCGGTTGGTCAACCGGGTAGCGGAGCGGCGGAGTCCGGGTAAATCGCCGAGCCGGTCGAGAGTTCCGTACTGGCGAGCCATTCGATGATTGCTGCTCAGTAGATCCCGGTGCCGGGCCAAGAAGTTCCAGTACCAAACGGTGAGCGGACAAGCATCGTTCCCGCTGCGTGAGGACGGCCGAAAGCAACATTCGCTGCAGTAGTCCGACATCCGGTTGACATACGCTCCTCCGGAGACGTACGGCTTGGTGGCCATCCGTCCCCCGTCGGCCCAGAGCCCCATTCCGATGACATTGGGCACCATCACCCAATCAGCGGCGTCGACAAACCGTTCTCTCATCCAGCGCAGCAGCAGCATCGGCTCAATCCCGTAGAGATTGGCGATGTTGGTCAGCACCATGAGTCGCTGAACGTGGTGCACCCAACCCCTTTCTTCTATGGCGTCGAGGGTGATTTGGAGGCATCGCATCTTGGTGCGGGCCGTTCCTCGAAAAGCCGGAGGCAGGTCGCGGTCATGATCGAGCACGTTCTCGAGCCCGTAGTCGGGCCACAGCCAGTAGATCCCCCATACAAACTCTCTCCATCCGATGATCTGGCGAATGAAGCCCTCCGCCGAGTTGATGGGTACTCGACCGGCTCGGTACCCCTCTTCGACGGCGTCGCAGACCTCGGCCGGGAGCAGCAACCCCAGGTTCAAGTAGGGCGAGAGCATCGAATGGGCCAGGTGCCAGTTGCCGCTCAGCATCGCATCCTCGTGGGGGCCGAATCCGGGCAGCACGGCGTCGACGAAGTGGCGCATCCGGGCGAGAGCCGATCTCCGCGAGGTTGCCCACCATCCAACCGGTTCGGCTCCCGGCAATCCGTCGGGGAGTTCCGCCAGTACCTCCCGGTCGAGGTCGTCGAGACGGCTGCGAACCGGAGCCGGCCAATTGCCACCGTTGACGGGAGGCGGTTCGCGATTGTCCTGATCGAAGTTCCACCGCCCGCCGGCCGGCTCGTCGCCGTTCATCAGGTAGCCCAAGCGCCGGCGCTGGTGGCGGTAGAACTCCTCCATACGGAGCTGAGTCCGACTACGCGCCCACCGGGCGAACTCCTCACGGTGGCAGAGGAACTGGTTGGAAGGCAACACTGCGAGATCATTGCGCCGGACGAGAAGATCAACCTCCCGTCCGTTGGGTTCGGTGACGGAGATCGAGGTGGGAGCGTACTGCCGGCGATGGGCGGCTAGGCCTTCGGAGAGGGTGGCCGCCTGCCGATAGTCGACCAGGAAACCGGCTCGGCGCAGCTCATCGGCAAACCGACGCATGGCGGTCAGCACGAGGTGAAGACGCTGCCGGTGGTAGAGCCGGCGGCTGAGCATCGAACCACTCTCGATCAGCAACACCCGTACCTTCGGCCGATCGGCCTCGGCCAGCGCGCCGATTCGGCGGTTGAGCTGATCCCCGAGAACCCAGATGGTCTCCATCACGCCAATCTACGGTTGATCCCGGACGAGTGGAGCCATCCGGGAGACGTCTTGTGCCGAACACATAGTGACATGCTTCCCGTCGACGATTACCCCATTGCCGCCTATGACCCCGTCGAACGGCCGGTCATGCTGCAGGGTTGGAAACACCTCACGTACCTCCATTGGCCCTACGATCCCGCCGTCGTACAAGAGCGCCTTCCACGAGGCCTCGAGGTGGATGTGTTCGAGGGTCAGGCCTGGCTGGGCCTGGTGGCCTTCCGAATGGAAAGGATTCGCCTGCCGCGCCTGCCGGCCGTCCCGTATTGGGGAACGTTTCCGGAAACCAACGTGCGAACCTACGTCCGGGGTCCCGACGGGCGGCCCGGAGTTTGGTTCGACTCGTTGGATATCACCCGTCTGGTCCCGGTTCTGGTCGCGCAGAGCACCTACCGTTTGCCCTACATGTGGTCGGCCATGGACATCAGCGTCGAGAACGACATCGTGGCGTACACCGCTCGGAGGCGCTGGCCTGGTCCCTACAGCGTCTCCGGCAAGATCTCGGTTCGACCCGGCCGGACAATCCCGATCGCATCACCCCTGGAACGTTTTCTCACCGCACGCTGGGGCCTCTGGACCCGGCTCGGAAAGCACCTGGCATACGCCCCGGTTGAGCACGGACCTTGGCCTCTACAGAATGCAGAACTCGTCGATCTTTGCGATGAGCTGGTGACGGCTGCCGGCTATCCGGCTCCCAACACCGCTCCCCTCGTGCACTATTCGCGCGGAGTGGATGTCAGAATCGGTCTACCCCGGCGACTGGGAGTCTGAGGGTGCCTGAAGGCCACACGATCCATCGCCATGCTCGGCTGCAACGAGAGGCTCTGGTCGGCTCGCCGGTACGGGCCTGGTCTCCGCAAGGTCGCTTTGCCGAAGGAGCGGCCGTCCTCGACGGACAGAAGCTGAACGACATTGAGGCTTCTGGTAAGCATCTGTTCTACCGGTGGGAACTCGGAGACACGCTCCACGTTCATCTCGGCTTGTTCGGAAAGTACAAGACCTTCCACGGTGACCCGCCGCCGCCGTCGGAAGCGACCCGGCTGGCAATGGCGAACGGTCGGTCGGTCGTCTACTTGGCCGGACCCACCATCTGCGAGATCATCAACCCCCAAGAAGAAGATCGGCTCCGCTCCCGGTTGGGACCCGATCCCCTGGCCGGCGGCCGGTCCGGTCCGGACTTCGCCGGCAACCTGGCCCGCCGGCAGACACCCATCGGGGCCGCGCTGCTCGACCAGAGCATCGTTGCCGGAGTCGGAAACGTCTACCGGGCCGAGGTCCTCTTCAAGGAAGGCATCGACCCGCGGACTCCGGCGCGGAAGCTGGATTCAGCACAAACTCGCGCGTTGTGGCTGAGGATCAGAACGGAGCTTCGTCGCGGTGAGAAAGAGGGCGCAATCGTCACCGTCGCTCCGACGGATATCGGGGTCCGGCGGCGATCCGACATCCCCCGCGATGAACGGCTGTACGTCTACCAACGAGAGGGTTTGCCGTGCCGGCGATGCGGCACCGTCATCCAATCTGCGGAGATGGCCAACCGGCTGATCTGGTGGTGTCCGTTTTGTCAGGGCCCTTGAGAGCCCTCGGCCCAATGAGCAGTGGGGTGATTGGCGCGGGTATCTCGCTGGAGGAGCGCGGGTTGATACCCGACCCGATGGTCCGCGCCGGGATGCGGAGGGTGATTGCCGCCCGGGCTCGCTGCAATGTACATATTTGGTGCGCTGAGAGCCCTCTGAGGAGTTGAGAGGAGAGGGGATAACTAGGGACCAATCGCTTCTTCCACTTGTGCAGCAATCTCCAGTGGATCCACGTACATGCTGCTTTCCACAACGCCGTAGTCCCGAATCCAGGCAACACTGCCATTCGCGTCAACCAAGATGAACGTGTGGCCGGGTTCTCCGCTGGCAACCGCCCATTGGAGAACATCGTAGGTCTCGGATACCGACTGGTCGGTGTCGGTCAACAGGGGGGTAGCTCGCACGCCGAATTCGGTGCCGGCGGCGGCCATCACCTCCGGCGAGTCAAACGCAATGCTGACGAGAGCGACGTTGAGGGCTTGGTAGTCGACACTGGCTTCCAGATCCACGATCTGTTGCATACACGGTGGTCAACCATCGGCCATGTGGAAGTAGAGCAAGACCGGCTCCCCAGCAAAGTCACTGAGCGCGACTGTCGAACCGGATGCTTCGGGAAGGGAAAAATCTGGGGCATCGTCTCCGACGGAGAGGCCATCATCTNNGATGCCCTGATTGAGGCCGGGTGGCCCTGGTCGGGAACTGGGTTTCTGCTCAGATTGCAAACAAGGATCGTCGCTGAGCGGGAGGTTGAGCGTGAAGACTACGACGACCTGGAAGTCGCTTGATCACAGGGGTGAACCATCAGCACCTTCGTGGTGTTCGACGCCGCCAGGAAGCTTCAGACGATTGGAGAAGGGAGGTGCTGGAGCTCTGCACCGACGAGTTCGAGCCGTTCCCGGCGGATATCTCGGCTTGGTGTCGGGCGACGGGCCATCTGCTGCTTTCCTCGGAGAAGACCGCGACGGGCATCGGTTCCTGATCGAGAAAGGGATTCCGAAGGCCAAAGAGACGAAGTTGGCCATGATCATCTCCTCTGATGGACTTGAAGAGCTGCTTTCGCCGCTCGGGTTTGCCTTGGGGGCGGCATGGCCGTCATGGAAGAGGCCGACATCCGCCTGTACATCTATTGGACTCGATTCGGCGAAGACCCGAGCGTGCTCGATCTGGGCCTTCCCGGCCTGGACGGTCTCGACGTGACCCGCACGCTCCGCAAGTCTTCGGAAGTACCGATCATCATGCTGACCGCCCGGGCCGAGGAGGCCGACCGAATCGTGGGTTTGGAACTGGGAGCCGACGATTACCTGGTCAAGCCCTTCAGTCCCAAGGAGCTCGTAGCCCGGGTTCGAGCCGTGCTCCGCCGGGTTGATGCCTCGGTCGAGGCGCCCGATGTGGTGAGGGCGGGCGACCTGGAAATCGACACTGCCAAACGTACGGTGGTCGTCGAAGGTCGAACCGTCGACCTCACCCCGACGGAATTCGACCTCCTGCTGCATTTCGCCAGGTCGCCCGGTCGGGTCTACACGCGGGCTCAGCTCCTCGATGCCCTGCACGGGGTGGCCTTCGAGTCGTACGAGCGAGCCATCGACGCTCACGTGAAGAACCTGCGCCGCAAACTGGAGCCCGATCCGGCCCACCCCAAGTATCTGCTGACCGTGTACGGAGTGGGGTACAAGTATGCCGATGGGTAGTCGTTTCGGCGGCCCGCAGTGGTGGCCGGAGGGCGAGCACTGGCCCCCGCGAGGCGGGCGAGGTCAGCAGGATTGGGCCGGCTTCGGCCGCCGCATTTTCAAAGGTGTCCTGACGTTCGTGATCTTCCTCGGGCTGGTTGCTGCGTTGATCGGCGCCCTGATCGCCACAGCCGTGGCCGGAGTCGCATCGACCGGGCGGCTGGGGGTCGTCCTGGCGACGCTGGTGGTCCTGGCGGCAGGAGGCTGGCTCCTGCGAACACTGGTCCGGCGTACGTGGAGTCCGGTGCGCCAGCTCATCGGCGCCGCCGGGCGGCTGGCCGACGGCGACTACACCGTCCGCGTCGATGAGCGTTCTTCGGCGGCGATGCGGGCGGTCGGCTCATCGTTCAATCAGATGGCCGAGCGGCTCGAAGAGGCGGACGAACAGCGCCGGCGGTTGATGTCCGACCTCGGTCACGAGCTCCGGACCCCGCTGGCGGTGATTCGAGGCGAGATCGAAGCCGTCATCGACGGCGTTCACGACGGCGGTCCCGAGCATATGGAGTCGCTGCTCGATGAGGTTGAGGTACTGGAACGACTGATCGAAGACCTGCGTGTGTTGACCTTGTCGGAGGCCGGGAAGTTGCCGCTCCAGACCGAACCAGGCGACCTGATGAGGGTCGTCGAGGATGTGGCCGACTCGTACCGTCCCAGCGCGGCGGCCTCGGGGATCGACATCCTGGTGGCCGGGCCGGGGGAAGTACCGGACGTTGAGATGGATCCGGTCCGGATCAGACAGGCGCTCACCAACCTGGTCGTGAACTCCATCCGGGCCATGCCCGAGGGCGGGCGGATCACCATTGAGCTGAAAGTAGAGGGCGATCGGGTCACCGCAGAGATTACCGATACCGGCGCGGGCATCGCCCCGGATCGAGCCGAGGAGGTGTTCGACCGTTTCGTGAAGTCGGAAGACTCGCCCGGCCAGGGCTTGGGCTTGTCGATTGCCAGGGGTCTCATCAGAGCACACGGCGGCGAAGTCGAGATCACCGCCACCGGACCGGGCGGCACTACCGTCTCGATGTGGCTGCCCCGCTGACGCCGACTTGGCGTCCGTCGATGCAGACCGGTGGATCAATGAGGTCGGCAACTCGCAGGCACTTCCTGACGCCGATCGCCGGGGATCGGCCGGCCTGAGTCTGTCTGGATGTCCTTGGACTCGAGCGTCTACATCGGCATCGCTTCGTAGACCCACATGTCCATCGGACAGTCGGTGAGTAGCGCCACCGCTTCGTCGATCGACTCGGCCTGCACGATCGAATAGCCGAGCGCAGGTGTCATATCCGCGGTGATTTCAGCGACGGTACCGTCCTTGGTTACGGTCCGACCGTTGAACAAGGGGTTGCCCGAGTCCACGACGTGGTCTTGAATCGAGGACCACCACTTCATGTGGGCTTCTTGGAACTCGGGCGTCCGGTCCATCTCGCCATGGGCCAGGAAGACAAACTTCTTCACGGGAACTGCTCCTTCTTCATTGCGACTCCCCGGTGTTAGCCGGATCCTTGCTGAGGTAGACGGCATAGGTCTCCAGCGACTCCCCCTCGGTCCCCCACCATGGGTGGAACTGGTCCACCCACGCCTGGAGCCATCGAAGCGGCGCCAGCTCGAGCGCCAGGAAGTTCGTCCGACCAATCTTGCGTCGCCGAACCATGCCGGCTTGCTCGAGAACCCGGACGTGCTTGTGGATCGCCGGCAGTGACAAATCCCGCAGGCTCGCCAGGTCGCTGATCGACCGGGGTTGGAGGGCCAGCGCATGGATGATCTCACGCCTGTGTTCGCTGGCCAGAGCCCCGAACACTACGTCCAAGTCGGCTATGCTTCTTGCCGCCATACTTAACCTCTCGGTTAAGTATGGCAAGCCCGGCTGCGCCCGTCAAACCTCTGGCCGTGGCTACGGGTGATCGGTCGCATGACCGCACCGGAGAGCTAGGTGATCTCGGTAACCAGGCTGCGTAACTCGGCGAGCTGGGAGACGAACTCCGGCCGGGCGAGCGGCGGGCATTCCCCGCTGTTCACTTCCCCGGCGACCAGCTTGAGCGCGAACTGCCAGCAACCCGCTTGGTGGCACTCCTTGCAGTTGGTCCGCGGCAGCAGCTTGTACACCGCCATAGGAGTAGGCCGATGCCGGATAGCCACGCTCGGAACGATCTCCTCCCGTTGCTGCCATGTCCGGTTCACCAAATCGACCAGATCTTCGACAACCCGCTCGGCATCCTCCCGGTCATCTACGTCGCTCACCGCGATCTCATGCCGGTGGAAGGCGATCGTGTGACCGTCGTCCTTCCAGGTCAGAGAACCCGCCTCCGGCATGAAGCTGGCCCCGGGCAGAGTGGCGTTGAGGTAGGGCAGGACCGGAGCGATATCGTCCGCCAACGAGGCCTTGGCCACCAGCCGTTCTGAACCCGGATCACAGGGCGGGGTGAGCATCTCAAGGTCGTAGGCGCCGATCATCGCGGTTCTCCCGTTCCCCAGCCTACGCATGACCCCGCCACCATCATGGGCAGAACCGTCAGGTCCGTCGCGACACTTGTGCACCGGCACGGACCACCGCCGCCCGCACATCGCAGCACTCCGGCGCTCGTCGGCAAGGGCTGTCCGGATCATCGGGCCGAAGGGCTCGGGACTGCCGGTTGCGTACGAGGCGATCTGTGATCCGACCCTTGAATCGGTTGGGTAGGCTCGGTGCCGGTTCAACGCCGCGCGGTCAGTAGCAATGGAGGCCTGCAGTGAGTGATGTTCCCCAGAGTCTTGTGACACCCGACGTGGTCGATACTCACCTCGGTTCGCTGTCGTTCAATGATGGTGCGCCATCGGCTGAAACGGTGGAGAAGGTTCGAGACCATCTCGATCATGTCAGGGCGCTCGATGGGTTCATCAGCGCTCATCGGGGTGTCTCGGTCATGGCAATCCGCAATGGCCTACTCGATGCAGGCGTTGAGGACAACGACATCATCATCTTCTCGGAGCTGATGGACTCCGAATCTCTCTTCTTGACTGCCAATGCCGACACGGTGTACTACGTCGGGTTCGTTGATCTGACAGATGGTCCAATGGTGGTGGAGACACCGCCGGATGCCTTGGGAGTGATCGACGACTTCTGGTTCCGCCATGTGATCGACTTCGGGCGGCCCGGACCGGACCGAGGCGAAGGTGGCCGCTTCTTGTTGGTGCCTGGCGACTATGACGGACCTCTCCCGGACAGTGGATTCCACGTTGCCCACGTGCAGACCAGTCGTGCTCTTCTCCTCGGTCGCAGCTTCTTGGAGAACGACGACCCGGCTCCAACAGTGGCAACTATCAAGGAGAGTCTCCAGATCTACCCCTACACCCCGGGAGCCTACGGCTCGTCGATCGCCACCCTCTTGCAGGGCGGGATCCCGCTGGGACTAACCACCGAACCATCACCAGTACGGTTTGTCGAAGGTTCAGGTTTGGCGTTCAATACTGTGCCGCCCAACGACCACACCTACTTCGATCTGGCGAATGATCTCGTCCAACAAGAGCGTCCGGGCGCGCTTGATCCGGAGGTCCTCGGGAGTCTTGCCACGCTCGGAATCGTTCATGGGCAACCGTTCGAACCCGACGATCGTATGCAGAAGATCCTCGCCAACGCAGCAGCAGTGGCTACAGCCGGCGGTCGCGTCCTCAACTTTCGGCCGTCGATGTCCGGTGAACAGGACTGGGCCTATTACTCAGGATCGTCATGGGTCAACCCGCTGTTCATGGGCGGATACTCCTTCGACACCCCACCGCCAGAAGTCACCTCGGAGGGAATCAGGCCGTACCCGCTCGTTGGCCACAAGCACCTAGACGCCCGGTTCAGCTTCTTCTTCTTCGCCACCGGAATCACCCCGGCGATGTGTATGCGGCTAACAGGTGTGGGGTCGCAGTACCTCATCAGTTTTGTTGACTCGAACAAGGAGTATTTCGACGGTTCCAAGAACTACAAGGTCACCCTGCCGGCGGGGATCCCGGAGGCCAACTTCTGGTCACTCACCCTCTATGACAATCAGACCCGCTCGATGCTCCAAACACCGCAGCGTTGGCCTCGGGTTGGAAGCCAGGCTTATCCAACACCCGCTGCCGTACCCAACGAAGACGGAACAACAGACATCTACTTCGGATCTGAGGCACCGGCAGGCAAAGAAGGCAATTGGGTCCAGACCATTCCCGGGAAGGGATGGTTCACCATCCTTCGGCTCTACAGCCCCCTGCAAGCGTTCTTCGACAAGACCTGGCAGGTAGGAGAAATCGAACCCATCGACTGAGAGCCGGTGCGCACCTGGCGGCATCCCTGAGCCGCTGGTCTCGGCCGGCTCGGGGCGCCCGGAGGTTCTGCTCGGGTGTGCCGATGGTGGGCGGGGTCGCTGCGGGGTGTAGATTGCCTCTGTGAGCCGCAAGATCGACAACGCCATTGGTCTGTATCTAGAGGGGATCAGAGACGGGAACCCTCGGGAGGCGGTCGCCAAGTACACCGGCGACCGATACACGCAGCACTCCACGGGCGTGCGCGACGGGGCCGACGGATTCGTGGAGTTCTTCGAGGGCTTCATCGAACGGAACCCGGTAAGGGACATACAGATCGTTCGGGCCTTGGTAGACGGCCAGTATCTGTTCGTGCACGCCTACCAGTCGCTCAACAACGGTGAGGCGGAGTAAGTGACTCTCGACTTCTTCGACACCGACGAGAACGAAATGTTCACCAATGGAACACCCTCGAAGCCACCGAGGGGTTCAAGCTCATTGATCCCGATGGGCTGCTGGCCGAAGCAGAATACGACATGGGCATCATCATGCGGGAGGACCCGGTCGAACTCCTCAGAAGAGATCCACGGGAACGGGCGAGAAGGCTCGCAAGCCAGACCGGGCTCGACGCGACCGCCATCTGGGAATGGGGAGCAGTCGAGCGTGTGTCCTCAGGCCTGCTGTGTACGAAGGTCGAAATCCAGCCCACCGGCCGGGAAATGCTCGCCGCCGCCGAGCGCGTCGCCGCCGGGTGAGATCAGATGCTCGCCGTACTCGGGAGCCCGACCAATCCATCCGGGAGACTCGCGACGACCTGGGACCGCACCATCAGGCGTCTCTATGCAAGGATGAGCTAGTGAGCAACGTTGTGGTGGTGACCGACTCGGTAGCAACGGTTCCCGAGAGCCTGACGCAGGAACTGGACATCCGGGTCGTGCCCATCATGTTGAACCACGAAGGCCGCTCCTACCGGGACGGCGTCGACCTGGCCCCCAGCGAGTTCTACCAGTTGCTGCGCAGCAGCGACGAGCTTCCCTCCTCGTCTACCCCCTCGGTGGGTGACATCGCCGAGGTCTACCGGGCCGCTGCCCAGGACTCCGCCGGGGTGGTCGGCATCCACGTCACGTCGAGACTCAGCGCCGTCTACGACACGGCCGTCCGGGCCGGTCAGTCGGTCGACGCACCAGTCCGGGTCATCGACTCCCGCACGGCGACCATGGCGCAGGGTTTCGTGGTGGTAGAAGCGGCCCGGGCGGCCGCCGCCGGAGCCGACCTGGACTCGGTAGCAGCCCGAGCCACCGAAATGACCGCCCGGGTCCGCTTCTACGCCTTCTTCGATACTCTCGAGTACCTGCACCGCGGCGGTCGGATCGGTGGTGCCGCCGCTCTGCTGGGAAGCGCCCTGCAGTTCAAACCCATCATCCACCTGGTCGATGGACGGGTCGAGCCGTTTGCCAGGCCGCGCACCCGGCGCAAAGCCACGCAGATGCTCGTGGACACCGTGGCCGAGCAGGTGGGCGGCCGTCCCGTTCACGCCGCCGTGCTCCATGCCGATTGCGCCGACGACGCTGAAGAGCTGCGACAGCGCGTCGCCGATGGGTTCGACTGCCTCGAACTCTATGTGACGGAGTTCACCCCGGTGATGGGCGCTCATACCGGCCCGGGGCTGCTCGGCCTGGCCTTCCACGTGGCCGAATGATGGAGACGAAGGACCCATTGCCCGTTCAACGCCTTCCGGTACGGAGGACCTGACGGGCGCTGCGGACGGACCCCAGGGGTCCGAGGCCGGGGTCCGGGTCCGTCGTATCATCCCCACCGTGCCACCCCTCGACAACCTCACCGTCCGGCTCCGCGCTGCGGCCGAACCCGCCAAGAAGGAATGGTGGGAGCGATACCTCAAGGGCGAGATCGAGTTCATCGGCGTACCGATGGGAGCCATACGCGAGGCAGCGCACGCCTGGGCAGACGCATATGGCCTCGACGGCGATCGTGCTCGCGAAGCTGGGTTCGATCTCCTCCGCAGGCCGTTGGCGGAGGAGAAGCTCGCCGGCATCCTCCTCCTCCAAGAACGCTCTCTCCCCGCCGGCGCCCTCAAGGCCGAGCGCGACCTCCCCCGCATCGCGGCGATCTTCGACGCCGGGCACATCTGGGAGTGGAACACCACCGATTGGCTCTGTATTCGGGTACTCGGGCCGCTCATCGAAACAGGAGGCCGGCCGGTCGCCGACATCGTCGCTGCTTGGGTCGAAGCCCCCGGCCTGTGGCGCCGTCGAGCGGCTACGGTGGCCTTCGTGCCCTCGGCGGGGCGCGGTGAGGAAGCCTTCCCCGGTCTGGTCGACATCGTGCTCATGGTGTGCTCCGCAAATGTCACCGACGCTGAGCGGTTTGCCCAGACCGGAGTGGGCTGGGTGCTCCGGGAGCTGAGCGACGCCGCCCCCGGCCGGGTGTTCGACTTCGTTGTGGCGCATCACGACGTGATGAGCCGCGAGGCCGTGCGGATGGCGGCGGCCCGCCTCAACGACGACCACCGGGCGGCACTCGGCATTACCGGCAAGCGTACGAGACGCTGAGCAGCGGAGCTGCGAGCGACAGACTCGGACCCGCCGGAACCACCAGAAGCCGGGGAGAAACTCCAGTCCGTCGGCCGAGATCGGCCGACCTAGTATCGCTTCATGCCCATCTATATGGACGTGCACCCGGGCCTGGGCGATGCCACGCCGGACGACGTTGCCGCCGCGCATCGCCGTGACCTGGAGGTCCAGCAGGAGTTCGGAGTGCGGTTCCTGAGCTATTGGTTCTCCGACCCCCAGGGAAAGGCGTTCTGCCTGGTCGAGTCACCCGACGTCGACTCACTGGTCGCCTGCCACAAGGCGGCCCACGGCCTCATGCCTCATGAGGTCATCGAGGTCCAAGCCCCGACCCTGGCTCAGTTCATGGGGAACACCGAGCTCGACACCGACGACCGGGTCGTCGTCGACGGACAATCGGACACGGCGCTCCGGGCGATCATGTTCACCGACATCGAGGGCTCGACCGACGTCAGCACCAGCCACGGCGACCGAGCAGCCGTCGAGCTGGTCCGACGACACGACGAACTGGTGCGAGAGGCCCTCGATACTTTCGATGGCCGCGAGGTCAAACACACCGGCGACGGGCTCTTCGCCAGTTTCGCGTCGGTCTCAAAAGCAGTGGAAGCCTCCATCGTCATCCAACGCCGCTGTGCCGATGAGACCGACGGTAGGCCGAAGCTTGCCATCAAGATCGGTCTCAGTGCCGGCGAACCGGTCGAGGACAGCCGGGACCTGTTCGGCGCATCCGTCAACCTGGCCGCTCGCATTTCCGCCCACGCCAGGGGTGGCCAGACCCTGGCGTCGGGCACGGTACGCGACCTCGCCATCGGCAAAGACATCCGCTTCGTCGATCAGGGTTCCATCGGCCTGAAGGGCTTCCCCGACCCGGTCCCTCTGTACGAGGTGGATTGGCGGCCCGCCGGCGGCTGAGCCGGCCTGCGGCCGAACCCTGATCCCGGACAGGTTCTCAACCCGGGAAACGGTTCTCGACCGTCCCGTCGGGGTACAGCGGCTTCTCGGAAGATCAGCGCAGACTGTCGCGATATACGGCCATCCGGCGAGCCAGATCGACCGGGGCACTGCGCAGATCGAGCGCCACGGCGAACTGGGCGTCTTGGTCGACCTTGAGGATCAGTTCCTCACCCGTCCCGCGGATGTGGAATCCGTCGGACTTGGCGCTGATCTGGATATCTCCGAGCCGCCAGTTGGCGATTTCGGCTACATCCGACAACAGTCGCAAACGTTCGTCCGGAAGGTCGATGACCACGCGCACGGGCACTTCGGCCTCATCCGGGGTGCGAAGCGAGCCATCGAAGGACGTCATGGACCACCTCCAGGGTCCTCTCAACGCCCCCCTGCCCGAACCCAAGATACCCTATCCGACGCGGCATTTTCCAGTGTTCTGGCATGGGAACAAATACCAGGGGTTGCGGCGCCGGACCCGGCAGAGACGAATCGGGACCGGCGGGTGAACATCGCTCAAGACACCTGCGGTAGGCGCCGAAACTCTCCCCAAGCGACTGCGGAGAGATTTCGATGCGACGGATCGTGCTCCTGGCGGTGATCATGCTGCTGCTCAGCGCCTGCAAGGTGAAGGTCGAACAGGGCTTCGAACTGAACGCCGATGGATCGGGCGAGGCGGCAATGATCGTGGGCTTCGACCAGGAAGCTCAGGACATGCTGGCGTCGAGCGTTCCGGCCGGGGTGGATCCCATCGAAGGAATGACCAGCGATGCGCCGCCCGGCTGGAAGTCCGAAGAGTGGTCACAAGGTGGGTTCAAGGGCTTCCGGGTCAGTACCGGGTTCGACGATCTCGTAGCACTGCAAACCCTGGTCGACACAACGTTCACCGGCGACGACGGAATGTTCGAATCATTCTCGATCGTCGAGAGCGGCGGAGGTTTCCGTCTCGACGGCGTGTTGAGCGGTGAGAGCCTCGAGCAGAGCTTCGACGGCTCCGACGACATCTTCGCAGGCGCCGCCGAGGACATGATGGGATCGTTCTTCGAGGCCTCGATCGTCATCAAGATGCCCGGCGAAGTGGTTTCCCACAACGCCGACGAAGCCCGGTCCGACGGGACCCTCATCTGGAACGTGGGCGTCACCGACGGCGGCCGGGCCATCCGGGCCGAGTCACAGCCGGGTGGCGGGCTACCGATCGTTCCGATGGCGGGCGCAGCCGTCGTGCTGCTGGCGGGGATCGCCGGATTCGGGATGTGGCGACGGAGCCGACCGCCGGCCCACCCGTTCAGTCGCCTCGAATACGACGACAAGGGCAAACCGGTCCTGGTGGCCGTCGAAGGCGACCCGTACGCCTGAGTCGGCCTGCCGCGAGAAGGGACTATCCCGGAGGTTCAGCTACCACATCCGCAGCTGAGCACGTCGACGGGTCCGAGGTCGTCGTCGACGTACTCCCACGCCTGGAGGAACGCTCCCTCCCAGACCGTTCCGTTCACCACGATCTCCATCTTCCCGTCACCGTTCAGGTCGGCGACGGCCGCGACCTCGAAGATCGCCAGCTCCTGCAGGAGCTTGTCCAGATCTTGGACGATGCTCTCCCCCAGGATCGCCGTCTGGACTTCCCCCTCGATCAGCTTGCGCAGATAGACGATCGAGTAGTCGCCCACCTGAGCCGAGAGTAGATCGTCGGGAATGGTGGAGGCCGAGACGATTACCTCCTCTATCCCGTCGCCTTCCAGGTCGGTGCGGATCACCTGAGTGAGATTGATGATCGGAACCGGGGCCACCCTCCCCTCCAGCAGTTCGGCGGTGGCTTCCATATACGCCGGCGTTGAGGTGCCCAACATCTCCACCGGGTGGGGACGGACCGCTCCCTGGGTCTGAATGGCCAGGGCGTCCACCTCGAGGAAATCACCGGGGATGGGCGGGTCGAATTCGACACTCACCAGGTCGAGGGGATCACAGTGAAGGCCCGGCCCGCTTCCCTCCGTGGTCCCGATCGGTTCATCGAGCCGGACTACCTGGTACTGCTCCGCTCCGCTCACCGGCAGGTCTTCACCGGCTTGCCAGTCTCCGTCCCACCAGCCCAGCAGGCAGGTGTTGCCGGCCACCAAGTAGGTGTCGAGCTGGGGAGCGGTCGTGGTGGTGGTGGTGGTGGTGGTGGTGGCCGGCTCGGTCGAGGCGACCGGTGTCGTAGTCGTGCTGGTGACCGACCCACCGGTGACCGAAGTTGTGGTGGTGGAGGGCGCCGGCGGAGCCGTGCTCGAGTCCGTTTCGGCGGTGGAGGAACACGAGACGAGGAGCAGCACCGGGACGGCAACCGTCACCCACTGCCATCGGGGTCTCTGGTAGAGCCGGCTCACCAACCCAGCGTATCGTGCGCGGCGCCGGCCGCAGGGTATTCCGGAATCGGCCTAGGCCGATTGCATCGGACGGAGGTCCTTGGTGTAGGCCGGTTCGCTACCCGGCTCCTCGATCAGCTCAAACCCCATCCGCTCCAGGTACTCGTTGTGGGCTGGAGTACCGGTGGCACTCCAGGCGTGGTCGCAGCGCGGATCCCGGAATACCCCCGACCGTTCCGAGTACAGGAACTGGCCGACCCGGAAATCGCGATACTGGGGGATAACGAAGTCGAGCAGCACTTCAACCGAATGGTCCTGGCAGGAACGTCCGATGAACAGACCGGCCGGAACCAGATCTCGCAGGATGAACGCCCGAATCTGGTCGTTCTGAGCCTCGTAGCGGAAACCCGGCTGGAACCGGCTGATCTCATCGGCGTGGAAGTCCAGGAAGTACTCCAGGTATCGGGACTCGGGGCGCACCTCGAGGATCGTGAAGTACTCGGTGCGTTTCGACAGCAACTGGCGCAGAAAGTAAATGTGTACCGAGGCGATCACCACGTTGACCACCGCGATCGGATAGGCCTCGATCAAGAGGCTGTAGGTGAGGAACACCAGCGACCCAATCAGGCCGAAGACCCGCAGCTTGAGTATCGAGGTGCGGGTCATCGACAGGATCAGCAGTGCCGAACCCAGATACCCGACCGCTTCAACGATGAAATCGACATTCATTGCTGTCCGGATCGTACTCAGCTCACCCGGCAGGCACTTCCGGGGATTCAGCCGGGTCGCTACACAGGGCGTCGGGCGCGTACCTGCCCGAGTAGGGTGTCGAGGAAGACCGAGCGGAGCGGTTTGATCGCCATCGCCGCCTTCCAGGGTGGCATGCGCTCGATCACCGACAGGGCGTAGGCCACGGTGCGCCCCAGCCCGCTCCCCACGTTGTCGTACAACAGATCGCCCAGTTTGCCCCGCTCGATCGCCATCAAAGCCACCCGTTCCATGGTGTCGGCCGGAATGAACGGGCGGTCTTCGCGCGCCTCCATGTCGTGGGCATCCCAACGGCAGGCATCCGCACATACTCCGCACCCGAGGCAACGAGCCGGATCGACCACCGCCCAATTCTTCCGCAACCCCCTCCCTTCGGTGGGCTCGATCGTGATGGCTCCGGCCGGGCAGGCCTTGGCGCACTTGGTGCAACCCCGGCAGATGCCGTGGTCGATGGTGGCGATCCAGTTGGACGGGACGATGCCGTCGTAGATATTGAATCGTTTGATGGCGGTCATCATCCCGCAGCAGCACCCGCAGCAATTGCAAAGATAGGAGACTTCGTTGCGGACGTTGTCGCCCGTCTGCGCCAGCCCCGCCGCTTTGGCTTCCTCGAGGATCTCCATGGCCTCGTCGTTGGTGATCGGCTCGGCGATGCCGGCCCTCATCAGCAGATGGGCCGAAGTGCCGAACGTCAAACAGGTGCGGGTGGGAGCGTCGCAGCCTTGGCCTCGCAAGGCGGCCTCGGTTCGGCATGGGCAGAGGCTGACTGCCACCGTCTCGGCGGTCCGGACCGTCTCGGTGGCCCGCTCCCAATCGAGGATCTCGGTGTCATCGTCGGGAAGGACTTCCTCCCGGACCAGGGACCGGCCGATCTGCGTTGTCCCGTTGAAGATGCTGCGGGCGAAATCTTCCTCTTCGAACAGCGCCTCGAAGGCTTCCGCATACTCCTCCATGGGGGCGTCCGGCCGGGACCGCATGAAAGTGAACTCGAAGAACCCGATCGCCACCGGCGTGGCCACCACGTAGCGGGTGCCGTTCCGTTCGAAGTCGAGCACCAGACCCCGTTCGGCCATCGAAGTGATCCGCTCGCCCAGCCGCCCGGTATCGACGCCCAGTTTCCGGGCCAGTTCGGGCAGGGTGACCAGCAGAGGCAGCCGGCGGGCGATGTGGGCTTCTTCGGGTGTGAACAGCAGACGCAGCACCCGCATCATCGCCTCCGACTCGGGCGCCCCGGTGACGTTGCGATCGAGCCGCTCCTGCAGCAGCCGGTACTCGGTGTCGACGTCCAGGTCGGCAATCAGTTTGGTGTGACCGATGAGGGACCTCTCTGGTGCCGGGTCTATCCGAGGATGGTGCCCGATGGACTTGTGATGCGCCAGGGCCGAAAGGCCCTCTCCTGTGTCGATGTCTTGTGACCGGCTGGCCGGCACTTCCCGCTCACCAGGGGTGCTCTCGTCCCTCCCAGGTCCAGAAGCGACCGTGATCTCTCTCGGTCAGGCCGGCTACGAGCCGGCGAATCCCCTCTGCGCTTTCTTCGACCCCCAGGGGCGCGGAGCTGCCGCCCATGTCGGTACGAACCCACCCGGGATGGACAACGACGGCGAGCACGCCCCGGGATGCCCAGTCCGCAGCGCGCCTTCGGAACTCGTCGTTGAGGGCCGCCTTGGAATCGCCGTAGTCGCCCAGACTTCCCACCCGCCCCCGCCGGGCACCCAGCTGGGAGGTGACCAGCACCACCTTGCCACCGGGCGATACGGCTCCGGCGTCGAGCAATGCCTGCACGGTGCGGATCGGAGCGTCGGCGTTCACGGCCATCATCTCGGCCCGCGAAGTGCCCCGTCCCACACCGGCGTTGTGGATCACCAGGTCGAGGCCGGTCATCGACCCGGCTAGTAGCGCCAATTGCGCTCCATCGCGAACATCCAAGGGATGGATCTTCAGTCCTAGTTCGCCAAGCCTCCCGGGTTGGTCGGGAGTCCGGGTGGTCGCATGCACCTCCCAGCCTTGGCCGACGTACTGTCGTGCCAGTTCGAGACCGATGCCCCGGCTCGCCCCTATCACCAGTACTTTCAGCGATGTGCGGTCTGCCATGGTCACAGTGTGCCAGGTCCAAACGGGAGACCGCGCCCGGCTCTCCCGGACCGGACGGCCGGTCGTGGTTGATCAGCGAGACGATCCGAAAGCGGCCGCCTCGAGTATGCCCGGACCTAGAACTCGGGAACCGCGAAGTCGAGGTTCTCCATGTCGGTGACCTGATCCGCCGGTGGAGGCTCGATGACGATGTCGGCGCCGTAGTCGTACATCTCGAAATCCATGACCATCGACCCGAAGGCTTCATCCTCGGGCAGGTCGAGCTCATCGCCGTCCAGTTCGATCACATACCTGTACACCAAGCCGTCATCGGAAATCCACAGGTCCATCGGCAGCCGATCGAGCGGCAGCGGCCCCTGTGCTTCGATCTCGGCGCGCTCCTCCGGGGTGGCGTTGGCCAGCAGGTCCTCCATATCGAAGGTCACCAGATAGTGCGTGGTGTCCACTCCCCGGATGGTCTCGCGGCCCAGCTCTTCCACGGTGGCGTCGGCCTCCTCGAAGGCCTCCAGGAACTCGGCGGGGTTGCCGGGAGTAGCACCCGTCAGACCGCCCGTGGCGGCGGCACCCTCCTCGGCCGGAGCGGAAACCCATTCGGTCTCGGCGCCCAGGAAAAGGGCGAAGAACGGAAAGCGGATATAGGAGGTGTCGCCGATGGTCCGCACCTCCAGATCGCCGAACATGCTGGCGAATTCGGGCGGGATCTCTTCTCCGGCCTGCTCGGCCAGGAAGCTCATGTCCATGGCAAAGCTGAAGTCACCGGAATCGTCGAACGCTCCGCTGAAGGGGATCACAAAGGCATCTGCGGGCATGTCGGGAATGCCGGAAATGGTCATCGACCCCTCCATCCGGCCCGACGTGGCTTCGCCGGTACGGGAGAGCGACTCCTGCAGGCCGGCCAGGGCGGCGGGCGATCCTCCGCTGCTCGCTGCGGTGGTAGTCGTCTCCTCAGGAGGTTCAGTGGTGGTGGTGGTTTCCTCGGCGGCGGCCGTTGTCGTGGTGCTCTCCTCGGCGGCGGCCGTGGTGGTGGTTTCGGCTTCGGTCCCGTCGTCGGCGCAGGCCGAGGCGACCAAGGCCAGGACGGCGACGACCATCAAGAAGGTGCGGATTCTCATGACGTTGCTAACCCCTTTGCTATCCGGAACCAATCTACGCCGACCCGACACTTAAGCTGCCCACGTTTTGTCGTATTTTGCCGATCAGCACTCTCCGCCGACCCACCTTGGTTGCGGACCGGGCCGGGCGGTCTGGGCAGCGATCCGATGCAGATAACGGTCGGGGAGGCCGCGAGCGGCACCGCCGCCCACCACCATTTGCCGGTACCACCGGAAAGGCAGCAACGAAGGGTCAACGGCTGCTCGTTGGGCGACATAGACGTAGGCCTGATGGGGCGTTCCGTCGGACGCCTCTACCTCGAGCACCCGGCGGTCGTATTCGGGTTCGTACGGGTCCAGACTCGTCAACCCGACGGCGTCCAACTCTACGAGCACACCCCACACCACGTCCTCCGGCGAGCCGGTTGGGTAGGCGTTGGCCTTGCCCGAGCCGTCCCTTCCGCGCTTGTGGAAGCGGAAGTCGTGCTCGGGCAGTCTGGCGACCCGGCCGAATCGCGCCGATGGCACTCGATGGAGCAGCCGGTCGCGGCATAGATTGGAGCCGTAGGCGAAGTACCACATCGGCGGACATTCTGGCCGCCCCGGGCAGTTTTGCTAAGCAATGCCTCCGGTGAGCGCCTCGAAGACCGGCCCGTACATGCCGCTCTTGATGGCCGTGAGGGTGTCGGGGTCGTTCCCGGCCAGAGCCGCGGCGAGTTCGACGGCCCGGCGGACGACCTCCTCCTCTGCCACCGCATGATCAACGATTCCCGCCCGGAGGGCCGCTTCGCCGCCGAACCGGTGGGCGGTGGTCATCGCCAGGTGGGCTACCTGGGGAGTGAGGCGGGCCTGGATCAGAGATGCCATTCCGGTGGTAAACGGGATCTTGATGTCGATTTCGGGCAGGCTCCAGAACCCCCGATCGGCTCGCATCACCCGCAGGTCGTGAGCCAAGGACCACATCGCCCCGGCTGCGAAGCAGTGCCCGTTGACGGCGGCAACGGTGGGACGGGGGAAAGCGAGAGTGCGAGCGAAGAGCCGTTGCGTTTCCAGGGCCAGCTCCGGAAAGCTCATGTCGGCCTCGCCCGACATCACCCAGTCGAGATCGAGGCCGTTCGAGTAGAACTTGCCGGAGCCGGTGGTGACCAGAGCGGCCGGGCCCTGTACCGCGGCCACCTCGTCGAGCAGCTCGTTGATGCGCGCCAGCGACGAGCGGTTGAAACGGTTGTCTTCGGCGTTCATCGTCAGAACGTAGACGCTGTCGTGTTGGGTGAGTTCGAACGACACGGACACTCCTCGCTGGGCGGCCCAGTCACGATATCGAGCCGGGCGCCGGTCGGCTAACCGGTGCTCTGTTCCGACACTCCGGAGGGGTCGGCAGCCTCCTGCCGGTGATCGGCGATCACCCGCGGGTTGTCGGTGAACCCGACGTCCCGATGGGAAAGATCGCAGAACGGTTGGTTCTGCGAGTGGCCACAGCGGCATAGGGTCATTCGGTACCCGGCAGCCATCAATCCGCCGTCGGCGTCGCGCACCTCCACGTCGCCTCGTACGAAGAGGGGCCCACCCGGGCTCGGGACGATGGTGGTGACGTCCGGAGCGGCTTCCCCCGGTCCTTCCGGTCGGGTATAGCCGAGCGCCCCGGAGGGACACTTCTCGATGGTCGCCACGATCTCCTCGGCGGCGGCAGCCCGAACGTCGACCCACGGTTTCCGACGAAGGTTGAAGACACTGTGGAGGGATCTCAGGCAGATACCCGTGTGGATACAGCGACTCGAATCCCAATGGACGACGATCTCGTCGGTGCGGTACTCACGTCTTGCCATGGCCGGACTCCTTCATCGCAGATCTGATCACGCTAGCAATGGAGGATTCCCCGCGCCCGGGTCCGACATTCGGTACTCTCAGCCCTGGTCGCCCAGGGAGCTTGTGAATGGCAGCGGTATGTGAGGTTCTCAAGGAAAAGGGAAACGAAGTCATCGGCGTGGGTCCTACGACGCCGGTGTACGAGGCCATCGAGAAGATGGTCGAGCACAACTGCGGTTCTCTGCTCGTGATGGAAGACGACGACATCACCGGCATCTTCACCGAGCGGGACTATCTGCGAAAGATCGCCCTTCAGGGACGTACCTCCCACGACACCGCCGTCCAGGAGGTGATGACCAGCCCGGTGGTGGTCTGCGAGTCTGGAACCGAGATCGATGAGGCGCTGGCCATGATGACCGACCGCCGGATCCGGCACCTCCCGGTAGTCGAGGAAGGGCGGTTGGTCGGCATCGTCTCCATCGGTGACCTGGTCAAATACAAGACCAGGGAGCAGGAATTCCGAATCGGATACCTGGAGGATTACATCGGGGCTCGCTAGATCAATGCGAGTGACGGCACCCGGTCGGGATCGTCGCACGAGCCGGGCGCCGACGCCACCGGCCATCGCCGGGTCTCTACCCCTCTCCCGTTGGCCAGGCTGTAGAGCCGGACGAGGTGGTGGAGGCGACGGCTTCGGGCTCGTTCGTCGTGGAGGTTGCCGCGTTGGAGGCCACGCAGGCGGAGGCCACCAGGGCCGCCCCTACGCCGAGCATGAGCCACAAGATCCGCGCAAGAGGATGGCGCGGCTTCCGGCCGGTCATGGTTCACCCCCCGCTGAGTGAGAAATGCATCCAGTCCTTCAAGCTGTTCCAGTAGCCGCCCCACCCCCACCCGATCTCGGCGAATGCCTGTACGACCTCATCACCCGCCGCGATCATGCCCGGCCGCTGATCGGTTCGGTCCAGGTAGACGGAGGCCAATTCGGGCAGGACGAGATCACCCTTGAGGTAGGGATTGTGGAACGGGTTGACGTCGATGGCGGTCCCATAGGCGTGCTGGGACCAGTTCCCAGAGCCCACGGCGGGCCGGCAGACGAAGGACGTGGTGTCGTTCCAGTCACCGGTGGGATGGGCGTCGATCTCCTCGAGACGGATCACTCGCATCTCTTCGATCGGGAAGCGGGACTCGTGCAGGCGACGGAATACCCCGACCACGTTCTCCGCCACCGCGGCGTTGACCAGCAGTTCACCGGTATGGAATCTCTGGTCGAAGCCCCAGTGCGACACGGTGACGTAGGCCAGTTCATCGACGGTCACCGGGCATTCCGGAGTCCACGTCGAACGTAGGAGCACCTCGGGAGGCACGGGCTCGATCGTCCATTCGAACTCGCTGCCGTCTGGTGGCGGCCGCACGTCGGGGGTCTCGAAAGCCCGATCGATCAGTTCGGGGGGCGTCGGTTGGGCCTCTCCGAACTCGTCGGGCCGCAGAGGAAGGAGCCGGGTGCCGAGCCAATCGGGACGGGCGTAGGGGGAGGGAGGTGTGGTGGTCGTCGTGGTAGTGACCGGCGCGATCGTCGAGGTGGTGGTGGAGGTGGGGGCAGCGGTCGTCGAGGACCCGGCGATGGCGATCGAGGTCGACGTCGAGGGTGCGGAGGCTTCTGCCCCGGCGCACGCCGACAGCAACAGCGCCCCTCCAACCAGCAGAGCGGACGAAATCCGGCGAATCCTCATGACCGAAACGATAACGGCCCGGGATCGGAATCAGGTCTCGATCCGGACGGTCCGTCGCTCGCCGGGCAGGCGGCGCCGGCGCCGTCAGGTTTCCTCCGTCGCCCGCAGGGGCTGGCGGAAGAGACCGCCGGGTATCTCGGCGCCGACCCTCACCAGCGCGACGTGCCAGGAGGGGGAGGAGCCCAGCGCCCATCTCAGAAGCCGGATCATGAGTCGTCCAATCACCAGAGCCCCCGGACGCCTGCGCACCCCGAGGATGTCCCGCAGCCGGGCCGGAACCGTGGCAACCGCCGCCCGGAACATGACCCCGTACCCGACCCGCACGGCCGGCGGAAGGGGCGGAGACCGTAAAAAGGCTACGGTTTCGGCCAGTCCGGGCGACTCGCCGACTTCCGGATGGTCGGCCAACCACCGCCTCAACCCGAGGGCGGTCTCCGGAAGCGGATCAGCATCGAGCAAACGACCCACCCTGGTCTGTTCGGCCACGAAGCGATCCGCCTCTTCTCGGCTCAGGCGGCGCGGCCCGAACTCCTGAAAAGCCGCCAGGAACGAATCGGTGAGGGCGTTGTGCACCCAGGCGGCAAACTTCGGCGTGCCGGCCGTGTAGGGCCGGTTCCGATGAGAACGGCCCCGGACCGGGGCGTGCGCCCTGCGGACGATTTGCACCGCCGCCTCCACTTCCGGGCGTGCGCCGAAGCTGGTGGCGGTTACGTAGGCAGACGTTCGCGACAGACGACCCAACGGATCGATCCGGTAGGTGGAGTGATCGGCGACACCGGCCACTACTTCGGGATGGGCGGCCTGGATCAGCAACGCCCTGATTCCCCCAATGAAGGCGGCCACGTCGCCGATCACGGGCCAGGTGACCGAGCCGGGACCGAACAGGCCGGGGTCACCGCGGTAATCGAGCGTGTGTTCCAGCGGGTACGGGGCGTGGGCGAACAGCCCGGTTGTGGATGCAACGACCCGGTCCCGATACTCGTCGATGATGGTTTTCAGCTCTGTCATCCGGCCGCTCGTACGGTACTGCCCTCCCCTCGGACGATACGCCGCAGCAGCGGCCGCGGATGAAGGTTCCTGGGGGCTTCCCGCCGATCGATGCCGGCGGCGCCCGAACCGTCCTCCTCTATCCTTGGTCCAATGCGGCTCGGCCGTCGATTCAGGCGACCCGCGGGTCGGTCGGCGGCAGCCGATCCCGGCCTTCCTGAACTCCGATCACCGTGGCCCCGACCACCGAGCAACCGACCCCGGCGACCGCGGCGAGCGTCGTGAAAGCGCCGGCGTCCGCCAGTCCTCCGCCGAGAACCGGACCGGCGGCCCGGCCGAACGCCATCAAGGCCTGGGCATCGCCGGCCCGCTCATCGGGTCGGAGCGACCGGGCGGCCAGCATCTGCAGCACTCCGGGGACGCCCATCCAGAACGCAAATCCCCACCAGGCCATCCCGAGAAACACCATCCACACTTGGCTGCCGGCGCCGGCCAGGTACACGGCCGGACCCACACTCAACAGCCACCATCCGGGCCGGCGGTGGCGTGACGCCAGCCTCGCGCCCAGCAAGCCTGCTGCCGCGTTGAGGCTGTAGGAGAACGAAGCCTGGAAGGGGGTCAAACCGAGCGCCTCGCGGGCGGCCACCGCCACGAAAACGAACACGCTGGACCCGAAGAACGTCAGCAGCAACAGTGCCAAGAGCAAGACTCGGTTCGATCGAGACCGACTCACCGAGCGCGCCTGTTTCTCGATTCCCCCGGTGTCCACCTTGATGACGGCGGCCGGGAGCGCCACGACGGCCAGCGCCACGAAGACTGCTCGGTCACCCAACCCGGCCACCAGAGAGAGCAGCGGAGCGCTCATCAACGCCGTCACCGGACCGGCCGACGCCACTCCGGCCAGCGATCGCGGGTTGCGCATGGCATCTGCCCACGCCACCCACGTGAGAGCCCCGGCTGCGAAACCGGCCACGACCCGGAGGGCCACCAGCAGCCAGAACTGTCCGGCGAGAGCACTCGCCAGGTTGGCCACCACCAGGACGAGAGCGGACCGCCGCAACACCCTCCCCGTAGGAGCCAACCGGCGGGGTAACACGAGATTGGAAAGCGCAAACGCACCGACCTGGGCAACTGAGATCCCTGCGGCGAAACCCTCGCTCACCGTGTAGTGGCCGGCCACCTCGGGAATGAGAAACGGCGTCGATGCGAACAACACCTGGACGGCAGCGGCCGCGGCCAGTATCCCGACGGGCGCGTGAGGCCGGAGCGCATAGGCGAGGCGAGCCGGTGCAAACATCGAAGCCCGATTGTCTCACAGTCCGAGAAGGTCGCCGCCCGTGTGATCAACCGGCGATGTCGGCGACCGTGGCCCCGGTCGTCTCGATCAGATCGTCGGGCTTCAACTCGAGTTGGAGACCCCGGCGACCGGCGCTGACGAAGATCGTGCTGTAGCTGCGGACGCCGGCGTCGATGATCATCGGGAGGCGCCGCCGCTGGCCGATCGGACTGATGCCACCCACCACGTACCCGGTCAACCGTTGGGCATCTTGCCCATCGGCCATGGCAGCCCGCTTGCCGCCGGCCGCCCGAGCGAGCTTCCTGAGGGACAGCCGACCCGCCACCGGAACGATCCCCACAATCGGGCGGCCGTCCACAAGGATTACCAGGGTCTTGAGAAGACGTTCAGGCGGCACCTCCAGAGCGGCAGCCACGGCTTCGCCGTAGGAAACCCCGGTCTCTCCCACCTCGTACTCGTGCACAACGAACTCAACCCCGGCCCGCTGCAGATACTCGATAGCCCGCGTGCCGCCCCTAGCCATGCGAACCATCCTGACGGCTCGAACCGGGGAAGTTCATACCACCTGCTTGAAGCTCGCTGCTCGCCACTTGCTGCCGAAGACTGCTCCTGCGTGAGCCTATTGGTAGCTGATGTAATCCGGTAGCGGATCCACCTCCAGCACCTGGGCGGGCGTGGGAGTCGGCGAGTCCTCGTCGTAGAAGTTCTTCCACCCCCACCACCAGCGATCGGCGTCGGCGGTTCCGGTGAGCGCATCGTACGTTTCGAATTTGCTGTGAATCGGACCCTGGCCGTCGACGTGGATCAGCACGGCCAGCTCGGGGGGTGTTTCGATCAGCTCCCGATTGGTGATCATCGAGGATGTGAACTGATGGACGATGAGGAGTTTCTGCGGCAGGTGGTGCTCCCGCACCAGACCCGCCAGCCACTCGATCACCTGGTTCACCTCCCCGGCGTCCACGGATCCGATCTGCCGGAGGTGGACCTGGTTCGGTTTCAATCGCCACTCGGGATCGAGGGCCAAACCGACGTGCGGCATGAGCAACAGTTCTTCATATCGCTTGGCCTGGTCCAGGAATCCGGTGCGTCCCGGCTGCAGGTCCAGGGCTACGTACAGACCCTGGCGGGCCGCCACGTCGACCCACGGACGCAATTCGTCGACTGCCATTTCCCATGAGTAGTCACCGTCGGCAGTAGCCGAGGCCGAAGCCACGGTGGCAATGATCTCGAAGGCGGGCAGGACCTGGGTTCCGTCGGCGGCATAGGGAGCGGAAACCTCCCGGGCCCGCTCCGCCGCCTCCTCCGGTCCCTGCTCCCCCATCACTCCGAGAGCCGGATAGGTCGGGTTTCCGTACAGCGCCACGATGCGCCGGCCCGGAAAGAGCGTCAGACCGCCCCCGGGCAGCTCGTGGTCTTCCAATAGGGCGGCGACCTGCCAGTCGGCATCAGGCGTCATCTTCCCCAGCAGCACCACCCGCCCGGCTCCGGAAGCTCCGGGTAGTGCGTCGACCAGCGCCCGGTTGTTGCGCAGATCACGGCCGTCCACCAGCAGCACGGTTCCGCCGGCGGCCCGGGCGGCGACCGCGGAGACGAGGGCAAGTTCCGGCGAACAGGCATCCACCAGCCACAGGTCTCCCTGCGGGTCGGTGGCTTCCGCTCGAAGGCCGACGGCCTCGGCCACGCGGTCGTAGTCCACCTCACAGGCCTCTTTCGGACCCGAGGGAAGAACCCAGAAACTCCGGCCGGTGCTGATGGGTTGCAGAATCCGGGCCACCTCCGTGACACCGCCGGCCCCCAACTCCACCCGGATGTCCATTTCCAGTGCTTCGTACGCCCAGCGCGCCACCTCCTCGAGGGGCCCGTTCACCGTCTCCAAAGCGACTCCGCCCGGCAGGTTCAGAGGCGGGAGCTCACCCAGCAAGGTCACCCGTCGGGGAGCGAGCCGCTCCAGTTCGGCCTCCAGCGATGCTCCGTCCCCCTCCTCGACCAGCAATAGCGGACCGCCCAGACCGGCCGCCAGTTGAGCACCGACCGCCACCAGGCCGAAATCCGTGGGAGTGGTGACCACCACCTCGTCGGCGCAGGGGAATGAGGCCTGCGAGACGGATAGCGAGGCTTGGCCCGGATCGAGCGCTTCGATCCGGCCCGGGTTCGCTTCACCAACGGTGAGCCGGGGGGTGCAATCCCGGCCGAGCGTGGCGGGGGTGGCGGTGAGCGGCACCGTCGTCTCGGACGACGAACCGACCGTAACGGTGGTCTTCAGGTTCGCCTGCAGGGCGGCGCATCCGGCGGCCACCAACAAGAGGGCGACCAGCGCCGCCGGCCTGAGAGGGCTGTTCGACACCGGGAAAGGGTACCGGGACAAACCGTTCTTGCGTGAGTTTCCGGCGGTATGCGCAGGTTTCTCACGCACGAACGGGGGGGTGTCTAGCCTCAGTTACCTGCCCCGAAAGGACCGTCGATGACCATCACCGCCCCTTATGGCTCCTGGACCTCGCCCATCACCCCCACCATGTTGACCCACACCGGGATCGAGCTGGGCGAGGTGACCGCCGATGGAGGCGACCTGTACTGGATTGAGTCCCGACCGACCGAAGCCGGGCGCAGCGTTATCGTGAGCCGCCGGGCCGACGGCACGACTGCAGATGTCTCGCCGCCCGGTTTCAACTCACGCACCCGGGCGCACGAATACGGCGGAGGAGCCTACGCAGTCCGCAACGGGATCGTCATCTCCTCCAGTTTCGAGGACCAGCGGGTCTACCGTCTCGACGGCACCGAACCACACCCGATCACCCCCGCCCCGAACCTGCCGGCCGGAGACCGATATGCGGACTACGAGTTTCACGGCGACCTGGTCATCTGCGTCCGGGAACGCCACCTTCCCGACGCCGAAGCCGTCAACGAACTGGTTACGTTCCCGATCGACGGCTCGGCTCCGCCGCGAGCCATCGCCACCGGCCATGACTTCTTCTCCTCACCACGGGTGNNGCAGGCGGAAAGGGTGAGTCGATCTTCCAGCCCGAATGGAGTCCGGACGGCCGCATTCATTTTGTCTCCGACCGGACCGGTTGGTGGAACCCATACCGACTCGAAGAGACGGGATCGGTCACCGCCCTCGTTCCGATGGACGCCGAGTTCGGTGCTCCGCAATGGCAGTTCGGATACCGCCGGTACGCATTCCTCGATTCGGGAGCGATGGTCGTCGCGTACGAGAAGGACGGGATCTCACGCCTCGGCGTCCTGGACGGCGGTGAGTTACGAACCCACACCACCGAACGGGTGGTGATCCACCCCACTTTCGCCGTGGCAGGCGGTCGGGTGTGGACCGTAGCGGCGGCCCGCACTCAACCGGCGGCCGTCGTCGGCTTCGACCCCGACACCGGCGACGAGATGACGCTTCGCAGTTCGCTAGCGGTCGATCTCGACCAGGGCTACATCAGCCGTGCCCAACCGATCACCTTCCCAACCACCAACGGCGCTTTTGCGCACGCGTTCTACTACCCGCCCGCCAATACCGACTTCAAGGCTCCCGACGGCCAACTTCCTCCTCTGGTGGTGTGGTCTCACGGCGGACCGACCGGATCAACCAGCCCGGGTTTCAGGCTGGCTCGCCAGTTCTGGACGAGCCGCGGCTTCGCCCTGGTGGACGTCAACTACCGGGGCTCGACCGGATACGGGCGTGCCTACCGGAACGCCCTCCGAGGGCAGTGGGGCATCATCGACACCGACGATTGCATTGCTGCGGCCCGCTACCTGGCAGAAGCGGGCCTCGTCGACGGGGACCGCTTGGCGATCCGGGGCGGCAGCGCCGGCGGGTACACCACGCTGTGCGCCCTCACGTTCCATGATGAGTTTGCCACCGGGGCTTCGTACTTCGGAGTGGCCGACATCGCCGCGCTGGCCGAGGAGACCCACAAGTTCGAATCCCGCTACATGGATTCGATGGTCGGCCCGTATCCGGAAGCGGCGGACCTGTACCGGGAACGCTCACCCGCATACCACGCCGACCAGCTGTCGAGGCCGATGCTGATCTTGCAGGGCCTCGACGACGAGGTGGTCCCCCCCGATCAGGCCGAGAGGATGGTTGAGGCTCTGGATCGCAGAGGCGTGCCCTACGCCTACCTGGCCTTCGAGGGCGAAGGTCACGGCTTTCGGAGGGCGGAGAACATCGAGCGGTCGGCCGAGGCCGAGCTCTTCTTCTACGGATGGGTCTTCGGGTTCGTCCCGGCCGGGAATCTCCCACCCATCGAGATCCGCAACGCTTGAGCTCAGAGCTGGCCACCGTCTTCGATGGTCTCCGTGATGCCGTCCAGGTAGGCAGGATCCTCATAGCGAGAGAGCTGAAAGGCCGGCGCGTAACCGGGAAGCGGTTCGCCGGTCACGTGGCGGGCCACGAGCTCCCCGGCCGCAGCGGCGGCCATCACCCCGAACCCCGACAGCGCCCCCAAGATGAATGCGCCGGAGGTGGCCATAGGTCCGATCAGAGGACGGTTCTCGGCCGTTCTCGTGTAGTAGCCGCCGTCCACCGTCGAATACGGCATCCGGTCCCTGTAGACGGATAGACCGGGGATCATCGTGCTCATCCCCCGCATCACCACCTCCGGGTACATCGGATCGATCGGAACCGGCCAGACCGGTTGCATGACCCGGCGGCGGTACTCCCACAGGGCCAGCACATAAGGCGATTCCGGAGCGCCTTCCGGCCGGCCGTGACAGGCCGCGGGGAGTCTGTCGAGCAAGAACCGTGTCTGCCGATCCTCGCCGAGATACTCGGCTGCCTCAGACGACCAGTCGATCTGCTGGGGGTCGTTCCAGATCAGCATCGGAGCATCGGGGGGGATCACCCGCCGGTGCTCCCTGTAGGCGACCTTGAGATGAAGCTCGGACGTTACCGGGAGTTCTTCACCCATGAGTGCCGCCACGTCACGGATCAGCGGCCCGGCGGCGTTCACGAGACTTCCGGTCCGGATTGTCGTATCGTCATCGAGGGTCACCGATTTCACTCTGCCCCCGTCGGTCTCAACGGCCGTCAACCGGCGAGGCAGAAGAGTGAGTCCGGCGTCCTTCGCTCTGCCGAGCAGATACTCCCCGAGCTGCTGGGCACTGAACCATCCAGCCCGGCGAACGTGCAAAGCGGCGACGGTCTGGTCGGTCAGAAACGGGAAGTAGGTCCGGACCAGCCGCCGATCGGTGATGAGGTCGGCTCCTCGCCGATCGTCGGGCCGATAGGCCGGGTCCGACGATCTGCCTGCATGGATGCGCAAGGCGCCGGCACCAAGCTCCGAGATCGCCGTTGCGACGGTCTCGAGGGAACGAGCCCGGTCGCGGTCGGCCGTGACATACAGATACCCGCGCCGATTGAGGTGGAAGGCGTTGCCGGATTCCTCGACCATCCCATCGAGGAGGTCGATGGAACGGTTCATCAAGGCGACCATCGGTTCGTTCGGCCACCAGTTCCGGTAGCACTCGGTCGACTTGTCCGACGTGAGCGTGAGGGGTGGACGGGGGTCGCACAGCACGACCCGCTCGACGCCGAGTTCTACGGTCAGAAAATACGCGGTTGCCACACCGGCAATGCCGGCGCCGCACACCACCACGTCCGCAGTCGCCATGGACCCATTCTTGCGTTTCGCGGCGATGCCCACCGCCGGTGACCGGACGTTGCACTAGGGTGCGCGCAGTGACCGACTCATCCGCCCCGACCACACCCGACCAGTTGATCCAATACCTGGACGATCTGGGCATCCAGACGAGCACCGTCGAGCATCCGGCCGTCTTCACCGTCGACGAGGCGCGGCGGCTGCGCGGCCAATTGCCCGGCGCCCACTCAAAAAGCCTGTTCTTGAGGAACAAGAAGGGCCGCATGTGGCTGGTGGTCGCCCTCGAGGATCGGGACATCGACCTGAAGGAGCTGGGTCAAAGACTCGATGCGGGGCGCCTCTCCTTCGGCAGCTCCGACCGTTTGATGCGCTACCTGGGGGTCATTCCGGGAGCGGTGACGCCGTTCGGCGCCATCAACGATGACACTCAAGCCGTCCAGGTGGTGCTCGACCGGAGAATGCTGGAGATCGAACCGCTCAACTTCCACCCCCTCGATAACACAAAGACCACCGCAATCTCCACCAAAGGGTTGCTCGGATTTCTGGAAGCCACCGGCCACACTCCGGAACTGCTGGAGTTCGGCAACGAGTAGCGACGGCGCTTCTCATACCGATCCGGACTTGGCATCATGCAAGGGCAAACAACGGGGGCAACCATGCGTCGTACCTTGCGGTGGCTGGTTCTGACCATCGCCTTCGCGGTGCTCGCCGTGCTGGTCTGGTTCTTGATCCCCCTGGGACCTCTCGACCAGGCAGAGGACTCGTTGATCAGCAGCGAGACCGTCGTGGTGGAAGAGGACCCGTGGCTGACGTTCACTCCCGCCGCCGAGACCACCACCGGTTTCATCTTCTACCCAGGCGCCCGGGTGAGCCCGGTTTCGTACGCTCCGGCCGCTCGGGATATCGCCGAGCAGGGGTACCTGGCTGTGGTGGTGCCGATGCCGCTCAACATGGCCGTTCTGTCGCCCAATCGAGCCGAGGCGGTCATCGTCGCCCACCCCGAGATCGTCACCTGGGTGATCGGCGGACATTCGCTGGGGGGTGCCATGGCCGCCCAGTTCGCCAACAACCACCGCCCGGACATCGACGGTGTCGTCCTCTGGGGAGCATATCCGGGGGCAAACACCAGCCTCCGGAACACAGGACAGGATGTCGTGGTGGTGTTCGGAACCCGGGATTGCATATCGACTCCCGACGAGGTGCTCGCCGCCACCGTTCGTCTCCCTGAGGACACTGAACTGGTCAGCGTCGAAGGCGGCAATCATACGCAGTTCGGCTGGTACGAAGGCCAGATCGGCAGTTGCACTGCCACGATCAGCCGAGAGGATCAACAGTCGATTGCCATCGAGGCGGCGATCGAGCTCTTGAACGATCTCGATCGTTGAGTGACTGACGCGACCGGTGCGTTCTGGCGACGATCCGGTGCAGGTGTCCGAGTTCATCCTCCGGCCCAACCCGTTCCGGCGTGACTTACCTGCGGTATGCGCGGGTTTCTCACGCAAGTTCGGGATTGTCGGCGGGCCTACGACACCAGCATCTTCTCCAGGCGGCGGGCGGTGATTGCCAAGCCGATCAGGCCCATGGCCGCCAGGAAAGTCACATGCCAGATGAGGGACCAATCGAGGTTGCCGAGGGTGAGGGCACGGATCACCGACACCCCGTGATAGAGCGGCGACGTCTGGGCTACCCACTGCAACCACTCGGGGTAGACGTCAAGGGGATAGAAGGTCGCCGAGAACAGGAAGAGCGGCAAGGTGACCAGCTGCACGAGATCGAAATCCTGCCAGCTGCGCATGAACGAGGTGGCCGCCATGCCGGCCGCCGCAAAGGCAAAGCCGATCAAGAGAGCGGCCGGCAAAGAAAGGATTCCCCATGCCGACGGCATGAGCCCCATCACGGCCATCACCACCATGAACGCGGCCGCATACAAGGCGCCGCGTATCAGAGACCACACGATCTCGCCGACGGCGATGTCGCCGGGCGCCAAGGGGGTGGCCAGAATGGCGTCGTAGGTCCTTGCGTATTTGAGTTTGAAGAAGATGTTGAACGTCGATTCGTACACCGCCCCGTTCATGGCCGCCGAGGCCAGCAGGGCGGGAGCCACGTACGCCGCGTAGGAGACGGGTCGCCCGTCGGGACCGGTGACGTTGCCGACCAGTTCACCGATACCGATCCCGATCGAGAACAGATAGAACAGCGGTTCGAAGAATCCGGACAGCACCACGACCCACATTCGGCGGTAGACGAGGAAGTTCCTCTCCAGCAGATGGCGAGCCCGTCGACCGCCGAGAACGGCAGCCGGCACAACGCGCGAGACCAGGGTTCCGGAGGTCATTGGCGAAGCTTCCCCCCGAAGGTGCGGAAGGCGACCGCCGTGCCGCCGACGATCCAGGCAGCCAGGTAGGCGGTATGGATCCATGGCGACCAGGTTGTGCCGGTTCCCAACGCCAAACCTCGAGCGAGTTCGACGCCGTGCCACAGCGGCACGAGGTTGGCCAGAGGCTCCAGCCAGTCCGGCAGCTGGGAGACGGGAAAGAACGTTCCCGAGAACAGGAACATCGGAACGATGCCGAAACGGAACAACGTCGAAAGCCCGGTATCGGTATCCAGATACGCCGCGTAGGCACTGGTGGCCGCAGCAAAGGCCAATCCGGTGAGGACCGCCGGAACGACGGCCGCCATCCCCGCCCAAGATTCCACCGCACCGAAGGCGACCATGATCGCCACGAACACCACGGAGACGAAGGTCAGCCGCACAGCCACCCAGCCGAGGTGGCCGATCACCAGATCCCGGACGCCCACCGGAGTCGCCAGGGTGGCGTGGTAGGTCTTGGTCCACTTGATACCGGCCATCACCGGCCACGACCCGTCGCCGGCTCCGGTTTGCATCGCCGTCGCCACCAGTAATCCGGGCGCCAGGAAGGCCAGGTAGGTCAACCCTCCCAGATCGGCCCGTCCGGCACCCTGATCGACCAGAGAGCCGAGGCCGATCCCCATGGCAACCAGGTACAGCACCGGGCTGAAGAACGTGGAGATCACACTCCCCCGCCAGGTCCGCCGGTACACGAGGGCATGGGCCTCGATCACGCGGGCGACGGTCGGGACGGCCATCAGTCGACCAGCGTCCGACCGGTGAGCCGCAAGAACACGTCTTCCAGCGTGGACCGGCGCACCACCAAGGTCTCCGGGTGCAAGCCCCGCTCGTGCACTCCGGTCGAAGAGTCATCGCCGTCATCGGTGTAGAGCAGCACCCGGTCGGGTAGCACCTCGGTCCGCTTGGCTAGACCGTCCAGGCGATCGACGATCGTTTCCTGCACGCCGACGGGAAAGCGCATCTCCACCACCTCCCGGCTCGAATGCTCCTCGATCAGCTGCCGTGGCGAGCCTTCGGCGACGATCTTGGCCTTGTCCATGATCACCAGGCGGTCACACAGCTGCTCGGCTTCGTCCATGTAGTGCGTGGTGATGATCAAGGTGACACCCTGCTGTTTGAGCCGGTAGAGGCGGTCCCAAAGCACGTGGCGGGCCTGCGGGTCGAGCCCGGTGGTCGGTTCGTCGAGGATCAACAACTCCGGCTGGTTGATCAATGCCCGGGCAATGGTCAATCGCCGTTTCATCCCTCCGGAAAGCGGCTCGACTTTGTCGTCGCGCCGTTCTGCCAGCTCCGTGAAATCGAGCAACTCGGCAATCCGCTCTCTGATCAGCGGGCGGGGAAGATCGAAGTAGCGCCCATAGATGAGGAGGTTCTCGGCCACCGACAGCTCGGTGTCGAGGGTGTCCTCCTGCGGCACGACGCCCAGCCGCCGGCGAATCTCGGGACCCTCGGTGGCCGGGTCCATACCGAGGACCCGGAGGTAGCCGTCGGTAACGGGGCTCACGGCGCCGATCATCCGCATGGCCGATGTCTTGCCGGCTCCGTTCGGCCCCAGAAACCCGAAAGACTCGCCCTGCGCCACATCGAAGTCGATGGCGTCGACGGCGGTGAGGTCACCGAACCTCTTCGTGAGTGAGCGGGCTTCGACCAGCGGCATGACGATTCACACTAACGGGCGTGAGCTTCGAGCTGCGAGCAGCAAGCACCAAGCGGCAGGCCGGCAGGCAGCACGCGGCGAGCGACGCGGACATCGACCCCTAGAACTCGGCGTTGTGCGGAGTGCGGGGAAACGCGATCACGTCCCGGATATTCTGCATCCCGGTCGAGAACTGCACCAGGCGCTCGAATCCCAGCCCAAACCCGGCATGGGGGACACTCCCAAACCGCCGCAGGTCCGCGTACCACCAGTAGTCGGCGGCATCCAGGCCCTTGCGCTCGAGACTGTCGGCCAGCACCTCGAGGCGCTCTTCGCGCTGGCTACCTCCGATGATCTCACCGACACCGGGAACCAGCACGTCGAGCGCTGCAACCGTCGTGTGGTCGTCGTTACGCCGCATGTAGAACGCCTTGATGTCGAACGGGTAGTCGGTCACGATCACCGGCCGGCCGAAGGCCGCTTCGGTCAGATATCGTTCGTGCTCGGACTGCAGGTCACTTCCCCACTGCACCGGGAAATCAAACTGCGTTTCGGCTTTCTGCAGGACGTCTATCGCTTCCCCGTACGTGATCCGTTCGAACTCTCGGTCGGCTACCGAGGTGAGCCGGTCGATCAACCCTTCGTCTACCCATTGGTTGAAGAAATCGAGGTCCCGGGAATGGTCGTCCAGCAACCCTCGGAACAAGTACCGCAGGTATTCCTCCGCCAGGTCGGCGTTGTCGTGGTTGTCGGCAAATGCCATCTCCGGTTCGATCATCCAGAACTCGGCGAGATGACGTCGGGTATTGGAGTTCTCCGACCTGAAGGTAGGACCGAACGTGTAGACGTTGCTCAATGCGCTCGCGTAGGTCTCGGCCTCGAGCTGACCGCTCACGGTCAGAAAGGTCGGTCTCCCGAAGAAGTCTTGTGAGTAGTCGACCTGATGATCCTCGGTCCTAGGAGGCGACGCCGGGTCGAAGGTGGTAACGCGGAACATGTCGCCGGCCCCTTCCGCGTCGCTGCCGGTGATGATCGGCGTGTGAAGGTAGAGAAAATCGCGGTCCTGGAAGAAGCGATGAGTTGAGGCGGCCAACGCGTTGCGGATCCGCGCTACGGCGCCAAAAGTGTTGGTTCGAGGTCGTAGGTGAGCCAGTTCGCGCAAGCGTTCGAACGAAATGCGCTTCTTCTGGAGGGGATAGGACTCAGGATCCGCCCACCCGTGGACCACGATCTCGGTCGCCCGCAGTTCTATCCGCTGCCCGGCACCGGGCGATTCGACCAGTTCACCAACAACCGACGCCGCCGCCCCGATGTGGAGTTGCTGGATTTCCGACTGGTAGTTGGGCAACGAACCATCCGCTATGACCTGCAGCCCGTCAAAGCTCGAACCATCGTTCATCTCGAGAAACGAGAAGCCGCCCTTTGAGTCTCGTCGGGTGCGAATCCAACCGGCAACCTCGACCGTGGAGCCGATATCGTCGCGCTGCAACACATGTTTGATGAGTTGTCGTTTCATTGAGACCTCGTGTCACATTCCGTTTCTCGGCGAGGATAGGCGCCTGCAGGTCGCGAGTCTCCGCTCCCGGGTCTCCCACTACCGGCAATTGGCGCCCAATCACGCTCCGGCGTGTCCCCGAGGTCAACGGAGGGCGGTAACGTAGCGACGTGACCGGGAGGAAAGCGGCCATGGAAGACACCATGCTGACCACCGTCATGGAGTTGGTGGGCCGGCGTGCACCGGAAGACGATCTTCCTACGCTCTCTGCATTTGCCGAAGCATTCGTTCGCCGATTTCCGGAGGACGCTGGCGCTCGCTTGACCGCCGACGAGTGCTACGACCAAGTCGAGAATCTCTACCAGTTCATCAAGGTCCGCCCGGACGGAGTCCGGGCGGTCCGGGTCTTCACCCCCTCGGTGGAGGCTCATGGGTACGAAACCGGCACGTCGGTGGTGGAACTGGTGGTCGATGATGCGCCGTTCCTCGTGGATTCCATCACGGCCGAGATCCAGGCCCACGGCATCGCCGTCCAACGCGTTTTGCATCCGGTCATCGGCGTTGTTCGAGACGAGGCGGGCACCCTCATCGAAGTCACCCACGCCCGCCGCGCTCAGCAGAGGGAATCGGTCCAACACTACGAACTGGATCGATCGCTGGACGAGGAGGAAGCGGCCCACCTGCAAGCACAGCTCGATGGCGTCCTCTCCGATATCCACGCCGTTGTTCGTGACTTCGAGCCGATGACCAGGTCGATCGACCGCATGGTCGGGGTTGCCGAGGCGGGCCGCGCTCGTTATCCGACCGAAGAGGTCTACGAGACGACGGCGTTCCTGCGCTGGCTGCTCGACGGCAACTTCGTCTTCCTGGGCTTCCGTGAGTACCGCATCACCGGGATCGGGAGCGAGCGAGCACTGTCCGTGGTCCCCGGTTCGGGACTGGGGCTTCTGGCCGAGCACCATCAATCGGCGTTCGCCACGCCGGTGCCGATGAGCCGGCTTCCTGACGCTCTGCAGCAGAGGTATGAGAAGGGAGGGCTATTGGTGATCACCAAGACCAACCGGCTCTCCACCGTTCACCGGCGCGTCAAGATGGACTACATCGGAGTCCGTCACCTGGGGCCCGACGGTGAGGTGGTCGGCGAGGCGCGACTCATCGGCCTGTTCACCTCGAAGACGTACATGACCCGCGCCACCCAGATTCCGCTGCTCCACCGAAAACTCGATCAGATCATCGAAGGCGAGGATCTCATCGAGGGCTCTCACGACCACAAGCTGGCCATCCAGCTCTTCGAGAGCTTCCCCAAGGACGAACTGTTCGCCACTCCAACCGCCGACATCCAACGGAGCATCGCCGGACTCTTGACCCTGGAGGAAGGTCAGCACGTCAAACTCTTCGTGCGTCGCGACCTCCTGCACAGAAACGTATCACTCCTCGTTTCGTTGCCGCGCGACAGGTTCAACGCCGAACTGCGCAAGAGGCTCCAGAAGCTCTTCAGAGATCGGTTCAAAGGTAGCTCCGTCGACTACCGCCTGGCGCTGGGAGATACCGGGGCGGCCCGCATCCACTTCACGGTGTGGGTCTCGGAGGGAGAGATCCCCGCCGTCTCCTTCACGGAGCTGGAAAACGAGGTCGTGGCACTGACCAGGAACTGGCAGGACCGGGTTACAGACATCATCATTTCTCGATTCGGCCAAGACCGGGGCAGGCAGCTGGCCGAGAAATGGGTCGACCGGTTCCCCGAGTACTACACCACCTCGGTGCCACCGGATCTCACGCCCGGAGACATCCTTCGCCTCGACGAGCTCTCCGAAGACCGCCGGGTGGTAGTAGGCCTCCAAAACGAACCCGGGCCGGGTGAACAACTCACCCGGGTTGCCATCTACCGATTGGAGGGCAAGCGCCCCCTTTCCGACCTGATGCCGATTCTGGAAGACCTCGGGCTCTATGTCATCGAGGAAATCCCGGTCCGGCTGATGGGCGGCAACCAGACCACGTTCATCCACGATTTCGGCGTGCTGGGCGCCGACCACCGCCCACTCGACCTCGAAAAGGGCGCGGATCGCATAGCCGCAACGATCGAGGCCATCATCCACGGTCGGGCGGAATCGGACTCGTTGAACCGTCTGATCGTCCTCAGCGATTTGAACCACCGGCAGGTCGGGATCCTGCGCGCCTATCGCACCTACTGGAAGCGGGTCGGCCCGGGATTCACGATCGAATACATAAACGAAGCCTTCGCCGCCCATCCCGGCATCGCCGCCAAACTGGTCGCACTGTTTGAAGCCCGCTTCGCCACCAATCAAGCAGCCGGAGACGCCGGCCCCCTGCGAGAGGACATCCTCGCCGACCTGGAAAAGGTCCAGTCGCTGGACCAGGACCGCATACTGCGCGGCTTCCTCGGACTGATCGAAGCGACCGTCCGCACCAACGCTTTCCGTCCCGGGTGTCAATCGCTGAGCTTCAAGCTGCACTCCGCTTCGGTCCCCGGCATGCCGAAGCCCTACCCCCTCTACGAGATCTTCGTGCACGCATTGGAGATCGAAGGTATCCACCTGCGGGGCGGAAGGGTGGCGCGCGGCGGTTTGCGCTGGTCGACGAGGCGCGAGGACTACCGGACTGAGGTTCTCGGCCTGATGAAGGCACAGATGACCAAGAACGCCGTCATCGTACCCACCGGCTCGAAAGGCGGATTCGTGCTTCGAAGCTCCGTCGAGCCGGCAGGGCTGAAGGAAGCCGTCAAGAGCGCCTACCTGGTGTTCATTCGCGGACTACTCGACGTCACGGACAATCTGGTGGGGGGCCGGGTGGTGCATCCTCCCAACGTGCGAGTCCTCGACGACGAGGATCCCTATCTGGTAGTGGCGGCGGACAAAGGTACGGCTACCTTCTCCGACGCCGCCAACGAGGTTGCCGCCGAGTACGGGTACTGGCTCGGCGACGCGTTCGCTTCAGGAGGGTCCGCAGGATACGACCACAAGGAACTGGGCATCACCGCCCGCGGGGCCTGGGAGTCCGTGAAATGGCATTTCCGGTCGCTGGGTCGGGACGTCGACAAGGAACCGTTCACCGTGGTCGGCATCGGTGACATGTCGGGAGACGTGTTCGGCAACGGCATGCTCCTGTCCGAACAGATCAGACTGGTAGCCGCCTTCGACCACCGTCACATCTTCGTCGACCCCGAGGCTGATCCGGCCGCGAGTTTCGCCGAACGAAAGCGCCTCTACGAGCTTCCCGGGTCCAACTGGGACTCCTACGACCGAGGGCTCCTGTCGGAAGGCGGCGGTGTGTTCCCCCGTACCGCCAAACGCATCGACCTCACCCCGCAGATGCAGGAGGTACTCGGAACCGAAGCTGCGGCTCTGACTCCCGACGAGTTGATCAAGATCATCCTGCAGGCCCCGGTCGATCTTCTCTGGAACGGCGGTATCGGCACCTACGTGAAGGCCGCCGACGAGTCTCATGAGGTAGCCGGCGATCGAACCAACGATGCAGTCCGCGTCAACGGACGGGAGCTTCGCTGCAAGATCATCGGAGAGGGGGGCAATCTGGGCTTGACCCAGCGGGGCCGGATCGAGTACGCGATGGCCGGCGGCCGGGTGAACACCGACTTCATCGACAACTCCGGCGGGGTCCACTGCTCCGACCGGGAAGTCAACCTCAAGATCCTCCTGGGCATGGCCGAGGAGAAAGGCGACCTCGACCGAGCCGCCAGAGACGAACTGGTAGCGGCAGTTGCCGAAAACGTCGTGGAGGCGATTCTGTACGACAACTTCCTGCAAGCCCAGATTCTCTCTCAGGAGGTCGAGGCTTCTGCCGGCCGTCTCGAGGCATACGAGGATCTCATGCAGAGCCTCGAGCGCGAAGAGTTGCTCGACCGGCACATCGAACAGCTGCCTACCTCCGACGACATCACCGAACGCGTGCGGTCGGGACACGGCTTGACCAGTCCGGAGTTGGCCGTCTTGCTCGCCTACGCCAAGCGCAGCCTGACCGATGCGCTCCTCGACTCAGATCTCCCTGAGTGGCCGACGTTCGATTCCGATCTGCCCGACTACTTCCCCGCTCCGGTCATCGAACGATTCCCGGACCTGGCTTCCCGCCATCCCTTACGGCGGGAGCTCATCGCGACGATGGTCGCCAACGAGGTTCTGAACTCCGAAGGGATCACCTTCGTGTCGCGACTCACCGCCGAGACCGGGAAGGAACCCGCCGACGTGGTGCGAAGCTACCGGATCGCTCGTGAGGTCACGGGCGCCGAGGAACGTTGGGATGCGATCGAAGGATTGGTAGGAACCATCGAGCCGGGCTTGCAGAGCGAACTGATGGAAGGTGTCGACTGGCTCGTCGAATCCATCTCCAGATGGCACCTGGCCCACCCCACCGCCGAACCAATGGCCGGCGCCATCGCATCGGCACGAGGAGCGTTCCAAGAGATCTCCGACGCGCTTCCGGACATCGGTCCGGTTCAATGGAGAACGGAACGGAAACTGGTCGTGCGGCAACTCGTCGATCAGGGGGTTCCCGAACCCGTCGCCCGACGACACGCCTACCAGGGCGAATTGGCCCATGCGCCGGACATCATCGAACTCGGACACATCAGCGGCCGTCCGATCCGGTACGTGGCCCGGGTCTTCTTCTTGCTGGGTCAGCTGTTCGGGGTCAATTGGCTCGAGGCGCGGGTCGACCAACTCCCCGCCGCTTCCCGATGGCACCGTCGAGCCATCCAGACCGTGGAGGAAGATCTGCTCGACCTCAGGCGGGAATTGGCCGAGCGGGTGTTGAGCGAAGCCTCCCCCGAAGCTACCCCCCAGGAAGCCATGGAGTCCTACCTGGCAACGAGAGGCAAGTCCCACGATCGGCTCACCCGCTTCATGCGATCGCTCGCTTTGGATGGCGTCGACGACGTTGCGTCGGTCATCGTGGCCATTCGCCAGATCCGCGCCCTGGTCGGTTGAGGCTCCGAGGGCTCCCGGCGAATAGGTAGATCAGGGTCCGCTCTCGCTGCCGTGCCGGTCATTCCGTCACACTCGACACCACGACGGTCGAGCCCTCCCGTGAATGACGATCGGCGAGTGGCGGCCGAACCTCGACAACCACCTCGGGGAAGACAGCCGATCAGTCGAGGTCGATGTCGTGTCCGCGGCGCCGCAGCTCTTCCACCAGCGCCTGATCGGCGAACAGCATCAGTTCCGGACTCCAATCCCGTCGACCGGGAGGATGCTCCGCTGCTTCCGACAGCAATTCGCTCACCGTGTCGCGCAGCGTCCGAGCCCAAGCTCGACCCCGCGCCGAAGCCTGCGAGCTGAGGGTGGCATCTGCATTGACGGTGAAGACCTGGGCGGCGACCTGCGGATTGGCTCGGGAACCTCTTTCTCCGTACACGATCAACACCGAACCTGCCGGAACGTCCTGGATACCGCCGACGGCGATGAAGTCTCCTTCGAACGCCCAACCGGAGTCTTTCGAGTCGTCGACCGAGTACACGACTTTCGCCCAGTTCTTGTGGCGTTCGTCTCCGAGCATCGGCACATCTACCGGAACTGTTACTCCCATGCCGGGAACTGTAACGATCGCCGGAACGTCTCAATGTGAAGAATGGCCTTTCCCGCCGCGATCCAAAGCCCGTTCGGCACCGTACTAAGAGTGGGAATGCAGCTAGACGAATCTAGGTTTCATAAGAGTTCAGGGAACAAAAACCTCTCGAACATGCGTTCGTAGAGGTGCAGAATGATATTGGGGAGCGCATGACGACAGGGCAACGCCACTCCGGCAGCGACCTTTTGGACGATCGCGGCCGACTGACGCCGGATCTGGTCAACCAGTACCTGGCCGGGATCGGCGCGTTTGACCTACTGACCGCCGACCAGGAGGTAGAGCTCGCACAACGGATCGAGGCCGGTCACAAGGCCGGCAAGACCCTCGAGGCCGGCGAGGTAGACGACTCCAAGGAGAGGACGCGGCTGCAACGCGCCGTGCGAGACGGTCGGGAGGCACAAAGCGAATTCTTGACGGCCAACCTGCGACTCGTGGTTTCCAACGCCCGGCGTTACGCCAACGTGTCCGGCATGGATCTGCTGGACCTCATCCAGGAAGGCAATCTGGGCTTGATCCGCGCCGTCGAGAAATTTGACTGGCGCAAGGGGTTCAAGTTCTCCACCTACGCCACCTGGTGGATCCGCCAGGCGATTACCCGAGCGATCGCCCAGCAGTCGCGCACCGTACGCATCCCGGTTCACCTGCACGACATCCTGGGCACGGTCCGGGCGGCTCAGCACGGTCTGGCCGCCGATCGAGGCCGGCTTCCCACCCCGGAAGAGATTGCCGAAGAGACGGGCATCGACATACTGCGCGTCAAGCAGGCGCTGGACGCCACCGACACGGTCGCGTCGCTCGAGGCGCCGATCGGCGAGGACGGAGCCATCCTGGGTGACTTCATCCAGGACGACGAGGTGGACGATCCGGCTCGCACCGTCGAGGAGCTGGAAGTCCAGGAGACCATCATGCGCTCGCTGAGCCAACTCCCGGAACGGGAGGCGACCGTTCTGTCGCTCCGTTTTGGCCTGCACGACGGGCGCCCGCGACCTCTCAAAGAGGTCGCAGATGCCCTCGAACTGAGCAGCGAACGGGTTCGCCAGATCGAACGGGCCGCACTGGCCCGCCTCCGAGAGGAGACGGCCCGCCTGGGCGACGTTGCCTGACTCGACCAAGCACCGGCCACCGTTTGAGCTCGATGCCGGCGGGGCCAGGGCCTCGACGCTTGGTGCTCGACCTCCCACTTCGCACGAAACCCGAGCTCTGAAACCCGGAACAAATGGCAACGGCGGCTCGAGGCTGGGAGGCGAACCGCACTCCTATGCCCGAAGGCATGGGAAGTTGGTGTGCGGCGCTGGGGGCACTCGAGCGCACCGTTGCCACTAACACCGTACCGCGTGTGACTGCTCTTTAGGGTGAATCTTCGCTTACAAACACCGGATCTTGCAGAGAGGGCTTCGGTCCATGAACTGGTCTTCGGAAGGCTGCTAGCGATCGAACCAGATGACCCCGGCCACTTCCCCGGCCGGGTATACGGTCTCACACGGTNNACACGGTATGCCGTTTCCGTCGGCATCCATCCTCGATGGTCTGCCCTCGCGAACCCAGTACGCCAGCGACTGCCCGAACGAAAAGCCGGCAGCCTCCACGTCCCGACAGAACAATCCCCCGGCCAATCCGGCCGCCGGTGGCGGTGCGGCACCACCGAAGATGGGCGATTGCCAGGGGGGCCGTTCTGGCGCATCGCCGGAGTCGAGCATCGCCCGCCACTCCTCATCGGTCAACCGACCGAGTTCGGCCTCTTGCCAGAACTCGTAGTACGAGTACACGCCTCCGACTGCAACCTGGAAGTTCCCGGCGTCGTTCGGGACCAAGACCATTATCCGATCGACGCGACCGGTCCCAATCTCGAGATATCCGAGCGTCGAGCGCATGATGTCGGCGATGAGGGCGGCATCGGTGTCGTCGGCCGATGGCATCCCGATGGTTTCGTCCCAATCGGAAGTCTGGAT
Source organism: Acidimicrobiia bacterium UBA4744 (assembly GCA_002403855.1). Classification (GTDB taxonomy): domain Bacteria; phylum Actinomycetota; class Acidimicrobiia; order Spongiisociales; family UBA4744; genus UBA4744. Next base: position 144,045 of record DHIO01000022.1, read on the forward strand.
CCACAACGCCTCGAAAACTGATCCGATGCCCTCGAGCCAGTCGTTGTCGGCCTGGGAGATGGGCAGTCCGTCGAGCTCATCGCCGGCGATGCCGGCCAACCGTTGCAGCATTCCTCGGACACTCGTCATGAGCACATCGCGGTCATCGCCCGATGTCACCAGACCCCGTTCCCTCAGTCCATCCTGCAAGAGTCCGACGACCGACGCCATTCGTTGCCAGGCCACCGGATCGGGTTCTACCCAGTGGCGGGGAGGTTCATCCATCGGCTCGAATCCGCCCTCCGCGGCAAACGACTGCTTGGCGTAGAGGATCGTGTCGTGTTTCAGCTCTGCGTAGGAGCCCAGACCGGTCTGCAGGCTTTTCGCTTCCCACGCCGGTGTCCTCATGAAGTCCGGGTAAGCCTCGCCGTGGGGCACGAGGACCGGTTGAATGGCATACAGCCAGGCGTCGTAGACCGTACCCGCCCAGTCGCCGGCTCCCCTGCTCCGAACCAGACCCTGCATGGCGGCGAACTGGCTATCGAAGTTGGTGAATTCGGTATCCCCCCTGGCTTCCAACTCGCGGTAGGCGAGATCCGACCCAAACACCGCGGCCAGATCGAGAGCGGTCGAGTACACGCGACCCGATGGTGGGTCGCCAACATGTGGGAATCGCAACTGGTCGTAGATGTAGGAGTCAAGAACGAACCGAACCCCCATGATGCGGACGGCTGCATTCTCCGGGTCGATTCCGACGGGACGCCGCGTCGCCAGTCCATCGGCAATCTCGGCGAGAACGGCCGGATCCGTGAGGGCGACGGGATTCTCGCGCCAACCGGGCACGGTGTCGTCTGCGACATCGGCCAGCTCAAACGGTGTGTAGTCGTCGGCGACCCCCACCATGAAGGCGGTCGGCTCGTAGACCAGCCGCCAGGCCTCGGCCAGCGCGGCGTCGCGGACGAGCGGTAGCGAGGCCAGTGCCCCGATCTGCAACGAGTTCGCGTCGTGAACGAAGAACGAAGCCTGACCGAGCATCGACATCGCCCGGAAATACCGCTCGAGTTCCTCGTTGCGGGTGTAGTGGCCGCGTGGCTTGAAGAGGCTGTAGTCCACGCAGTTGACGAGCGATACCAGCGGCCGGCACTCTCCGTAGCTGGTGGTCGGAGACCTGGTCAGCTGGGCAGCCTCGAGCGCCAGCTCAACTTCTTGCTGAGCCAGCGGCCCGATCGGACCGATGTCGAGCTCGAGCAGAGTGGCGGTTGCCTCGAACACCTGCTCGGCGCGGGACGCTGCTTCGGCCAGGTCGGTACCTTCCAGTTGGGCGGTCTGTTCCCGCCCCGCCTCAACCAACCCGAAGACCAAGTCCTGGAGGATCGGTAGAAGCGCTTCCTGTTCGACATCGCGCAGGAGCTTCGAAAACGCCAGGTGCAGGAAGTGATATCCGGCGTCGGTGGTCACGAAGAACACCTGACCTTCGTAGAGGTAGCTGGCATAGGCATGCTGAAACTGCCGGTAACCGTCGGGCACGACGACGAAGCCTTGTGCCAGCAGAGTGGTGCTTATCTCCGGTTCGAGGGTCAGCCAATCGGGCTTGAGCACCCCGTCGATCGTCGCCGGTAGCGAAGGCCCCGGGTAGGCCGGCCCGTCCTCTATGAGCGGGACGATCGGAAGCGAAGCAAAGGCTCCCGGCGATCCGGGAACCATTCCTGTGACTGAGTCAAGGGGGGGTCCCTCGGCGATCGTGGTGGTCGGCGGCAACGTCCCGGTCGTCGAGGAACTCCGCGATGTCGACTGGGTGGTAGATGGTGTCGTGCTGGTTTCCTGGGTCTTGTCCGTGCAGGACGCGACGATCATCGCGAACACCATCAGGACGACGAATATCTGCTTCACTTCCGGCTCCCCTCTGAGGCCCGTGCGACTCCCGGCTGGATCCGTCCTTCCGAAATGTCTTCCGGTCGTTGCTCCAAACTGAGTCACCCCATACTCACTTTCGGTCCAGAATCACCGGATCGAGACTCCCATCTCCGTCGACGTCACTGCAGCCCGGCGTCCCCGGTCCGGCCAGCTCGGCCGGAACCGTGAAGCCAAACCCCTGCCACACCCAACCACCGGTGGCCAAGACGCCCGAATCGTCGAGGGAGTCGAAGGCCAGGGCGATGGACCCGTCGCAGACCGCCAAGCGAGCAACCGGTCGGAAGAGCGTCCCGGCCACCCACACCTCACGCAGGTCATCCGACCTGTAGACGCCCAGATGGGCGCTCCTCCCGTCGGCGTCCGCCCATTGACGGTTTGGGAACTGGCGATTGACGTCGTTTGCCTCGTACGGCCGGCGGTGGGAGATGACGACATCCCGGCGACCGTCGCCGGTGGCATCCCCGGCGGCAGCTGCTACGACATCGCCACCCGTGAAGCCTTCCGGCGGAAAGGAAGTAGCTTCGACCGCGGCAAGTGTTGGAGTCCTGACCAGATTCCACCACTCGAGCCCGAACAGTACGGCATCGCCCTTCGGTACCGCCCAACCGTCAAAATGCACGCGCCGATCGTGATGATTTGCCGTTCCTTCCCGATAGGCCAGTACTCCCTGGCGGTCGGCCAGCACCTCGAGCACGGCCCCTTCCTGGGTCCCGGCGGCGGATTGATCGAATAGGAAGTTCCCGAGACTGGTGGCGATGATGGTGGGACGGCCCCCGGTCCCCGCCGTCACGTAGACCGGTTGTGTGACGTGGGACCCGTGTCCCCAGACGATATCGACGCCCCACCCGGCGAGTTTGCCGCCCAGCACTGCCATGCCGGGATCGTTTTCCCGGTAGTGCTCCACACCACCGTGCAAACCGACGATGACAAGATCGGCCCACGCCTCCATCTCCTCGATGGTGGTTCGGACTCTTGCCTCATCCCAATGGGCGATCCCAGGGGCGTCGCCGGTAGCAGAGGTCCCGGCCCGTGTCGCGTCAAATGCCGCGAACCCCACCTTGAGACCGTTGCGCTCGAACATCTGCACCGAATAGGCTTCCTCCAGCTGCTCGCCCCCGCCTACCGCTGCCATTCCGGCCTTTTCCACCGCTTCGATCGTGTCGAGAATCGACAGGCGACCCGCATCGCCGGAGTGGTTGTTGGCGATGCCGACCAGGTCGAATCCTGCAGTCGCCAGTGACCGGGCTGCGGCCGGATCGGCCTCCAGCGCGAAGGGACGGGCGTCGAGGTGGGGGCGGAGGGTCAGCGGAGACTCCAGGTTGGCTGCGGATATGTCGGCACTTCCCACCACATGGCGCACGTCCTCGAACAACCCAGATGGGTCATCACGCACAATCGAAGCCACCCCGCGACCGAGCATCACGTCGCCGACCAGCAGTACCGAGACGGCGGGCATTTCGGCGAAGTCCACTGAAGTAGGGGCTTCCGAATCGGCCGAGGCAGGCGCCCTCGGCACCGTACCCGAGGTCGCCGGTTGGTCCACAGTCGTGTCCGCCGGAATGGGCGTCGAAGCGCTCGTGCAACCGGCCAGCAGGGTTGCGAGCACTCCGCAAACCGTCCGCCGGATCACCACGGTTCTCACCCGACCATCTTCTCAGATGAGCTCACCTCGGTTGCGGATCATCCCGGGGGTTGATCGCGACGGCCTGGTTCCGATACCCGTCACCGAGCTGGAAGCCACCCTCCTACCGACCACCGTCGGTTGCCACCCGCCGGGCGAAGGTCGCCAGGGCATCGATGACCTCTTCCCGGTTGAGCTCGTTGACCAGCTCGTGCCTTGCCTCCGGATAGACGCGTACGGTGAGGTCTTTGGTGGGCATTTGTTTCACCGCCGCCAGGGACGTCTGATACGGAACAAACGGGTCTGCGTCGCCGTGCAAGAAGAGCACGGGCATGGTTATCCGATCCAATTCATCGTTGAAACGATCCAGCGCCACGACCTCCGCTTCGAGCAATGGCCGCTTGTAGCCGCCGTTGTAGACCAGCGGGTCGGAGGCATACGCACGTACGGTCTCCGGATCTCTCGACATGCCGGCCGGATCGGACGGTTCATCCGGGATACCCTCTTCGAGGACGTTGCGGGCCCAGTGCCAGTCACCCAGAACAGCACCGAGGAATGCCACCCCGGCCGGCTGATCCGGGTACCGCTCTGCGTAGCGGCCGGTCAACAGACCGCCCATGGAATGACCGGCCATCACCATCGGCAGACCCGGGTACCGGCCCGAGATGATCCCGACCAGAGAGTGCAGATCATCGACGACGTGCTCGAAGTCGACGATGAGAGCACGTTCTCCTGCCGACCTTCCGTGCCCGATGTGATCCGGCGCGCAGACGACTGCCCCTCCGGCAGTCAACGCCCCGGCAACATGCGCGTAGCGCCCACCGTGCTCGGCGTAACCGTGCACCAGAACGACGATCCGCCGGGGTGCCCCATCCGGCCGCCAAACCCGGTAGAAGATCTCTCCTTCACTCCCCCGGAAAGAGCCTTCGGTCATTGGTTTCTCCCATCGTCAAACTTCACTCACCCACCCAACCTAGTGCCGCTACCCCCCACCGCACGGGGTGCCGGCGTTTCGCGGGCCGGGGCCGGCAAAGGGCCATTCGGCCCTTGCTACCCAACAGGCCGGTTCTCCAGAATGCACCCGACGGACCGCTGCGCAGACATAGGCGCGTTCTTGCGAGGAGCCCTCGGCCATCGGTTTGGGATGCGGAGCGGGCGCAGGAAAGGCGACGGGCGAGAGAACCGGGATTGTTCGACAGCATCCCACCTCCGGTTCTCTCGCCGGCCTTCCGAACCGACCTCGCCAGAATGCCGGACGGGCGAAACTCGGTCTCCGGTTGACTCGTCGGCTCCCCTCGGGCCGCATCCTGGTCGGTCGTTTTGACCGGCCCCGGCTCGCGGCCGCTACAGCAGACCCGCTTCGATCTCGGCCACACGGTCGAGACCGGCTTGCCCACAGAGCACCTCCGTTTGAATTCCTCCGGCCGCGATTCGTTGCTCGACCATCGACCGCAAGGTTCCATCGGCAATCAGACCGGCGAGTTGTGACCCGGGACAGGAGGTCGCCGCGTAGTCGCGATGACCGGCGACCGTCGAAGGACCAACCGCGAACCGAACCGATGCCCACGCCAGGACGTCGGACAGAGCTGCCAACTGTGCCGCAGGAACCCCCTGCTGATCGAAATGCCCGTCGCAGCACACCAGGAAGTGCCCGCTGGGATCGTATTCGGTTGATGTGTCACCTTTCGCCGACACCGGTCTGCCCTCATACACGTGGCCGTTGGCGTCTACCAGGTAGTGGTAGGCGATATCCGGCCACCCGTTTCCCTGGTGGTGGCTCTGGTATGAGCGCATCCGCTGTGGCGCTTCAGCGTTACTCCCCATGACCACGGCGGTGTGGTGCACCGTCAGCCGTTCTATCCGATGCTCGACGAGCGGTCCCCGGATCGGAGCCGCCCGCCACGCTTCCCTGCAAATGACTGCGAGCCGGCCTGCCGTTGCGCCGACCGGGGAGGTAGTGGTGGAAGGAGCGGAGCGGGTGCTGCTGGTTTCGGTTGTAGTCGTCGCCTCGGTCGTGGTAGTCATCGCCGGTTCGGTGGCCGTCGTCGAGGCTGCGGTGGTGGTCGTCGTAGTGGTCGGTTCGATCGCCGTCGGCGTAGCGGTCGTGGATTCAACGGTCGATGCGGGAGCGGCCGGTGTGGAAGGCACGGAGGTCGACGTGGTCGACGAGTTGAGGCCTTCTGCCGCCGCAGATGAAGGAACGCCGTCCTCGGCCCGCAACCAGGCCAATCCACCGGCAGCCCCGGCGCCGACCAATACACCAAGCATCGCCAGGAACCTCCGGCGGCTCAGCATCGTATCGCTCACAGCTGGTGACGGTAGCAGTGAGGCGCCTCGATCCCGTTCACTGCACGCCGAATAGCGCCGGAGGCAAGCGGCCCTTCACCGCCAGATTCTTGGCTATCAGACGCCCGGCACGATCAGCCTCCGCAGGTCAGGCGGCGGCCGCCCCGTTGCCGCCCACCGACTGGGCTACCCGATCCACAAAGCTCTTGACGCTCGCTTCGGCCACTCGATGCAGGACGGCACGGTCGAGGGCCCGTCCCAGGGGTCCCAGCGGTGGAGCGTAGGTGCCACGCATCGCAATCTGACACAGTTCCGGGCCGATGGAGGCCACGACGAGATCCGCGTCGAGTTTCGGAAACAGGCCCGGGGTTCCGGTCGCCTCCCATGCGAACGGAATGGTGGTTTGGTGATTGCCCCGCAGCGGAGTTCCCGCAACGAGCTGAACAGTCTTGGCCATTACCGGATGGTCACGACTCACGCCGATCTTGTCCCGAAGATCCTCGCCTTCACGGTATGCAGCGTCGGCAAAAGACCCCAGCTTGTTGAGTTGCGACACCAGCCGGGGTTCGACTTCATCGAAGGGTCGGTTCACGTGGACGAAGTAGTAAACAAACACCAAAACCTCTCCGGACCGGTCCCGTCCGGATCAAGCGGGCCACCGCCCGGACGGTAAGTCCATGGGTCCCACCGTACGCTGGGCGCCGATCGGCTGCTACGGCCAATGGTCACATGACGATCAGCCAAAATGCCGATGCTCGTTGATGGCCATATGGCCCTAGACCGAACGTGGTGCAAGATGCGACGATCTCTTCGTGACCGTAGTACCGCCGAAGCAAGACCTCCTGGCTGTGGCCCGCGCTCAGTACGACCGGGCGGTCCCCTTCACCCGCGAACTGCGAGGTTGGAGAGGAATGTCGGAATGGCTCTATGAAGCCGACCGTGTGATCAAGTTGAATCTCCCCGTCATCATGGACGACGGGTACGTCCACAACTTCACCGGTTACCGCGTCCTGCATTCGGCGGTACGCGGTCCCGGCCTTGGCGGAATCCGCTACCACCGCAACGTCCGAGAGTCGGAAGTCACTGCTCTGGCGATGCTGACCACCTGGAAATGCGCCCTTGTCGACGTACCGTTCGGCGGCGCAGCAGGAGGGGTGCAATGCGAACCCCATCTGCTGTCCGGACGGGAACTGGAGGGCATCACCCGGCGGTACATCACAGCGCTGGGTGACAACATCGGCCCTCACGCCGACATCCCCATGCCGGACCTCTACACCAACGAAGGGACCATGGCACTGGTGTACGACACCTACGACATGTTCCATCCGGGGGAGAACAACCTACCGGCCGTGGTCGGCAAACCCATCGACATCGGCGGGTCTCACTTGAGTGCGACGGCAACTGCCCTCGGCACGCTCTTCGTGACCGAACACCTCATCGACCTGGGTGCCCTTCCCAACCTTCCGAAACTCGAAGGTGCAACCGTGTCTATTCAGGGATTCGGCGACGTTGGGCGCAACGCGGCCCGGTTCTTTCAGGATGCCGGTGCACGTATCGTCGCACTGGCCGACACCGTCGGCGGAATCCACGACCCAAACGGTCTCGACCTCACCCGGGTCGAGGAGCACAAGGTGGAAAAAGGTTCGGTCGCCGGTTATCCCCAGGCCGAGCAATGCGTCAGTGGTGGAGTCGTCGAGATCCCGGCAGACATCGTCATCCCGGCCGCGATCGAAACGCAGATCACGGCCCGCAACGCGGCCCGGATCGATACCCGGCTCATCGTGGAGGCAGCCAACGGCCCGGTGACCCCTGACGCCGATCTTCTCCTGGCAGAACGAGACATCAAAGTGATTCCGGACATCCTGGCCAACGCCGGAGGGGTGGTGGCCGGTTACTTCGAGTGGATCCAAAACCTCGATCACCAAACGTGGGACGAGCACACGATCGAGACGAAACTCCGGCGTCGGATGCAGCGAGCATCGGAGCGGGTGTTGACCGAACGCGCGTCGCTGGTCGGCGGCCTCACCAAGTACCGGGAGAAGTGGGCCGACGTCCAGCCGGAAACCCCCGAGCTTCCCGTGCCCGACTTCCGCACGGCGGCCCAGGCAGTGGCCCTCAACCGCTGCCGGCGAGCAACGGACTACCGGGGAATCTGGCCCTGAGCCGCGGGAGGCCGGCTCTCGGCCCCGGCTACGACGAGCTGCGGGCGGTCCGGGCCAAACGTCGAGCCTCGCGAAGCGGCTCCGGCGTCCGATTGTTCGTCGCCACCGAGAGCACCATTTCTCGGGCCGTCTCCGGTGAAGTTCTCCAGGCGGCGTGAACGGCGAGGGGCCGGCAGTCCGCCCGGGTACGCACCCAATACCCGACGACCTCCGAACCCAGGCGAAGCGGGGCGGTCGCCTCTCGATTGCTGGAATCCGGCCAGTCCCCTCCGGCCAGCAGCGGACGGTGCGTCACTCCGACCGTCGGAATGCCGAGCACCGCCCCCAAGTGGAGGGCGAGTCCGGCCCGCCGTGGGTGATCACGCCCGGTGGCATTGACGAGAATCAACTCAGGAGTCGGGCCGAGGGCTTGTGCCGAAAGCTCCAGCAGAGGTCCGTCACGAAGGGCCAGGTAACCACTGCGATACGGACCACCGGCAACGCCCCGCACCGTTGCCGACGCCGTGGTCCGGCCCCTCCGAACGACCGCTGCGCCTCCCCATCCGTCGTCTCCTCGGGCTCCCGGTCCGCTCCCGCCCCGCCCAAAGCATACGAACACGCCGCCGACGTCCAACCCACGATTCGGGGCCTGCCAGGGATCAGGGGAGGCCGAGGCCAGCTCCGCTTGGACCGCAGAGAGCTCGGCAATGGACGTCGGCCATCTCATATCAGCAAGCGTATGCGCCGCCGGCGCGCAATAGAGTACGCGCGGCAACTCACCCGGGGGTCTGGTGCTCGACGACGCAAGAGCCGCACTGCGAGATGCCACGCGGCCGGTCGCGTTCTCGGGGGCCGGGTTGAGCGCCGAGTCGGGAATCCCGACGTTCCGCGAAGCGCAAACGGGATTATGGGCACGGTACGATCCGATGGCTTTGGCCAGCCCCGAGGGCTTCACAGCAGACCCCGAACTCGTCGTTGCCTGGTACAACGACCGCCGCCGGAGGGTCGCCTCGGCCCAACCCAACCCCGCCCACCGGGCCCTGGCCGGGCGGCGGGACGTCGCCCACATCACACAGAACGTCGACGACCTGGCAGAACGAGCCGGCGCCACCGATGTTGTGCATCTCCATGGTTCGCTCGGCTGGGACAGGTGCAGTGCAGGTTGTGGCCGCCGTCGGCTCATCGACATGGCAGATCCTCCTTCCCTCTATGCCTGCAATCGGTGTGGCCACTGGATGCGCCCGGACGTCGTATGGTTCGGTGAACAACTGCCGTTCACAGCGTGGAGCCGGGCCGACGAGCTGGCGGCCGAGGCCGATGTGTTCATCGTCATCGGAACGAGCGCCCGAGTGCATCCGGCGGCCGGGCTCATCACCGCCGCTGGAGCCGGAGGCGCCGAACTGATCGTGGTCAACATCGAGCGGACCCCCGCTCACGGCATCCAACTCACCGGCCCGGCAGGCGAGATTGTGCCCGAACTCCTCAAGCCGACTCGACCAAGATCCGATGATTGAGGTGAGCGACAGCGGGGCCCAAGCGCCGTGCAAACACAACTCCCCAAGCCCGAGTTGCAGGACGACCAAGGCCTGTGGATGGAAAAACGGCCGGTCCTCGCCCGCCTCTACATGGATGACGGCACAGTACTACCCGTGACCCTCTTTCTCGCCCCGCACGCGTCGGGGCGGTCCGGGCCCCAAACCGTCATTGATCTCTACGACGAAAAGGACCCCATGCTCAGGTGCCGAACAACCAGCGGGGAGTTCCTCATCGTTGGGAAGCAAACCGTTGCGGCCATCGGCGTGAGCCCAACCCGTCATGACGAGTTGGGGTTCCGGCGGCCGATTGCGGCGCAGATAATAATGGCCGGGGGGCATCAGATCGACGGTGAGCTCCTGGTCAACGGACCACCCGGACGCCGTGTCTCGGACCTACTCAATGAAGCCGAACCGTGGCTGTGCGCCAGAAACGGTGATACTCGCATGTGGCTGAGGAAGAGCCGCATTCTGACGGTGCACCCGGACGACTAGCGGGTTCTCACTTCTTAGCCGACTCGTAGTAAGGGTTCGACCCCGAGGCGTGGTCCGTCACGTCGATCACCTGCCCGATCTCCGGTATGGCGTCCCTGAGTATCCGCTCAATGCCCTGCCGCAGAGTGACCGCTGCCAAGCCGCAACCCTGGCAACCCCCCAGCAGCCGGAGATAGACATCAGAGTCTTCAACGCCGACCAGCTCCGCTGCCCCGCCGTGACCGGCAATGGCCGGATTCACATGACCGGCCAGAACCTGGGCAACCTGCTCCGCCAGCGGTCCGGTCAACTCACCAATTGTCTCGCCTCCGATGGCCGGGCTGGGAGTATTGGGGTTGTCCATTGCCAAGCCCTGGGCGGTCAGGTTCAACGATGCCCCGCGCAAGCTCTCAACGTCCTTGTCGGGTACGGCGACGGCAAGATCCCCGTGGAGGTCGATATGGTCGCTGGCTTCGCAATCATCGAGAGGCACAAAACTGAGCTCGTAGGCGAACTGGGCTCCCCTGATGCCGGTCACCTCGACCAGGAGGGCGTACTCTTCGTCGCCCGGTTCCTGATCGCGGATCTCGATGATCTTGTCGCGCGCCGTTTCCGATATGGACAGGATGTTGTCGTCGGTCATAGGGCCTCCGTCGGGCGGCCATGGTAATCGGAGCGCCCTTCTTACCCGACACGTGCGACTATGACCGCCGCTACGCCATGATTACGGGATGGCCCGTGCCTTGCTCATACTTCCTACCGAGACCTACCGGGCATCCGACTTCATTGAGTCGGCCGCGGCGCTCAACGCCGATATCATCGTGGCTTCCGAAGAGGACATGGCCCTCGCCGATCAGTTGGGTGAGGACTTCTTGCTCATCGACTGCTCCCGGCCTGAGGAATCCGCCCGCCGCATCGTCGAACTGGGCAACCGGCAACCGCTCGATGCAATCGTGCCGGTCGACGACCAAGGCGTGCTGATCGCCGCACTCGCCGCCGAGCAACTCGGCTTGAACCACAATCCCCCGGTTGCGGTCGGTGCTACCCGCAACAAGGTGATGCTGCGCAGGGCGCTGGCAAGTGCCGAGATTCCACAGCCGGCGTTCGAGTTGGCCGGTTCGCCGGACGATGTTGCGGCTCTGGCAGAGGAAATCGGATACCCGGTCGTTCTGAAACCGCTTTCGATGTCGGCGAGTCGCGGGGTCATCAGAGCCAATGACGCCGACGAGGTTCGGGCCGCCGCGGGCCGGATCCGGAAGATTCTGGCGGTAGCCGGACACAACCCGGGCGAGCCGATCCTGATCGAAGAGTACGTACCCGGCATCGAACTGGCCGTGGAGGGTCTTCTCCGGGACGGCAAGTTGCAGGTGCTCGCTTTTCTCGACAAACCCGACCCTCTCGAAGGCCCCTTTTTCGAGGAGACTTTGTTCATCACACCGTCGCGACTACACCCCGAGATGCTCGATGAAGTGGAACGGGTGACCGCCCGGGCCGTGCGAGCGATCGGTCTGCGCGAAGGGCCGGTCCACGCCGAGGTGCGAGTGGACGGGAACAAGGTCCTCTTCCTGGAGGCCGCCGCCCGGTCGATCGGCGGTCTGTGTGGACGATCGCTCCGCTTCGGATTGCTCGGCACCCCTCTCGAGGTCATTCTGCTGCGCCACGCTCTGGGCCGCCCGGTGCGCGTCTTGCGCCGCGAGGACCCGGCGTCCGGAGTGATGATGCTGCCGATCCCCCGCGCCGGGATCCTTCGAGCCGTCCGCGGGACCGACAGGGCTCTCGAGGTCCCCGGCGTCGTCGACGTGGACGTCACGATTCCTCTGGGTCGCCGCGTCTGGCCTCTTCCCGAGGCGGATCGTTATCTCGGGTTCCTATTCGCGCGCGGTCCCCACCCGACGGATGTCGAACGATCGCTCCGTCGCGGGTTTTCCATGCTCGACATCGTCATCGACGAGATCTGAATGGATCACTACCGTGCCTCTCGACGGCGAGAGCCGACACTCCAGAAGCGAATCCTGGGGGCGGATGTGGTCCGAAGCGGAGCGATCTGAGGTCCACGGCGCATAGGGATCCACGATCACGTCGGCCAGGGCCGGCCAAAACAAACATCCGCTGACGAAAGCCTTGGCTGATTCGAGCACTGGGCGCCCACGAGGCAATAATGCTCCGATGAAACTGCAACGCTCCTCCGGGATACTGCTCCACCCCACCAGCCTTCCGGGCCCGTACGGCATCGGGGACATCGGCCCTGCCGCTCACCAGTGGCTCGATGATCTCGCCGCTGCCGACTGCAAGCTCTGGCAGGTCCTACCCCTTTGCCCGACCGGCTATGCGGACTCGCCTTATCAGTGCTTCTCGACGTTTGCCGGCAACCCATACCTCACCAGCCCGGATCTTCTCCTGGAGGAAGGCTTGGTGTCCTCGGAGGAATTGGCCGCCTGTCCCGAGTTCCCTGAAGAAGCCGTCGACTATGGGCCGGTGATCCGTTGGAAGCTGTCCCTCCTCGACACCGCCTTTGGCCGCTTCCAGGGTGGAGGCTTTCGGCGCCTCCACCAGGATTTCGAGACCTTCCGGGCGTCCAACCGCGACTGGCTCGAAGACTTCGCTCTCTTCATGGCCCTCAAGGACCTCTACAACCTGAAACCGTGGACTGAATGGCCGGCTCCGCTACGAGACCGCGATTCCCTGCAGCTCCAAAAGGCCCGCACCACCTACGCAGAAGATCTCACCCGCCATGCGTTCCGCCAGTTCCTTTTCTTCCGCCAGTGGAAGGCCCTCCGTGCCCGCGCCGCCGAAATCGACATCAAGATCATCGGCGATCTGCCCATCTTCGTGGCCCATGACTCTGCCGACGTGTGGGCCAACAAGGAGCTGTTCTACCTCGACGATGCGGGCCAACCCTCGGTGATGTCCGGGGTTCCGCCAGACTACTTCTCGGAGACCGGCCAGCTGTGGGGGAATCCCCTCTACCGCTGGGAAGCGCACGAGCAAACTGACTATGCCTGGTGGCTGTCCAGGTTCCGAGCCGTCTTCAAGTTGGTCGATGTCGTGCGGGTCGATCATTTTCGTGGGTTCGTCGACTACTGGGAGGTTCCTGGAGGTGCAGAGAACGCCATAGAAGGACGCTGGCTTCCGGGACCGGGCGCCCCGTTCCTGCAAAGGGTGGTCGACGAACTGGGAGACCTGCCGATCATTGCCGAGGACCTCGGGGAGATCAACCCGGAGGTGTATGAGGTCCGGGACCAGTTCAACCTGCCGGGCATGAAGATCCTGCAATTCGCCTTCGACGGCGGTCTCACCAATGACTTCCTGCCTCATCACTATCCCGCCAACTGCATCGTGTACACGGGGACCCACGACAACGACACCAACTTCGGATGGTGGGAGAACGCCGATGAGGAAGAACTGCAATTCGCCCGCGAATATCTGGGCGTCACCGGCAGCGACATCTCCTGGGATCTGATTCGGGCGGCGTGGAGGTCCAAAGCCAACGTCGCCATCACGCCGCTTCAGGATGTATTGGATCTCCCGACCAGCGCCCGGATGAACTTCCCCGGGACCCTGGGGGGCAATTGGGTTTGGCGAATGCGCAAGGAGGCCTTCTCGCCCGAGCTGCAGAAGCGCCTTGCAGCGCTCAACCGGGAGACCCACCGCTAGAGACGGTCGGCGGACCAACCGATGCCGAAACGTGGACACCGAACGTGCACCATTCCGACCGGCTGAAACCCGAAGGCCCGGTACGATCCGTCCATGCGCGGCGCAACGACCCTCGCCCTCCTCATCGTCTCGGTGTTCATGATGGCGGCCTGCGGGCGCAGCACGCCGCCGCCGACCGAATCGGCCGTCACGTCCGCGGACCAACCCGGTCGTCTGCTGGTTTCCCGTGCCGATGCGTCGATCTTCACCCTCAAGCCGGACGGCTCGGATCGCGCCGACCTCGTTGCAGAACAGTCTGGATTGGTGGTCGTCCAGCCGACGTGGTCGCCCGACGGAAGCCGCCTCGTGTGGACCGAAGTCGACCACATGAGCGAAATCCCGAAACCCTCGATCGTGACCGCCGGCCCGGCCGGCCAGCAGGTCGAACGGGTGTCGACCGGAGTAGCTCCCTTCTACTATTCCTGGAGTCCGGCCGGTGATCGGGTCGCTTTCCTCTCCCCCGGTCCGGGGGGGCAGATCGACCTCGGTCTGCTGGAAAGCGATGTGCGATTCCTCGATGACGGCCAGCCGTACTACTTCGCCTGGGCGCCCGACGGGCAATCGCTGCTCACTCACACCAACGTGGACACCGTTGCTCTTCTCCGCATCGACGGCACAGAGACGACCCTCGAGGAAACGGAGGCGCGTTTTCAGGCGCCGCAGTGGTCCGCCGACGGAACCCGCCTGGTGTTCGGCGTCGGCTCTCCCCCCTCCACGGGCGGGGTCAGGACTGCAGCGTTCCAGACGAACGGACAGGAGATCGTCGTCACGGACACCGACGGCTCTGTTCTCAATCGAGTCGGCCCATTTGCCGGGGTTGCCACCTTCGAACTCAGCCCGGATGGCCGGAAAATTGCCCATTCCAGCACCCTCGACAGGAACACCTTCAACTTCGGGCCACTGATAGTCACCGACCTCGATTCCAACCAGGAGCAGACGGTGAGCAAAGACCCGGTCCTGGCCTACCAGTGGAGCCCGGTCGGTGGCTTGCTGCTGTACCTGGCCGCGGAAGGCGGCATCGACCACCCCCGCTTTCGATGGGCCGTGTGGGACGGAGAGAAGTCGGTGGCGTACGCTTCGGTGACGCCCACCGCGAGCTTTGCTACATCGTATCTGCCGTTTTGGGATCAGTACTCCCGCTCCCACACGTTGTGGGCTCCCGATGGTTCCGCCTTCGCCTACGCCGGCATAGGCGAGGGAGGCGAACCGAACGTGTGGGTCCAGCCCATCGCAAACGACACCGAGCCGCGTCTTGTCGCCTCCGGTGACGTGGTCTTCTGGTCGCCCCGGTGACACCCTCCCGGCCACCCCGTTCTTGCGTGAGAACCCTGCGCTATGCGCAAGAAACTCACGCAAGAACAGTCTTGATCATTGGTTGAGGGTTTGGAGACGCAACAGCTTCATTCACCGAGAAGTCGCCAAAACCCCAGATCAGGGTGTTCTTACGCGCCGGCCGCGCGTAAGACGATTTTGTAGTTCGCGACCTCATCCGATACATGAGGCCCGCTCCCCTCTTCTAGGGTGAACATACGATGCCCGAGAACGTGATCGTCTTCGCCGGCGGAGACCCGATTCCGCCCTCCGCAGTGTCCGATCTGCCTGCGAATGCCTTCGTGATCGCCGCCGATTCCGGTTTCGATCGCGCCCGTGAGTCAGGTTTCAACGTCGATCTGCTGGTGGGTGATCTGGATTCCGTCAGTTCAGACGGTCGCCGGCAAGCAGTGAGTCTGGGCACCGAGATCGAGCGCCACCCCGCCGACAAGGACGCTACGGACATGGAACTGGCCCTGGTGGCGGCCCGACGTTGCGGAGCCCGTCGGGTCGTCGTCATCGGCGGGCACGGCGGTCGGCAGGACCACTACCTCGCCAACGCCCTGCTACTACCTTCCCCGACGTTCGCCGATCTCGACATCGAATGGCGCGCCGGGCGGGCCCGTCTGTACGCCGTCCACGACCGGATCGAAGTCAACGGCACCCTCGGAAGCTCGATCAGCCTGCTGGCCGTAGGTGGAGCCGTCCGCGGGGTAACGACGAGTGGGCTGCGCTGGAACCTCGACCGGGAAGACCTGGAGCCGGGTTCAACCCGCGGAGTGAGCAACGAGTTCCGCCAGAACCAGGCGTCGATCACGATCGAAGCTGGCACTTTGCTGGTCATCGTCCCGGACCCCGAGTGATCCGGGCCTTCACGAGCGCCACCGCCGGGGACGGCTTCCGGCCCGGTTTCCATCGCCGCCACGGGGGCGTCCGTCCGGTGCGGCCTGCACGTGGGTCGCCGAGTCCGTCGGCACCCGCCGCCAGGCCGGGTAGCCACATTGCCTATCGATCGAGCTTGACGACCACACCTTCATGGGGGCCGAGTTCCAGCTCTCCCAGAACCACCCGGCCTTCCCGATCCAGACCGGATGACACCAACACCCGGCCGGCTCCGGAAGCGGCGATGCTCCCGGCAGGTTGGACGTCCCCGGTGAAGTTGAGTGCTACCGCCACCGGGGACCGACCATCATCCCTGAGGTAGGCGAACGCGTCCCGCCCTGCTTCCAGAGATTGGTAGGCGCCCAGCCGGAGGGCCGGTTCTTGCCGGCGGATTGCGAGCAAACGACGATAGAGGCTCAGAAGGGAATCGGGGCTCTTCAGTTGCGTGGCCACGTTGCGCGTGGAGGCATCAGCAGAGGTGGGCAGCCAGGGCGACACGCCCGGTTGGGTGAACCCGGCACCCTCGGCATCGGTCCATTGCATCGGCGTGCGGCCTCCGTCCCGACCCATCCCAGGAACGTTCCGTCCCCATGGATCCTGCTGGAGTTCAGGAGGGATGTCGGCCTGGACAAGACCGATTTCGTCTCCGTTGTAGAGCGTCGGAGTGCCCCGCAAGGTCAGCAGCAGTAGGGCGGCGATCCTCGTCTGGTTCTCACCCAGGCGGGTGGCAACCCGGATCTCGTCGTGGTTGCCGAGTACGTAGTTGGGCCACCCTCCCGGCGGAACCACCTCCTCGACCGTCTCGACCACCCGGCGGATGTGCCGGGCGGTCCAGGGTGCCCGCAGCATGGCGAAATTGAAGGGCATGTGCAGGCCATCGAGATCCTCCCCGTAGTACGACGCCCATGTGGGCCAGTCGTACTCGTGGATCTCACCGACCGAGTACCGGGGCGGTTGGTAACTATCGAGCACCGCCCGGACCTTGCGAAAGGCTTCATGGACATCCGGATGGCCGCGATCGTGGATATGGCGTTGCGTGGCATAGGCGGCCAGGGGGAAGTCGTCGTTGAGCTCGGCAACAACCGGATTGTCGCGAAGCTCAGGGTCCTTCATGATGAGATGCGCCACATCGATACGAAAACCGTCAACTCCCCGATCGAGCCAGAAGCGCAACGTGTCGAGCATCGCCTCCTCGACCTCGGGGTTCCTCCAGTTGAGATCGGCTTGCTCCACCACGAAGGAATGCAGATAGTACTGACCCGTCGTCTCATCCCACTCCCAGGCTCCGCCACCGAACGCCGCCGCCCAGTTGTTGGGAGGAGAACCGTCCGTTATTCCATCCCTCCACACATACCAGTCGCGTTTCGGGTTGGAGCGCGAGGACCGCGACTCCAGAAACCAAGGATGTTGATCGGAGGTGTGATTGGGGACCCAGTCGATGATCACCTTGAGATCGCGGCGGTGAGCCTCAGCGAGCAGGTGGTCGAAAGTAGCCAGATCGCCGAACATCGGATCCACATCGCAATAGTCCGAAACGTCGTAGCCGAAGTCCTTCATCGGTGAGGGATAGAAGGGCGAGATCCAGATGGCGTCGACCCCCAGCGTGCTGGACAGGTAATCGAGCCTTTCGATCACGCCGGCCAGGTCGCCGACGCCATTCCCGGAGGTGTCCTGGAAGCTGCGCGGGTAGATCTGATAGATGACTGCCGTTTCCCACCAAGGGTGATCCGTCATGAGAGCAGGCTAGCCGGGGCGACATGCCCCCCCGGGCGACTGAAAGGCGGCCGTCTGTGGTCTCGGACCGGCTTGCGACGCCTGCTCGGCCTTCTGTTTGGGCCCACCGGCGAACTGCTCGAACGAGGGGTCGGGTCCGGCATGGACTTCCAGAAGACTTCCGGCAAGTGGTACCCGCAAAGCGCTTCCACGGTGCCAACTAGGCGTACATCCCCTCGATAGCGTCCGCGTACTTGTCGAGTATCACTCGGCGTTTCAGCTTCAACGTCGGAGTGAGCTCGTCGCTCTCCGGAGTCCATTCGTCGGGCAGAATGACGAACTTCTTCAGCTGCTCGACCCGCGCCACGTGTTCGTTGGCCTCATCGACGGCCCTCTGAATCTCGGCCTGCACCTCGGGCAGCTGCGAGAACGAAGCCAAGTCGTCGTACTGCAAACCCTGCCGCTCGGCCCATGGCGTCACCATGTCCCCATCGAGCACGATCAAGGCAGAGAGGTATTTGCGGCGATCGCCGACCACGCAGACCTGTCCGATGAGCGGATGGCTCTTGATCATGCCTTCCAGCTTGGTGGGAGCGATGTTCTTGCCGCCGGCCGTGATGATCAGTTCCTTCTTACGGTCGACGATCGACACAAAACCGTCCTCGTCGATCTCGGCAATGTCGCCGGTGACCATCCACCCGTCGGCGAGAAAGGTATCGGCCGTCTCTTCCGGTCGTTTGAAGTACCCGGCGGTCACGTTGCCGCCTCGCATCATCAGCTCGCCGTCGTCGGCCAGCTTGACCTCTGTACCGGCAAAGGCCCGGCCGACGGTTCCGATCTTGTTGGCACCGGGAACATTCATGGTTCCCGGACCCGTCAGCTCACTCATGCCCCACAGCTCGTAGAGGGGCAGCCCGATCCCCTGGAAGAACTCGAGCAGCTCGGGAGCGATCGGAGCGGCGGTCGACACCGCGACGAACACCTCTCCCATTCCGAGACCATCGAGAATCTTGGTCAGGACGATTCGTTCCAGCAGCCGGTGTTTCAACCCGGTCAGAAACGGTACCGGCTTGCCCTGCTGGCGGAGCCGGACCACTTGTTCACCGGTCTTGATGGCCTCCATGGCGAGGGTCTTCTTCAATCCCTCCTCACCTTCGAGGCGAGCCATCAACCCGGCCTGGAAACGCTCGAACACCCGGGGGGCCGCCACGAACAAGGTCGGCTTCGCCTCCTGCACATATTCCAGCACCTGGGTCATGTCCGGGCAGTACCAGACCTCGCCTATGTACCACATCCCGAGATAGTGGCTGGCCTCACGCTCGGCAATGTGGGCGAGCGGGAGGAAGGACACCAGGCGTGGATGTTGGGGCAGTTTGATGGTCCGCTCGGTCGATTCGGCGGTCCACAGCACGTTCCGATGGGTGATCACTAC
>DHIO01000020.1 GCA_002403855.1 Acidimicrobiia bacterium UBA4744
GAGCATGTGTTGTTGGCGCGTCAGGTGGGGGTGCCGTACATCGTGGTGTATTTGAATAAGACGGATCAGGTTGACGACCCGGAGCTTTTGGATTTGGTGGAGTTGGAGGTTCGGGATTTGTTGACGGAGTATGAGTTTCCGGGGGATGAGATTCCGGTGGTGCGGGGTTCGGCGTTGGCGGCGTTGGAGGGGGATGATCCGGCGGCGCGTCAGTCGGTGTTGGATTTGATGGTGGCGGTTGATGAGTATGTGCCGACGCCGGAGCGTCCTTTGGATCGTCCGTTTCAGATGCCGATTGAGGATGTGTTCAGTATTACTGGTCGGGGGACGGTGGTGACTGGTCGGGTGGAGCAGGGGATCATTCGGGTGGGTGAAGAGGTTGAGATTGTGGGGATTCGTGAGACTCGGAAGACGGTAGCGACTGGGGTGGAGATGTTCCGGAAGCTGTTGGATGAGGGTCGTGCGGGTGACAATGTGGGGGTGTTGTTGCGGGGTGTGGGTAAGGATGAGGTGGAGCGTGGTCAGGTGTTGGCGAAGCCGGGTTCGATTACTCCTCATACCCAGTTTGAGGCGCAGGTGTATGTGTTGACGCGGGAGGAGGGTGGTCGGCATAACCCGTTTTTCCCGGGGTATCGACCGCAGTTTTATTTCCGGACGACGGATGTGACGGGGGCGGTGACGTTGCCGGAGGGTACGGAGATGGTGATGCCGGGTGATAACACGTCGATGGTGGTGGAGTTGATTACCACGATTGCGATGGATGAGGGTCAGAAGTTCGCGATTCGGGAGGGTGGCCGCACGGTGGGTGCGGGCACGGTCACCAAGATCCTGAAGTAGCCCCCCGGGGGCTACTTCAGGGGTACCAGGTACCAGGTACCGAGTACTAGGTACCAGATACGAAACACGAAGTACGAGATACGTGAGCGAGCAAAGCGAGCGAACATGCCTTCCGACAAACGACCGCCCCTGACTCTCGCTTGCGACGAGTGTAAGCGGCGGAACTACGTGACAACCAAGAACAAGACGAACACCAGAGACCGGCTGGAACTCAGGAAGTACTGCCCCTGGTGCCGTACTCACACGAACCATCGGGAAACCCGCTGAGCCTTCCGGCCGCGGCCGAGCCTGCTAGCGTGCGGTTGCGGAGCTACCCGCGGGCGGAGTAGCGGATCTGTTGGCTTCAGGGCGGGCGTTGCCCGCCCTGATTGTTGAGGGGTGAGTCCATGTCACTCGATTCGTTGACGGGAAGAGAATACGGCCCCTACCCGTTCAGGATCTGCACGGACAAGGTGTCCGAATATGTGCTGGCGACCGGCGACGATCCGGCTCGCTGGCACCGATTCGCTCCACCCACCTACGCGTCCCTGGCGCTCTTCGGTGTTGCCCCGGCTTTCCTCGAAGACCCCGAGGTTGTCCCCTTTACCCGGGTACTCGTCCACGCCGATCAGACGTTTCGCTGGCATCTGCCCTGGTCGATGGAGGAGTCCCTGTCCGTTCGCGCCTCGGTCAATCGGGTGCGCTCCAGAGGAGCCGGAAACTTCGTCACCTTTGCCATGACGGTCGACAACGCCGCCGGGGAGCGGGTCCTCGATGCCGATTCGACCTTCTTGATGTCGTCGAAGACGCCGGACTCGAAATCCGACGAGAGGCCGGAAGCCCCGGTCGCCGTCCGAGCTCGCAACGACCAGCCCCACCCTGTGTTGCTTCCGGCGGCCGGAGAGACCTTGCCGGTGCTGGCGAAGTCGGCGAGCAGGGCGGACCTCGTGCGCTATGCGGGGGCGACCCGGGATTGGAACCCGATTCACTTCGATCATGGCGCGGCCGTTGCCGCCGGTCTCCCCGGTGTCGTCGTCCACGGTTTGCTGATGGCAGCCTGGGCGGCCCAGGCGGCTACCCGGCTGGTCGATCATCCTCTGCCGCTCGCCGAGGCCCGGTTCCGGTTCCGGGCCCCGCTCCATCCGGGGGAACCCGCGGACGTGACCGGAGTTGTTGAGGCCGACGATGATGATGAGGCGCGACTCAAGGTGCAGGTCGTTGCCTCCGGCGCCGAGCGGATGGCAGCCACCGTCGTCGTCCGGAAGGCGTAACGTGATGAAGCCGGAGAGGGTCGAATCGTATGACGTCGAGGCGCTCGTTGCCCGGGCCCAGGAAGGCAGCAACGAGGCATTCGAGAAACTGGTAGAAGCTCATCAGCACGAGGTGTTTGGTTTGGCCCTGCGACTGGTCGTCGATCGTGAGCTTGCCGCCGATGTCTCACAGGAGGCGTTCATCAGGGCATGGCGGGCCCTTCCCAAATTCCGTGGTGATGCGGCCTTCTCCACCTGGCTCCACCGCATCACCGTCAATGTCGCGTGGACTCTGAAGAAGCGGAAAGGCCGTCAAGCTGCACAACCGCTGGATGATTCTCCAGAGTTCGCTGACGTGAGACGTAGCTCCGATCCGGAGCACGCCGGTGAGACCAGCGAGCTCCGCGCCAAGCTGGCAACGGCCCTCGACAACCTCAACCCCACTCAACGATCGGTAGTGGTCCTCAAGGACGTCTACGGCTGGACCCACAACGAAGTGGCAGAATCTTTGGGTATCAGCGTGACCGCGGCCAAAGTTCGTCTGCACCGTGCCCACCTCAAGCTGCGCGAGCATCTGCGTGAACCGGAGGAAGGGCGTTGAGCGTGCGGCTACGGCATCAGCTGGTCAGCTTGCGGGTTCCGGAGCATGTCATGAGCGAAGAGCCCCTCAAGGCACGCGACCGGAATCACCTGGATGTGTGCCTGCGGTGCCAGGCAGAAGCCGCCAATTACCGGGTCATGTTGCGGGCCCTGCGGGCGTTGCGGGCCTCGAAAGAGACCCCTCCGTCGGGGTTGGTGCTCGGCGTCATGGCCAGCATCAGGCGGCCCGTCGCGGAGCACCGTCGGACGCTGGACCGGGCCGTTGTGGTGGGTTCGGTAGCGGTTGTCGCCGCGGCTATGGCATTATTGGGGCGTAGCCGGCTCCGGCCGGCCAATTGATCGGGGTTTTACAGCCGATTTCGCGGGACCGTATACTTGCCCGTCACGTTGGACCCCCTGAGGGGTGTAGCTCGAAGTTGGTTAGAGCGCCGGTCTCCAAAACCGGAGGTTGGGGGTTCGAGTCCCTCCACCCCTGCTGATCCAGACGAAAAGGTGTTGGAATGAACCGAGAAATGCGTCGCCTCCAGGAGCGGGAGGAGCGGCTTCAGAAGAAGCAAGGAAAGCGGCGACCTCAGAAGCGGCCCCAGAAGGCCCAGGAGCAACTGGGATTCTTCGCTCGAATCCGCAGGTTCTTGAAGGAAGTTCGCGTCGAGCTGAAGCGGGTGTCGTGGCCGACGCGCGAGCAGATGGTGGCCTTCACCACCGTTACGGTCATCACCAGCACCGCCGTGACCTTGTTCGTATTCGGCCTGGACTTTGTCTTCAAGGAAGGGGTTCTTTTTCTCCTGGCGAGGAATTGATCGATATGGCTGAAATGGTTGAGGAACAGCACGAGGAAGACCTCGGGGCAGACGACGAAGCGATGATCGAGGCGGCCCCTCCCCCGGTGAGCCCGTACGACCTGGCCGGCGACTGGTACGTGATCCACTCGTACTCGGGATATGAGAACAAGGTCAAGGCCAATCTCGAGACTCGAACCCGTTCGATGCACATGGAGGATCGCATCTTTGAGGTGGCGATCCCGATGGAAGACGTCGTGGAGTTCAAGGGCGGCAAGAAGGTCACTACTCCCAAGAAGGTCTTTCCCGGGTACATCCTGGTGCGGATGTACCTCGACGATGACTCGTGGTATGCCGTCCGGAACACACCGGGCGTGACCGGCTTCGTTGGATCGGGCATCAAGCCCACGCCGCTGGCCCGGCGGGAGGTCGAGCGATTCCTGGGGGTGCAGGAAGAAGAAGAGAAGAAGAAGGCACCGCGCTTCAAGCCTGCCTGGGAAATCGGCGAAAACGTGCGGGTCGTCACCGGGCCGTTCGCCGACTTCAACGGGGTCATCGAGGCCATGAACGTCGACCAACAGAAGGTGACGGTTCTGGTGAACATCTTTGGACGAGACACTCCGGTCGAGTTGGGCTTCGACGATATCCAGAAGCAGTAAGCATCAAGCAGAAAGCGATGAGCATTGGCTCTGGCTTGGTGCTCGAACCTTGAAGCACTGAGATCAAATACCGACAAAAAAAGGTCAAACGTGGGCAGAAAACGACTAGCAGCGATACTCAAACTCCAGATTCCGGCCGGCCAGGCCAGCCCGGCGCCGCCCGTGGGTCCGGCGCTCGGTCAGCACGGCGTCAACATCATGGACTTCGTGAAGGCTTACAACGCCGCCACGGAGAGCCAGATGGGAACCATCGTCCCGGTTGAAGTCTCCATCTACGAGGATCGAAGCTTCACCTTCATAACCAAGACCCCGCCGGCCGCCGTGCTGCTTCGGCAGGCCGCACGTCTGGAAAAGGGCTCGCCGGAGCCGCACAAAGAAAAGGTGGGATCCGTCACTCAGGATCAGATCCGACAGATCGCCGAGACGAAGATGCCCGATCTGAATGCCAACGACATCGAAGGGGCGATGAAGATCATCGCCGGGACGGCGCGTTCGATGGGGATCATCGTCGAGGGTTAGAAAACAGAGGAATGGGAGGCTGCGGGTACCGACCCGGGCCGTTCGAACCACAGGAGGAACGATGCCGAAACACGGCAAGAACTACAACGCGGCGCTGAAGCGTTTCGATCCGACCACTCCCTATCCAAGCGGCGAGGCCGTCCAACTGGTCAAGTCGCTGGCTTACGCCAAGTTCGACGAGACGGTGGAAGTCGTCTTCAAGCTCGGCATCGATTCGCGCAAAGCCGATCAGTTGGTGCGCGGCACCGTCAGCCTGCCGCACGGGACCGGCAAAGCGGTCCGGGTGGCCGTCTTCGCTCAAGGCGACAAAGTGCGGGAAGCCGAGGCGGCCGGGGCGGATATCGTCGGCGGCAAGGAGCTCGTCGAACAGATCCAGGGTGGGGGAGCCCTCGACTTCGAGGTGGCGGTTGCTACCCCTGATCTCATGTCCGAGGTTGGCAAACTTGGCCGGGTTCTCGGACCTCGAGGGCTCATGCCCAACCCCAAAGCGGGGACCGTGACCTTCGACGTGGGGAAAGCGGTCGAAGAATTCAAGGCCGGTAGGATCGAGTACCGCAACGACCGCTACGGCAATGTGCACGCTCCTATCGGCAAGGTCTCCTTCACGGATGAACAGCTGCAGGAGAACCTGGAGGCGCTCAGCTCCGAGATCATGAGGGCCCGTCCCGCCGCCGCCAAAGGTCGGTTCGTTCGGAATCTGTCGGTTTCGTCGACGATGGGACCCGGAGTACGCGTCGACGTGGGGAAGATGGCGTAGCTGCCGCCAAGCCGCAGCGGTTTCGGGTCCAAAGTTCAGGTTGCATGACTTCGCTTACCTGGAACCTGCAACCTGAAACGTACTTGGGGGTCCTCGTTCCCGAACGAAGGCGCCGGGGCTCCATGATGGGAGCCAGGGCCGACGGCGGTGCGAAGGCCGTCACGATGCCTCTCAACGGCGGCGACAGGGTAGGGGCTGTCGTTTTCGCCGGAGTGACACCGGTGCCCCGATAGCGCTTCGGTCTTGGGTGGGGGCGGTTGACAACCACCCTTGGACAAGGACCCCCAAAGCAAATCGGTTGAGTTGTCATTCGGAGTGTCGCGCACTGGCGTGCGGCTGTCCACTGGTTTTGGGACTGCCGGCGCGTACTTCGTACTTGAGAACCGGGATTTCGGAATAGGAAATGCGCACTACATGCGAAGCGTGGTACTGTCCTCCCCACAACTCCAAACCTCGGCCGAAGACCGCCGGTGCCCCCAAGGCTCAAAGGGATATCCCGCCTGCGTAGGTTGGACCTCTCACGGGGCCCACTTCGTCTTCGACGAGGGCCCCCTTTTTGATGAGGAGGAGTAATGCCAAGACCTGAGAAGGTCCAGGCAGTTGAACAGATACGAGAGCAGTTCGACGAGGCGCGGGCCACTTTCGTGACCGAGTATCGCGGACTGACGGTTGCCGAGCAGCAGCAGCTGCGACGTGACGTCAAGAGGGCCCGAGGTGAATACCGCGTGCTCAAGATGTCACTCACTCGGCGGGCCGTGCAGGACATGTCTCTCGAAGGGCTACCCGAACTGCTCATGGGGCCGACTGCTCTAGCGTTTGCCAACGAGGATCCGGTTCCGGTTGCGAAGGCTTTGCGTGACTTCGCATCCGAGCACGACAGCCTGATCATCAAGGGAGGGATTCTCGGAGGGGCTCTCTTGCCACCCGAGCAGATCTCCCGGTTGGCCGAAATCGAGTCGCGGGAGGTCTTGCTCGCCAAGATCGCCGGCGGTATCAAAGCTCCGTGGTCCAAGATGGCCGGGATGCTGGGCGCCAAGCTCCGCGATGCTGCATCGATGTTCTCTCAACTGCTGGATAGGAAGGAAGAAGATGGGCCGGCTGAGGTAGCTGCGGAGGCTGANNCTGCGGAGGCCGAGGAAGCCGAGGAAGCCCCGGAGGCTGAAGTGACCGCGGAAGCTGTAGAAGCTGCCGAGGAGGGGCAAGCCCCTGAGGCTGAGAAAACGCCTGAGCCCAAAGCATCCAAGAAGCCCCCACCCAAGAAAGCCGTTCCCAGGGCCGGAGCCAAGAAGAGTTCGGCAAGGGCGGACGCTGAGAAGGCAGCCGCCGACGGTTCCGACGACACCGCCGAGGAGGAATAGAAACCATGGCGAAGATGAAGACAGACGAGCTCCTTGCGGTCTTCGAAGAGATGACCGTGCTCGAGCTCAAAGAGTTCCTCGATGCTTTCGAGGACAAGTTCGAGGTGACGGCGGCCGCCCCTGTGGCGGTTGCGGCACCTGCGGCAGCCGGAGCCGAGGCGCCGGCCGAGGTTGAGAAGGACGAATTCGACGTCATGCTCGTCGCCGCCGGTGACAAGAAGATTCAGGTCATCAAAGAGGTTCGGTCGCTGACCAGCCTCGGCCTGAAAGAAGCCAAGGACGTTGTCGACAACGCTCCGAGCGCAGTGCTCGAAGCCGTCGACAAAGAGACCGCCGAGAAGGCGAAGGAGCAACTCGAAGGCGCCGGCGCCTCGGTCGAACTGAAGTAGTTTCCGGTGGCAGGTTCCAGGTCGGGAATCCCGGGCATTGCCCGGGATTCCTCTTTGGAGTGCAGTTCATCCCTGATCTTGGAACCTGAAACATAGAACCGCGAGCCGGTTTGCCTGAGGCAAGAGCCGGGCTTACTCTTGACCTCACCCTTCCGAATGGGGTAGGTTCTACCTCACAAGCCCCGCAGACGGGCTCCGTATGCGGTCGCAGATCTTTGGTTGCCGTCTGGTTAGACGCGTGCTAACCTGACTGTTCGTCGTCTGCAGCCATCCCAGGGTCCAAGGAGCATCTCTTGACTTCGCGCGTCGCTGACCGCTTTACGTTCGCCAAGATACCCGAAGTACTCCCCCTCCCCGATCTACTCGCCGTTCAGTACGAATCCTTCCAGTGGTTCATCGAAGAAGGCCTCAAAGAGATCTTCGAAGGCATCTCGCCCATCGAGGACTTCACAGGCGAGCTTGCCCTGGAGTTGACCGACCATCGCTTCGGTGACCCGCCCAGAACGCTGGAGGAATGTAAAGAAAGGGATTCCCACTTCTCGCGACCCCTGTTCGTGACGTCCCGATTCGTCAACCGAAAGACTGGAGAGATCAAGGAACAGCAGGTGTTCCTTGGAGATTTCCCGATCATGACCGAGAACGGTGTCTTCATCATCAACGGCACCGAGCGGGTCGTGGTCAGCCAGTTGGTCCGCTCTCCGGGGGTCTACTTCGACAGCTCGCCCGACAAGACTTCTGATCGTGAGATCTACACCACCAAGCTGATTCCGGGTCGCGGCGCTTGGCTGGAGTTCGACACCGACAAGCGGGACACGATCGGCGTCCGGGTCGACCGGAAGCGCCGGCAATACGTGAGTGCTTTCCTGAGAGCGCTCGGCATCGCCGAGACGGACGAAGAGATCCTCGACCTCTTCGACGGCGCCGAGTCGATCCGAAACACGCTGGAGCGAGACCCCGCAGCCGACAAGGAAGAAGCACTTCTGGATCTCTATCGCAAGTTGCGGCCCGGAGAACCAACCACCGTCGAGTCGGCTCGCGGGCTGATTCAGACCCTCTTCAAGAACCCCAAGCGCTACGACCTCACTCGGGTCGGTCGTTACAAGATGAACCAGAAGTTCGGATGGCCGGTTCCGGACAGCTACGACCCGGATGAGCAGGGCTTGCTCACTGATGACGACATCCTGGATTCCATCCGGTACCTCGTCCACCTCCACGCCGGCCGATCAACGTTTACCACCTCGGCGGGAACCGAAGTGCCGGTGCAGACCGACGATATCGATCACTTCGGAAACCGCCGTATCCGTACGGTCGGCGAACTGATCCAGAATCAAGTACGGGTGGGTCTCACTCGCCTCGAGCGAGTCGTCCGCGAGCGCATGACGACGCAGGATCCTGAGTCCATCACGCCCCAGAGCTTGATCAACATTCGACCGGTGGTCTCGGCAATCAACGAGTTCTTCGGATCGAGCCAGCTGAGTCAGTTCATGGACCAGCCCAACCCACTTGCCGGTTTGACCCACCGGCGCCGTCTGTCGGCGCTCGGTCCGGGTGGTCTTTCGCGTGAGCGGGCCGGTTTCGAGGTGCGGGACGTTCACCCGTCGCACTACGGGCGGATGTGCCCGATTGAGACTCCGGAAGGCCCCAACATCGGGCTGATCGGCTCGCTGGCCACGTATGCGCGCGTCAACCGTTACGGCTTCATCGAGACGCCCTATCGAAAGGTCGAGAAGGGCATTGTCACCAATGAGGTGAATTTCCTGACTGCCAGTGAGGAAGAGCGTTTCGTGATCGCCCAGGCCAACGCTCCCTTGAAGGAAGACGGGTCGTTTCTCAACGACCGGGTTCTGGTCCGGAAGGCGGGGGGTGGCGGCGAGATCGACCAGGTGCTTCCGAAGGAAGTCGACTACATGGACGTGTCGCCCAAGCAGATCGTTTCGGTGGCCACCGCGCTCATTCCTTTCCTCGAGCACGACGACGCCAACCGGGCGCTGATGGGATCCAATATGCAGCGTCAGGCGGTTCCGCTCCTCAGATCCGACGCTCCGCTGGTGGGAACCGGAGTAGAAGCACGGGCGGCAAAGGATTCCGGTGACATGGTGATCAGCACCGTCTCGGGCGAAGTCGTAGAAGTGGATGGGGAAAGCATCGTCGTCAAGGAATCGGCCTCCAATGCCAAACACACGTTCGTAGTTCAGAAGTTCGTTCGGTCCAACCAGGGCACCTGCATGAATCAGAAGCCTCTGGTTCGGGTGGGGGACAAAGTGAAGAACGGCGACGTACTGGCAGACGGACACAGCACCGACCGGGGCGAGCTGGCTCTGGGTCGCAACCTGCTGGCGGCCTTCATGCCGTGGGAAGGCCATAACTACGAGGACGCCATCATCATCTCGGAGCGGCTCGTCAAGGAGGACGTGCTGACTTCGATTCACATTGAAGAGCACGAGATCGAAGCTCGCGACACGAAACTCGGAGCGGAGGAAATCACGCGAGATATTCCGAATGTTGCCGAGGAGGTGCTCCACGACCTCGATGAGAACGGCATCATCCGCATTGGGGCAGAGGTCGGCCCGGGCGATTACCTGGTTGGCAAGGTGACCCCGAAAGGCGAGACTGAGCTCACGCCCGAAGAGCGCCTGTTGCGGGCCATCTTCGGCGAGAAAGCCCGGGAAGTGCGGGACACGTCTCTCAAGGTCCCACACGGCGAGGCCGGCAAGGTCACCGACGTCAAAGTACTGCGCCGTGCCGAAGGCTACGACCTCAAGCCGGGTGTCAATGAGCTGGTTCGGGTGCACGTGGCGCAGCAGCGCAAGATCTCCGAGGGAGACAAGCTGGCGGGTCGCCACGGGAACAAGGGCGTGATCGCCAAGATTCTGCCCGAAGAGGACATGCCGTTCATGGAGGACGGTACGCCGGTCGACATCATCCTCTCGCCCTTGGGTGTGCCGTCGCGGATGAACCTCGGCCAGGTTCTGGAGACCCACCTCGGATGGGCTGCGGCTCAAGGATGGGCACCTTTCAGTTCACCCAGCTCGGCCGGGCTTGGAGTCGAGCCTTGGACCAGGGTGGCCACACCGGTCTTCGATGGAGCTCGCGAGGACGAGATTGCCCAAGTCCTGGCTCATAGCCTCCCCAACCGGGACGGAGACAGACTGGTCGATGAATCCGGGAAAGCAGTCCTCTTCGACGGACGGAACGGTCTGCCTTTCGACACCCGGGTCACCGTCGGCCAGATCTACATCTTGAAGCTGGTTCACCTGGTGGATGACAAGATTCACGCTCGGTCGACCGGTCCTTACTCGATGATCACGCAGCAGCCGCTGGGCGGCAAGGCACAGTTCGGTGGGCAGCGTTTCGGCGAGATGGAAGTCTGGGCCCTCGAAGCATACGGCGCCGCATATGCCTTGCAGGAGTTGCTCACTATCAAGTCGGACGATGTGGCCGGTCGCGTGAGGGTCTATGAGGCCATCGTCAAGGGCGAGAACATTCCCGAGCCCGGAATACCTGAATCGTTCAAGGTGCTGGTCAAGGAGATGCAGAGCCTCTGCCTCAACGTCGAGATGCTCTCGGCCGGTGAGGAGATCGAGCTGCGTGAACTCGACGAAGACGTGTTCCGTACCGCGGAATCACTTGGAATCGACCTCTCGCGGCCCGAACGTCGGGAAACCGAAGTCGACGAATAACGATATGACAACCAACGGCCGTCGCCGCCTGGAAGGAGCGCCGTGCATCAGCTCTTCGATGAACTGAAGATAAGCCTCGCCACCACTGATCAGATTCGAGCCTGGTCGTACGGCGAAGTGAAGAAGCCCGAGACGATCAACTACCGGACACTCAAGCCGGAGAAGGATGGTCTCTTCGACGAGCGCATCTTCGGTCCCCAGAAGGACTGGGAGTGTTATTGCGGCAAGTACAAGCGGATTCGCTACCGCGGCATTGTGTGTGAACGTTGCGGCGTCGAAGTGACGCGGGCCAAAGTCCGTCGGGAGCGGATGGGTCACATCGAGCTGGCCGCTCCGGTCACCCATATCTGGTTCTTCAAGGGCGTGCCCAGCCGTCTGGGTTACTTGCTCGACATGTCGCCGAAAGAACTCGAGAAGGTCATCTACTTCGCCGCATACCTGATCACTCACGTCGATGAGCAGAAGCGCGAGAAGGACCTCCCCGAACTGGAAGAGAACCTGCACGCGGAAATCCAGGTGATCCGCGAGGAGTTCGAAGAGTGGAAGACCAGCCGACTGGAGCGCCTCGAGCATGAGCTCAGCCAGATGGAAGAGGGCGGAGCGAAAGCACAAGAGATCTCGGCGCGCCGGCGTGAGGTGGAGAAGGAAATCCGGGAGCGGGAGGATCGGGCCGAACGGGAAGCCGACCTGGTTCAGGAGGCCTTCGACACCTTCCGCGCGATGGAATCCAAGAAGCTGATCGAGTCCGAGCCTTTGTGGCGCCAGATCGTGGATCGCTACGACGCCTACTACTCCGGTGGCATGGGCGCCGAGTCGATCAAGGATCTTCTCAGCCGGATCGACCTCGATGCGGAAATGGAGCGTCTCCAGGAAGACCTCAACGCCAATTCTGCCCAGAAGCGGCAGCGGGCCACCCAGCGGCTCAAGGTGGTGAAGCCTTTCTGGGAGGACAACAACTCGCCCCAAGCCATGATCCTCGAGACGGTGCCGGTGATCCCGCCGGAGTTGCGCCCGATGGTCCAGCTCGACGGCGGACGGTTTGCGACTTCCGATCTGAACGATCTGTACCGGAGGGTGATCAATCGCAACAACCGCCTGAAGCGACTGCTCGATCTGGGCGCGCCCGAGATCATCGTCAACAATGAGAAGCGGATGTTGCAGGAAGCCGTCGATGCCCTTTTCGACAACGGACGGCGCGGCCGAGCGGTGACCGGTCCCGGCAACCGGGCCCTCAAGTCCCTCTCCGACATGTTGAAAGGGAAGCAGGGGCGTTTTCGCCAGAACCTGCTGGGCAAGCGTGTCGACTACTCGGGACGATCGGTCATCGTGGTGGGTCCACAGCTGAAGCTGCACCAGTGCGGCTTGCCAAAGGTCATGGCGCTGGAATTGTTCAAACCGTTCGTCATGAAGCGTCTGGTCGACAAGGACGTGGCGCAGAACATCAAATCTGCCAAACGGATGGTCGAGCGTCAGCGACCACAGGTCTGGGACATTCTTGCCGATGTCATCCAGGAGCACGCCGTGCTGCTCAACCGGGCGCCTACATTGCACCGATTGGGTATCCAGGCGTTCGAGCCGGTCCTGGTCGAGGGCAAGGCTATTCAGATCCATCCTCTGGTGTGCGAAGCATTCAACGCAGACTTCGACGGAGACCAGATGGCCGTGCACTTGCCTTTGTCGGCGGAGGCCCAAGCCGAAGCTCGAGTGCTGATGCTGTCGGCCAACAACGTGCTGTCTCCGGCCAGTGGACGCCCGATCGTCACTCCGAGCCAGGACATGGTCATCGGTGTGTACTACTTGTCTGAATTGGTTGAGGACGGCGAAGGAGCCGGCCGTTACTTCTCCGATTTCGATGAGGCGTTCATGGCTTATGAAGCCGGGGAGGTGTCGTTGCACGCTCCCGTCTATATCCGGGTCGGTGAACTGGCCGGCTCTGCGGAGATGCACGAGAAACTGACCCGCTCGCTTCAGGGGTTGATCACCGAGGAGCCGGTGGACGGTACTAGGCCTTTCGAGACGACGGTTGGTCGGGCGATGCTCAACCAGGCTTTCCCCGAGGACTTCCCCTACGTCAATGCCGTGATCTTCAAGTCGGACGTCCGCCGACTGATCGAGGAGATCATCGAACGGTTCAAGAAGAGCGACGTGCAGGCGGTGCTGGACGCCGTCAAGTCCCTTGGTTTCCACTACGCAACCAAGGCCGGCTTGACCATCGGTCTGGAAGATGTCAAGACCCCTTCCAACAAGGCTGAGATCCTGGAGGAATTCGAGACCCGGGCCGACAAGGTCCAGGACCTCTATCAGAAGGGCGTTATCACCGACGACGAGCGACGCCAAGAGTTGATCGAAATCTGGACGGAGGCGACCGACCAGGTCAAGGACGCCATGGAGGTCACGCTCAAGGAAGAGATGTTCAACTCCATCGACATGATGATCCGTTCCGGCGCTCGTGGGAACATCATGCAGGCTCGCCAGATCGCCGGAATGCGTGGTCTGGTGGCCAATCCGAAGGGTGACATCATTCCCCGGCCAATCATCTCGAACTTCCGTGAAGGCCTTTCTGTGCTCGAATACTTCATCTCGACGCACGGAGCTCGCAAGGGTCTTGCGGACACGGCCCTGCGCACGGCCGACTCCGGATACTTGACTCGGCGTCTTGTCGATGTCAGCCAGGAGGTGATCATCAAGGACGCGGACTGCGAAACGGATCGCGGGATCCTTCTCACCATCCGGCGAGAAGGGCGCTCGATTCGCAACCTGCGGAGCCGGGTTTTTGGCCGTGTGTTGGCGGAAGACGTCAAAATCGATCGGAAACTGGTAGAGACCGATGAGGGCGAGAAGCTGCGGGCCGGGACGTTGATCGGCCGAGCCGAACAGCTTGCGCTCGAGCAAGCCGAGGCAGTCGACACCGTTCGCGTTCGGTCGGTCCTGACGTGTGACTCCCCGATCGGCGTGTGTGGGATGTGCTACGGGATGAGCCTGGCGACCGGCAAGCCGGTCGAGATGGGCGAAGCCGTCGGCATCATGGCCGCCCAATCGATCGGAGAGCCGGGTACCCAACTCACCATGCGGACTTTCCACACCGGTGGAGTCGCCGGCGAAGACATCACCCACGGCCTGCCCCGGGTGGTGGAGCTGTTCGAGGCCCGGGCCCCGAAGGGCAAAGCCGTGCTCTCCGAAGCCGGCGGAGCCGTTCGTCTCGAGGAAGACGAGGACGGTGGTCGCAAGGTCGTGGTTTCCGACCAGGACGGCGAGGCCGAATACCAGGTATCCCGCCGGGCCCGCCTGCGAGTGCATGAAGGTGAGATCATCGAACCGGGCACTGCCCTGACCGAGGGTCCTCTAGATCCCAAAGAAGTCCTCGAGGTGCAGGGTGTGCGGGCNNATGTTGCGCCGGGTCCGCATCGTCAATGCTCATGACTCCGAGTACCTGCCGGCGGAGTTGGTCGATGAGAAGCGGTTCCGGGAGGCCAACAAGGCGCTGGTGGCAGACGGCAAGATTCCTGCCGAAGGTCGGCCGGAGCTCATGGGTATCACGAAGGCTTCCCTGGCGACGGACTCATGGCTGTCGGCTGCTTCGTTCCAGGAGACCACTCGCGTTCTCACCGAGGCCTCTATTCAGGGCAAGTCCGACTTCATGGTGGGTCTCAAAGAGAACGTCATCATCGGCAAGCTGATACCGGCCGGGACCGGAGCCGAGGCGTACCAGGTGCTGCAGCCGGTGCTGCCCGACGCGGCAGCGATATCGGCCTTGGGGATCTTCGGCGAGTCGAGTGCCGAGCGAGAGGAAGAGGCGCTTCCGGCCAACCCGGCTGAGTGGCTGGCATCGTTGGGTCAACCAGAAGACGTTACTGTCGACCTGGCCGGTGCACCCGTCGAAGATGAGTAGGGAAGCAGCGGTGTGATCCGGCTCGCTTCGGAGTCGGTACAAGCCGTCCTCGCCAACCCAGAGGTATAGTGCGGGCCTCGTCGACCAACCCGATCGATGGCCATTCAGTTGCTGTTTCTCGACATGGAAGGGACGCTGTTCGCGTCGCAGGACGTAGTGGTAGGGCCCGACCATGCGCATCACACGAGTCTGTGGACGAGGATCTTCAGCGAGCTGGGTCCTGCCGCCCAAGGGGACAACGTTCGGATGATCGAGAAGTGGGATGGTGGCGGGTATCGCAGCTACATGGACTGGGTGGACGACAGCCTGGTGGCAATGCGACGCCACGGATTGACCCAAGGCCTCTTTGACGCACTCGTCGATGAGACCCCCTACAACCCCCTCGTCCCCAACACCCTCGCCGAGATCCACGAGCGCGGGGTCCGAACTGCCATCGTTTCCGGTGGATTCGTAGCGCAGGCCCGGCGTGCCCAAGCGGAACTGCGGATCCACCATGCGTACGCTGCCACCGACCTCTTCTTCGACACCTCCGGTGCGTTGATCCACTGGAACATCTACCCGTCCGACTTCGCGGGGAAGGTCGACTATGTGCAGTTGATGATGCGGGAATACGGCCTCAGAACCGACGAGTGTGCCTTCGTCGGCGACGGCGCCAACGACGTTCCGATTGCATCCGCGGTGGGGACCTCATACGCCTACAACGGTCATCCCGCGTTGCAGGCCGCCGCCCACCACTCGATCGACGATTTCAGTCAGATTCTCGAGATCGTCTGATCCTCGGGGCCTGCCACACCCGGCGAACCCCAATTGCCCGGACTGGACCCGGTTATTACGATCATCAATAGTCACCCAAGCAGGAGGATCGATGAACCCTCATTCAGGCCGGTGTGATCTTCTCCTGAGCGGCGGTTCGGTCGTGACCGTCGACGACGGACGGCGGGTGTACGACCGGGGGGCCGTTGCAGTCACCGGCGATCGAATCGTTGCTGTCGGGGAGGAGGAAGAACTGGCCGGTTGGCAAGCGAACCGCTCCATCGACACCACCGGAATGGCGGTGCTGCCCGGGTTCGTCGATACCCACCAGCACCTGTTCCAGTACCTGATGCGAGGTTTGGGCGAGGGCATGGAGCTGTGGCCGTGGCTATCCGGGTTCATCTGGCCGTTTGCCGACGCTATCTCAGGCCCGGATGCAGTCGCCGGCGCCAAACTCGGCGCCGTGGAGGCTGCCCATTCCGGCGTCACCGCAATCCTCGACCACCACTACGCACCAACCGACGGTGCCGCCACCCTCGGCGTCGCCGCCGGTATCGAAGAGGTCGGGTTGCGCGGCGCGGTGGCCCGCGGAATGATGGGTGATGCCACCGATATCGCCCGTCGCCACAACCTTGCCGGGGAGATCTTCCGGTATTCGGCCGCCGAAGAACTGGCGATCACCCGCGAGTGCATCGATGCCCGACCCCCCGGCACTCAGGTCGAAATCTGGCCGGCGCCGGTGAACATCATCTACGTTGCACAGGACCTGATGCGTGCCGCAGTCGAGCTGGCCCATGAGACCGGAACCGGGTGGCACACTCATTGTTCCGAGGTGGCGACCGACCCGGTCTACTACCTCGACGAGTACGGAATCCGACCGGCCGATTGGCTGTACGACCAAGGCCTGCTCGGCAACGGTGCCACGCTCGCCCACGGGATCTTCTTCGACGACCGCGAGGTGGAACGAGTCGGCCGGACTGGTACCGGGGTGGCGTATTGCCCCATCTCGCACCAATACATGGGACTCGGCGTCATGCGATTGCGCGATCTCCGGAGGGCGGGCGCGAAAGTCGGGCTGGGTCTCGACGGAGGGAGTGGCCACCGACTGGACATGCTCTCCTGCATGAAGCAGGCCGTTTTGTTGCAGCGGGTGCACGCTCAGGAGACGACCATCACCAATGGCGAAGAAGCGATTGAGCTGGCCACCCGGGAGGGTGCTGAGTACCTGGGGACGGAAGCCGGCTATCTGGCTCCCGGCCGTTTGGCCGATATGGCAGTAGTGCGGCTGGGCGGCGTTCACCACTCGCCGCTTCACCGCGTGGTGGCCGCAGTGGTCTACTCGGCCTCGCCCGCCGACGTGGCGTACACCATCGTCGGAGGCCGGGTCATCCTCGAAGACGGACACTGCACGCTGGTGGATGAAGAGGCGATCCTCCAGGATGCCCGCCGGCGCTCTGAGGAACTAGTACGGCGAGCCGGGTTCGAACATCTCCGCAAGCCCTGGCGAAGTGACCTGCTCCCGCAGGCGTGAGCGACGGGTAGCCTCGGCGTAGGTCCGGCAAAGGTCCGGGAGCTACCCGTGAGCGGAAGGGAGAGCTGATGACGGACATGGCAGCCTTCATCGAGGGAATGCCGAAGGCGGAATTGCATCTGCACATCGAGGGCACCCTCGAACCCGAGCTCAAGTTCAAGCTCGCAGAACGCAATGGTGTTGACCTTCCCTACGACACCGTCGAGGAGGTCGTCGCAGCCTACGACTTCGATTCGTTGACGACGTTCCTGGTCGGCTACTACGAGGGCATGGGAGTGCTGCAGGAGGAGCAGGACTTCTACGACCTGGCGATGGCCTATTTTCGCAAGGTCCATTCTCAGAACTTGATCTACGCGGAGATCTTCTTCGACCCGCAGGGCCACACCAGCCGGGGGGTTGAGTTCTCGACCGTGATCGAGGGTCTCCACCGCGCCAGGAATGACGCCGCCGCCCAACTGGGCATCGACGCGCACCTCATTATGTGCTTCCTACGAGACATGAGCGCTGAATCCGCGGCCGAGACGCTGGCCCAGGCCGAGCCGTACAAGGACTGGATCATCGGGATCGGACTGGACTCGGACGAGCGCGGCAATCCACCGGTGAAATTCAAGGATGTGTACGCCCGTGCGGCCGAACAAGGCTACCGCCTCACCATGCATTGCGATGTCGATCAAGAGAATACGGTCGACCACATCTGGCAAGCGCTCGACGTCATCGGGGTCGAGCGAGTCGACCACGGCGTGAACTCTCTCGAGGATCCGCTCCTGGTCGAGGAGCTCAAGAGCCGCGGCATCGGTCTCACCGTTTGTCCCGTCTCGAATGTCTACGTCGTACAGGACAGCCGGGCCGCCGATATCAAGAGAATGCTCGACCTGGGCATCCTGGCGACGGTCAACTCAGACGACCCGGCTTACTTCCTTGCCTACATGACCGAGAACCTGAAGACGGCCCAGGCCGAGGGTGATCTCACCCAGGATGAGGTGGTGCAGCTCGTGCGGAACGCGTTCACCATCAGCTGGGCACCGGAAGATCGGAAACGTGCCTACATCGACCGCCTGGAGGCGTACGCGGCAAACGCCGGAAGCTGATCGGCTTCAAGCTCGCAGTGGCAGTCCGTATTCGGTCCGGAGGGCGTCGAACTCGACGGCAAACGATGCACGCATCGCTTGCTTCTCGTCATCCGGGGCCCAGGAAGACTCGATGCCGTCGAGGCTGATCTGCTCCATCTGCTCGAGGGTGTAGCCAAAGGCCTCCGCCACCGTCGGGTACTCGTCGGCGAGGTCGAACCGCATCATGCCTGGGTCGTCCGAGTTGAGGCCGGCCAGAACGCCTGCAGCTCTCATTGCTCCAAACGGATGGTTGGCCACATCGGGGACGACGTTGGCAATGACGACGTTCGAGGTCGGGCACACTGTGACCGGGATCCTCCGTTCGACCACCCTCGCGGTGAGGTCCCTATCGTCCAGAAGGCGGAACCCGTGGTCGATGCGCTCACAACCGCAGTCGTCGATGGCAATGCGAATGTTGTCGGCGGGTCCGTCCTCGCCGGCGTGCATGGTCCGCCGCAGGCCGTAGCGCCCGGCGACTTCGTAGGCCGGGGCGAACGCGGCGTGATCGATGCCACGCTCCACGGAATCGGCTCCCATCCCGATCAGCAGGTCGCGATCGGGTTCGGATCCGGCAAACTCGGCCATCTCCACGGCGTGCGCCGGCCCGCTCGGCTTGTCGAAATCGAGGATCATCCGAGCCTGGATACTGAGATCCTGCCGAGCCTCCAGAAGACCCGCTCGAATCCCCTCCCAGATCCTCGACACGGGCACCCCGAACTGAATCGTGAAGCCGGGCGAGAAGAACATCTCGCGATACCGAACTCCGGCAGCGGCCGCATCCTCCAGGGCTTCGTAGGTGATCCGGCGGTAGTCGTCGGCCGACACCAAACTGCGGCAGATGATGGTGTAGATGTCGAGGAACTGGTTCAGGTTGGTGAACTGATAGAGCTCTTCCGGATCGTCGACCGGCAGTTCTACCCCGTTCTTGAGGGCTAGATCGCGGATGGTGGTTGCCCTGGTGGAGCCTTCCAAGTGGCAGTGCAGCTCGACTTTGGGCAAGCGGCGAAGGTGTCCATCGGTGGCGAAGACCATTCCCTTACTCCTTCCGATCCGGGCGGAGACGGCGCCGATTACCCGGGCCGGCTCATCGTGGCAGTCCGAAATCGATGATATCGCTCCAGCCCAGAGCCTGCGGAGCCACTCCAACACCGGCATGTCGGTTTCGGTTTGGTGAGTAGAGTCGACTGCGGGAAACGCGACTCACGGATGAGGAGGACGTCGTGGATCTTCATTCCTTCCTTCGGGCGATCCCCAAGGTCAGTCTGCATTGCCACCTCGAGGGGTCGGTACGAGCCGAGACCTTTGTCGAACTGGCCGGTAAGCATGGGGTCGAACTGCCGGAGGGCGTCGATCCCGAGGACCCGTACGACTACCCCGACATCTACGGGTTTCTCAATGTGTACAACCTCGTAGGTCAATCGGTTCGCGAGCGGGACGACTTTCGGCGGATCACCTATGAGACCCTTCAAGAGGCCGCCGAACACAGTGTGCGCTACCGCGAGATGCTCTGGAGTCCGATGGATCACTTCCAGGTCGGCGTGGCCTATGAGACGGCCATCGACGGCATCATCGACGGCATACGAGATGCCCAATCCGACTTCGGCATCGAATGCCGGATGATCGCCGATATCAACCGGATGCAAGCGCCCGAAGCGGGTCTGGAGATGGTCCAGCACGTTGTCGACAACCCGCGGGAGGACCTGATCGGGATCGGGCTCGACTATGCCGAAGCCGACTATCCGCCGGAGAGACTCTGGAAGTCCTATCGATTGGCCGAACGCCACGGGTTGCATCGCACCGCCCACTCCTGTGAGGACGGTCCGCCCCGCAACGTCGAAACTTGTCTCGAACTCCTGGGATGTGAGCGTATCGATCACGGCTACCTGGTGCTCGGCGACGACGATCTCGTGCAACGCTGTGCGGATGAGGGAGTGGTGTTCACCTGCTGTCCGGTTTCGACCGCCTGGGTCTATTTCGACGACGACCTGGCCAATCACCCCATCAAGGACATGGCCGCCCGGGGTCTCAAGATCATGCTGGACTGCGACGATCCGCCGATGTTCAAGACCAACCCTTCCAACGACTACATCGTGGCGGCCGACTACATGGGTTTCGGGCCGGCCGACTTCCGTCAGTTCGTGCTCAACGGTATCGACGGGACGTGGCTAGACGAGCCGACCAAGCGCCGGTGGCGCCTCGAGTGGAGTCGGGAGATCGACGAGCTCATCACCCAACTGGATGACGGTCCGTGAGAGCCGGCATCCGGAGGACGGCATGACGTCGAAACTCGTCACCTGGGAAGTCCGCCAGGGGGTGGGAGAATCACCGGTTCGGCCCGAAGGCCCCGACAAGGCCACGGGGAACTTCGCTTTCGCCTCGGACCTCTTCGCCGATCACATGCTGTGGGGCGCCACCCGGCGATCGCCCTACGCTCATGCACGCTTGGTGAGCATCGACACAACCCCGGCTGTGGTGATGCCCGGAGTTCAGGCAGTGCTGACCTACGAGGATCTAGGCGATCGTCCCGGATTTGGGGTGATGGTTCCCGACCAACCCGTGCTGGTGAATGAGTTCGTGCAGTTCTGGGGCGAACCGATCGCGTTGGTGGCCGCCGACGATCCCCAGACCGCCCGCCGAGCGGCTGCCGCCATCATCGTCGAACTGGAGGAACTGGACCCGCTGGTCGATCCCGAGGAAGCCGACCGGCTCGATTCGGTGTTCGAAAGGGCCCGGGTTCGGCGCGGCGATCAGAACCGGCATGGGGAAGTGGTCGTCCAAGGCTATTACGAACTCGGGCAACAGGATCAGGCTCCGCTCGGCACCGAAGCCGGCCTGGCGGTTCCGGACGGCGCAGGTGGCGTTGACCTCTGGGTGACCTCCCAGTGGGTTCACGAAGACCACAAGCAGATCGTGGCGAGCCTCGGCCTTTCTCCCGAACAGGTGCGCTGCCACCCCACCGGCATCGGTGGGGCTTTCGGGGCGCGGGAAGACATGAGCCTTCACGTCCATCTCTGCTGGTTGGCGCTGCGGACCGGACGACCGGTGAAGATGGTCACGGACCGGTCGGAGTCGTTCGTCGCCCACGTCCACCGTCATCCGGCCCGCATGTGGTACAGGCACGAAGCGAGCCGGAACGGAGAACTGGTGCGGGTCGAGGCACGCATCATCCTCGACGGCGGCGCATATATGTCGACCACCCCGCAGGTGCTTCGGAATTCGGCGTTGTTCGGTGCGGGTCCGTATTTGGTCGAAAGTGTGGCGATCGATGCCGCCGGAGTGAAGACCAACAATCCACCGGC
This sequence comes from Acidimicrobiia bacterium UBA4744, assembly GCA_002403855.1. Taxonomy (GTDB): domain Bacteria; phylum Actinomycetota; class Acidimicrobiia; order Spongiisociales; family UBA4744; genus UBA4744. Next base: position 21,389 of record DHIO01000020.1, read on the forward strand.
GGGAGCCATGCGGGGTTTCGGCAATGTCCAAGCGTGCTTTGCCGTCGAGATGCAGATGACGCGTCTGGCGGAGGAGTTGGGGATGGGTCAGCTCGAGCTGCGCCGGATGAATGCCCTGGATCACGGCGACCGGATGGCGACCACCGGCCAGTTGATCGAAGGCTCTCTACCGACGCGGGCCGTCATCGACGCCCTGGCGGAGATCCCGATTCCGGACACTACGGTGCCGGAGGATCTTCGGTCGCTTCCCGGAGGTACCGGGAACACGACGGGGGCCGCAGATGTCCGGCGTGGAGTCGGCTACGGGGTCTCGATCAAGAATCTGGGCTTTTCGGCAGGATGGGACGACTACGCCGAGGCCCGGGTGGTGCTGACCGGATCGGGGCTCGAGGTGCACACCGCCGCTATCGAAGTCGGCCAGGGGATGGTCACCGTTCTCCAGCAGCTCGCCCGGACGGCCACCGGAATCGAGCGAGTGGCCGTCGTCTTCGCCGACACGTCCCAAATCGGGGATGCCGGCTCAACGTCGGCGTCGCGCCAGACCCAGATCACCGGGGGGGCGGTATACGAGGCAGGTCGGAAGCTGCGGGCCGAGGTCCTCGAGCGCTTCGGAGGTGATGAGCTGACCGACGCCGGGGTGTGGCGAAACGGAGAGTTGCTCGCAACGCTGGGTGAGGTCTGTGCGGGCGGCCCCATCCAGAGCACCTTCGAGTTCCACCATCCCGAGACGACCCCGGTCGATGAGAACGGCCAGGGAAGCCCTTTTGCCGATCTGGCCGTTGCCGCTCATCGGGCGGTCGTGGACGTTGACCCGGAGCTGGGGCTCGTGCGGGTCGTCCAGGTCGACACCGCCCAGGACGTGGGCAAGGTGGTACACCCGGTGGCTTTGCGGGGACAGGTCGAAGGCGGGACGCTCCAGGGAGTTGGTCTGGCGGTCATGGAAGAGTTGGTGGTCGAACGGGGCCGGATCCTCAATGCTTCGTTCACCGACTACCTTCTTCCCACCTTCAGCGACGCTCCCGACGTCGAATGTCGGTTCATCGAAGAGCCGTCCCATTGGGGACCGCTCGGCATCAAAGGCGCCGGGGAACCTCCCGCCATCTCGTCCACGCCGGCGGTTGTTGCGGCGATCGCCGACGCGATCGGCCGGCCGCTCACCCGAGCTCCGGTCCGACCTCAGGACATTGTCGGTCTCTAGGATCGATCCGGCCATGTGCGGCTAGAAACCGTCCGCCGCTACTCAGAGGTTTGATCCCGATTGGGACCGGGCACTTCGTGCACTTCGAATCCCTCGGTGCCGATGGTCGCCGCCAGCTCCGCGCTGCGGGCGGCTTGCCGCTTGATGGTGGCGGCAGGTTGGGGAGTGTCCCGCCGCTCGTTGCGAGCGAGGCATGTCCCCACATCGGTAGAGAAGAGCACGGCAATCGCCGGGATCGAATGGGTTCGAGCCGCGTCACGCCAACGGGCCCGCCGGCCGTCATCGAGGCCGGGCGTGTCGACCACTACCGTCAGTCCCCGACCGAGCCGAACGTCCACGATCCGGTCGAGGAGTCCGAATGCGACCGGGGCCGAAACCGGATCGTGTTCATCCTTCCCGACTGCCCCTTGGAGCTGTGACAGTGAGACGATCTCGTTTGCACGAAATCGCTCCGCGGCCCAGGTCGACTTGCCGGATCCGGAAGGACCGATCAGCACCACCAAACTCGGATCGGGGAATTCACCCATCACTCGAACCAACCTGCCGACGCTCAGCGCTCTTCCCGGAAGAACGGTACCGCCAGAGCGGCCGGAGCAACTGTGGCTCTCTTACCGAGATTCCTCAGGACGGCGACGACGATCAGCGCCAGGGTGATCAGGTACGGCAGCATGTTCAGCACCTGACCGGGGATGTTCCAGCCCCGGTCCTGGGCGATGAACGAAACGGAGATCAACGCTCCGAAGAGCACCGCTCCGACGACCAAACGGCCCGGGCGCCACATCGCGAAGATCACTACCGCCAGGGCGATCCAACCCCGCCCGGCGACGACATTGGGAGTCCATCCCGGGGTGAATGCCAGCGAGAGGGTGGCTCCCCCGATTCCGGCCAGCGCCCCGCCGAGGATCGCGTAGAAGGAGCGAATTCCCATCACGGAAACCCCGGTGGCGTCGGCGGCCGAGGGGTCCTCACCGATCGCGCGCAGGTTGATTCCGTGCCGGGTGCGGTTCAACAGGAACCAGACGATGAACGGCATGATGAAGTACCCGAAATAGACGAGCACGTCGTGGTCGAACAGGGCCGGGCCGAGGTAGGGGATTTCCGCTAGTCCGGGGATCGGGACGGATTCGAAGGTGAGCGGCGAAGGATTTCCGGTGACCGGGCCGCCGAGGTGAGCGGCCAGACCGGTACCGACCAGGAACAGGGCCAGACCCGACAGCACCTGGTTGGCCCGGAATACGACCGTGGTCAGCATGAACACGACTCCCATCCCGGCCCCAACCAGGATTGCCACGCCCAGTGCTATGAACGGCGACGAGGCCCATTGGGCGGCGAGTACCGCGGAAGCGGCTCCAATGGCGATGATGCCCTCGAGGCCGAGGTTGAGAACTCCGGTTCGTTCCAGCAGCAGTTCGCCCATGCCGGCGAAGACGATCACCGCGCCGGCATCGATGGCGGTGCTGATGACGTTGGTGAGGGTGTCCATCCCTATGCCTCGGCCGGGGGCGGTTCGGGAAGCGAAGCCGGTTCGGGCGGTGGTGCTCTCTCCTCGGATCGTTGGACCACCAGCCGGTACCGGGTCGCAACCTCGGCCACGCCAACCGACAGGAGGATGAAACCGTAGATGGCGAGGACCAGGTTGACGGTGATCGACGCTCCGGCCTGGGTAGACAGCACGATTCCGGAGTGGAGGAGGAACGAAACGAAGAACCCGACGATCAACAGGCCGACGAAGGAGGCGCCGACCAGGGCCGCCACCATGAAGCCGGAGATGCCGTAGCTGTTCTCGAGGGTGCCGGAGAGTCGATGCACGGAGCCGGTCAGCTGGATCATGCCGGAGAGGCCACCGATCGCACCGCTCAGCACCAACACGGAAACGATCCGGCGTTTCACGGGGATGCCGGCGAACCCGGCTGCCGAACGATTACCACCGGTCAGGTCTACCTCATAGCCCCATACCGAGTGCCGGAACACGGCTGCGAATATGAACACCAGGGCCACCGGGACGAGGAACCCGGTGTGCAGGGTGATCGCCCCCGGGAAGAGGGGCAGCTCCACCGCGATCCGTGGAGTGGCGCTCAGGGTCCCGAGGTTCGGGTCGCGCCACATGTCCGTGGACCACCAGATGACCCACTGCACGGCAACGAAGTTCAACAGGAGCGTGGTTACCACCTCGTTGATGTCTAGGTACGCCTTGGCGAGGGCTGGTCCGAGGGCCCATAACCCGCCGCAGACGGCGGCCGAGATGGCCATCAGCACAACGCTGATAAGGGCGGGCCCGTCATAGTGGAGACCGACCAGCGCGGCTCCCCAGGCACCCATGTAGAACTGGCCGGCGACCCCGATATTCCACACTCGGGCGCGGAAACCGATGGCCACGGCGACAGCCGCCATCAGGATCGGGGTGGCGATCAGCAGAGTGTCTTCGAAACCGATCTGGCTCCGGAAGGTCGAGCGGAAGGAGATATCGGCGATCGAGGTCGGATTCTCTCCCGCGATGAGGAGAATCAACCCGGTCAGGAACAGCGCAATCAATCCGCCCAGGAGCCGGATGACAAATGCCCGGCGGGTGCTGATGTCGAGCCGCCTCCGCAGTTGGATGTTCATTCGCCCGCCGCCTCTCGGTGACCGCCCATCAGCAACCCTATCCGGTCACGGTCGAATTCACCACGGGTGAATCCGCCGAGTACTTCCCCGCCATACATCACCACCAGCCGGTCGCTCATCGCCAGAACTTCATCGAGATCCTCGGAAATGAGCAATACTCCGGCTCCGGCGTTTCGCTTGTCCTGCAAGGTCTGTCGCACCTCGGCGGTAGCTTGCACGTCGAGGCCGAACGTTGGGTGCACTGCAAGCAGGAACTCGTCGGCGACCTTGGCTTCGCGGGTGGCTACCAACCGCTGCTGGTTGCCTCCCGACAGCTGAGCGACGGGGGCGTCCACCTCACGAACCTGCACACGGCCGTCCTTGATGACCTCCTGGGCGTACTCCCGGATCGGCCCCCACCGCAGCCTCGTCTTCGTCGACAGTTCGGCGGTCCGGTAGCGGCGAGTGACGGCATTGCGGGTGGTCGACGCCACGCCGACGAGAGCATGCTCCATCCGATCCTCGGGGATATGCCCGATACCGATCTGGCCGGGAGTCGGTGGTTGAGTAGTGCCTTCGGTGGTGACGAGAACCTGGCCGGAAGTGCCGGCTCGGATACCCACGATGATCTCGGCCAACTCGGTCTGACCGTTTCCGGACACGCCGGCGATGCCGACGATCTCGCCGGACCGCACGGTCAGATCGACACCGCGTAGCGCCGGCAGTCCCCGGCTGGAGAGAGCGTGCAAGTCGCGGACGGTGAGGACCGCTTCCCCGGCCTTCGCCGGTCCGGTCTGCGACACGGCTTCGATCGGGGTTTCCGAGCCGGTCATCAACTGGGCGAGACGATCGACGGTGGCGTTCGCCCCCGGGATCGTCGCCATATGCTTTCCGCTCCGCAGAATCGTGATCCGATCGGCAATCGACAGCACCTCGTTCAGCTTGTGGCTGATGAAGATGACCGTGCGGCCTCCGGCCGCCAACCGTCGGAGAACCTCGAACAACTCCTCGGTCTCTTCCGGCGTGAGCACCGCGGTGGGCTCGTCGAGGATCAGCAGCTGGGCCCCGCGGGCCAGCGTCCGGACTATCTCGACCCGCTGCTGCTTGCCAACCGAGAGATCGAAGATGCGCGCGCCGGGATCGACCGGCAAGTCGTACTCCTCGATGATCGCCGCGCTTCGCTCTTTCAGGTCGCTCATGGAGAACACCCGCGGGGATTGCTCCCAGCCCATCATCAAGTTCTCGGCGACCGTCATCGACGGGACGAGTTGGAAGTGTTGGTGCACCATTCCAACGCCTCCGGCGATGGCATCGGCCGGCGAGCGAAAGTGGACCAATTCCCCGCCGATCATGACGTCCCCGGAGTCGGCCCGATAGATCCCGGCCAGGATATTGCTCAGCGTAGTTTTTCCGGCGCCGTTTTCTCCGAGTAGTGCGTGGATCTCACCCTCTTTCAGATCGAGGTTGACATGGTCGAGCGCCACCAACTGGTCGAAGGTCTTCGTCAGACCTTCGACCAGAACGAAAGGTGGCTGTCGATCGGCCGACTCGGACAACTAGACGACTCCCGTCACGCCCTCGACCGACCAGTTGACGTCGTACGTCTCGCGGCGGGTCAAGGACTCTCCCTCGGCGACCCTCTCGGTGCCCTCATTGTCGAACAGCGGTCCGTCGTATACGGTGAAGTCACCGGCCAGAAGCCCGTTGTAGGCGGCGTCTCCGGCGTCGCGAGCCTCCTGCGGAACGTTCTGACCCCAGGGGGTGATGTCGCAGCCTTCACCCATGCCGAGCAGGTCCGGTCCGTCCGGCTTGTTGGTCCAGGTTCCGTCGATTGCTTTCGTGACCTGGTCGACGTAGTAGTCGTCCCAATCGAGGGCAATGGCGTTGACGTAGGCGTTCGGTCCGAACTCCCGGTTGTCCTTGTTCCAGATGCACGACCAGACCCCGCGCTCCTCACAGATCTGCAACGGCGTGGTGTCGTCCTGGACGTCGAAGATCACATCGGCGCCGCCGTCGATCAGCGCGTTGACGGCCTGGGTGGCTGCCGGCGGATCGAAGAACGAGAAGACCATCACCACTTGCAGTTCGACGTCCGGGTTGACGCTGCGGGCGCCGAGCAGGAACGCGTTGGTGTCGTTGAACACCGTGGCGGTCGGGAAGGCGCCCACATAGCCGAGGCGGCCGGTCTCGGTCAGCTTGCCGGCCGCGACACCAAGGACATAGGCCGGATCTTGATGGGCCGGGTAGTACTGGCGGACGTTGGGAAGGTCGTAGACGTGTCCGTCGCATTCGAGGAACACGACCTCGGGATGCCGGTCGGTGACCTCGTAGAGGAGATCAGCATATTCGGAGGCGACGATCACCATGTCGTTTCCCTGCGCGAGGTTCTCGAAGATCTGGGTGGCCTCGGCCGACAATGGGACGTTGTCGATCCAAACCGATGCATCGACATTCGGGACCCGCTCCTGGACGGCCAACCGGCCGATATCGTGGGTCGTCGACCAGCCGTTGTCGTCCCGTGGGCTGATGTAGGCGAAGCCGACCTTGAACGGCTCGGACGGAGCGGCCGTCGTTCCGGGAGCGGCCGTCGTGGTCGTCTCTTCAGCCTCGCCGCCACAGGCTGCTAGTGCCGCCGGCCCCAGGGCCAGCGCCCCGGCGCCGATCGCGCCGCGCTTCAGGAACTCCCGGCGGCTCCAATCTCGAGGGATGTACAACCGCTTGTTCGTGGCCATGCCGTTCCTCCTAGTCTGACAGCCAACCGGTACGGTCGGAGGCATCCGATGACGCCCGTGGACGGGACACTACGCGACGAAACCGATCCGTGGGGAATCGAAGCGTGGCGAACGACGGCAGCCGGTATCCATCCAACGCTCTGGCATGCGATCTGTTCACGCAACTCGCTACCGCCGTGTGCGCAGGATTGAAGCAGTTCTCCCCGTGTCGATCAACCGCCTCATGGCATCACCCGAGCCAAGCTACGCTCGACCGGCGGCCATCAAGAACGAGAGGAGCGAGAGATGGTGACACTTGGCAAGGAGGACGAGCGGTTGCTGCGTCGAGCGATCGAGGTATCACGGCGCTCTCGAGAGAACGGCAATCATCCCTTCGGAGCGTTGCTGGCCGATGAGAACGGCCGGGTGCTCCTGGAGGCGGAGAACTCGGTGGTCACCACCGGAGATGCCACCGGTCACGCCGAGACCAACCTGATCCGTATGGCCAGTACGACTCTAAGCGATGAAGTGATCGCCCGAGCGACGATGTACGTCAGTGGCGAATCGTGCGCAATGTGCTCGGGAGCGATCTACTGGGGCGGGATCAACCGACTGGTCTACGCAATGGCGGAATCCGACCTGTTGGCTTTGACCGGCAATCATCCTGAGAACCCGACCATGACCCTCGACTGCCGGGTCGTGCTGGGATCGGGACAGCGCCAAATCGAAGTGATTGGGCCGGCCCTCGTTGAAGAATCCGTCGCCGTCCACGAAGGGTTCTGGACGTAGTCGAGGCCGGAGAGCAACAGGCAGATCAGGAGGCAAAGCGTGGCGTCAGAGCAAATGCAGAAGTACGAGCAGTTCTACGAATCCGCCCGACAGAGCGAGGTCTTCGACGAGCGGACCGCCGTCCTCCTTCACCTCGCCGCAGCGATGGCCCGAGGATGCGAACCATGAATGACCTTCTACTTTGGCGTGGCCAGAGAGGAAGGAATTTCTGAGGCGGACATTGAGGCCGTCAACGCCATCGTGATGGCCGTCGCCGCCGGGCAGGTCCGTGCCCAGTTCGCCGACGCTCGCCAACGTCACCGGTCCGAGCACTCTGATCCTTGACGAGATCGGGCGAGCCGGGGAGCCGCGAGATCTCGAAGCCCGACACGGTCCATGAGCTCGCCGGCCCGTCGGCGAGCTTCGTCCACAACCTCGTCCTGGTCGACCCTCGTGCAACGACCGTCCTCGACCACGATTTCGCCTCCGACGATGTTCACCTCGACGTCGCTTCCGCGTGCCGAATACACGATGCCCGAACTCGCCTGGTGCCACGGAACAAGGTGGGGGCGGGTGGTGTCGATGACAATGACGTCTGCCAACGCGCCCGGGACCAGGGCACCGGCATCGATTCCATGGACCGCGGCACCGCCTTTTGTGGCGATCTCGAACGCTTGCGGTCCGGATGACGCCTTCGGATCCAGGTGGTGGAGTCGATGCATGAGGACGAGCAGTTTCATGTTCTCAAAGAGGTCTTGACGGTGTCCACAGGCCGACCCATCGCTGCCGAGCCCGATAGTGGCTCCGGCATCGAGTAGTTCCCGCAAGGGCATGACGCCGTACGGAACATACTGATTCGACAAGGGGCAGTGAGCGACCGCGGTTCGCGTCGATCCGATCGCTTCGATCTCTGCTTCATCCAGCCAGGTGGTGTGGGCCAGCACGGTGTCCGGACCGAGGAGACCCTGGCTGTGGAGCCACGTTGCCGGCCGCATCCCGTAGGCGTCTCGATACGCCTCGGGATCACCTCGGGGAGCACTGCAGTGGGTGTGCCAGCCGACACCGTGGGAACGGGCGAGTTCGACGCTGGCAGCCAGCAGATCCTGATCGGTGTACACGGCGTTGATCGGACCGGGCCAGATCTCGACTTTGGATCCCTTGGGTCGGGCGCGCATGCACATCTCGGTGATCGCCAGCTCCTCGTCGGCGGGAATCCGGAAAGCCGACTCGGGTAGGCCCTGATGCCGGGCCAGATCGGTGTACGGTCCGGCAATCCCCCGAGCCACCTTTCCCCGCAGCCCCACCTCCTCGAGGGCTGCGGCCACGGCGAGGGTGGTGGCCTCGTCGGTTCGCCCGTAGTGGTGATCGAGGACGCAGGTCGTGCCGGCCAGGACTGCTTCGACGGCGCCCAGGTAGACGGCCGCCATGGTTTCCTCATGGGTGATCTGGGCCGCATAGGGCCACATGAACCTGCTCAGCCACTCCCAACCGGTCAGCCCTTCACCCAGGGTTCTTCCCAGCGATTGGAACATGTGGTTGTGACAGTCGACGAGCCCCGGCATCACGACCCGCCCCCGGCAGGAGATGGTTCGATCGGCGGCCGGCAAGGAGCCGTCTTCGTGACTTCCCACGGCGACGATTCGATCCCCGGTGATCGCCACAAACCCCCGATCGATAGTCGGACGCTCCCCGACGACGGTCAACACGGTCCCTTCGGTGAGCAGAAGGTCGCAGCGAGCCGTCGGCGTCCGTGCTCTCTCGTCGAGGTCCACCGTCCTCTCCCTTTCCCCGCAAAGCGCGACAGCATCGACCGTGTGCCTTCTCGAACGCCCACGGTAGCCGACCGGTGTCGCCGACCTCCCAAGGTCTCGCCGCCCTGACGAGAGTCCGACGCGGTTGTCGCCGACCGCTTTGCAACAAGTCCCGGTCGCGCATATACTCCGGACTCGGTATTCCCGCCGTGTTTCCGCGTGCCCCGGAAGCGTCTTCGTGTCGCCTGGGACGGGGATGACACGGCCGGGTCGGCGCCGTCGCCCGGCGGCAGCGCCATCCATCTGTAAATACCCGCACCCAAGCTTGGGTCGGGGTGTGCCGAAGAGAAGAGAGAAGGGTCCGTGCCGACCGTTCAGCAGCTGATCCGCCAGGGTCGGAAGCCGAAGCCGAAAAAGGAGAAGACGCCAGGCCTGGCAGGCGCCCCGCAGCGTCGCGGGGTCTGTACGCGTGTGTACACGGTGACACCGAAGAAACCGAACTCCGCCCTGCGCAAGGTAGCGCGTATCCGGCTCTCCTCCGGGATCGAAGTCACTGCGTATATCCCCGGCGAAGGCCACAACCTCCAGGAGCATTCGATTGTGCTGGTTCGAGGCGGCCGGGTGAAGGACTTGCCGGGCGTTCGCTACAAGGTCATCCGGGGGACACTGGACGCGGCCGGGGTCTCCGGTCGCCGGCAGGCTCGTTCCCGTTACGGAACGAAGAAGGAGTCCTGATGCGGCGTGGACCGGCGCAGAAGCGTCATATCGAACCGGATCCGGTGTATCGCAGCCTGCTGGTAAGCCAGGTCATCAACAAGGTGCTGCTGGACGGGAAGAAAGAGACCGCCCGTTCGATCGTGTACGGAGCTCTCGAAACCGTAGAGCGTCGAGTTGGACAAGACCCTCTCACCGTGTTGAAACGGGCCGTTGACAACATCCGGCCGCAAGTAGAGGTCCGATCACGACGGGTCGGCGGTTCGTCCTACCAGGTGCCGGTGGAGGTCCGCCCCCGGCGTTCCAACTCGCTGGCCATTCGCTGGTTGGTCAACTTCGCTCGCAGACGGAAAGAAAAGACCATGGCGGAGCGGCTGGCCAATGAGATTCTCGACGCCAGCAACAACACCGGCGCCGCTGTGAAGCGCCGGGAGGATATCCACAAGATGGCCGAGTCAAACAAGGCTTTTGCGCACTACCGCTGGTAGGCATACCACCTGACAACCGCATAGCGACTGAGGAATAGATGAGCAACGGAAAGAGCAACGATGCGCTGGCGCATTTGCGTCAGTACCCGCTGAGCCGGACCCGCAATATCGGGATCATGGCCCACATCGACGCGGGCAAAACGACGCTCACCGAACGCATCCTGTACTACACCGGCAAGACCTACAAGCTCGGTGAGGTCCACGAAGGCGCCGCCGTCATGGACTGGATGGAACAAGAGCAGGAGCGGGGCATCACCATCACCTCAGCCGCTACCACCGCCGGTTGGCGCGATCACTGGATCAACATCATCGATACCCCCGGCCACGTCGATTTCACAGTCGAAGTGGAGCGCAGCCTGCGGGTGCTCGACGGGGCCGTGGCGGTCTTCGACGCGGTGGCCGGCGTAGAGCCGCAATCCGAAACGGTGTGGCGCCAGGCCGACCGCTACAAAGTGCCCCGTATCTGCTTCATCAACAAGATGGATCGGGTCGGCGCCGATTTCTATGCGGCCGTGAACAGCATACGGGAGCGGCTGGACGGCAATCCGGTTCCCGTGCAGTTGCCGATCGGAGCCGAGTCTGAGTTTGAGGGGGTCATCGACCTCGTTGAGATGAAGGCCCACATCTGGAGGGGCGACGACGGCAAGCATTGGGAGACCGTCGAGATCCCAGAACAGTACAAAGGGCAGGCTCGCGAGTGGGAAGGCAAACTGCTCGAGGCCTGCGCCGACGTGGACGAGAAGCTCCTCGAGAAGTTCCTCGAAGAGATTGAGATTTCACCGTCGGAGGTGCACTCCGCGGTTCGCACGGCCACCCTCGAACGTCACTTCACGCCGGTCCTCTGTGGCTCCGCGTTCAAGAACAAGGGCGTTCAGCCGCTGCTCGACGCGGTCGTGCATTACCTGCCGAGCCCGGCCGACCTTCCCCCGATGGAGGGCTTCAAACCGGGCGACGAGGACATCGTCCTCGAGCGCGCCGCCGACGACACCGAGCCTTTCACAGCCCTGGCGTTCAAGATCATGAGCGATCCTCACGTCGGCAAGCTCACCTACTTCCGGGTGTATGCCGGCCAGGCTTCCAAAGGAGACCAGATCTACAACGTGTCGGCTTCCAAGAGAGAGCGTCTGGGACGTCTGTTGCGCATGCACGCCAACCATCGAGAGGATCTGGAGACGATCCACACCGGTGACATCGTGGCGGCCGTCGGCCTCAAGATGACGACCACCGGGGACACCCTCTCGGATTCCGCCCACCCGATCCAACTGGAGTCCATGACGTTTCCGGCTCCGGTCATATCGGTGGCGATCGAACCAAAGACCAAGTCCGACCAGGACAAACTGGGCGATGCTCTTCACCGCCTGTCCGAGGAAGACCCGACGTTCCTGGTGCGAACCGACGAGGAAACCGGGCAAACCATCATTGCCGGAATGGGCGAACTTCACCTCGAGGTGCTCGTCGACCGTTTGATCCGGGAATTCAGGGTCGGGGCCAATGTCGGCCGGCCTCAGGTTGCCTACCGGGAGACGATCAAGGGACCGGTGAGCAAGGTCACCGCCAAGTACGTCCGTCAGTCCGGCGGCAAGGGCCAATACGGGCATGTGGTCATCAACCTCGAGCCCACCGGGCCCGGCGGCGGCTATGAGTTCGTTGATCAGATCAAGGGCGGCAACGTTCCGCGTGAGTACATCCCCTCGGTGGACACCGGCATCGAAGAGGCCCTCGACCAGGGCATTCTGGCCGGCTATCCATTGGTGGATGTCCGGGCCGTTCTCACCGATGGGTCCTCCCATGAGGTCGATTCGTCGGAGATTGCGTTCCGCATCGCCGGTTCTATGGCTTTGCAGGAGGCCGCCAAGAAAGCAGGCGTCAAGCTGCTCGAGCCGGTCATGGAAGTCGAGATCGTCACGCCCGAGGAGTACATGGGCGATGTGATCGGCGACCTATCGTCCCGGCGCGGCAAGATCGACGAGATGGGGCAGCGGGGAAACGCCCGGGTGGTCAACGCCCAGGTTCCGCTGGCCGAGATGTTCGGGTATGCCACCGACCTGAGGTCACGCACCCAGGGAAGGGCAACCTACACGATGCAATTCCATTCCTATCAAGACGTTCCGGAAGCGATCGCACAAGAGATCGTTGCCCGGGTCCGAGGCGAGTAACAGGAGGGTTATCCCATGGCGAAGGCGAAGTTTGA
>DHIO01000039.1:0-437 GCA_002403855.1 Acidimicrobiia bacterium UBA4744
CACCCCACCGGTGATCACCCTGACCGGAGCGGACCCGCAGACCATTGAGGTGGGTTCGCCCTATGTGGAGTTGGGTGCCACCGCGACGGACAACTACGACGGGGACCTGACGGCCAGCATTGTGATCGACGCCACCGCTGTAGACACCGGAGTGTTGGGTTCCTATTCGGTGACCTATGACGTGACCGACAGCTCGGGGAACGCGGCAGTGACGGTGACGAGAACCGTGGATGTGGTGGATACGGGGATTCCGGTGGTCACCCTCGTTGGTGCCGATCCTGTTGATGTCGAGGTGGGTACCCCGTATGTGGATGCCGGCGCAACCGCTTGGGACGCTATCGACGGGGACCTGACCGCCTCGATCGTGACGGTCAACCCTGTCGACACGGCGATCGTCGGCAGTTACGTCGTCACCTATGACGTGTCCGATTCGTCGG
>DHIO01000039.1:580-926 GCA_002403855.1 Acidimicrobiia bacterium UBA4744
AACTATGACGGGGACATCTCGGGTTCGATTGTGATCGACGCCACCGCAGTCGACACGAGCACCCTCGGCAGTTACACCGTCACCTATGACGTGTCGGACTCGTCGGGGAACGCAGCGATCCAGGTGACCCGGTCGGTGGATGTGGTGTTGGATGTGGTGCCGCCGGTGATCAGTCTGGTGGGGGCGGATCCGGTCACGGTGGAGGCGGGTACTGCGTATGCGGATGCGGGGGCGACTGCTCTGGACAATGTTGATGGGGATCTCACTGGCAGCATTGTGACGGTCAACCCGGTGGATACTTCCACGTTGGGCAGCTACTCCGTTACCTATGACGTGACCGATTCCA
>DHIO01000039.1:1087-94128 GCA_002403855.1 Acidimicrobiia bacterium UBA4744
GATCTGACCGGGTCGATCGTGATCGACGTCTCGGGGGTGGATATAGCGGTGGCGGGTAGCTATTCGGTTTCGTATTCGGTGGAGGATTCTGCGGGGAATTGGGCGGAGGCGTTCCGGACGGTTGAGGTAGTGATGGTCAACCGGCCGCCGGTGGTGTCCAATCCCGGGGTGCAGACCAGCGAGGTCGGCTTAGAGGTGATGCTGCAGATTGAGGCCTTCGATCCGGATGGTGATGGGTTGACGTTCGGGGCGGCGGGGTTGCCGCCGGGGTTGTCGATCAGCCCGGCGGGTTTGATCAGCGGCACGGTTCCTCTGGACGGGGCGGGGACCTATCCGGTGACGGTGACGGTGACCGACGATGGGCTGCCGAACCTGTCGGATCAGACCTCGTTTGTGTGGGTGGTGACCGACAGCAATCTGCCGCCGGTTGCTTCCAACGATCAGTACCCGGTGGATGAAGGCGCCACCCTCACCGTTGCGGCTCCGGGGGTGTTGGGCAACGACGTCGATCCGGAAGGCGAGCCGATCACGGCGGTGCTGGTCACCCCGCCGAGCCGGGGAACCCTGACCCTGGCCGCCGACGGGTCGTTTGTCTATACCCACACGGCCGGGGACGGGGTGGATGACAGTTTCACCTATCTGGCGACCGATCCCCGGGGTGGGACCGGGCTGGCGGTGGTGACTATCGGGGTTCGGGAGAATCTGGCGCCGGTGGTGGTGGCCGATGTGGTAGCCATCGACGAGGACACGGTGGGCCGCATCGACGTGCTGGTGAACGATTCGGACCCGGAGGGTGCCCCGTTGACGGTGGTGGGGGTCGAGCAGCCGGCCCACGGGGTGGTGACCGTCCGGGCTGATGGCACCTTGTTGTTTGTGCCCGAAAAGGACTGGTTCGGGTCGACCGGGTTCGCCTATCTGGTGAGCGACGGTCGCAAATCTGCCCGGGGGCTGGTCACGGTGCTGGTGGCGGCGGTGAACGACCTGCCGGTGGGAGGCCCGGACGGCTACCGCTTCGGTCGTTACGGACCCCAAACGCTGGCGGTGTTGGTCAACGATTCGGATGTGGACGGCGATCGGCTCTCGGTGGCGGCGGCCGGTGGGGCCGAGCACGCTCTGCTCGAGGTGGTCGACGGTGAACTGATCTACAACGCCCATGCCGGGTGGGTGGGCACCGAGTCGTTCACCTATACCCTCTCCGATGGGCAGGGGGGGCTGGTGGAAGTCACGGTGACGGTCACCGTGGTGGAGGAGGCGCTGGCGGCCGCCAACCAGCTGGCCGACGAGGTGGGGGCCCCCGAAGTGCCGTTCGAGAACCCGGAAGCGTCCGGTGAGGTGCCGCTCATCGCGTTGACCAGCCCCAAGGCGATCAGCCTGCTGGCGGGGGCGTTCTTCGACAGTTTCGAGGCGTTACGGCTGCCGCTCGTCTTCTTGCTGATCGCCCTGTTCTGGGCGTTGATCTTCGGCGGCGTGCTGTCCTCACCGTGGTTCCTGTTCGGGGCCCGCCGCCGCTTCTGGTCGATCGTGCTGGTAGACCGTGAATCGACGGTTTCGGTCTATGCGGAACCGGATTTCGGGTCCCCCACCGTGTACAACTACCCGCCCACCACCCAGAACATCCACTCCACCGGAGCCCCCAAACGCAAGGGCAACACCACTTGGATGCCCATCGATACCCCCAACGGGGAAGGATGGATCAACGCTCACTACCTGACTCAACAAGTCGACGACGAAACCTTCACCCAGGACCAACGACCCGCCCAACTCGCCGCCCAGTTCGTCACCGCCCTCGCCACCGGGAACGCCCGGGCCCTCCAAAAACTGGTCTCCCCCCGTGGTCTGGCCGCCATCCGCTACGGGACCCCGGTAGTGGTACCTCCCCGCCGTCTCCCAGCGCTCCTCAACACCGAGAAGGAGCCGGGCTGGTGGCGCTCCGACGCCCTCACCGCCATGGAAGCCCTCTTCCCCGAACGGCTCGCCGAACCCTTCCTCAGCACCTACTGGGCCGGACAACAACCCGAACAACCAACCACCGCCGCCACCCTGCTGGTCCCCGCCGGAATCCGCAACTTCCACCGCTACACCTACACCACCCCGGACGGCACCTGGTGGCTCCTCTTCGAATACCGCAAGAACCACCTCACCATCGCCGGCATCGCCCTCGCCGAATAACCACCTAACCAGCCGAGTTCGAGTTTCCAGGCTCAAGTCCCAGGCAATCCTGGAACCCGAAACCCGAAACCTGGAACCTTGAACCTGCAACCTGGAACCTGCGAACCGAGGACCGGTCTACCTACCAGCGGAAGAGGGTCCGGGCGAGGGCTTTCCAGTACCGCATGCCGCGCCGCGGTTGCCAGATACCCAACAGCTTCGACGTCGCCCGGGGCAACCGGGCTGCCGTGATGCTCTTCGGGTAGCAGAACGTGGTGCGGATTCCGTCCTCGCCGAAGTTGGACCCGGAGCCGGAATCGC
Source organism: Acidimicrobiia bacterium UBA4744 (assembly GCA_002403855.1). GTDB lineage: Bacteria > Actinomycetota > Acidimicrobiia > Spongiisociales > UBA4744 > UBA4744. The sequence goes on from DHIO01000039.1 coordinate 3,557, forward strand.
CGATTCCGCCGAAGGAGACGGTGGGGACTATGAAGTTGACGGCAACGTCGTTGACCGCCACGGTTCCGGACTTCATCTGCGATGCAAACCGTTTGGCCCGGTCCCGATCTTCGGACCAGACCGAACCATGCAGGCCGAACCGGGTGTCGTTGGCGAGGCGCAGAGCCTCCCTCCCATCGGACACACGGATCACCGGAATTACCGGACCGAACGTCTCCTCCTGGACGATCGTCATGGAGTGGTCGACGTCGACCAGGAGGGTCGGCTCGAAGTAGATACCGCTTTCGGTGACGGCCCGCTTGCCGCCCCGCACCACGCGGGCCCCCTTGTCCACCGCGTCCTGTACGTGCGCTTCGATGACGGCCAGCTGCGGGGGATGGATGATCGGTCCGATCTCCCGCTCGTCCTCGGTGGCGACGGCCACCCGGTCAAACACCCGGTCCAGTTCCAGGAGGAACTCGTCGTAGATCGAATCGACCACATAGAGCCGTTCCACGGAGATGCACGCCTGTCCTGCATTGATCATTCCACCCCACAGCGCGGCCCGGGCGGTCTGCTTCAGATCGGCATCGTCGAGCACGACCATGGCGTCGTTGCCGCCCAACTCCAGGATGACGGGCGTCAATCGCTTGGCAGCTTCGGCGGCCACTAGTTTGCCGACCTCGGTGGAGCCGGTGAAGGCCAGCACGTCGACGGAGCTTTCGGCCAGCGCCGCGCCGGTGGCTCCGTTGCCGTGGATCACCTGCACGAGGTCGGGGGGCAGTCCTGCCTGCTCCGCCAGCTCGGCGAAGAGCTGCCCGGTCAGCGGAGTGATCTCGGAGGGCTTGAGCACCACCGAACACCCGGCCGACAGTGCAGTGATCGTCGGGATCATCGCCAGAAAGAACGGATAGTTCCAGGGTGTGATGACGCCGGCGACTCCCCGAGGGTGATACTCGGTCCATCCCTTGGTGGTCACAAAGGGCCACGAACCGCCGCGTCGGGGCTGCAGGAGCTTCTCGGCGTTGCGGATGTAGTAGTCCATCACGGTCAACCCCGAGACAACGTCGGTGGAATAAGCCTCGGAGAGAGGTTTGCCGGTCTCGGAACGCACTACTTCTGCGATGTGCTCGCCCTGCTCCAACACCGTCTGTTTGAAACGCTTGAGGTATGCCCGCCGTTCCTTGTGGTCCAGCTGTTTCCATTCCGAGAACGCCTTGCGGGAGCGTTCCACCACCGCCGGCACTTCCTCCGGCGGCGTGACGGGGACTTCGCCGACCGGCAACCCCGTCCGAGGATCGTGGGAGGTGAGATTCTCGGTCATGGTTTCGCTCCGGTTCGCCGTTCGCTCGATGATATGCGAGAACGCCCCGCTGGTGACGGGCGAACGACTCATCCTCTCGTTTTGTTCAGGTACTTGCCTCAGAAGGGGCCGCGGAGCTGCGCCCCTCCTGGGTGACGGTCGAGGTGCCGGCGGCCGAGGCGGCGGCGGCCGAGGCGGCCGCTTCCCAGGCCCGTACGATGATATGCCAGCTCAGCATGACGGCCTCGAGTGGAACCGGGAGATCGGCCTTGATCAGCAAGCGGTTGAATGACGCCACCCCGCCATCCAGTCGGGCCACGGTGCCTCCGCCCAATTCGATCGACCATCTGCGCAGTGCCATCGATTGGGCGCGGAGTTCGTAGCCGAAGCTGTCACCGGTCAGATCCCAGGACCGACCCAGCCAGGTCTGCCGTTCGCCGCGGGCCAGCAACTCATCCCGTTCGGTCAGCTCAACGATGCCCCAGCCGTCGGGACTGATGAGCCAGTGACGCCCGTCGTCGAGTTCAACCTCGGAGGTGCGTCGCCAGACGTGCCGGCGACCGACGGCGATCAGGCCGCTATTCCGGCGCAGCTCCCAGATGCGCGAGAAGAGAGTGCTCCGCATTTCCCCGGTGCCGACGAACGGTACCGTCCGGGTCGGGGTTCGCTCAGACATCGCTTCCGCTAGCTCTCGGCGGGCGGGCCTTCCTCGTCTTTGGGCTCCTCGGCCGCAGCCTCCGCCGGTTCTTCGGCGGTATCTTCGGTCACCTCCGGTTCGGCCTCGACCTCCGGCTCGGCCTCAGTCTCCAAGTCGGGCTCGGTACGGCCGATGGCTCGCTGTAGTGCGTCCCCGACCTCCTGGAGAGTCGCCCCGAAGGCCGCCAGGAGCGAGTTCGCGGCCAACTTGGCGTCCTCCTTCACCTCGGCGTCGCGGAACGCATTGCCGACCGACGAGAAGGCGGTGTCCACCTCATCGGCCACCTTCCTGAAGGTCTTGTCGGACTCCTCGGTGGTCTCACCGGCTTCCGCTCGCTCCTCTTCGAGCGTGCGATAGTGGACCCGAAACTTGTGCCCCAGCTCCGTGAACTTCTCTCCGACTTCCTTCCATGCCGACTCGACGTCGCTCATGACCACCCCTTTACTATCGGATCAATGCGACTTCACCTTCTCGATGCTACCTATGAGTTGTTCCGCGCGTTCTACGGTGGGGGCCCACCCCGGCAGTCATCCGATGGACGTGAGGTGAAAGGCGTCCACGGCATCATCGAATCGACGTTGTCGCTCCTTCGCCAGCCGGGTGTCACCCATCTTGCGGCGGCGACCGACAAGGTGGTCCGCTCCTTTCGCAACGACCTCTTCGACGGGTACAAGACCGAAGCGGGGATGGATCCGGACATTCTCGAACAGTTCCCGCTGGCCGAGCGGGCACTCGAGGCGCTCGGGGTCGTGGTATGGAAGATGGAGGAGTTCGAGGCCGACGATGCGCTGGCCACGGGCGCCCTGGGGTTCTCCGACGAGGTGGAGCAGGTGGTGATCCTCACACCCGACAAAGACCTCGCCCAGTGCGTCGTGGGGGACCGGGTGGTGATGTTCGATCGCCGGCGGGGAATCGTCATCGATGAAGGCGGCGTATGGGAGAAATTCGGAATCGGTCCTGAATCGATTCCCGATTACCTGGGCCTGGTCGGCGACACGGCCGACGGTATCCCGGGCGTTCCGGCCTGGGGAGCGAAATCGGCTTCGACCTTGCTGGCCCGATACGGGCATCTCGATCGCATTCCTCCCAACGCACGGGATTGGGCTGTGAAGGTGCGGGGGGCGGAACGCTTGGCGGCCAATCTGCGCGAACACCGGGGGGAGGCGGATCTCTACCGGCAACTGGCGACGCTGCGAAGGGATGTGCCGCTGGTCGAAAGCCTCGAGGATCTCCGCTGGCAGGGAGTCCGTCGGGACGACTTCCTCGACTTGTGCGACGAGTTCGGCTTCGACGAGGTGCGGAATCGGCCCCACAAGTGGGTGTGAGGCAGAACTTGTTCGGCTTCCAGCTTTCAGACCCCTTCGGTCCCAGGTTCCAGGGAACGGGCTCATTGCCTGGCTTGCTGGCGGCTGGTGACGGATGATTGGCGACCGGCGGCGAAAACACCTGCCATTCCATCGCAATTCCGGCTTTCGTCATTCAGTTTCAGCAACCGAAATGCCGAAACTATAAGAGATGAAGCGACTTTCAGCTGTTGCCGGTCGCCACGGCGACCGCAAGCGCGTCGTATCCATAGCCGGCGGCGCGGTAGCCGCCATCGTGTTTCTGGCTCTGGCGTTGATCTTCACCAATGCGTATGGGTCCGAACAGGTGGCCGCCAACGCCCGCGCCCTGCACTGGACCAATGCAACCCTCGGATCGGCGTCCATTGCCCGCGCCTCGAACGCGCAGGCCGTTGTGTTCACGGTCGATGAGCAGCTCGGCGTTGCCGATCCGAATGCGGCACTCCAAGCCAGGGAGGAGGCAGAAACCAACCTGGCCAATCTCGAAGTCTGGATCGACGGCTGGGAATCTGCCTTCTCGGACCCTGATACCGTCGGTCTGCTCGACGGATTCCTGGCCACCAGCCGTCAGGTCCTGACGCTACTCGAATCCGGCGATGTCAACGACGCGGTGGAGCTGAACAACGGTGAAGCCGAGAAGCAGCATGCGTCGGTGACCGTTGCGTTGGAGAGCGCCCAGAACGACATCACCAAAGAGATCGACGATACCGAAGCCCTGGCCGGTCTCGTGGGCGCCATCACCCGTTTCCTGGTGACCTTGCTCATTCCGGTCGGAACGATCCTCATCTACCGCTGGCTGGTTCACCGCCAGGCGGTGCGCAGCAACATGGCTCTTCAGGTCAAGCTGGAGGCCGAACAGAAGCTTCGCAAGGCCCGGGACGAGTTCATCGCCAACATCTCTCACGAGATCCGGACGCCGCTGACCAGCATTTACGGGTTCTCCGAGGTCTTGATCGACGAGGGCCTCGTGGATCCTGATATGGCCATGGAGTTGATCACGCTCATCAGCGGCGAGAGCGCCGAGCTGTCCCGCATGGTGGAGGATCTGTTGACTGCCGCCCGTCTGGACGCCAACGTTCTCAACTTCAAGTACGAGGCGGTGTCGGTGGCCGATGAGATCGCCACCGTAACGGCCCCGATGGTTCGCAGCGGTGCCGACGTCCTAGTCGAAGTGCCGCGGGTCATGATCTGGGCAGACCAGATGCGGTTCCGTCAAATCATCCGCAACCTGATCTCCAACGCCATCAAACATGGCGGTGCGCACGTGAGGATCTCGGGCCGCTCGGAGGGTGCCCGCTTCCTGCTCACGGTGGCCGACGACGGGCCCGGCGTTCCCGAGGAGATCGAGGGAAGAATCTTCGAACGTTTCATCCATGAAGGAAGCGAGCCGCTGCTGACCGGGAGTGTCGGCCTGGGCCTGGCCATCGCCAAGATGCTGAGTGATGAGATGGAAGGAGACTTGACGTACGAGCGGGTCGACGGCGAAACCCGGTTCGTGCTGGGCCTTCTGCGGGCGACCGAGGCGCTCGCCCGCGAACCGGAGTTTGTGGAGGACGGTCTGGCGGCCGGGAGAAGCGGCAGATTCGGTGGCATTGCAGCCAGCTTCGCCGGGAACGGCGGGAAGAAGCAAGGCAACGGAAGGGGAGCAGAAGGGATCGACGTCCTGTCGGCGGACGATCCCTGGAGCGACCGATGAGGTCGCTGACGCGGCTCACTGCTCTCGTTCTTCTCATCAGTTTCGTGGCATTCGCTTCGCCTCCTCTCGGCGCGGCGGTCACAAATACCTTTCGCGACGAGTTCAACAACATCGGTTACAGCGGCAGCGACGGGACCGCGGCGTGGGCAGGGGACTGGTGGGATAGTGAGGACCAGGACCCTTCGGCGGGCGGCATCAGGGTTGACAGTGATGCACCGATCGACTTCGTTCTGTGGTTCGACAGCGACGGAGCCGGCGAGTACGCGGAGCGAACCGCCGATCTGAGTGCCTACGACACGGCCACGCTGAGCTTCGACTACCGGCGGCGCAATACCGATCCTTCGTTTTCGTTCAAGGTGCTGGCTTCGGCCAATGGCCCGGCCGGTCCTTTCGCTGAGATCCTCGCCATCGGTCCGGGTGATGACGCCGCATACGTGGGATCCGGTGATCTCCCGATTACCGCATACAAGTCGGCCTCAACCACCATCCGGTTCTGGTGTGAGGGAAGTGTGGGACCGGGCAAGGACTTCTACCTCGACAACGTCGAGATCTCTGCCTTTACGGCAAACCTGCCGCCGACGGCGGACGCTGCGAACGGTGAGCCGTACGTGATCTACGAGGGCGACTCGTTGACCCTCGACGGCTCCGCCTCGTCTGATCCCGAACTGGCGCCTCTCACCTATGCCTGGGACCTCGACAATGACAGCATCTTTGGCGAACCCGGCGAGCCGGTCGGGCCCACGCCGCTCGTTTCGTGGGCCACGCTCAAGAACCACGGCATAGACGATGACGGCAGCTACCCGATTGGGCTCCAAGTCACCGACGATACGCTCCAGTCGGGCACAGCCACGACGACCCTCGCCGTGAACAACTCCGCGCCGGCGATCACCGTCGCGGGTGCGGCCAGCGTGGACGAGAACGCCGTCTACACACTGAACCTCTCGGCGGTCGATCCCGGGAACGAGACGATCGGCGGCTGGACGATCAACTGGGGGGACGGGACGATCAACACGGTGGGTGACGTATCGTCCACCACGCACGTCTACACGGATCCCGGCTTCACCCGAAACATAACGGTCTCCGTCACCGACGAGGACGGGACCTTCATACCCGGCGAGGTTCTCGTCACAAGCCTCCTCACCGACAGTCTCTTCCGGTTCGACGCAACCTCCGGGGGGTTCCTCGGGGAATTCGCCGACCTCAACGGCTTGGACAATCCGATCGATGTCGAGATCGGCCCGGACGGTCTTGTCTATGTCTCGGGTTTCGCTTCGGATGACATCACACGATACGACGCAACGACTGGAGCCTTCGTCGATCAGTTCATCCCCCCCGGCAGCGGTGGACTGAATGCTCCCGCTCGCATGGTGTTCGGTCCGGACGGGAATCTCTACGTCAGCAACTACGCCACCGACGAGGTGTTACGTTTCGACGGCGCCGGTGGTGCTTTCATCGACGCGTTCGTCCCGGCCGGGAGCGGCACACTCGATCAACCTGATGGTATTGCCTTCGGTGTCGACGGGAACCTCTACGTGGTCAGTGGAGCCAGCGGCGAGATCCTTCGGTATGACGGGGCCAGCGGGGCCTTCATTGACAACTTCGCGCTCATCGGTCCCGGTGGCACGGGGTACGCAGATCTTGCGTTCGGTCCGGATTCCAACCTGTACGTGTCGAGCGTTTCCCTCAACAAGGTTCAGCGTTTTGACGGTGGCACCGGAGTCAAGATCGACGACTTTGTAGCGGCAGGGAGCGGTGGCATCGGCGGTGCGGATGGTTTGGCATTCGGTCCGGATGGTCACCTCTATGTTGTCGGCTTCCTCAGCGACAACGTGCTGCGGTACGACGCAGCCACCGGGGCGTTCGTCAATGAGTACGTTTCTGCCGCCATCGGCATGAACCAACCGATCAATCTCGTGTTCACTCCCGCCGAGCAAGTGGATGTCACGGCCGTGAACCAACCTCCGGTAGCGGTGGACGACACCGACTCGACTCCGGAGGACACGGCGGCGACCGTCGGTGTGTTGGGGAACGATTCGGATCCGGAGCTGGATCCGCTGGTGGTGGATTCGGTGACCCAGGGGGCGAACGGTTCGGTGGTCAACAACGGTACCGATGTCACCTACACCCCCGATCCCGACTGGAACGGGACGGATACCTTCACCTACACGGTGACCGATGGCAACGGCGGATTCGACACCTCCACCGTCACCGTCACCGTTACCCCGGTCAACGACGACCCGGTAGCAGTCGACGACGCTGCGACGACCGAGAGTGACGAGCCGGTCCATGTCTGGGTGCTGGGGAACGACACCGATCCCGATCCCGATGGCCTATCGGTGTCGGCGGTCACCGACGGCGCCCACGGCACCGTGACCAACCACGCGATCAAGGTCACCTATGCGCCGCATCCTGGGTGGTCGGGGATCGACACGTTCACGTACACGATCTCCGACGGCAACGGAGGCAGCGACTCCGCCGCGGTAACGGTGACCGTCACCGCCCCGCCCCCCATCCCCAATCGGCCTCCGGATGCTCAGGATGACGCGGAGGCTACCGATGAGGATGTGGCGGTGACCGTTGCGGTGCTGGCCAACGATTCCGATCCCGACGGTGACGCTGTGACGGTCAGCGCGGTGAACCAAGGAGCCCACGGTTCCGTGACCAAGACTGCTACCACCATCACCTACACCCCCGAGAAGGACTGGGCGGGGATCGACTCCTTCGGCTACACGATCGGCGACGGTCGAGGCGGGACGGCTACTGCAGCGGTCGTGATTACCGTCAAGCCGGTCAACGACGGTCCCATTGCTCGTGACGACAGCACGAGCACCGAGGAAGGCGCCGCAGTGACGGTCTCGGTGCTTGCCAATGACTCCGACGCCGACGGCGACCCGCTGACCGTGGGGAACGTCACTCCCGGCAATTACGGAACCACGACCACCGACGGTCGGAAGGTCACGTATTCGCCGTCCCCCGGTTGGTCGGGCACGGACTCATTCACCTACTTGGTCACCGACGGTCACGGCGGCAGCGATAGGGCGGTCGTGATGGTCACCGTGGAGGCCATCGGCACAGTATCCGTCACCACCATTCCGGGAGGGCTGGCAGGTGCGGAGAATCGACCGCCCATCACCACCGTATCCGGCGAGACGACCGTAGCGGAGGGTGAACCACTCCGTCTCGAGATCACCGCGCAGGACCCAGATGGTGACGAGGTGAAGATCTCGGTAGGCGATCTGCCGGAGTGGGCGAACTTCGTTGATGACGGCAACGGTGAGGCGACGATCACCGGAACCCCCGGATTCGAGGCCGACCCATGGAGTGAGATCCTGATCTCCGCCTCCGACGGAACCGTCACCGAGACCGTGACGGTGACCGTCGAGGTGAGCGATGTCAATCGTCCTCCGCGGATCGGCACGATCACCTTCAGCGGGGTCCAGGACGATGGATCGTTCAGCTTCACGATCGCGGCATCCGATCCGGACGGGGATTCCCTGTCGATCGCTACCGACGGTCTACCCGCGTGGGCCTCCCTGACCGACAACGGAGGCGGTCGAGCGACGATCAACAGCCGAGGAGTCCCGGACGACGAGATCGGGTTGTTCTCGGTCGTCGTGTTGGTCACCGACGGCGAGAGGACGGTCACGTCGGATCTGGTGCAACCGATTTCGAGCCTGCGTGTCGGCCGATCCTCCGAATTGACCCACCAGGCCTTCGAAATCCAAGGTGCCGGCGGGCTGGTTGCCACATCTCTGAAGCCCAGGGTGGCGTCGCCCGATCCGCCCGCCGCCCACCTGGCCCCCCGGGAGGGCCTCATGGTCGCTTTCGGCTCCGCCGTTGAGACGCTCCGGAGCCAGGTGGTACCGGCCATCGTCCTTGGTGTGGTGATGGCCTGGATGCTGATCATCGGCGTAGGCCACACCAAAGAAGAAGAACACGGGGAGCCGGCCTAGGGGCGGGCGAGGCTCGCCGTACCCAGGCAAATCAGCTTTCATCGGATCTTCACTTTCATCCTCGGTGTTGCTTCATCTCGGTGTCCGATGCTTTCGGCAGCAACCCAGGAGGTAGCAAAGATGACGAAGCGATTGGCAATGATGGGCCTCGTGGCCGTGTTGGTTCTCGGCTCTGCGAGCGTGGCTGTGGCAGCCGGAGGCGGCGAAGCAACCGGGGCCAACCCGGATTGCCCCGGAGACTGCACCGGGCAGCAGAAGCAGTTCCGGGAGCAAGTGCGGGCCGACGGGTCGGAGACCCAACTCCAAACGCCTGTTCGTGCCCAGATCCAGGATGGAACCGGTGACGAGAAGCAGATCCGAACGCAGGCCCATTTGCAGCATCCGGTCGATGATCAGGTCAGGGCCAGGACGCGGGCCGAAGAACGCGTTCAAGACCCGACCGGTGATCAGGTCCAGACCAGGATGCGAGAGATGAACCAGGACGGCGAGTGTGGCAGAACCGGTGATCCGGCTCAGAACCGGGCCCAGGAACGCGGCCACGATGGTGACGGAACTCCCAGCGCCAACAGCCGGAACGGTGACAACGGCAACGGCAACGGTGGCAAGTGACCGCTGTCCGACAGAGGACGGCCCCGGCCGGTCGGCCGGGGTTGCTTCCTATGATTGAGGCCCTATGAGGCAGCAGCGAGTTCTGGTGGTGGACGACGAGAAGAAGATTCGTGATTTGCTGGCTGCCTACCTGCGGTCGGATGGCTTCGAAGTCACCGAGGCCAGCGAAGGGTCGGAGGCTCTGGCCAAGATCCGGAGAGCAGAGCCCGATCTCGTGATCCTCGACCTGATAATGCCGGGGATGGACGGCATCGAGGTTCTCCGAGAGCTGCGCAAGACCTCCGACGCGTACGTGATGATGCTCACGGCCCGCGCCGAGGAAACCGACAAATTGATCGGGCTGTCCGTCGGTGCGGATGACTACATGACGAAACCGTTCAGCCCTCGGGAGCTGGTGGCACGGGCCAAGGCGATTCTCCGCCGCGGGCGGGACCGGACCATTGCCGACGACGAAGTCCTCGAGTTCGACCAGCTCACGATCGATCAGGCGAGGCGAGAAGTTATCCGCGGCGAGACATTGTGTGATCTCACCGCGCTCGAGTTCGATCTCCTCGGCGCGTTGGCATCGGCGCCGGGCCGGGTATTCACTCGCCGCCAGCTCGTGGAGCGGGTCTGGGGCTGGGACTTCTTCGGGGACGAGCGAGTCGTCGATGTGCACATCCGCAACTTGCGTAAGGCGCTGGGTGACGACGCCTCCGATCCGGAGGTGATCGGTACCGTGCGGGGTGTCGGGTACAAGCTGGTTGCAGACCGGCGATGAACTTGATGCGCCGCCTCAATGTCCGGCTGTTTCTTTCCTATCTGGTCGTGGTTATCGTCGGCGGTCTCACCGTGTTCCTCACCACCCGTCTCCTGGCACCGACGATCTTTGTCGACGAACTCGAAGGACTCCGCCTGCGTCAGGGGCAAACGGAGGCTCCCGGAAACGGTGGGGGGCCCGGACCGGGTGGGACCGGCAGCACCTCGGGGCCCGGCGGATCAGACGATTCCGGGACTGGGGGTGGTTCGGGTGGGACGGGCAGCACCTTGGGGCCCGGCGGATCAGACGGTTCCGGGACTGGGGGTGGTTCGGGTGGGACCGGCAGCAAGGTAGGACCGGGCGGAGGCAGCGACAACGGCCGCGGGGGTTCCGGCGACACCGGCGGAGCCCACGGTGACGCCGGAGGTGCAGACGGTCCGAACGCGGCCGGGTTCTTGCTGCAATCGGGAAGCGATCCCGCCGCCGAGGATGAAGAGATCGAAAAGGCCTTCCTGAAGGCGCTCGACCGGGCATTGCTCATCGGGTTGCTGGTGAGTGTCGTCATCGCCATCCTGCTGGCGGGTGTGGTCTCGGGCCGGATCATGCAACCGATCGCCGCGATCAGGTCTGCCGCCCGGCGGCTGGCTGGAGGTCACTACGGCGAACGTGTACCGCTTCCCGCCGATCCGGAGCTTTCCGAGCTCGCCGAGGATTTCAACGAACTAGCGGCGACGCTCCAAGAGACAGAAGTGCGCCGCATGCAGCTGGTCTCGGAGGTGTCGCATGAGTTGCGCACCCCATTGACGACGATTCAGGGGTATATGGAAGGTCTCATCGACGGGGTGATCGAACCTGGCGAGGAAGTGTTCGCTTCGGTGGCCGATGAGGCGGCCCGACTCCAGAGGGTGGCTGCCGATCTGAGTATGTTGAGCCGGATCGAGGAAGGAGCCGTCCCGTTCAGGTTCGAAGCCATCGACCTTTCGGCGGTCGCCGAAAGGGTTGCCCGCCGGCTCCGGCAGCAGTTCGAGGACCAGAACGTGAGCCTCGACACCCGCATGGATGAGCGGCTCCCGGTGTCCGGTGATCCGGACCGGCTTGCCCAGGTCTTCACCAACCTGATCGGGAATGCTCTCGGCCACACGCCCGCCGGAGGCCGGGTGGTCGTGGCTTCACGAAAGGAAGGCGACGCCGCCCGGGTGACCGTCACCGACACCGGCCACGGGATATCGACTGAGGATCTGGGGAGGGTGTTCGACCGGTTTTTTCGGGCCGAGCAGGAGCCCCATTCCACCGGTACCGGCATCGGGTTGACAATCGCTCGCAGCATCGTTCGATCTCACGGCGGCGAGGTAACCGCCTATTCGGAGGGTTTGGGCAAGGGGGCGACGTTCACCGTCGACATTCCTTTGGCATAGCTCCCGGCAGCCTTCAGTCGAGAGAGCGACGAACCAAGAATGCGGAAGCAGAGACGATTTCCGTCCATACTGATGAGTGATGGATATCAGCCGTGACGGTCCACTGATCGGGCTTCTCGTCCTGTTCTTCATCTTGGCGATCGTCTTCGCGGCCGCCGAGATGGCGCTGGCACGAGTGTCCGACGTTCGGGTCCGGACCATGGCAGAAGAAGGTGATCGGCGGGCCCGACGGCTGGTATCCCTGCTGGACAACCTTCCTGAGGTGATCAATGCCATCCTCCTGGCGGTGCTTCTGGTACAGATCGGTGCCGCCACGGTCACCGGGCTGCTGGCGGAGCGATGGTTCTCGAACATCGGGATCGTCATTGCCTCGGTCGTGCTGACCATCGTGCTGTTCGTCTACACGGAAGCCATCCCCAAGACGTACGCATTCCGTCACCCCACCCGGGTGGCTCTGGCCCTGACCTACCCGACAGCGCTGTTGGAATTCCTGCTCCGTCCCATCGTGAAAGGACTGGTCTGGTTTGCCGACCTGCACGCCCCCGGCAAAGGCGTGTCGATGGCGCCGACCATCACCGAGAGGGAGTTGCTGAGCCTGGCGGCCGAGGCAGAACAGGAGGGCGAGATCACCCCGATCGACCGTCATCTCATCGAACGCGCCTTCCGGCTCGGAGACCGGACGGCCGAAGAAGTCATGGTGCCGCGCACCGACATCGTCGCAGTCCCGGCCGATGAATCGGTCGCCGAAGCGGTAACCCTGGCGCTGCAAACGGGTCATCGGCGTTTGATCGTCTACGAGGACGACCTCGATCGGATAACCGGAATCGCGTACCTGCGCGACCTGGTGGAAGCGGCCGGAACCACGCCCGCGCGGTCGGTGAGGGCACTCACCCAACCGGCGCTGATCGTGTCGGAGTGGAAGCGCGTGGTCGAGTTGTTACGCGATATGCAAGCTCAGGGGACTCATCTTGCTGTAGTGGTCGACGAGTTCGGTGGCACCGCCGGCATTGTGACGATCGAGGACATTGCCCAAGAGTTGCTGGGTGCGGTCGCCGACGAAGGCCACGTGCCTCCGCCCACGATAAGCACGCTGGGCGCCGAACACTGGTCGGTGGACGGCGCCATGCTGGTCGATGAACTGGCCGAACTCATGGGTGCCGATCTCCCCGAGGGGGAATGGACCACCGTGGCCGGGATGGTGATGGGCCTGGCTGGAGAGGTTCCACAAGCCGGGGATGAGGTGGAGGCCGGCGGATACCGATTCCGGGTTGACCTGATTGAGCAGCGACGGATCAAGAGAATCGACGTACGGCGGCTGCCGACCTGACGCGGGCTGCGGGTCTTTCGCCTCTATGGGTCCTCGCGGACTGGGGAGACAATTGAAATGGCGGCTGAGCACCTGCGAGGGTGCCGAAAGGAGGTGTCATGCCTGAGATCCTCGAGCAGGAGCAAACGGTCCATGCCCCCACCGCCCCTCCCACCCGTTCCCGGGCGATTGAGTTCACCCTGGCGATTCTTGGATTTCTCTTCCTTGGTGCCGGGGCATACCTGCTCTTCGCCCCGGACAGCTGGTGGTTGGGTGACCTTGCCGAAGCCTGGCACTTGAGTGCGTTCATCGTCGGCGGCGTGCTGGTGATGACCGGCCTGGGGGTCTACGCCAACGAGAGCTACCTGGAAGATGGGCATTGGTCGGCCCGGGTAGTCACCGGAATGGTGGTTGCCTTGCTGGCGCTTGCCGGCGCAGTGACGGCTGCCCTGATGCTGGTCTTCTGATTCGATGTCGGGGGCCACATTGTCGTGGTCCCCGTCGTCGCGCTCGGACACTGCCCGTCCGGCACTAGCCTCGTGATTGACCTGAGTGCAGGAGACGTCACATGGAGCCGCATCCCAACGTCGAGCGAATCAAGCAGGAATACAGGGCCTTCGCCGAGGGCGACTTCTCGGGCCTGGCCAAGCTCTTCTCGGAAGATGCCGTGTGGCACGTGCGAGGCGACACGCCCCTGGCCGGCGATCATTCCGGCTGCGAGGCCATTGTCGAGTTCTTGCGCCGTCTAGCGCATGAAACGCACGAGTCCTTCATGATCGAGGTACACGATATCGTTGCCAACGACCAGCACACGGTGGTGCTCGCTCACACCACCGTCAACCGAGACGACCGGACCTACACGGCCGATGAAGTGCACGTCTTCTGTACCGACGAGGAAGGGTTGATCACCGAGGCCTGGGGCCTCAGCTCCGACCCGGACGGCCCGGGCCAGTTCTGGTTTTAGGCAGTCTCCAGCAACCAGCAACCAGCAACCGTGTGTCGGCTACCGGCCACCGGCTGCCGGCCACCGGCCACCGGCCACCGGCCACCGGCTGCCGGCTGCCGGCTGCCGGCTATCTCCTGGTGGTCCCGTTGACGGGATCGAGCAGGTGAGGCGGAGCGATCTGCTCCATGAACTCCGGATAGGCGTCTGCCCCATGCTCCATGCGGTCGAGGCCGGCCAGCTCCTCTTCCGGCTTGACGCGGATGCCCCACAGCCGGTTGATGAGCCGGAATACGATGGATGAGGCGATGAACGCCCAGGCGGCGATGGCGACCACACCGATCGCCTGCGCTCCGAGCTGGGAGAGCCCGCCGCCATAGAAGAGCCCGCCGTCCCGGGCGAACAGGCCCACCGCCAGCACCCCCCACACGCCCGCCGTCCCGTGGACCGAGATGGCGCCGACCGGGTCGTCGATACCGCCTCGCTCCAAGCCGACGATAGAGACCACCACGATGAACCCGGCCACGAGACCGATGATGACCGCACCCAGGTTGGAGACGTCGGCCGTGCCGGCCGTTATTCCCACCAATCCGGCCAGGGCCCCGTTGAGGGTGAGTCCCACGTCCGGTTTTCCGAAGACCGGGTAGGTCCATCCGGTGAGCATTGCTGCCAGCGCTCCGCCGGCGGCAGCCAGCGTGGTAGTCACTGCCACGGAGGCGATGTCCGCACCGACGGCTGCCAGTGTCGATCCGGCGTTGAAGCCGTACCAGCCGAACCAGAGTATGAAGACCCCGAGGGCTCCCAGTGTCAACGAGTGACCGGGAAGGGGCCGCGGTTTTCCGTTCTCGTCGTACTTGCCGAGGCGGGGCCCGATGGTCAGCACTCCGGCCAGGGCGGCCATACCACCCACCAGGTGGACCACCCCCGACCCGGCGAAGTCGAGATAACCGAGATCGCCCAGCCATCCTTGCCCACTCCATACCCAGTGGGAAACGATCGGGTAGATGAAACCGGTGATGAACGGTGTGTACAGCAGATAGGCGGAGAACTTGGTGCGTTCGGCCATAGCGCCAGAGACGATGGTGGCGGCGGTGGCCGCAAACACGACCTGGAAGAACCATTCGAGGCTGCGGGACGAATCACCGAGGAAGAAATCTCCGTAGGCAAGGAACCCCCCCAGCGAACTACCTCCGTAGGCCAGACCGAACCCGACCGCCCAGTACATGAGCGCTCCGACTCCGAAGTCCATGAAGTTCTTCATGATGATGTTGCCGGCGTTCTTGGCCCGTGTGAAGCCCGCTTCCACGAGGGCAAAACCCGGCTGCATGAACATCACCAGGATGGCCGCGACGACCACCCACACGGTGTCGATTGCGGAAACCAGCTCCTGCATCGACACCTCCTGGGCGGCCCCGAGCGTGGCAAGGGGTCCGACCAGAAACACCGATGCCAACACCGCGACGATGGCCAGATGTGTTCTCCTCATCTCCTACCTCCTCGTTGGAAGCAGGCAAGGTAGAACGGGATCATTTCGTGGCGGTTGCCGCCGTTTTGCAGTCTGGTGAATTCAGTGTTTCTGAGATGTGAATCGAGACGCAACCTCTGGCTAGACCGTCACTCCTGCGGCTGGCCGCGACTCGGCATTTCGGGCCGGGGCAGGCGAAAGTAGAAGGTGGTGAGCCCATCAGTTCGTTGGTGCCGGATGTCGCCCCCCATCTGGCCGGGCAAACGGCCGGGCCCCGGCTTCCCGCCGTTGCTGCTCGAGCGGCGGTGTCGGGCGGTCTTGTCCAGCGGACGCCGTCTGCAGATACCCGTCGCGCTGCTTGTGCTCTCGGTGATCGGCCTGCTGTGGGAATCGGCACCGGTCCGAAGCCCGGTCGGCTCGACCAGGGTCTCAGGCGTCGACCCGAGGGGCTGCCCCGTTGCTTTCCAGCAACCGGGCGAGAGCGTCCTTCTTGACGAGACCCGAGGCGCGCCAGCGCTGAGTCACCGGCGCCGGTCCGGGCCGCGCCTTGGCCTTCTTCTTTGCTCTCTGCGAGGTCGCCAGCAGCACGAACGTCGGGGTGGAGCGGACGGCGAACTTCTGGACGGCTCCCGGCACCCGGCGCACATCCACCTTGGCGACGTGGGCGGTGTCCCGGTACTCGTCGGCGAGCTCGTCGATGATGCCGTCCATGGTCCGGCACGGCTGGCAGCCGGTCTGCCAGAAGTCGATCAGCACGGGTCGGCCGCTGGCCGCCATCTCCTCGATCTCATCCAGAGAATCGACCTTGGTAGCACGAACCCGCTTGCTCCTCCTGAAGATCACAGTTCACCCTCCAACCCCGGCGCGACGCTCAGTATGCCCGGGCCGCGGCCGTACACGGAGTTCGGCTCGACTACCAGCCGCTGCCGCCTCCGCCGCCTCCGCCGAAGCCGCCACCTCCTCCGAAGCCCCCGAAGCCCCCGAAGCCCCCTCCCGAACCCCAGGATGAGCCTCCTCCCGAGCTGCCCGTCCCGCCGAAGCCTCCGCCACCTCCGAACCAGGAGTTGCGGTTGCCGGACCAGGAGGTGTCCCGGTAGATGGGGCGCCATCCGAGGGCCACATCGACGCCCCGGGTGATGATCCAGTGGTAGTACAACAACGTGAACGGGTCGAACACCCGCAGGTCGGATGGGATCGGCCGACCCGTCCAGGTGTCCTGCTGACGTTGGGTTCCCTGGTGCGCCAGTTCCGGGGCAAACCGATCGGCATCATCGATCGACGAGCGGGCCAACGCCTGACGCTGGGCCGCATAGGCAAGTGCGAACCCCTTGGGCCCGCGCGGATCGGAAGCCCCGAAGGCTGCTGCCACGTCGGCGTACGAGCCGGACAATCCCAGGTCGGCGAGGGCGGCGCGGGCATCGAGCCAGCGGCGCATAGCTTGAGCCGGTTCGAGCGAGATGGCCAGCAGCGCCGCAATCGTCCGTTTGGTGTCCCCCTTCACGTCGTGTCCGGCCAGTTCGCGCTGCAGGTCTCCGAAGGTGGCAACCGAGCGATCTCCGGCACGCAACAAGGCTGCGGTGATCGAGATGGGTAGACCGAGCCGCGAGGCTTCTTCCCGGACTTGTTCGATCTCCGCCTGCGATTGGAGGCCGGCAACGGCCAACTCCACAGCCACCACCGGCTCATGACCGAGCCGGCGAGCCTCGTGATAAGCGTCGAGAAACTCACTGAGGCTTCCCTCGTCGTTGTTGAGCAGGAGAAAGGCCGCCAGCGCCGACAGTTCGATACCGTCCTGACGCAAGTCGCGGGCTCGGGTTTCGAGGGCCGTCCGTATCAGCTCGTATCGCTCCAGTGAGGCGTCCGGGTCTTCCTCCAGGTCGGCCAGAGCGGCGGAGACGGCCGGTCTGGCGATCGATTCCGGCAGCTTGGCGTAGAGTGTCTCGAGCCGATCCGTCTTGGCCCGGGCCACCTCGTAGGTCTTCTCCAGCTCCGACACGGACGTGGCGAGTGGAACGTCGTCGTCGAGGGCCGGTGCAGCCTGGGCCAGTCTTATCCCGAGGTCGGATATGACCGTCGGTCCGATGGCCGTTTGCCGGACCTGTCCGGCCACGTCGCGAGCCAGACGGCGCTTGGCTTCGGCAATGCGATAGGGACGCAAGGACTCGACCATCCGGCGGAGCTCATCCAGCTTGACCTTGAAGGCGGTTTCGTCGGCGGCACCTACCTTCACCGCTTCCGAGGCGGTCTGCTGAACACTCTCCTCCAGGACGGCTTGCTCGCCGGTGACCCTCAATTCGAGTGGGATCTCCACCTCGGCGTCCAATCGGGCCTGGTCGACGACGTCGACGGTGCGCGCTGCCCACAGGGCCTTGAGCGTCGAGCGGTTTCCGGCGGGCCGGTCCTCGGCCAGGGCCGTGAGAGCGTCGATTGCAGCTTTCGTGGTGACGTCGGGAGCCTCCACCGGCCTGGCGATCATGAGCTCTTCCTCCAGTGTCAACTCGTACCCGGCGGGCTTCAGACGGGCCAATTCCCCGTCGACCTGTTCTTGCCGCTTTTTGCGCACCGCTCGCGCCTTGTCTCTCCGGCTGTTGGCTGCGCCCGAACCGATCAGGACGGCGCCGACGCCCATCATCAGCCCGGCGAATACCCAACCGCCCATGCCCGAACCGTCATCGGCGCGGTCGTCGATCGGCTCGGCCTCCGGCGCCGGCTCGACGGGAGAAGCAAAGGACTGTTCGAGCCCGCCGATGATGGCCGCTAGGCCTCCGTCGAAGTCACCGGCCTTGAAGAAGCTGTCTCCGAGGCCTGCCACGAAATTGAGTTGTGAGGTCGACAGATCGATCCCCGGCCCCGTCTCGATGGCCGTCCGTCGATCTCCGAGGTTGACGACCACCACGACGCCGTCGTTGCGTTCGGGGTCCCCGACTCCCCATGCGTTGCCGAGGTCCTGGGCGAACTCATTGGTATCCCGGGCGCCACTGTCGTCGATCACCACCACGGCGATCTCGTGGCCGTAGGCGGCCACGACCCGGCCGACCGCTTCTTCGAGGCTCTCGTCGTCGACTATGACGCCCGCCGTGTCTGTTACCCATCCTTCGCAGGTGACACCTTCAAACTCGGGACATTCGATCGTTTGAGCCATGGCCGGTGCGGCCGTGACCAAGAGCACCAGCAGCGCGCTCATGAGGATTCTTCGCATTCCACCCCTTTCACCCTCGAGCCTACCGTTCCGTCGAGGGTCGCTCTCCCGGATTAACGGCGGGAATGCGAGCGATGATCCCGTCGTTCCAACAATGCGTATGGACCTCTACGGCGATCAGGCCACCGTCGAGCGCGTGCTGGGCAACTACCGCACGTGGGCGGTGGTGGGACTCAGCGAGAACCCGGAGAGAGCGAGTCACCGGGTGGCCGCCTTCCTGCAGTCGCGAGGGTACCGCATCATTCCGGTCAATCCCGTGGCCGATCAGATATTGGGCGAAAAGGCCTACTCGACTCTGGCTTCGGTTCCGGAACCGGTCGAGGTGGTCGATATCTTTCGCAGGTCGTCTCGCGCCGGTGTGCACGTCGACGAGGCGATAGCGATGGGGGCGGCAGCGGTCTGGTTGCAGTTGGGAGTCGTCGACGAGGCGGCGGCGGAGCGGGCACGTTCCGCCGGTCTTGACGTCATCATGGACCGTTGCCCGGCCGTCGAGTATCCCCGGATGCAGCAACAGCCGCCCATGGAGAAACGACCGGCATGACCGCCGCCTTGGGAAGATATCGAACATCATTCTCCGGGTCGGTGAGCTCGAGAGGTCGCTGGAGTTCTACCGTGACCGGCTGGGGATGACCGTTGTGGCAGCAGGCGAAGCCTTTGCCTTCCTGGATGGGGGCGGTGTGACGTTGGCGCTCAACGACATCGGTGCGGAGATCGAAGCGAATCCACCCTTCGAAATGGTCCTCGAGGTCGATGACGTTCTCATGACCTATGGGGCAATGAGACAGGCTGGAATCCGTTTTCGGGTGGCCCCTCGCGTCGTGATGAGCCGCGACGGTCGCGAACTGCTGGCCGCCGACTTCCGCGACCCGGACGGTCACGTGCTTTCTATCACCGGGTGGCGCCCCTAGAGCGCTTCCTCGATATCGTCCGGTTCGAAGACGACATCCCAGCGATCGAGGCAGTCGGCGCACCGGTAGACGAGGACGTCTCCCGGTTCCAGTTCCTCTTCCGCCGGTATCGGAGTGATCAAGCCGGCGCGACCGCCGCACTCTACGCAGATGATCTCTGGGGCAGGCTCCATGCGCTCACCCTACCCCCTCGGCCGCCGAACCGGCTGAGGTTTGTCGGGCCCCCGGGGAAGAGGGGACCCGACGCCTCAGCCGGCGGTTGGTGAATCAGGAACTCGATTCCACGGTGATGGCCCCGCTTGAGCCTTGCTGGATCTCCACACGGTGTGGCTTGGCTTCCTCCCGGATGGGGATGGTGACCGTGAGTACGCCGTGATCGTAGGATGCCTGGACGCGGCTCGTGTCGAGCCGGTCGCCGATTCGCACCTGGCGGCTGTGAGTTCCGGTGGGGCGCTCGCGCACCAACCAGTTGGCGCCTTCGGTGGCCTCGAGCTTGCGTTCGGCGGTGACCGTCAGGACGCTGTTCTCGACCAGGAGCTCGACGTGGTCCGGGTCGACGCCGGGCAGGTCGAACCTCAGTGTGTACATGCCTTCCATCTCGAAGGCGTCCATCGGCATGACGCCGCCCCGCCATCGGCTCTCGCCCCCGCTCACGAACTGGTTGAGTTCCTCAAAGGGATCCAAGAAACGCAGCATGACTGCTCCTCCTTCCAGAGTTGACTATCTAGCGGCATTATATCAATAAATCTGATAATAGGCGACTAAGATTAGTGCCGGTTTCTCGTCCGGAGAATCAGGTACCCGATCAACCCGGCGGAGCCGGATCCCGCAAAGATGCCGATCTTGGCCAGGTCGGTCAGGACGGGGTCTCGGAAGGCCAAGCCGGTAATGAACAACGAGACGGTGAACCCGATGCCGGCCAGGGCGGCCAGACCGAAGATGTGGCTCCAGGTCGTGTGGCGAGGGAGACGTCCCAGTCCCAGGCGGACGGCCATCGCGGTGAACGCCGAGATACCGATGATCTTTCCAACCAGGAGCCCCACGGCCACTCCGAGCGCCACCGGGCTCGTCAAAGCATCCACGAGATCCACGCCCGCAAACCTGACGCCGGCGTTGGCGAGCGCGAACAGGGGCACGACGACAAAGGAACTCCAGGGGTGCAGCAGATGCTCGAGCCGGTTGAGCGGCGAAATCGACTCTGTGCCGATCAGAGCCAATTGGCGGGCCTCGTGATCAACCCGGTCGTGACCGTGAGGCGATTCTGGTTGGGGCGTGTAGGTGTCGAGAACGTAGGTCGCCTTGCGGTGGTACTCCTCGTCCGAGTACATGGGTCGGGCTGGGGTCATCAGGCCCAACGCCACGCCCGCCAGCGTGGCGTGCACGCCCGATTCGAGCAGAAAGAACCAGGTCAGGATGCCCATGGGCCAATAGAACGCAGCCGCCCGAATCCCTCCCTTCTGGGCGGCGCCGATGATGATCAGCATGATGATGGCCGCTGCCAGCCAGGAGAGGGACAGATCCTCGGTATAGAAGATGGCGATCACGGCGATGGCGCCGATATCGTCGACGATGGCCAGGGCCAGCAGGAAGAGCTTGGCTCCGACCGGGACCCGGCTCCCGAGGAGGGCAACGACACCCATGGAGAACGCGATATCCGTTGCCATGGGGATCCCCCAACCGCGGGTTGCTTCACCTCCTTCACCGGCCACCAGGGCCAGGAACAGCAAGGCCGGCACGATCATGCCCCCCAGCGCCGCTACGGCCGGCAGCGCCGCCGCTCTTGGGTCGCGCAGCTCACCAACGACGAGTTCCCGCTTGATCTCCAGGCCGACCACCAGGAAGAAGATGGCCATGAGGCCGTCGTTGACCAGATCACGGAGGGTTTCTTCGAGGTGGAAGGAACCAACCTCGATTTCGACGACCGTTCCCCATAGCTCCTCGTACGTGTCGCCGAATGGGGAGTTCGCCCAGATGATGGCGATCACGGCGGCGACCAGCAGCACGATCCCCGAGGCCGCTTCGACCCGGGTGAAGCGCAGCGCGGGCCGGATGAAACGCCGCGGGATGAACCGCTCCGAATGGAGCCACGTGCGGTGGAGTTCTTGGTCGGGCATACGACGGTGAGGCTACCAATTGCCACGCCTCAACCAACTCCCGGCGAGGTGTCGGCACGGGGAGCCCGCCCCCGTTGGTCATCCGCCAATGTGTCGGAAAGATTCCGACTCCGCGTTGTCTCCTCACGGCGATATGCTGCCGGCATGGCGCAGGTCGTGCAGAATCGCTGGCTGCGGGGTATCTACGTTGCGCTCGGCTTCCTGTCGCTGGGTGTCGGCATCATCGGGACCGTGCTCCCCGGGATCCCCACCACCATGCCAATAATCCTGGCGGCCTTCTTCTTCTCGAAGTCGTCGCAGCGTTTCGATGATTGGATGTTGAACCACAAGCTGTTCGGTCCGCTCGTGCGCGACTGGCGAGCCGGGCGCGGCTTCACCGCCCGGGCCAAAGCGATCGCTATCACCGCCATTGCCATCACGTTCACCATCACGGTCGGGTGGGCGGTCGACAACGTGGCGGTACGGATTGGGTTGGTGCTGCTGGCGCTCGGGATCAGCATCTACATCCTGCGTCTTCCCACCAAGCAGACCGAGCGCGTCTGAGTGAGTCACCGGGCGACCGGCTCCATCTAGGCTGCGCGGCATGTCCCGCAATCGCGAAGTTGCCCGCCTCCTCGGCGAACTGGCGCTGCTCACCGAACTCGATGAAGGATCTCCGCAAGCCTTTCGAGTGCGTGCCTACGACAACGCAGCGCGGGCGGTGAACGGACTGACGCTCGACGTCGATTCCATGTCCGAGAGCCGGCTCATAGCTACCAAGGGGATTGGGAAGAGCACGGCCCAGAAGATTCGCGAATACGTCGAGACCGGAACGATCACCAAGCTCGAGGAGCTCCGAGAGAAGTATCCGCCCGAATACGTTCACTTGACGCGCATCCCGGGACTCGGGCCGAAACGCGTTGCCCTGCTGCACGAGGAATTGGGGATCGGCAGCGTCGAAGACCTCCGAAGAGCCATCGACGAGCAGGCCCTGCGGGACGTCGCCGGGTTCGGTCCCAAGAGCGAAGCGAAGCTGCTTCAGTCGATCGAACGACTAGGGCTCTCCGGTAAGGAGCGCCGGACTCCGATCGAACACGCACTTCCCATTGCCGAGGAGATCGTTTCCGGGCTGGCCACCAGCAGGGCGGTTGAGGCGATCGAGTACGCCGGGAGCCTGCGGAGGTTCCGCGAGACCATCGGCGACATCGACATTCTGGTCTCGGCCGGGGATCACAACGCGGTCATGGGCGCGTTCCTCCAACTGGCGGTCGTCGAGGAAGTCCTGGGACGAGGCGACACCAAGTCCTCGGTTCTCACTCACGCCGGCATGCAAGTCGACCTGCGAGTCGTCGATCCCGACCAGTACGGCGCCGCCTTGCTCTACTTCACGGGTTCCAAAGCTCACAACATCCGCCTTCGCCAACTGGCTCTCGAGCGGGATTGGACCCTCAACGAGTACGCCCTGTGGGAGGCCGGTTCCGATGAAGTCGTTGCTTCCCGGACCGAGGTAGAGATCTACGACGCCCTCGGGATTCCGTTCATCGAACCGCCCCTGCGCGAAGACACCGGAGAGATCGAGGCGGCACAAGAACACACCCTGCCGGATCTCGTGCGATTCACCGATATCAAGGGCGACCTGCACGTCCATACCGAGCTGTCCGGCGATGGGCACGAGACCCTCGAAGACATGCTCGACGCGGTCGCAGCTCGTGGTATGGACTACGTGGCGATCACCGACCACGGCGAGGACCTCCGCATCAACGGGGTGTCGCGGGGCCAGATGCTCGCCCAGCGGGAACGAATCGCCGGGCTGGCAAAACGGTACGAGCCGATGCGGATCCTCCACGGTTGCGAGCTGAACATCGACCGGGCGGGGGATCTCGACTACGACCGTGAGTTCCTCATGGGGTTCGACTGGTGTGTCGCCAGCGTCCACTCTCTGTTCGATCTCGATCGTGCGGCGCAGACGCAACGGGTGGTCGCGGCAATGCGCCACCCGGCCGTAAATGCCATCGGTCACCTGACGGGACGGCAGATCGGGTCCCGGCCGGCCATCGAACTGGACCTCGATGCAGTCATCGAGGCGGCGGTGGAGACGGGCACGGCACTGGAGATCAATTCTCATCTGCGGCGGCTGGACCTGGCCCCCGAGGTTGCTCGTCGGGCGGCGGTGGCCGGAGCGGACCTGGTCATCAGCACCGACGCCCACACCGTCGGCGAGCTGGATCAAATGCAGTGGGGCGTCCTCAACGCCCAACGCGGATGGGTGGACAAGAGCCGGGTCGTCAACACCCGGCCGGTCGACGAGTTTCTGGAATGGGTGGCCGCCAAGCGGACGAGCCGATGATCAGCCGGTAGCATCGTCGGGCCCGATCCGTAGGTTCCATGACCAGCTATTTCCCCGACGCCCGGTTCTTCGACGAGGACGGGCATCTCTTTCCCTACGACATCCGATACGACCCAGGAAACCGGGCCCACCTGAACCTGCTGGCCGACGGTCGGATTCAGTTCAGGGTGGTGGCCGAGGCCGGCCTCACTGCCGGCTACCTGGTAGCGGCGGACGGGTCGGGACGGCAGATGCGCAACGTGGTGTCCGGGCCTCGATTCGACGTGTGGGAAGTGATCGTCGATCGGACGGAACGGCCGTTCTCCTACTCCTTCGCTTTCCGCAGTTCGGACGGGGCGGCGGTCTACTCCGTCCCGGCCGGGGTGAGCAACGCAGTGGAGCGATTGGACCGCTGGACGGTCGACCCGGGGGATCTCTGCCCGTTCGAGATTCCGGGGTGGATGCGCGGGGCCGTCATCTATCAGATCTTCCCGGAACGTTTCCACAACGGCGACCCCTCTCGGGACCCGGAAGGAGTCGATCCGTGGGGGGCTCCGCCCCACTGGCTACGCCATCAGGGTGGCGATTTGATCGGCATTGCCGACAAGGCCGATTACCTGGCCGACCTCGGCGTCGACGTGGTGTACCTGAATCCCGTCTTTGCTTCTCCCTCGACGCACAAATACGACGCAGTCGACTTCCACCGGGTCGACGACCACTTCGGAGGTAACAAAGCGCTCCGGCATCTCATCGACAAGCTGCACAACCGCAACATCAAGTTGATTCTGGACGCCTCGTTCAATCACTGTCACCCGACCTTCTTTGCCTTTGCCGATGTTGTCGCCAATGGTCCCGAGTCGCCCTACCGGGACTGGTTTGCGATTCGCCGCTACCCGCCGAAGATCAAAGTGCGGCCGCATCTGATGTCCAACTGGTCGAATCCTGACGACTACCTGGGGCATTTGCTTCGGTTGCAGGACGAGGCGGGTGTTCCCGTCGAAGAATCCGACGACGACGGCCCGCCGGTGGAGACCAACTACGAGTGCTGGTACGGGGTGCCCTCGATGCCGCGACTGAATCTGGCCAACCCGGAAACTCGTCGTTATTTCCTCGATGTCGCCACCCACTGGATCACCGAGTTTGGGATCGATGGCTATCGGATGGATGTGGTCCGCTACGTCGACGACGACTTCTGGGTCGATTTTCGTTCGGCGGTCAAGTCCGCCGATCCCGACGCGTGCCTGCTTGCCGAGATCATGGGCGATGCCTCGCCGTGGCTACAGGGGGATCGATTCGACGCCACCATGAACTACACTTTCCGGGAGCTGTGCCTCGACTACTTCGCTACCGGAACGTCCAGTACGGATGAGTTCGTCGACGGGTTCACCCGCATGCTGGCCATGTACGCACCACAGGTGACGGAGGTCAATCAGAACCTGCTGTCCTCGCACGACACCGAGCGCCTTCTGCACATGGCGGGCAATGATGACATGAAAGCCAGGCTGGCGACGGCCTTCCAGTTGCTGGCGCCGGGAGCACCGGGGCTGTACTACGGCGACGAGGTGGGGATGACCGGTGGCGAGGAGCCCGCTTCCCGGGGCAGCTTCCCCTGGCACGATCAATGGAACCGGAATCTTCTCGACACGGTGACCGCCCTCACCTGGATGCGCCGTCGGCACCCGGCGTTGCGGTACGGCGACATGCAGTTCGTGTGGCGTTCGACCGATGCGTTCGCCTTCACCCGTTCCTTCCGGGGCGAGCGATTGCTGGTGATCGTCAACCGGGGTGGTGCACTGAGGGCGATCGATGTGCCCGTTCGATCAGGGCGGCCCGAGACACTATGGGGTCCGGGACAGGCTCGCCCGGGGTTGGGGGCCGTCATCGTGACCGAGATCGGTCCGCTGACCGCCTCGATCATCAAGCTGTAGGGCCGCCCTCCCGTTCCGGCGTGAGAAACCTGCGCTATCCGCCGAAAACTCACGCAAGAACCGGGTTTCGGGGAGGCGCCGGACCCGAAACCTGGAACCCGAAACCTGGAACCCGAAACCTGGAACCCGAAACCTGGAACCTGGAACCTGCAACCTGCAGCTTCAGCTCGCTCACTCGTATGCGATCGCTTCCAGCACGTTGAGGCGGGAGGCACGCCAGGCCGGCAAGACGGCCGCCACCACCCCGGCCACCCCGGCGGCGAAGAGCGCCCCGATCAACTGCCCGCCCGGTAGCACGAACAGGAGTCCCTGCTCGGACAATGCCCGCACCACCGCCCACCCGAAGAGAATGCCGAGGGTGATTCCCAGCACCGCTCCGAACACGGAGATAATCACCGATTCCCAGCGGATCATGCGCCGTACCTGCTTGCGACTCATCCCCACCGCCCTCAGGAGGCCGATTTCTCGGGTTCGCTCGATGATCGACAGCGAGAGGGTGTTGGTGATGCCCAACAAGGCGATGAATACCGACAACAGCAACAAGACGAAGATCAGACTGAGGATCAGGTTGATCTGACTCTCGGTCTGTTCTTTGAAGTCCGCCTGATCCTGAATCTGAACATTCGGATAGGGGACGGTGACCGATTCGACGGCGACCCGGCCGCTCCCGATCGAAACCCCGTCCTGCAGCGCGATCAGCACCTGACTGTCGAGTTGTTCGACGAAGTTGGCCTCGTACGTCTCGAGAGATATCAGAATCGACGCCTGGATGCCCTGCCCGTCCCAGGTAGCCACTACCGGCAGTTGCTGCTCACCGGTGCGAGCGAAGGTCATGGTCACCGTTTCCCCGACGTCTACCCCCAGCTCTTCGGCGCGCGCGCTGCGTAGCGCCACGCTGGGCGAAGATAGCTCTGTCAAGCCACCGGTGATCACGTCGATCGTGAACAGGTCGAGGAACGTATCCGTCTGAACCGCCGATACGAACCCCGGGTCTCCTTCGACCGAAGCCTGACCGAACCGGACCCGGGCCAGTTTCTCCACCTCGGGGAGAGCGGCGATCTCGTCGGCAATCGTGGGCGTGAACCCGATACCTCCGAACCCAACTTCGCTCACCACCAGATCGGCGCGAAAGGTCTCATCGATCACCTCGCGTACTGTCCCGCGGAAGGAAGCCGCCAGAATGGTGGCCAGGCTCACCAGCGCCAGACCGATCATGAGGGCGGCGGCAGTGGCAGCGGTCCGGCGCGGCTTGCGCATTGAGTTCTCCCGGGCCAGCGTGCCGGGCAGTGCCAGTAGGCGTGGGAAGGGGGCTCCCACGATTCTGGCAACCGGTCGGGTGAAGAGAGGGCCGATCACCGCCACGCCGATGAACACGATCGCTGCGCCTGCCCCGACCAGGGCGATCGAATCGATCCACCCGAAGGGCAACTCGACGAACAACCCGATGACCCCCAGCACGATGCCGAACAAAGTCATGGAACCGCCGGCCACCGACCGGGTTCGCATCGAACGCCGAGTTGCCGATTCGACTTCCCGCATCGCGGCCACCGGCGGCACCGACGCTGCCTTCCTGGCAGGGAGAAGGGCAGACACCAGCGTCACGACAACCCCGACCGCCAGCGCCACCAGCACGGTGCGCCACCGGACCTCCAGGGCCGCCTCGGGGAGGTCTCCGCCGAAGGCTTCGTACGCAACGGCGAGCACATTGGCGAGGACGATGCCGAAGATCAGTCCCAGTCCGGAGGCGATGACGCCGACGATCGCCGCCTCGGTGAGCACCATGCCGACGACCTGGTTGCGAGTTGCTCCGAGGGCGCGGAAGAGCGCGAGCTCGCGGGTTCGCTGGGCAACGATGATGCGGAAGGTGTTTTGGATGATGAAGGTCCCCACGAAGAGGGCGATTCCGGCGAACACCAACAGGAAGGTATTGAAGAATCCCAGGGCTTCTTTGAAGGCAGTCGCCTGTTCCTCGGCGACGCTTTGGGCGGTGACGGCCTCGACACCGGAGGGAAGTAGGGGCCGGAGCCGTTCAACCAGCGTCTCGGGCGCCACGCCGGTGGTGGCCGCTATCTCGATCGTGTCGTAGGTGTTACCCGCTTTGAAGATCCGCTGGGCGGTGGGTATGTCGAAGAGGGCAAATCCGGCACCGCCCAGATTGTCCGCCTCGCCGAAGCCGGCCAGGCCCACCAGGGTGAAGGGCTCGGGACCGTCGAAGATGACGATCCGCACCGTGTCGCCGACCCCGTAGCCGAGCCGCTCGGCAGTCTTGCGATCCAACGCCACCTGTCCGTCCTCGGTGGGCCGTGCCCCTTCCCGCAATGAGAACGCTCCGGGGCGGTCGGTGTCCGCCCAGGAAGCACCAAAGGTCGGTGGGCCCGTCGTGCGGGCAATCTCTCCATTCCGGTCGAGGACTTGCACGAACCAGAAGAGGGACCCGGTGGCTTCCTCGACACCGTCCACCGCCCGGACCTCGTCGAGAACGGAGGCCGGGATCTTCTCGGGAAGCGAGAATCCGAATTCGCCTTCCGTTTCGATGATCGGCCGAACGGTGACATCGATGCCCGCCGTCGTGCCTGCAAAGAGATCATCGAACACGCTGCCGAGCGTGTCGGTGAATACGAACGAACCGGCGACGAACCCGACGCCGATCGTGATGGCCAGTGCCGTCAACGCCAGGCGGAGTTTGTGGCCCAGCAATCCCTTGACGGTCGCTCGCCACACCGCTCAGGCCTCCAGGACCTTGATGTGGTCGAGGATGCGCTCCCGAGTCGGTTCCACCATCTCCCCGACCACCACCCCGTCGGCCAGGAACACGACCCGGTCGGCATAACCGGCTGCGGCGGGATCGTGAGTGACCATCACGATGGTCTGTCCGAGCCTGCGCACCGCGTCCTGCATGAACCCGAGCAACTCCGCCCCGGAGTTCGAGTCCAGGTTGCCGGAGGGCTCATCGGCGA
The DNA here is from genome assembly GCA_002403855.1 of Acidimicrobiia bacterium UBA4744. GTDB lineage: Bacteria > Actinomycetota > Acidimicrobiia > Spongiisociales > UBA4744 > UBA4744. Next base: position 32,416 of record DHIO01000039.1, read on the forward strand.
AGATGATCTCGGGCCGGCCGGCCAGCGCCCGGGCGGCGGCCACCCGTTGCTGTTCACCGCCCGAGAGCTCCGACGGCCGGTGGTGGAGCCGGTCACGAATCCCCATCGTGTCGATGATCTGATCGACCCAGGTCTGGTCCGGTTTGCGGCCGGCGATGGCCGTCGGGAGGGTGATGTTTTCCAGAGCGTTGAGAGTGGGCACCAGGTTGTATGCCTGAAACACGAAACCCACGCTGTCCCGGCGAAGCCTGGTGAGCTGATCGTCGTCGAGCGACGCGAGATCGGTATCCCCGATGAAGACCCGGCCGTCGGTCAGCTCGTCGAGGCCTGCCAGGCAGTGAAGAAGTGTCGACTTGCCGGAACCCGAGGGTCCCATGATGGCGGAGAACCTTTGGGAACCGAACTCAACGTCGATTCCATCCAGCGCACGCACCAGGGCATCGCCTTCGCCGTAGACCTTGACGGCGCCGACGGCTCGAGCTGCCACTCCGTTGGCGGTCATCCGGTGTCCTTTCGAGGGGAGAGGTGATGCTGGCAGGCCGACGGGGTTATGCGGGACGATGGAACGGACACGGCCCGGTCCTTCGTCCGGGCCGTGTACCCCTTGCCTTGGTGCACGAGACGGTCTCGTGGCGGAGGTTGGTTCGACCTTCCCCGGCGGATCGCTCCGGCTGTCTTCTTTCGAGCCAACCCCGTCTCGGCGTTCGAACCATAACCGTTTTCCGACACCATGTCGTCGTCAGAGACGAGGATCATCCAAAAGGATGAGCACCCGGTGGCTAGATATCGATTGAGCCCGGTTCGACGACACCTGACTCGTAGGCGAGGACGATCGCCTGGGCACGGTCTCGCAGCTCCAGCTTGGCGAGTATGTGGGACACGTGGGTCTTGACCGTCGCCTCGGAGATATAGAGTTGTTCGGCGATCTCGGCGTTGGCGAAACCCCGAGCCAGGAGACGAAGTACCTCGCGTTCGCGACCGGTCAGCATCTCGAAGCGGGACGTTTCGGCGCGGCGGGGCCTTTTGGTCACTTCGTGGATCAGGCGCTTGGTGATGGTGGGCGAGAGGATGGCGTCGCCCCGAGCGATGATGCGCACTGCCGTCGCCAGCTCTTCCGGGAGGGAGTCTTTCAGCAGGAAGCCGCTGGCTCCTGCCTGCAGGGCGTCGTAGACGTACTCCTCCATGTCGAGGGTGGTCAACATGAGGATGCTGGTGTCCGGGGCCTCCCCGGAGCTGAGGAGTCGGGAGGTCGCCTCGATGCCGTCCATGCGTGGCATGCGTATGTCCATGATCACCACGTCGGGCTCGAGTTCGATCGTGAGGTCGACGGCTTCTTCACCAGTGGCGGCCTCGCCGATGACTTCGATATCGTCTTGCTCTTCCAGGATCCGGCGGAACCCGGTTCGCACCGGGACCTGATCGTCGACTATCAGCACACGAATGCTCATATGGGACTCCGAGTCGGCGCCGAAGGGGTTCGGAACACCGCAAGATGGTAACTGGAAAGGGATGGATGGCGCGGTGTCTGGCCCGGGTGTCGGGTTTCGGTGCCGTGGAGAAACCGGGCCAAGTGCCCGGCGGGCCGATCACAAGGTCCGTCGCAACCTCACTACCGGGATGGGGCGGTCGGTGCGGGCCTGATAGACGGCATACTTGTCGTGCGCCCGTACCACGCGGGGCCACCACCGTCTCCGCTCCTCGGTTCCCATCGGCTCGGCCGCAACGGTCCAGCGGTTCTCCAGCACCTGCACCTCTGCTGCGGGGTGGGCCTGGAGATTGGCGTACCAGTGGGGATGGTGGGGCCGGCCTCCCCACGATGCGATCACCACCAGGTCATCGCCGTCGCGGAGATAGAGCAACGGGATCGTGTGCGGTTCGCCCGTCCTGGTGCCCTTGGTGGTCAGCAGCAGGATGTCGTTACCGACCAACCGGCGTCCGATTCGGCCCCCGGTGAGACGGTAGAGGGCAGTATGGAGGGTCGACAGGGCCTTGGCGGTGCCGTCGCGCATGCAGGGACACTACCGCCGGCCGCGACCGTCCGGGAGAACGGGCAATCGCCCGCAACTGCGCTGGTACGCTCCCCGGCCATGCGGCTGATGATCGCCAGGTGCAGCGTCGATTACGAGGGTCGTTTGACGGCTCACCTCCCGATGGCCACCCGGCTGATCATGGTGAAGGCCGATGGATGCGTTGCCGTTCACGCCGACGGCGGTGCCTACAAGCCGCTCAACTGGATGAATGCTCCCAACTACCTGGAAGAGCGAGAAAGCGAGTGGGTCGTCACCAATCCCCGGGGCGAGCGACTCGTCATCACCATCGACGAGGTGCTGCAGGACACCTCGGTCGAGCTCGGAGCGGATCCCGGGCTGGAGAAGGATGGCGTCGAAGCCCATCTCCAGGTCTTGCTGGCGGAGCGGCCCGGAGTTCTGGAGGAAGGGCTCACGCTCATCCGGCGGGAGTACCCGACCGACATCGGGCCGGTCGATCTCCTGTGCCATGACCACGAGGGCAGGACGGTCGCGGTCGAGATCAAACGGCGGGGAGAGATCGATGGGGTCGAGCAACTGGCCCGCTATCTCGAACGTCTCAACCTCGACGCTCGCCTGGCTCCGGTGCGCGGGATCTTCGCCGCCCAGTCGGTGAAACCCCAGGCGAAGGTGCTGGCCGAAGCCCGGGGGATCGACACCGTCGAGCTGGACTACGACGAGCTGCGTGGCGTCGAATCGAACAACCTCCGTCTCTTCTGATCGCCCGTGTTCCACGTCGTCTTGTTCCGGCCCGAGATTCCCCCCAATACGGGGAACGCCATGCGGTTGTGCGCCAATACCGGGACCACCCTGCACCTGATCCATCCGCTCGGCTTCTCGCTGGACGAGGCCCGGTTGCGGCGGGCCGGGCTCGACTACCGGCACTGGGCGGAGGTCCGAAATCACGACAGCGTCGACGACTTCGTGGCAGCGACGTCGCCCGAACGCATCTTTGCCTTCTCGCAAACGGGCGAGCGCTTCTACCACGAGCCGACGTACCGGCCCGGAGACGCGCTGTTGTTCGGGCCAGAGTCGGATGGGCTCCCCGACGAGGTGTTGGGGTGGGAAAGGATCGACGACATTCTGCGCATTCCAATGCTCCCCCGCTCCCGCAGCCTGAATCTGGCCAACGCCCTGGCGATTGCCGTCTTTGAAGCCTGGCGGCAGTTGGGGTTTCCCGGAGGTGTATGAGTGGGGCGGCCGGCCGTCGGGTCGGTGCCCAATCTCCGTCCCGGGGAGCTATCGTCGCCACATGACCGATATCCTCGTCACCTCACTGGGATCCGATCTCTACCGGGTCGAGGTCAGGGACGGCGACACGCAGACGGTTCACGATGTCACCGTCGATTCCGGGGATCTCGCCGCCTATGCGCACGGGCATGGACCCCGGGCGCTCCTCGAGGAATCGTTCCGGTTCCTCCTCGAGCGGGAGCCCAAGGAGGCGATCCTTCCCCGGTTCGCCTTGCCGGTCATTGCTCGCTACTTCCCCGACTATCCCACCGAGATCAACCGGCGCATGACCGCGCGCTGATCGCTCAGTTCTGTCAAAACAACCTGTTCCGGTTCTCCCTTTGTTCACATGAGGAGGCCGGGAGTCTCGATCATCCGGCGCAGATCGGCCACGAAGCGTGCCGCCGGGGCGCCGTCGACAACGTTGTGGTCGACGGTCACCGTGAGGTCGAGGATCTCCCGGGGAGTGAGCTCACCGTCCTTCACCGCCGGGCGAACGCTCTTACCGCCCACCAGGACCGTGAGGGTCTGAATGGTCGGGTAGCCGATGCCGAACCCACCTCCTCCGCCGAACATGCCGATTGAGGTGACCGACACGGTGCCGGTGATGCGTCGCATCCGCACCGACCTCTCCGCTATTCGATAGAAAAGGGCCACTGCACCCGGGATCCGGCCGGCCCACGGCGCCGCGGTCGAGAAGAGACGTCCGGACGCACCCGCAGTCGGGTTGTCTTTGACGTTCCGAATCTCGGCGGTGATGTCCGCCGGGCTGCGGGTATCCGCATCGCGAACGAGATGAGCGAGGGGGAAGGATCCTGCCGGCGTTCTTGTCTCAATGAGAGTCGCCACGTCGACGTGATGATGGAGGACCAGCTTGCCGCTCCAGTTGCGGTACGCGTGGACCTCAGGATGGTTGACGGCGACCCGCGCCACGGCGGCGACTATGAACGCGGTCATGGAGACCGGCGGGTGGACGGCGTCCAAGCGGGCGGTGGTCTCGGTGACGTCACATTGCACCAGGCCATGGGTCGGGGTCATTCGGCGACCGGCCTGCAACGCCTTGGTGACGAACCGCCGAGTGGCAGGAATGGATCGGGTCTCGACGCGACGGGGACGATCGGTCAAGCGGACTCTCCTCGCGCCGGCGTTCCTCGCATGTCTGGTGGCAGCGGAGCCATATGATCACCCGGCCAGCAGCCGCAGGGCGATCGCTTCGGCCAACGCCGCCCTGCGGAACTCTCCCAAATCGACGCTCTCGTTGGGTGCGTGCATCGCGGCGGCAGGGTCGATCACTCCGGTCAGTAGGATGCTGGCATCCGGGTAGGCGTCGGCGAAGGCCGCCACGAACGGGATCGATCCTCCGACGCCGATCGACACTCCTTCGTTTCCCCATGCTTCCCGGAACGCCGCTCGAAAGGCGTCGGCCGCTCTTCCGGTCGTCTCGAGTGTGAAGGCTGCGCCGGTGGCTCCCCGGGTCACCGTCACCTGCGCTCCCCAAGGCGCATGGCTCTCGAGGTGGGCCACCAGGGCTTCCATTGCCCGATCGGGGTCGTCGCCCGGGGCGATGCGTACGCTCACCCTTGCCCGGGCCACCGGCACCAATTGGTTGATCGAGTCGGCCACGGTCGGCGCGTCGAGGCCGATGACGGACACCGCCGGGCGGGTCCACAACCGGGAGGTCAGAGTGCCGTCACCCAGGAGCTCGACCCCTTCGAGCATCCCCGCCTGTTCCCGCAGCTCATCCTCGGTCAGGTCGAGTTGCGCTGCCTCGCCGGAGATGAGACCAGGGATGGCGACGTTGCCTTGCCGGTCGTGGAGGGTCGCCAGGAGGCGGCTCAGGGCGGTGAGAGCATCGGGGGCGGCTCCCCCGTACATTCCGTTGTGCACGGCCTGCCGCAGGGTGCGGACTTCGACCGTGCAGTCCACGAGGCCGCGCAAGGAGGTGGTCAGGGCCGGTTGTCCCAGCCTCCAGTTGGCCGAGTCGGCGATCACGATCACATCGGCCGACAAGAGGTCTCGGTATTCGCGGATGAAGTCGCCGAGATGGGCGGAGGCGATCTCTTCTTCGCCTTCCACGATCACCTTCACTCCGACCGGAGGGGAGCCCCGGTGAGCGCGGAAGGCAAGGGCATGGACGAGGACGCCGGCCTTGTCGTCTGCCGATCCACGCCCGTACAACCGGCCGTCGCGCACGACCGGCTCGAATGCCGCCGGGTTCCATTCGTCCTCCTCGCCGGGTGGCTGGACGTCGTGGTGGGCGTACAGCAGCACGGTGGCCGAACCGGGCGGAGCCTCGTACTCGGCGTAGACGGCGGGATGAGCCCCTTCGATCTCCAGCAAGCGGACCTCCGGGAATCCGGCGTCGCGGTAGAGGCCGGCGATCGTCTCGGCAGACTCCCGGACCCGGGCGGCGTCGTATCCGGGAGCGCTCACCGAAGGAATACGGATGAGACGTTGGAGGTCGGCGGCCGTCGATGGAAAGAGTTCGTCAACAGCCGTCCGGAGGTCATGGTGTTCCATGCCCCCGAGCGTATCAGGGCCCCGACGCGGCCGTGGCGGTCAGGTCCGGGGGGCGGCGACCAGGATCGGGATGCGAAGCTCGGCTTCGGTGAGGCCTCCATGTTGGCCGGTCAGCCGTCCATCACTGCCGGGGTACAGCAGGGCGAACCCCTCATCGGCAACGAGAGCACCGTCCGGCCGTCGCAGTTCCAGTTCCGGGTGGTAGGGAGGCGGTCCCCACCAACCATCCATCTCGGAGCGAGAGACCCAAGTCGCGGGGAGGTCGACCGTCAGCCTTGCCGCAGCTCTTGTGTCACCCGAGACGTACACCACTCGGGAGTCCCCGTAGAACGTGACCCGGGGGAGATCGGGCAGACGGAGACTGTGTTCGGGTTCGACGTCGACGTGACCGTGGTCGGCGGCACCGACGGCCACGGCAGACGAAGGGAGACCTGCCGCTATGGACTTCCATATGCGGGAGGCATCGCGGAGCGAATCTCGGTACAGATCGGACCGTTGCCCGGCAGTATGGGCCGCCGCATCGACGTGGGGGACGTAGAGGGCCACGAGCCTGCCGGGGGCGGCGGCCTTTTCCAGCGCGACCCGGACTCCGGCCGCATCGTCCTCGGCGGGTAGGACGGTCGCTCCCCGGTAGAGGACTTGCTCGAGGGGACTCCCGACGAGGCCGGACGGTTCAACGACGATCGACTCGGCTCCCCCCGCCGACAACCTTTCGGCCAGGTTGGGAGACGGCAGGATCGTCCGGTAGTCGATGTTTACAGATCGGCCCTCCGTGTCGAACCAGAAAATGGTGTTGACCACCCGACCGTGGATCCGGAGGAGATATGCGATGAGACCGTGCTGTGAAGGCGGCGTACCGGTGGCCAGAGTGGAGGTGTTCACCGTTGTTTGGGTCGAAAACGAAGCGTCGATAGCCCCGACCCGATGCTCGGCAAGCGGAGCGGCGGCCGGATGGTCCAGTTGGTAGTCGCCTAGTCCGTCGATCAGCACGAACACGTAGCTGCTCGCGGGTGGGATCCGGGCGGCCAAGTCGGCTCGGAGACGGTGTGCCTTCGCGCTGCCGGTCAACCGGTGCTCGAGTTCTGCTATCAGGTTGACCAATCCGCCGCCGTGATAGTCGGGTGCTCGCATGACGGAGAAGCTATCAGGCTTCGGCAAAGGTGCATCTCGAGGCTCTGCACTGAGAGTGGTCGCGAGGAGCAAATCCTCGGTAGCAGCACACAGTCGGCTTCTCGACTTTCGCGGTCCAGGGGGGCTGTGTTACCGTGAGCTTGCAGAACAAATGTTCGTTTGTGAGCGAGAAATCTGATGAGCATCTCCGACCACGTAGATCTAGAGGTGGGCCGCGCCGGTTGGCGGGAAGAAGCTGCCTGCAGCGGCCTCGATACCACACTCTTCTTCCCGTCCACCGAGGATGACCAGGGCCAACTGTCCGTTGCCCGGCAGGTGTGCGCAATCTGCCCCGTGCGGGAAGCCTGCCTGGCCTACGCCATCGAGAGCCGGCAGACGGTCGGCATCTGGGGCGGTGCTACCACTCGTGAGCGCCGCCGGCTCCGTCGTCGGTGGTTGGAGCGGGCCCGGCGAGCCAGCTGAGGCGTTTACGATTTCGACGGCGTAGAAGCCCGAGGAGGGCTGCCCCCACGAAGGTTAAGGCTGCGCCGGGCAGGTTGACGCCCGGCCAGGTTTCGCTCCAGATGCCCCGGTAGGCCAGCAGGCCCAACCCGGCACAGACGCACACTATGCCCAGCCAAGCCCTCCAGACGGGGACCGAACCCGTAACGAGGCGAGAACCGGACCGCTCGAAGCGTCCGAAGGGCACGACCGCGGCCGCCAGCGCCAGCGCGTAGACCGCCATCCATACCGGCCGCGTCCACCACCAGGCGACTCCTACCGGCTCGACGGAGAGGCCTATTCCACCGGCCAGGACGGCCAATCCCAGCACCAGGATCATGGCGGTCAGATGCCACACGAAGATCGTCATGATCATCCCGTTGACGAGCACCGTGGCAGTCCACGGACGGGACCGCTGCAGCCACCGGTTGGCGGACGGCACCAAGGTCGCCAGCAGGCCTGTCTGCAGCACGCCCAGCGCCAGCAGGGCCAGCGTCGGCGGCGCCGAGTTGGAGGCTTCGGCGCCCGGCACGTCGACCATGGAGGAGGGGTACGGACCCAGGGTGATCAACAGCGCCACCGCAACGGCCCCGAGCGCCGCCCAGGCCAAGGCCCGGCGCGGGTCGGCCAGGCCGCCGTCTCGCCACAGGTAACCCATCTGGTGCACGGCCACCCAGATGAAGATGTAGTTGGCCCACCCGGCATCGGGGAACCATCCGCCCAGCGCCGCCCAGTCGACGACCGCCGCCACCGCCACCAGCGCCCAGAACGACCAGAGGCCGAACCGTTGCCATGCGGCCCGGGTTAGCGGCACCAGGGCCACCGCCAGTACGTACACGGCCAGGAACCACAGGGCGACCAGCGCATTGACCGACCCGACCCGGATCAGGTAGGGGTCGACGCCCGCCGGCCCGGCCGCTGCTCCGAGGACCGTCCAGAAGGCCACCAGCGGCAGGACCGGGATCACCAGGCGGCTCATCCGCGACCGCAACCACGTTGCGTATCCTCGACCGGAATGGGCGGCCGCTTCCCACGAAGCAGCGTTGGCGTACCCGCCGACCACGAAGAAGACGGGCATGACCTGCAACACCCAGGTGGCTACCTGGGTCCAGGGTGCAACAACGAGTAGGTGGCGCACTTCCAGTTCCCCGTCGACGATCTGCGGAGCCGCCATCATCCAGTGGCCGAACACGACCGCCAGGATCGAAACCGCCCGAAGGAAGTCGATGTATCGATTGCGCGACGGGGGAGTGGCCTCGGCCAGAATGCTGGCCCGGTCCCAAGCCTTCATGTCGCCTCCCGCCTGGGTCCCAGGGCTCCGGTCAGGACCATGCCGGTTGCCGGCAGGACTAAGGCAATCCACGAGATATCGCACAGGAGGGGGAGGGCCGGCAGGACCAGACGTCGCAGTCGGGTCACCAACCGGACGCCGTACGGAGTGTCGCGCTGAGTCGCCCAGGAAGGGGCGCTGGCGTAGCCGCCGACCGCAAAGAAGACGGGTATCACCTGGAAGACCCACGTCAACCAGCGGCCCGGCTGCGATCGGGTGAGCAGATGATCGGCGGGGAATATGCCGTCCGGAGAAAGCCAGGGGGTGATGACCGGCCGGTGCCCGACGATCACCACCAGGATGGACGCGGCCCGCAGGAACTCCGCGTAGCGGTTGCGCCCGGCCGGGGTGCGCTCGGCCAGGGCACGGGCCGAACCCCAACGGCGGCTGGATGCTGCGGACATGGATCCTCTCTATCTGCTCATTCTCGCCGGATACTGGGCATGAGGGGCTCTTTGTGGTCCCGAAAGAACCGGAGATGAGAAGAGGCGAATCCCACCGATTAGCGTTCGAAGCGGATGGAACACGAATCCTGGCTCGACTTGCTCGGATCCGATCCGCGGCCGTGGCTGTTGGAGAGCGACGAACCGGCGGCCCGATGGGTCGCTCTCACCCACCTGCTCGATCTGCTCACCGATCACCCCGAGGTCGCGGCCGCCCACTCGGCAGTGCTCGAGGATCCCGGTACGTGGGATCTGGTCGGCCGGTTGGGCCGGTGGGGTGACGACACGGGCGCCTCCGGCCATCACAGCCCCCGCTACCAGCCAAACATCCTGCAGTTGCTGGCGGATATGGGCGTTGGGGGAGGCGATTTCCCCGAGGCCGACTCAATGGTCGAGGCGATGCTCGACCATCAGGACGAGGCCGGTCACTTCGAGGCGTACGGCAAGGTGAGGGGGATGGTCGAGCCGGTGTGGAGCTCGCTGCTGTGCGATTCCCACGTCATCACCGAGGTGCTGGTCCGCTTCGGGCACGGTGATCATCCGGCAGTCACCAGAGCCGTTCGCAGGATGGCCGACGACCTTGCCGAGACCAACCAGGGAAAGGCCTGGCCGTGCCTCCCCGAGCGGGTCGGCGGGTTCCGGGGGCCCGGCCGCAAGGGCGAGTTCTGCCCTCAGGTCACGTTGGAGGCTTTGCGCTCTCACGCTCGTCTCTCCGGGGACCGGCATCCTCCCCACCTCCTCGAAGCCGCCCGGGTGAGCGTTGGGGCCTGGCGGGTCCGCATGGACGAGCAGCCCTACATGTTTGGACACGGCTATCGGTTCAAAACGGTCAAGTGGCCCACTTTTTGGTACGACCTGCACTGGGTGCTCGACACCCTCGGCCGCTACCCGGGCCTGTGGAGAGACCAGGCTGATCCTGGCGATCGCCGGGCGCTGGCCGAAATGCTGGCTTGTCTGGTTGCGTACAACTTCGATCGTGACGGCCGGGTAACGCCCCGCTCCTGCTATCGAGGATTTGAGGGGTTCAGCTTCGGTCAGAAGAAGCAGCCTTCTCCTTTCGCCACCGCCCGGCTGGCGACGGTGGCGCGGAGGTTCGGTGATCTTGCCCAGGATGCTGCCGGTGTCGATGTTCTGCAGCTGGGAAGTTCGAAGGGTGGAACCGGCACTCCGGTGGCGCCCAAGGTGTGAGCCCGGCTGCCCACGTGAGAGAAGATAGGGTGGGGGTGAGGGAGGAAGGAGGTGCCGATCATGTCCGATCCTCTCCGGCTGGTCCCGATCGGATCCGTCCAGAGGTCCGATGATGAGGTGACACTCGAGATCATGGAACCCTTTCGGTCGGGCCTTCTGCAACTCGACCGATTCAGCCATGTCTTGGTGTTGTGGTGGGCAAACCTGCACGACAACGAAGAGAGCAGGACCACGCTGGTCACGGAATTGCCTTACGCGCCGGGGGTGCAAGCAGGCGTGTTTGCCTGCCGAGCCGAGTACCGGCCCAACCCGATCGCCGTCACAGCCTGCAAGCTCCTCGACGTGAACGTCGACACCGGCAGGATCACGATTTCCGACATCGATGCCTACGACGGCTCACCGATTCTCGACCTGAAGCCGTACATCCCGGTCGCCGATCGATTGGAGAAGGTCGAGGTTCCCGAGTGGTATGAAGGCTGGCCGGACCACATGCCCGACGAGGGCTTCGGGTTGTACGAGGACTGACTACGTCGACCGCTCCTTCACCACTCGAGCGATATCCATCCTTCCAACGGCCCGCAAGCCCGGCCATTGGGAGATCAACGCCACGATCAAGATTGCCAGGGCCGACCACAAGAAGGTTCCCGGTCGCACGTAGAGCTCGAAGCGGAACATATCGCTTTGGAAGGAAGCCATCGCCAACGCCGAGGTCACGTAGCCGACGACCAGGCCGAGGGGGATCCCGATGGCCGCCACCAGCAGGTTCTCGGTGGTGATGAGCCGCGAGATCGTCCGTCGCTTGGTGCCCACGGCCAGCAGAGTGGCCACCTCCCGCGACCGTTCGGCGATGTTGACGCTCATCGTGTTGAAGATCAGCGCAAAGGCCATGGCTCCGCCGAACGCCAGCATGACCCCGACGAACGCATAGAAGAGAGCCATGAAGTCCTGCATGATGTCGTAGACGGCGTTGGCGTCCTCGAAAGCCGCCACTTGGGGAAGCTCGATGATGCGGCTGCGGATGTCTGCCGGGTCGGCTCCCTCCTCGTAGATCAGCAGGGCCGATGTGGCCGGCAACGGAAGCCCGACCAGTTCTTCGGCGTATTCCTCCGAGATGTACACCATCGATCCCAGCGGTTCGTCGACGAACTCGGTGAGGTGGGTTTCGAGGGTGAGGTCGACCCCGCCTACCGTCACCGATACCGGGTCTCCGGCTTCGACGTCCAGCTCATCGTTCAGTCCGACGCCGGCCAGGATTCCGTACGGCGGGAGGGTGGTGGTGGTGTTCCGGCCGGTGAAGAACGTCCGCATCTCCGTGTCCTGTTCCACGGCGACCAGGAAGGTCTCGTATCGGTCGCCACCGGCTTCGATGGCGATCGGCAACTCCAGAGCTGGTTCCACGGTGGCGATACCGGGGATGCTTTCCAGGTCTTCGAGTTCGGCGGCACCGGCCGGGGTGGAGAAGTAGACCCGGGCATCCTCTTTCTGGATATCGACGAACTGCCGGTCCAGCAGATACTCGACCGTGTCCAGCATGCCCCACGACACGAGGACCAGCGTCAGGGAAAGCACCACCCCGATGATGGTGTAGACGGTGCGACGGGGATTACGTTCGATACCGCGCAGGGTCATCCGCCAGCGGATCGGTATCCGGCCCAGGGGTGCCCGTCGATGCCTCCCCCTTCGACCACCGCCGAGGAGCTTGTCCGGCAACCGGCCGAAGAAGGTCAGAAGCCGCTCGGCGAGGCTGGGGCGTCCCTTGCCGGCCGGCGTGGATCCTCGCATCGACTCGGCCGGTGACAGCCGCGAGGCCGACAGAGCCGGAGCCGCGGCGGCGATGACCGTGGCCAGTAGTCCGAGGGCGATCGCCGCGAACAGCGTCGAGGGGTAGAACCTGATCACCGTGATCGGCACCGAGATGAAGTCCGTGTAGAGCCCGGTGATCACCCGGGCCAGCAAGACCCCGGCGATCGCTCCGGGGATCGAACCGATCAGGCCGGGCACGATGCCGTAGCCCAGGTAGTGGCGGAGTACCTGCCGTTTGGTGAAGCCGTTGGCCAGCAGGATGCCGATTTGGGGACGCTGGGCGTGGACCAGACGGGTGATCATCACATAGGCAGCCATCGCGGCGGCCGAAAGGAACAGGATCGGGAAGAACAGCCCCAGCTCTTCAAAACCCTTGAGGTCCTCTTCGAGAGCCGCGTTGGATGGCTGCTCGGCCCGGGTGAAGGCCTCGAGAGCTCCCAGTTCGTAGGCCCGAGCGGAGAGGCCCGCCGAGAGAGACTCGTCTTCGTCACCGTCGACGTAGTAGACGACCGCCTCGTTGGGCCCGGCGATGCCCGACAGGGTGGCGGCAGTGTTCTCGGCGGCGAAGACCACTCCGAAGTTGTCGGGGGTGGTGATCACCTCCTGACGGCTGGCGGCCGGCCATATGTACTCGGGCGATGAGATGACCCCTGCTACTTCCACCTCGGTCCAGCCGGATGGCCCCTGGATGCCGAACGTGTCACCCGGGGCGATGTCGAAGTGGGCGGCGAGGTGCTCCTCCATCAGCACAGAATCCGGCCCGGTCGGGTACCTGCCTTCGAGTATCAGCACCCGGTTGATGACCGGTTCGTCGTCCGGGATGCCGACCACCCGGCCGAGCAGCTTGGTGTCGCCCAGGCGCAACGCAAGGTCTGCCACGGTTCGGGTGGACGTCGCTTCGACGTCCGGACGCTCGGCAGCTTCCGCTGCGAAAGCGACAACATCGCCTCCGGCGACCGTCAGGTTGGCGAAGTTGAATTCGGTGGCCGTCTGGGCGTAGGAGGCTTCGAGGTTCTGGAACGAGTCGTAGGTGGCGCCGAACATGGTGATGCCCAGGAACACCGTGATGGTGACGGCGGCAAACTGCGCCTTCTGGCGGTTCAGGTCCCGGCGGAGTTTGGTGCGAAGGGTGCTCACCAGTACAGCTCTTCCGCATCGACCGGTGCATCGTTGGGGGTGTCCGACACGAGCTCACCCGAGTGGAGCCGCAGCACCCGGTCGGCCATGTCACCGACTGCGGCATTGTGAGTTACCAGCAGGACGGTGCGGCCCGTCTCCCGATTGAGTCGATGGAGCAGACCGAGGATGCGCCGACCCGTTTCGAAGTCCAACTCCCCGGTCGGTTCGTCGCACAGCAGAATGGGAGGCTCCTTGGCCAGTGCCCGGGCTATCGCCACTCGCTGCTGTTCNNGCTCCGGTCAGTTCGGCGATGAGTTCGACGTTTTCGCCGGCGGTGAGCGTGGGGATCAGATTGAAGAACTGGAAGATGAACCCAACGTTGCTGCGGCGGTAGTCGATGCGGGCCGCATCGTCGAGTGACTCGAGGTCGAGACCACCGACCCGCACCGAACCGGAGGTCGGCTCGTCGATCGAACCGACGAGGTTGAGCAGGGTGGTCTTGCCGGATCCGCTCGGTCCGAGGATGACTACGAATTGACCGGGCGGGATGTCGAGGCTCACTCCCTTGAGGGCGTGCACGGCGGTGGGGCCTTCTCCGTACGTCCGGCTGAGATCGTCGAGTTGGACGGCCGCTCCGGTTACGTTGTTGTTCATCGAGTTCCTTTCTCAGTCAGCATCCCGAGCAGGGACGACTCGACACCATCCAGATCCAGGTCGGGGTCCACGAGCCGGTAGAGAACCAACCCGTCGAGCAGGGCAGCGAGGACGATGGCGCTCCCCTGCGGGTTGAGATAGGCGGGCAGCTCCCCTCGCGCCTGCGAGGCCACCACCAGCGCCTCGAGCACCCGGCGGGCCCCGCCCAGCAGTTGCTCGATCCAGGCCCGTACGGTCTCATCCCGCAATGAGCGCAGCAGAGCTTCAGTGGAAACAACCACACCGGGGCCGTGATCTTCGATAGTCCGCAGGTAGTCGACGTATGCGTGCAGCCCGTCCGCCAGGGTTGAAGCCGTGAGCAACCGGGTCATGGGTTCTCCGAACTCCTCGGTGAACACGGTCGAAGCGGCCTCGAACAGGAGAGCGTCCTTGGTGCCGAAGTAGTAGTGGATCAGCGCATTGTTGACGCCGGCTCGCTCGGCGATACGTCGGGTGGTCACATCGGGCCAGCCGAGCTCGGCGATCAACTCGGCCGCCGCGTCGAGGATCTTCCTGCGGGTGGTGTCGGCGGGGAGAGCGTCTTGGTCAACTGCTTTAACCATTTGGTTAAGAGACTAGCACGACTGATGGGTGGTTGGACCGCGGGCTATTGCCGGATTCTCGGTATCTCCGGGGACACATTCGGTTGTACGGCGGTACCTTGACGGTCATGGGGCAACCCCCGTCCTCGATGGGGCCCGCAGCGTCGTGCAGGACGGCTACGGCTTTGCTCGCGCCACACTCCAGGTCGAGCCCGGCACCCACCGGGGCTGCTCGGAGGTCACCTGGTAGCCATTGTTCGACCTGCCCGGCATCAACCCTTGGAGACGGTGACCGGGATGCCGTTCAGCACGGCGTTGCCGGAGAGAGTATCGATCGCTTCTGAGGTGGCCAGCAGGTTGGAGTTGACTCCGGCTCGCCGGACGGCCACCGAAAGCCGTACCCCCGGGAGGTCGTGGCCCCACCCGTGGGGAAGGCTGACCACCCCCGGCATGATGTCCTCGGTGATCTCCACCCGGACGCTGACCGACCCGTTGCCGTTGAACACCCGCGCCTCCTCACCGTCCCGAACGCCGGCGGCGTCGGCATCCTTCGGGTGTATCAGCAGGGTGCACCGCTCTTCTCCCTTGACCAGCACCTCCAGGTTGTGCATCCACGAGTTGTTCGATCGCAGATGGCGCCGGCCGACCAGGAGCAGATCTTCGGTAGGGGCTGCACCAATGGTGTCGGCCAACCGGGCGCTTTCTTCCATGATCGGAGGCGGGGCCAGCTCGATCTTGCCCGACGCCGTCGTCAACAGCCCGGGGAGACGCGGCTGCAAAGGTCCAAGGTCGATACCGTGCGGATGGTCGATCAGCTTGGCCAGCGAGAGGCCATCCGGGTCTTCACCGAACCGGTCTCCGTAGGGGCCGGTTCGCAGCAGGTAGTCGAGGATTCGTTCCGGTCCCCGATAGCGATTGAGCTGCCCGAGGATCTCCGCTGCGTCGCGATCTGCAATTGGGGAGCCGGGCTCGTCGATGGCCTGGTTGACGGTGGCGGCGATGCCGAACCCATCGGCCAGGGCAGGATCGGCGCCGGCCCCCTGGCCCGAGACGATGAGAGCCAGCCGGGTGAGGATTTCCCATTCGGCCATCTCGCCGTTGCGGGGGATGGTTGGGGGCGAATAGTTGGCGATGTTGCGGATCGACAGTTGGTAGAAGGCAAAGTCGTAGTGTGCCCGGGACAGAGGAGAGGGGGGCGGCAGAATGACGTCGGCGTGGCGGGTGGTCTCGTTGAGGTAGATGTCTACGCCGACCATGAACTCCAGGGAGGCGAGTGCCCGGTCGAGGCGGGCGCCGTTCGGGGTTGACAGGACCGGATTTCCGGCCACCGTCAACAGCGCCCGTACCCGACCCTCACCCGGCCCCTCGATCTCATCGGCCAGCGTGGCGACGGGCAGCTCCCCGCGAACTTCGGGGAGGTCGCGTACCCGGCTGGTCCAGCGCCCGGTCCGGAAGGGGCGTCCGGTGCGAGGGGGCCGGGCGTGTGCGGCGAGGGGGAACATGGCTCCTCCCGGGGCATCGAGCCCGCCGATCAGCACATTGATGACGTCGACCAGCCAGGAAGCGACCGTCCCGTACTCAACCGTGTGGGTGCCGATCCTCCCGTACACGACCGCGGTAGGCGCTGCGGCCAGTTCACGGGCAATCCGGCGGATCGCGCTGGATTCCACGCCGCAGCGGCCGGCGACCGCCTCAGGAGAGAATCCGGCGGCCCGAGCGGCCACGTCTGCAATGCCGTGGGTCATGTCGGCCAGCCGGCCGGGGGAGGTGAGGCCTTCTTCGAACAAGACGGCCACGAGGGCGAAGAGCAGGAGGGAGTCGGTGCCCGGGCGGATGAAGAGATGTTCATCGGCCACCCGAGCCGTGCGGGTGCGACGCGGGTCTATGACCACCAGCTTCCCGCCCCGTTCCTGCAAAGCCTCGATCCGGCCGGGCCAGTCAGGGGCGGTGGCCAGGCTTCCGTTCGACTCCAGGGGATTGGCACCCAGCATCAGCAGGTAGTCGGTCCTGTCGATGTCGGGGACCGGAATCGAGTCGGCGTGTCCAAACATCAGGCCGCTCGAAACGTGTTTGGGCATCTGATCGACGGTGGCGGCCGAGAAGATGTTCTTGGTGCCGATCGCCTTGAGCAGCGGCCGGACGTAGAGGAGGCCTCCCATGGTGTGCACGTTGGGATTGCCCAGGTAGGCGGCCACGGCATCCGGCCCATGCTTCTCGAGGATGGGAAGAAGTCCGGACTCCACCATCTGGAAGGCGTTCTCCCAAGAGGTCTCCTCCCAGCGGTCTCCCCGACGGATCAGCGGAGCCCGCAGCCGGTCGGGATCATCGTGCAATTGGCGCAGAGTGGAGCCCTTGGGGCAGATGAAACCCCGGCTGAAGACATCGTCCCGGTCGCCGCGAATCCGGGTGACTCTTCCGTCTTCGACCCTGACCTCGAGTCCGCAGGTGGCATCGCACAGGGGACAGGTCCGGAAGGCGGTGGTGGTCTCGCTCATGAGTCGAGCGTACCGGAGTTGAGCTACTCCATGAGGGAGAGGATCGTGTCACCCTCTCCGACGCCGCGCAGGGGGACTTCCCCGCCGGCGGTGATGACGACGAGGCGCCCACTGGGCTTGATTACGAACAGCGGAACGGCTCCGAGATGCACGGTCCGGAAGTCATCGACGGTGAACTCCGGCGTGATCGAGGTCCTACGGACGCCGGCGCCCGCCCGAACCATGGTGGACAGCCGCTCGTAGCTGGCTTCCGCGTTGAAGAGCAGGCGGCCGGCCAGGTGGGTGGTGGCGCTGCTGTCGATCCCGGCGGGCACTCTCCCCGGGGCCATCTGGTAGGTCTGTGCCCTCCCGAAGATCCCGACGAAGCGGGTTACGGCCAGCGTGTTGACGTCGTCGTTGGGAGTCAGCGCCAGCATGCGGCCGATTCCCGACAGATCGAGTTCCAGATCGACGTCTTCGATGAGCACGTTCCCGTAGTGAGTCTCCAGCCCGGCCATACGGGCCCGGTACTCGTCCCGCCGGTTGGTGGTGGCCATGAGTACCGGGATGTTCTGGTCGACCAAGGCCGACCCGATAGTCCGCTCCACTCGGCCGGCGCCGATGATCAGCACGCCCTCCTGGCGGCGGTGAGCGAGTCCCAGGGCCCGGGCGATGGGAGCCATGCCGAGGCCGTACAGCACCACGGTGCCGACGATGACCGCGAAGACCAGTGGGGTGAGCTCCTCAGCTCCGAGGACACCTTCCCTCTCGAGTTGGAGCTCGAAGACCGAGGCGATCGACGCGGCCACGATCCCGCGGGGCGCAACGGAGCCGATCAGGACCCGGTGGCGCCAAGAGAGACTCGTCCCGATGGTCGACATCATGGCGGCAAGAGGTCGAGCGATGAGCACCAGCGCCGCCAGGATCCCGACCGCGCCCACTCCGATGAAGCTCAGTTGGTCGCCGCCGATTCGGGCGCTCAGAAGCACGAACAACACGCCGATCAGCAAGACCCGAATCACCTCGGAGAAGTGCAGGATCTGTTCGGTGCTCACCCGGCGGTGGTTGGCCAGCACCATGCCGAGCGCCGGGGTGGCCAGCAACCCGGCCTCCGGCACCAGGCTGTTGGCAACGACAAAGGCCACCAGAGCCGTGCTGATACCGACCAGGGAGAGGAGTTGCTCCGGGATCCAGTGACGGCGCAGCGCGATGATCAAGGCGACGGCGCAGACGACCCCGACCGCTACACCGACGAGCACGAACAAGCCGACCTCGACTGCCATGGATTGGGCTGAGGCATCGCCGGCCCCGATCAGGAGCGCATCGAAGGTAACGACCGCCACCAACGCACCGATCGGGTCGATCAGGATGCTCTCCCACTTCAGGATGGGGCCGACCGGTCGGTCGGGACGAACGTGGGACAGCAATGGACCGATGACCGTGGGCCCGGAAACCACCAGGATGGCGCCCAACAGCAGTGCAAGACCGGACGGCAAGTCGGTGAACAGCGTTGCCGCTCCCCACCCGACGGCCCAGGTGATCAAGACCCCGACCGTGACCAGCAGCCAGATCACCCGGGCGTGGCCGTGGATCTCACGCAACCGCAGGCTGAGGCCGCCTTCAAACAGAATCAGGCCTACCGCCAGGGACACCGCCGGCAACAAGAGGTCGCCGAGTAGCTCATCCGGATTGAGGACCCCGAGTACCGGGCCCAGCAGAAAGCCGGTCAAGAGGTAGACGAGGATGGAAGGGACGCCGGTACGCACCGCCAGCCAGTTGAGGCCGACCGCCAGCACGACGATCCCGGCGATCAGGACGGCCGGATCGGCGGGGAATCCATTACTCGAAGCGGTCGTCAGGACGAGGACGGTCACCGTTCAGCTCACCGTTGTTTCGCCGGGGAGGGGGAACCAGCGGAGGTGCTCGAAATCATCGGTCAACTCCAGATCCGTCGCGTCGGGATCGACTCCGGGGGCAGCCGTCTCGAGGATCCGACGGGCCTCATCCAGGTAGCCGGCCAGGGCCGTCTCCGGTTCGTGCTGGCGATGGGACGGATACGTCATCTGCCCGTCGTCGTAGGCGATATCGCTGAGGCTGGTGGGCGCCTCCAGCGGTTGGTCACGGTGCCGCCATCGGCCGGAGGCGGGATCGAAGCGGTAGAGGGGAAGCAACCTCCAACCATGGTCGGCGATCAGGTGCACCGCCTCGAGGATGTAGGCGAAGACTGTCTCCGAGATGAAGTAATTGAAGCTGACGCGAACCCATCCCGGTTTGATGCCTTCACAACCACGTGCGACCTCGCGGGCAAATTCGTGGGAGGTGTCCAGATCGATGCCCAGCAGCCGGTGGCCGTACGGTCCGGCACAGGAACAACCGCCCCGCGACTGGATGCCGAAGAGATCATTCAAGAGGGCGACCATGTAGTTGTGGTGCAGGTGACGCTCTCCGAACTTGACGACGAACGACACGATCGACAATCGCTCGGCATCGTGGTTGCCCAGGACATCGAGGTTGGGATTGGCAGCCCACGACGAAATGGCCCGCCGAATGAAATCCTCCTCGCGTCGGCGAATGGTCTCCGTTCCGACGGCTTGCTTCAACTGAAACACCAGTCCTGCCCGGATCGATTCGATGATGGCCGGGGTCCCACCTTCCTCGCGAACTTCGATGTCGTCCAGGTATCGGTGTTCGGTCGGGTTGACGTAGGCGACGGTTCCGCCGCCCGGGACGGCCGGGACCCGGTTCCGGAACAGTTCCTTGCGAGCAACCAGCAAGCCCGGGGTTCCGGGGCCGCCGATGATCTTGTGGGGAGAGACAAAGATGGCATCTATGTAGGAGAGGGCGCCGTCCGTCCCGGCGTCTGCTGGCCCCATGTCGATTCCCACGTAGGGGGCGGCGGCGGCGTAGTCCCAGAAGGAGAGTGCCCCGTGTTTGTGGAGCATCGTCGACACGCCGCGGACGTCGGTGATGATGCCGGTGACGTTGGAAGCGGCCGAGAAGCTGCCGATCTTGAGGGGACGGTCGGCGAATGATTCGAGACGGCGCTCGAGATCGGCCAGGTCGACATGACCATCTTCGTCCTCGGCGATGACCACCACGTCGGCAATCGACTCGCGCCAGGGCAACTCGTTCGAGTGGTGTTCATACGGCCCGATGAACACGACCGGCCGCTCGTCGGCGGGAATGAAACCCGACAGGTTGAACTCGTCGTCGAGGTTGGCCGGTATCCGCAACCCCAGCACCCCGATGAGACGGTCGATCGCTCCCGTGGTCCCCGATCCGCAGAAGATGACGGCGTGATCGTCGGTGGCGCCTAGTGACTCCCGGATGATGTTTCGGGCGTCCTCTCGGAACCGGGTCGTCTGCAGTCCCGTCCCCGAACTCTCGGTGTGAGTGTTGGCATATAGGGGCAACACGGCATCGCGGATGAAGTCCTCAATGAACGACAGGGACCGTCCGGACGCGGTGTAGTCCGCGTAGATCACCCGGCGTGGTCCGAAAGGACCGGCCACCACGTCGTCGTTGCCGATGACGGAATCCCGGATGGTCTCGATCAGCTCTGAGGACTCCCGCATGCGCCAATGGTAGATGGGCGGCGGAAACGGCCCCGTTGTTCTAGTTGCGCGGTTGTGGCAGCCTTGCGGCACGAACCATCAGGAAGGTCAGCTTGTCCGCCGTCGATATCGCCGGTTTTGTTACCGATCTCAAGGCCCACGCTGCCGAACACGGCTTCCATATCCACGCCGAGCGCCACTTCGTCGAGACCTACTCGCTCGGTCAGAACTGGGAGGTTGAGCTGCATCCCGAGCAGGCGTGTGGCGGTCCGCTCGATCTCCATCTGTCGATCGAGATCGATCCCCGGATGTTGCTGTCGTTTGAGGACGAGATCATCGAAAGGAACGGCGAGGTGGCCGGTCTGACGGAGCCCTACCTACTGCCGATCTTCTTCAACTGGGCGTTGCCGCCTCTCAGTCATCCCCCCGACCTGTTGGTGCTGGCGACCGAGCTGGCCGGTATCGGCGGTGCCGATCTTCCCCTCGAAGTGTCGGCCATCGACTCGTTCGCCTCGGTGACGGATGCTCCCCGCCGCAGCTTGTCGATCGTGGCCGGCGTACAGGTGCCGCTGGCGGAGGCCTTCGTGGGCGGCCAGGTGCCCTGCGACGTGATGGATCGCTGCCATGCGGTGAGCGAGTTCCTGCTGGAGAGGGCGCCCGACTGGCTCGACGGGTCCGAACTGGCCTAACAAAGACCCTAGATCGGCAGCCCGATGCCGCGGCTGATCACCAGGCGCAGGATCTCCGAGGTGCCCTCGCCGATCTCCAGCACCTTGGCGTCCCGGTAGTGCCTGGACACCGGGGTTTCATCCACGAACCCCGCACCGCCGAAGATCTGCACCGCTTCCCGGGTGGCGCCGACCGCCGCTTCCGTGGAGTAGAGCTTGGCGAGGGCGGCGGCCTGCTTGAACGGCCGGTTCTGGTCCTTCAACCATGCCGCCCGGTAGGTGAGCAGGCGGGCGGCTTCGACGGCCACCTGCATGTCCGCACACTTGAAGGCAATGGCCTGGTTGCTGCCGATCGGCCGCCCGAACGCCGAACGCTCGGAGGCGTACGTCGCGCTGTCGTCGAGGCACGCCTGGGCAACCCCGACGGCTATGGCGGCCATGGCGATGCGCCCGTCATCGAGGATGGTCAGGAACTGACGGAGTCCCTTCCCCCGTTCACCGAGCAGGTTCTCAGCGGGGACGCGGCAATCCTGGAAGACGAGGCCATGGGTGTCCGACGCATGCCATCCCATCTTCCGGTAGGCCGGTTCGACGGTGAACCCGTCGGCGCCGGCCGGGACGATGATGGCGCTGATCTCGTCGGGTCCGGTTCGGGCCGTTACCGTGACCAGGGAGGTGATGGGGGTACCGGAGTTGGTGATGAAGGCCTTGGAGCCGTTGATCACCCAGGAATCTCCATCGAGTGTCGCTTTGGTGCCGGTGGCCGCAGCGTCGGAACCGGCCCCGGCTTCGGTGAGTCCGAAACCGGCCAGGGCCCTACCGGAAACCAGGTCCGGCAGCCACCTCTGGCGCTGCTCATCGGTTCCGAACTGGTAGATCGGGTTGGCGCCGAGCCCCACCCCGGCCTCGAGAGTGATGGCGATCGATTGGTCCACTCGAGCGAGTTCCTCAATCGCGATGCACAGCGTCGTGAAGTCCGCTCCCGATCCCCCGTACTCCTCGGGGAACGGCAGCCCAAACAGGCCCAGGTCGCCCATCTTGGCAACCGTCTCGAGCGGGAAGGTGTGGGTCCGGTCCCACTCCTCGGCGTAGGGAGCGACCTCGGCCAGGGCAAACTCCCTGATGACTCTGCGAAACGCCTCGTGTTCCGGCGACGGTTCGAAATCCACGACATCTCCTCGCCCGATGATGTGAGGCTACTGATTTCCTCTGACCGAACGACCGGCTAGCGGCGGAGGTACTCCAGCGCGAAGTCCAGGTCGGCATCGGTGTCGGCGTCCTCTGATGGATCCGGCTCGAAGTCGGGTTGGACGCCGAATATTCCGGTATCCCGGCCGTCCGGCGTCACCCAGCGGGCGATCGTCAGGTTGAGGGCTCCACCGTTCGAAACGTCGTACCTCTGCTGCACGGTGTTCTTCCCGAACGTCGGTTCGCCGATGATCGTTGCCCGTCCCCGCTCTTGGAGAACTGCCGACACCAGTTCGGAAGCGGAAGCGCTCCCTCGATTGACCAGCGCGACGATCTCGATGTTCGGATCGGTGGCGGCGCCGCCCGGCTCGACCGGGTACTCCGTGGTCTCGTCGGGCGATTGGGTGCGAAGCACGAGTCCGTCGGCAAGGAACTCGCTGGCGATCCGGACCGAGGCGGTCAGCGAACCTCCCGGGTTGTTGCGAACATCGAAGATGATCCGGTCGGCGCCCTCGGTCAACAGACTCTCCAGGGCTTCGTGAACCTGGTCGGCGCTGTTGTTGGTGAACGAACTCAAGGCTACGTAGCCGATTCCGGGCTCCAGGACCTCCCATGTCACTACCGGCACGACAACCGCTTGCCGGGTGATGGTTTTCTGAATGATCTGCCCGTCGCGCAGCAGACCAAGGGCAACGTCCGTTCCGGCGGCTCCCCGCACCTCGGCCACCACTTCGTCGACCGTCCACCCGGTGACGCTCTCGCCGTTCACCATGACGATGCCGTCTCCCGCCAGCACACCTTCCCCTTCCGCCGGGCTGCCCTCCAGGGTCGCTACGACGACCATGACACAGGTGTCCGACAGCACCGAGCAGGCGGCCCCCTCTTCGGAGCTTTGATCCTCTCCGCGGACCAGAGCGCCGATTCCGGAAACCTCTCCGGACTGAGTTTCGGTGACCTGGGCGAGCGCCTCGGGGGACAGGTACACCGTGTGGGGATCCTCGAGTCCGTACTGGATCATTCCTCGCACGGCTGCTTCGACGAGGGGGACGGCGGGGACCGCGGTAGCGAACCGCACCTCGGCGAACACCTCGCAGGCAGCTTCGAAGGCCGCGGTCGGCAGGGCGCAGGCCACCTGGTCCGGGGGCACGGGCTGGATCTCCGTCGGCTCGAATTCTTCGATCCCCCGGGCCGCCCCCGCGGCTAGTGCTCCGTCGTCGATGGGATCTACGTAGTTCTCGTCGAACAACTGGTAGGCGTCGCACAGGATCTCGAAGCCTTCCGGTGGGCTACTGCAGTCGGTCAATTCGACCGGCAGCCCGGCGACCACGGTTGTGGTCGTTTCCAGGGTGGTGGTTGTGGGAGTTTCAGTAGTGCCCGGCGGTTCGGCATTGTCACTCTCGATCACCAGCGAACAAGCGGTGGCGAGGAGGGTGGCGGCCGGGATGAGGGCGAGTTTCTTCACCAGTTGCACTCCGGAGCGATCAGGCAAGATTCAAACGTAGTCGGCGCGCTAAGTGTGGGCGCCGGGGCTCTCAATAGTCGTTGCCGAAGGTGTCGCACACATTGGGGTCGCCGGAATCGAATCCGGCCCGGAACCAATCGACCCGCTGTTCGGACGACCCGTGAGTCCAGGTCTCCGGGTTGATCATTCCGGTGGACATCTCCTGGATGCGATCGTCGCCGACGGCAGCGGCGGCACTGATGGCCTCTTCGAGGTCGCCCCGCTCCAGGAAGTCCTGTGTGAATTCGCTGTATGCCCAGATCCCGGCGAAACAATCGGCTTGGAGCTCTAGTCGAACCGATAGTTCGTTGGCTTCGGGGGGGTTGGACTGCTGCAACGTGCGGACTTGATCGCTGATGCCCAGCAAGTTCTGGATGTGGTGGCCGACCTCATGGGCCAGAACGTAGGCCTGTGCGAAATCTCCCGGAGCCTGGAAGCGGGTTGCCAGGTCTCGGAAGAAGTCGAGGTCGACGTAGATGGTCTGGTCCAGCGGGCAGTAGTGCGGTCCGACCCGCGAGGTAGCCCCACCGCAGGCGGATTGCGTCGAGCCTGTGAACAACACCAGGGGAGCAGGCCGGTACTGGCGGCCGGCGTCGGCAAAGATGGCGGCCCACAGGTCCTCGGTGGATCCCAGCACCACGCCGGCAAACGCGGCCAGGTCGGCGTCGGGATCGGGAGCCTCATCGAGGGCCACTTCCTGTCCGGGCTCCTGCTGCCGGGCGCCGTCCAGTTGCCCGAGGATGTCGTCGAGGCCTCCCCCGTCGCCGCCGAGGCTTCCGCCGAAGAACACGGCGGCCAGGATCGCCAGGATGACCGGTATGCCTTCTTGCCGCCGGTGGGGATTCGGGCCCTCGCACTCCCGCCGCCGCGCCGACGGTCGTCGACGTTCGAACTCCGGCGGCGTCCGCGCCACTTCATGAGCGTGTCCTCGCGAGATCCGAGTTTGCCTGCTGCGGAATCGTAGTGACCCGAATCCGCGTGCCCATAATGAGCGAGTGATCAAAGCCTCGATGCTCGTGCTCGCCAGCGACTCGCCCCGCCGGCGACAGATACTCTCGGCGGTGGGGTTGGCTTTCGAGGTGGTTCCACCTCGGGTTGAAGAGGTCGTGCTGTCCGGCGAGGGCCCGTCGGTGATGGCGAGCCGGCTCGCTCGTCAGAAGGCCCGCGACGTGGCGGCGCGGGTCGGAGGGGACCGGTGGGTTCTGGGCTGCGACACGGTGGTCGGCATCGAGGATCGCGTTCTCGGCAAGCCCACCGACGAGGCCGAGGCTACCGAGATGTTGCTGCTGCTGTCCGGTCGGACCCATGAGGTCTATTCCGGTTATGCGGTGGTGGGGTTTGGAGAAGAGCATGCCGGTGTCGAGGAGACCCGGGTGACGATCCGCTCGATTACGCCGGACGAGGCGGCCGCCTACAGTGCCACCGGCGAACCACTCGACAAGGCGGGCGCCTACGCCATCCAGGGCCGGGGGATCGTGTTCATCACGTCGGTTGAGGGTTCGCATTCGAACGTGATGGGGCTTCCCATCGAGGCGCTTCTGCCGGTCCTCGCGGCTCGGGGTATCACGCCGGGAGGACTCGACGACGGCAAGGCGGCCGTGATTGGCCCATAATGGGCCGTCCATCGACGGAGAAGGGACATGTCGGGAGCAGCACCACCGGAGCAGGAACAGCACGACATCGATGAGGGGAAGTTCGCTCGCAGCGTCGCCTTCTGGATCGGCGCCTCACTCCCCGTGGCTCTGGTAGTCATCACCCTGGCCGTGTGGCTCACCCTCGACGTCAGTCTGGACAAGGCCTTTGTGATCGGTGCCTGGCCGGCGGTGCTGGTCGGGGTCTTCGGAGGCGGCTTCGTCGGCGTCGTGCGCGGGGCCGGCTAATCCCGTTCTTGCGAACAGGTTGTGTTGGAGAGACCGACCGCTGCACGTAGAAACCAGATAGGGCAATATCCTGGTGTGCTCCTTCGCGAGGTCGTCACCGCTTCCGAGCAGGTCGCCGCGACTTCCAAGCGGCTGGCCAAGATCGAGACGCTGGCTGAGTTGATCGGCCGGCTGGACGCTGAGGAAGTCGAAGTAGGGGTCGGTTTCCTGACCGGGGTGCTTCGGCAGGGCACCATTGGGGTCGGGTACTCCACGCTCCGCCGACTGCCCGAGCCCACCGCAGAGGCCACACTCACCCTTCTCGAGACTGATCGCTTCCTGACCGCCCTTGGCGCCGCCGGTGGACCGGGATCCCAGACCGAACGCCGGCGCCTGCTCGACGATCTCATGGGTCGCGGCACAAAGCCGGAACAGCAATTCCTGGTTCGCCTCATCCTGGGCGATCTCCGGCAGGGCGCCTCGGAGGGGGTGATGGTGGAGGCCATCGCCCGGGCCGCGGAGGTTCCCGCAACTCTCCTGCGGCGGGCGGTCCTGTTGCGCGGTGACCTGCGGGCGGTAGCCCGGGTGGGGTTGACCGAAGGACGAGGCGCGCTCGAAGAGATAGGACTGGAAGTGCTCCGTCCGGTTCTCCCGATGCTGGCCCGGACGGCCGAGAGCGTTGCCCGAGCCCTGGAATCGATCCGCCCGGCCGCCATTGAATGGAAGGTGGACGGCGCCCGGATCCAGGCCCATCGTCGGGGTGGCGAAGTCCGCATCTTCACCCGCAACCTGGCCGACATCACCGGCCGGATTCCGGAAGTCGTCGCGAGCATGCAGAACCTCGAAGTGGAGTCGATAGTGCTCGATGGCGAGGTGATCGCCTTGCAGTCCCGCGGTCGCCCTCATCCGTTCCAGGTGACCATGAGCCGGTTCGGGTCGAAGCAGAATCCGGCGAACATGGCTCGGGAGCTTCCACTCACTGCGTTCTTCTTCGATTGCCTCCACCTCAACGGCAAGGACCTCATCGACCTGCCGGGCGCCGAGCGAGCAACATTCCTCGAACGAACCGTTCCGGCGTCTTTGCGAGTTCCTCGAGAGATAGTCGACGAGGCCGGTGCCGCCGAGTCCTTCTTCAAGCGTGCCCTGGAACGGGGCCACGAAGGTGTGATGATCAAGAGCCTGGTCGTTCCCTATGAGGCGGGTCGACGTGGGTCGGGATGGTTGAAAGTCAAACCGGTTCACACCCTCGACCTAGTGGTGCTGGCCGCCGAGTGGGGAAGCGGTCGACGGCGCGGTTGGCTGAGCAATCTGCACCTGGGTGCTCGCGATCCGCAGACCGGCGGGTTTGTGATGCTCGGCAAGACCTTCAAGGGCTTGACCGACGCCATGCTCGAATGGCAGACAACCCGGTTTCTGGAGCTGGAGACCCACCGGGAAGGGCACGTCGTGTATCTGCGACCCGAGCAGGTAGCGGAGGTCGCTTTCGACGGCCTCCAGCTCAGTTCGCGATACCCCGGCGGAATGGCCCTGCGTTTTGCGCGGGTCAAGGGGTACCGGGAGGACAAATCCGCAGAAGAGGCGGATACCATCGACTCGGTGCGAGCAATCTTCGAGCACAACGCCCGATGAGCGGCCGACCCCGTATCCTGTTGTGATGGCGCTTTTCCGCAAACGTCCCCACCGTGATGTCAGTTTCGAGGGTTCCTGGATGGTGCTGACCGGTGCCTACGAAGACAAGCCGCTGATCGCCCGTTTCGATACCAGCGCCGAGCAACTCAAGGGGCGGTTCTCGATACGGGTGGGTGTCGCCGTCCCTCTCAACGATCCGACGCCGGAAGGCCGGCCGACTCCCGAGGAAGATCAGCAGCTGGCCAGGATCGAAGCCACCGTCGTCCGCAAGGCCGATAAGCAGAGTGTCCTTGCCGGAGTCATAACCGCCGGCGGTATGCGGGAGTTCGTGCTCTACACCAACTCGAGTGCCTGGGTCGAAGAGTTTCATCACGACCTGCAGGCCGCCGTCCCCACCCACCAGGTACAGGTCATGGCCCAGGTCGACCCCGGATGGTCGGTCTACAAGTCCTTCGTGTCGTAGGTTCGCCTGAGCCCCGCTACCACGGCTGCCGGACCCTCCCGAACTTGTCCGAGAGGCGAGCCGTCCCCCACCGCTCGGTAGCCTCTATGACATGAGCGGCCAGACGGTGGCGGACCGGCTGAAACGTCTGACGGAAAGCACCTACCGCCACGTACGCCGAATGCCCCGCTCTGTGTACGAGCGGGTCTTCGCCGGATACGGGACGCCCTTCCGGTGGTTGTCTGCCGAGTTCGCCGCCAGCGTCGCCGGTGACACACTCATCGCCCTCGGTCTCGCCGGGACGCTGTTCTTCTCGGTTCCCAGCCCCGAAGCCCGGGACAAGGTCGCTCTCTATCTGCTCTTGACCCTCGCTCCGTACGCGGTGATAGCCCCGCTACTGCCGAGATTCTTCACTCGGTTTCCCGGGTCCTACCGGGCCGGTCTCACCGCCAGTTCTGCCGGGCGCGCCGCTCTCGCTCTGCTTCTGGCCGTCGGCGTCAGCACCTTCTGGCTGTATCCCCTGGCGTTCACGTTGCTGGTCCTTTCCCGGCTGCACAGCATTGCCAAGGGTTCGTTGGTCCCGGTCACGGTGCCGGGGCCCGAGGCACTGGTCGCCGCCAACGGACTACTGGCCCGGCTCGGCATAGTCGGCGGCGCCGTGGTGGTGCCGATCGGGGCGGCCTCGGTGCGGTGGGTCGGGTCGTGGCCCGCTCTGGTGGTTGCCGCTCTCTGCTACCTCCTCGCAGCCCTGTGTGCCCAGCAGGTTCCCTCTCCCGCCAGGTCGCCCGCGCCGGCCGCCCCCTCGCGATTGTTCGGATCCGTTCCCCGCCTGGTTCGACTTCCGATGATTGCTACGGCGGTCGTTCGGTTCGTCAACGGTTTCCTGCTGGCGCTACTCGCCTTCGCATTCAAGGACGTCGACGCCCCGCTGGCGGAATTCGGAGCGCTGCTGTTTGCGGCAGGCCTGGGGTACGGCGCCGCATCGTACGTTTCGCCCTTCTTGGCGCGCCGATTGCGGGAGGAGCCGACCGTCCTGGCGGCCCTCGCCATTGAGGCGGCGGCTGCCTTCATCACGGCGCAGGTATTCGGATTGACGGCTGCGGTGATGCTGGCCGCCTCGGCCGGCCTCGCCTGGGGTACCGCCAAGTTCGGATTCGACGCGCTTCTCCAGAAGACAACCTCACCAGAGCAACGAGGGGCGGCGTTTACCCGGGCGGAGACCGTCTTTCAGCTGATGTGGGTGCTGGGGGCATTCCTTCCGGTCGCCTTCACGTTCTCCAGCACGGTGGGGCTTGCCTTCGCCGGCACGGCGGCACTGTTCGCTCAGGTGGTGATTGTGTCTGGTCTGCTGGTCGAGGCTCGAGAGGTTGATCCATCGCGGTAATGTGCGCCCGGTGCCCGACCTGCAAGCACAGCTCCACCGAATGGTCGACCGCCTCGTTCGAAAGGGGCAAGCCCACAACGCGGTCCTCGGGCTGCGGTCCGTCGACGGTCGGGTTGACGCGGCGGCGGCGGCCGGCCCTGCCGGCGTCTCCGATTCTGCCCCCATGACGGTCAACACCCCTTACTTTCTGGCCAGCATCACCAAGATGTACACCGCCACGGTGATCATGCAACTGGCAGAAATGGGGGAGATCGACCTGGACGCTCCCGCTTCCCGCTACCTGGGTGCTGAGTTGCTTGAAGGCATCCACGTCATCGACGGCACCGACTACGGCGGCCGGATCACCGTCGCTCAGCTCCTCAACCAGACCAGCGGGCTGGCAGATTACTTCGAAGGCAAACCGAGGGGCGGCCGGAGCCTGGTGGAAGACCTCCTCCACGGACATGACCGGGCCCTCGGCATCGAGGAGATCGTGGAGATGGTTCGCCGGCTCGAGCCGAGATTCGTCCCCGGCGCCGGTGGGGGCGCCAAGGCCTACTACAGCGATACCAACTATGCCCTGCTGGGAGCCATCATCGAGGCCGCAACGGGCAACTCGGTTGCCGACAACTTCCACCGGAGGATCTTCACCGTTCTGGGCCTATCGAACACGTACGTTTTCGACCACACCCAGGCCCAACCGCCGCCGGCCGCCACCTACTTCAAGGACCGAGCCCTGGAGATTCCACTGGCGATGTCGTCATTCGCGCCCGACGGCGGCGTGGTGTCCACCCTGGACGAGAGCCTCCGCTTCTTGCACTCGTTCTTCGGCGGAGAGCTACTCGGCCGGGACCAGCTCGCCTTCATGACGGGGCGGTGGAACCGCATCTTCTTCCCCCTTCAATACGGCTCCGGTCTGATGCGTTTCGCGCTGCCCCGCTGGATGGCGCCCTTCAAGGCTCCGCCGGAGCTGATCGGGCACTCCGGTTCGACCGGGTCGTTCGCCTTCCTCAACCGGGATCGGGGGATGTACGCAGCGGGCACCATCAACCAGATGGACGACCGGGCCAGGCCGTACCGGATCATCACGCAGATGATCGATTCGCTCGACTGATCGTCGTCCGGTTAGCCGATGTAGTACATCCCGGCCAGGTCGTCATCGACCCGGAGGTCTATTTCAGCCTCGATCCCTTCCGGAGCTTGGGCAGGAAACAGCCGCAGCTGCCATCCCCGGTCGCGCTCGACGAAAGGAGTGGTCGGGTCGGTGGAAAGATCAAGGGCTGGTTGGGTCATGCTCGCTCCCGGTCGAGCCTCCCAAGGCCACCACTGGTAGTGGCTACCCTACCGCAATCTGCGGTGCTTGTGAAGGGAAAATCTGGCAGGCGCTAATCGAGATCGACGTGTACCAGCACGGTCATGGGAAGAAGAGCCTCGACATCTTCGGGGTCGAGCGAACCGTCCGAGCGGAAGGCAATCCCGTACGCTTCTGCGTCACGGGGCCGGGTAGTCAGGTATTCGACTACTTCATCGAGGTCGTGTTCGGTTCCCACGTGCGCCTCAGCGGTCCCTTTTGCGACCTCTCCGGCCAGGCGAAGCTCGACCGCCGGCACATCCTCGAAATTCCGCCACCACGATCGGCTGGTCCTGGTCAGCATGAGGACCGAGTTGCCGTTCCGTTCATAGCTGATCGGGATCGTGTACTGCTTGCCGGTACGCCGACCGGTGAAGCTGAGCAGGGCCAGGTGCTTGCCGAGGGAGTTCTGGAGGAGGGGCGTCTTGAGCAAGAGCCTCATCAGGGCATTCAGCGACTTCGGTGGATCCCCGGACGGGACGCTCACATTCGAATCCGGCATGTTCCACCTCCTAGCCGAGCACCCGTTCTGCTTCGTCGATCAGCTCCGCGATATCGACGCCGCTCTCTTCCTTGAGAACCCGACGCAACACGGGGGAGACCTCTTCCAGACCGGTGGCGATCTGCCTCAGGGCGCTGCGCTGCTGCCGCATCCGGCTGGCCTCCTCCGCCGGAGTGACCAGGTCGTCGATGATCGAACCCTCGGCTCGCGAGGCGACCAGCGGTTGGGGGATACCGCGGACCCACACCAGTGAGCGGCGTCCCGGTCCCCGCCCCTCGGTGATCGGTTCGACGGCTATTACCTCATCGGATCGCACGTATTTGCCATACCCGAGACCCACGAGCTGGTCGAACTGAATGCGCATACGTGTTCCTTTCTTCCCCGTCAGCCTATTCACACCTTATGCTTGCGGGAATGCGAGTTCTGGTCACCGGTGGTACCGGTTTCATTGGTAGTCACGCCGTCGTGGAGTTGATCGAAGCCGGCCATGAGGTGAGCGTCGTCGACAACCTGGTCAATTCGAAGCGTTCGGTGGTCGATCGAGTGGCCCGGATCACCGGGACGGCGCCCGAACTGAACGTGGCCGATATCAGGGACGAAGACGCTCTCGACCGCATCGTCGGCGATGGCGGGTTCGAAGCCGTTATCCATTTTGCGGGGCTGAAGGCGGTGGCGGAGAGCGTGCAGCGTCCCCTCGACTACTGGCACGCCAATGTTGGAGGGTCGGTCACCCTCTTCCGGGTCCTCGACCGGCACGCCGTACGAACCGTGGTCTTCAGTTCGTCCGCCACCGTCTACGGCGACCCCGACGAGGTACCTGTTACGGAGGATATGCCCACCAAGCCGGCAACCAATCCATACGGTGGGACCAAGCAGGTCATCGAACAGATCCTCACCGATCTCCACGGTGCGGATCCTCGATGGAACGTAGGCCTGCTGCGCTACTTCAACCCGGTAGGAGCACATCAGAGCGGCCTCATCGGAGAGGATCCCAACGACATCCCCAACAACCTGATGCCGATCGTTGCGCAGGTCGCCGCCGGCATGCTTCCCGGGGTCAATGTATACGGAACCGACTACCCGACCAGGGACGGTTCGGGGGTGCGCGACTATGTTCACGTGGTCGATCTCGCCAAGGGCCATTTGGCAGCCCTCGACCGGCTGACGGCGGCCCCCGGAAGGCATGTATGGAACCTCGGAACAGGCTCCGGGACCACCGTGCTGGAACTGATTGCAGCCTTCGGGCGGGCTGCGGGATTCGAGATTCCTCACCGCCCCGCCGATCGACGTCCGGGAGATGTGGCCGAGACGTGGGCCGACGTCACCAAGGCAGAACGGGAATTGGGCTGGCGTGCCGTGCGAGGAATCGACGAGATGTGTGCCGATGCCTGGCGCTGGCAGCGGTACGCGCTTGGTCTCGAAGAGTAGGGAGCGTCAGCCTTCGCTCCGGCCCATCGAGGCGATTGCCCGGAAGGCTCCCGGGATCTTCTTGGCCAGGTAGAGCGACACTCGATCGCCGGCGCCGAGGCCCCGAGCCTCCCGGAGGTCGATTTCGAGGTGGTCGGGGAGCTCCCCCGCCGCGAACAACTGCCAGTCTCCCGGCACGCCTTTCAGCTGGTGTATCCCCCGCGGTCGGAAGGCGATGCTCGATCCGACCACCAGTTCCCGCACCGTGCTCGAGACCAGCACTTCACCGGGATCCGCCAGGGCCATGACCCGGGCGGCGATGTGCACTGCGATGCCGCCGACGTCTCCGCTACCCATCACCTCGATTTCTCCTGTGTGAATTCCCACCCGCAGTTCTATGTCCAGTTCGTGCACCTCTGCGGCCGCCGCTCTTGCACACTCGATGGCCTTGGCCGGTGACTCGAAGATGACCAGAAAGCCGTCCCCGGTGTTCTTGACGACACGTCCTCCGTGGACGTCGAACTCGTCGGTCAGCAACAGGTTGTGCTGCTCGAGGAGCTCGGCCCAGCGCTCGTCGCCCAGCGACGCAGCGGTCTTGGTCGATTCGGCGATATCGGTGAAGAGGACGGTGCCCAGCCTTCGGTCCCGTCTGCCTTCCATCCCCCGACCGGTCAGGAACTCCGCCGTGGCGTTCACAAGAGGCCGGCTGTCGCCAAACCAGGGCATGTGATCGCTTCCCTCCACGACGACCACCTTGGCTCCAGGGATTTCCCCGGCGAGAGCACGGCCCCATTCGACCGGGGCAAAGGGATCATCGCGGCGGTGGAGGACGAGGCAGGGAACATCGATCGTGGGAAGAACGGCGGTGACGTCGACCGTCCGGATCGCCTCGAGCAAGGCGCGGGCCATGCCGGGACTGGTCGATGCCCGCTCGAAGACCCCGGCCAATCGACGGCGAACGGCTGATTCCTGGCGGACGGTGGAGAAGATGGTGGACGTCATCCCCGAACCCCACTGGTCGACGGCGTCCGAGAACCGCGCCATGACCCCTTCCTCGAGTTGTGATCCGCCGGCGAACGTGCCGTACAGCACCAGAGCATCGACTCGCTCCGGATGGGTGGCGGTGAAGAGAACGCTGAGCGGCCCGCCCTCGGACATGCCGAACAGAGCGGCTCGTTCCATGCCGGCCGCATCCATGACGGCCGTGATGTCTTCGATCCTCGTGTCGAAGCGTACCGCCCCCTGGGTCGGGTCCGAGAGTCCGGTGCCGCGCTTGTCGAAGATGATCACCCTGGCAAACGAGGCGAGTTGCTCGGCAAACTGGGTGAACGAGGGAAGGGTCCAGTTCAGGTCGAGATGGGATACGAATCCGGGCGTGACGACCAGGTCGAGGGGTCCGTCACCGAACACCTGGTAGGCGATGTTGGTATCTCCGCTTTGTGCATACTGAGTGTCTGGTGTCGGTGCCATTCCTGCTCGGGTCGCGATCCGACCAGCGTAGGCGACACCTTCGGGCGATGGCGCCTGATCTCCTCCGTGGGTGCCCGCATGGTGGGCTCGTTACGGTTTGGGACTTTCGGCCTTAGTCGGGGCCTCCGGCAGCGACTAGATTTATGCCCAAACTTAAGAATCAGTCGGTAATTAACTAGGTCGGGCTAAACATGGTTGCTGATGCCGTCACCAGCGAGAGCGAAGAGATGTATCTCATCCACATCGCCATGGCCGGGGAGGAGGGTGTCGAAGGTCCGGTGGGTCTCTCGCGGCTGGCCGAGATGCTCGAGGTCTCGCCGGTATCCGCCAACCAGATGGTCAAGAAACTCGCCGGCCGCAACTTGGTGGACTATTTCCCCTACAAGGGGGTTGAATTGACCTCTTCCGGACGGGAGATTGCCGACCAGGTGCTTCGAGGTCGGCGCCTCTGGGCTCTGTTCCTGGCCGAGCAACTCGATCTTTCGCCGGCCCGCGCCGATGCAATCGCCTGCGATCTCGAACACATCACGCCCCCCGATCTGGCGGACCGGCTCGCCCACCTGCTCGGGGACCCTGCCCGGGGACCGCAAGGGCGGCCGATACCCCATTCCGACCGGCCTGCCGACTCCGTCCCGTCGATGGTGCTCTCCGAGCTGCCCGTCGGCGGGGCAGGAACCGTGACCCGGGTGGGAGGTTCGGAGGCGACCAGGTCCTTTCTGGGGCGCTCGGGTGTCGTCCCGGGAGCCCGGGTGAGACTGCTGGCCGTGGGCCGGGAGGGCGACTGCTTGATCCAGGTGGATTCGACCGACTTGCACCTCGCCGGCCAACCGGCCGCAGAGGTCGTCGTGAGCGTCCCATGACCAGGTCGCTTTCCGAGGTTCCGAGGGGAGAAACCGTCCGCCTGGCGGGAGTAGATTCAGATCGCCGGACGGTTCGCCGCCTGGCCGAGCTGGGTCTGACCCCCGGAGTCGAGGTGACGGTGCTGCAGGCCTCCAGGGGCCCGGTCCTGGTAGCCGTCCGGGGAGCCCGGGTAGCAGTCGGCCATGAGATGGCCGTGAACATGCGAGTGTCCACGGGGACGCACTCATGAGAAGGCTGTCGATCGCGCTGGCGGGCAATCCCAACTCCGGCAAGACCACCCTCTTCAACGCGCTGACCGGCTCCGGCCAGCATGTCGGCAATTGGCCCGGCAAGACGGTAGAGAGAAGAGTCGGGCGGTTCTCCGCCCTGGGTGTGGATTTCGAGGCAACCGATCTGCCGGGTACCTACAGCCTGGCAGCGGTCTCTCCGGAGGAATCGGTGGCCCGGGACTATCTGCTGGAAGACGCGCCCGATGTGGTGGTCTTGGTGGTGGACGCGGCCAACCCCGAACGAAACCTCTACCTCACCGTCCAGGTACTGGAGTTGGGGGTTCCGTCCGTGGTGGCTCTGAACATGTCCGATACTGCCGAGGCCCGCGGTCTCCGCATCGATCGCGATCGACTCGAACGGCAGCTGGGCGTTCCGGTCGTCCGGACCATCGCCCGCCGGCGGGAAGGAATCGACGACCTCTTGCGGGCCGTCGTCGCCGTAGCCGGGGAACGTGCGGCATGACGGGCCGGCTGGTCATCGACTACGGCTCGGATCTCGAAACGGAGATCAAGGCCATCGAGGCGGTCATCGAGGCACAGACGGCCGTCTGTGAACGGTTTCCCGCCCGCTGGCTGGCGCTCGAACTGCTCGAAGACGGAGAAGACCTCCGGGTCAGATTGGCCGGTATTGCCGGCGGAGACCGGGTCCTGGCGGCCGCCGACCAGAGCCAGGATCGCCTCCGCAGGAAGTACGGAGACACCGCCGCCGTGCTGGTTCCCAACGGCCGCTACGAGTGGATCAACACATTGGTACGGGAGTCTGTCTCCCAGACGGTTCCCGATCGGCCCCCCCTGTCCGACCGGATCGACAAAGCCCTCACCCACCGCTGGTTCGGACTTCCCATCTTTCTGGCTTCGATGTGGGTGGTCTTCAAGCTCACCGTCGACATCTCCGCCGTGTTTCTCGACTGGGTCGACGGGCTGATGGGCGGGCCGATCGCCCGGTGGATGGCCGCCCTCGTTGGAGCCCTGGGCCTCGGTGGTACCTGGGTCGAGAGCCTGGTCGTCGACGGGGTCGTGGCGGGAGTGGGAGGCATCCTGGTGTTCGTTCCGGTTCTGATGGCGCTCTACCTGGCACTGGGTGTCCTCGAAGACTCCGGCTACATGGCCAGAGCCGCGTTCGTCATGGATCGCCTCATGCGCAGACTCGGGCTACAGGGCAAGAGCTTCCTCCCCATGCTGGTCGGCTTTGGATGCACCGTTCCGGCGATGTACGCCACCCGAACCCTCGAACGGAGACGGGACCGGGTGTTGACCGGTTTGCTCGTTCCGTTCATGAGTTGCGGGGCGCGGCTGCCGGTCTACGTCTTGATCGCGGCAGTGTTCTTCCCACGGTCGCAGGGCACGGTGGTGTTCGCTATGTACCTGCTGGGCATCATTGTCGCGCTGGCGTTGGGCTTCATCCTCAACAGGACGGTGTTCCGGGCCGAGGCGGCGACACCGTTGCTCATGGAGCTACCGCCCTACCGCCTGCCGACGCTCCGCGCCGTGTGGCTGCAGATGTGGAGAAGGACTTCTGCCTTCATCCGCGACGCCGGAACGATCATCCTCGGTACGAGTCTGGTGGTGTGGTTGCTGATGGCCATACCGGTCGGTGGCGGACGGTTCTCCGATGTGGTGGTGGAAGAGAGCGCCTTCGGGGCGGTGAGTTCGGCCGTCGCCCCGGCCTTGAGCCCGGCCGGGTTTGGGAGCTGGGAAGCAACCGGCGCCCTCATCACCGGTTTTGTAGCCAAGGAGGTGGTGGTCTCGTCGATGTCGCAGGTTTACGGCGTGTCAGCCGGCCCCGCTACCGCGCCTGCCACCTCCTTCGTCGCAGACTTGCGGGAGATCGGTTCGAGCTTCCTACAGGCTTCGGCCGATACGCTGAGAGCAATCCCCTCCATTGTCGGGATCGACCTCCTCGAAGACGGTGATGACGCACAGCCCGGTGCATTGCTGACGGCGGTGCGAGAGGGCTTCAACGAGTCGAGCTCCGGCCACGGGAGCCTGGCGGGACTCGCCTTCATGGTATTCGTGCTCCTGTACACACCGTGTATGGCGGCCGTGGCGGCGGAGCGACACGA
The DNA here is from genome assembly GCA_002403855.1 of Acidimicrobiia bacterium UBA4744. Taxonomy (GTDB): domain Bacteria; phylum Actinomycetota; class Acidimicrobiia; order Spongiisociales; family UBA4744; genus UBA4744. Next base: position 69,523 of record DHIO01000039.1, read on the forward strand.
ACTAGGTGCCCGGTGGATGTGGGTCAGCATCGTCGGTCAGACGGCTCTGGCGTGGGGAATGGCCGTGCTGGTGTTTCAGGTCGGCAAACTGATCGGATTCGGGTGATCGCAAGTGTTGGAACAACTGCTCGCCACCATCCAAGAGACCGGCGGACCGATCCGCATCGCCGAACTGAGCGGTCGGGTCCAGGTTCAGCGATCAGCCCTCGAGCCGATGCTCGACCTGCTGGTGCGTCGCGGGCTGCTCGATGGGTGGGACGGAAACGACGTTGCTTGTGGGAAGGAAGCGTGTGGAGCCTCCTGTGGCGGAATCCAAGGGTGTCCTTTCCTCGGGAGAGGGCTGCCGCGGACTCTGGAGATACGGCCGCCCGCGTAGAGGACTCCCCAATCAGGCTGCGGCTCTGCGTGCAATCCAGCGCCAGCCGAGGCCGAAGGCAATCAGACCCAGTCCGGCCGCCCACACCAGGGGTTCAACCCAGAAGGCGAGACCAAGGCAACCGGCCAGCCCGAGCCAGGCGATCGACCGCGGGAAGCGGCGGGATTCGTCGGGCAATCGCAGGGCGGCCAGGTTGGTGATTGCGTAGTAGATGAGCACCGTGAACGCGCTGAAACTCCAGGTTGTTTTCACGTCACCGATCAGCACCAAGCCCCCGATGATCGCTGCCACCACCAGGACCGCGATGTAGGGCGTCGTGCCTTTTTGGTTCAGGCGGGTCACCGAGCGGGGCATGTCGTTCCGCCGACCCATCGCCAGCAGCACGCGAGAGAGGCCGAGCAGCAGGTTGAGCAGAACCCCGAGCATGGCCGTGACGGCTCCTACCGCTACCACCGGCGCCACCCACCCGAACCGGAATCCCCGGGCGACCACTTCGAGGGGAGCGGCAGTGGTGTCGGCAGCTCCTGCCAGAGCGGCCGCTCCGGCGTTGCCGACTCCTACCACAGCAACCAGAGCGTAGAGCGCGGTGCTCACCGCCAGCGTCACGATGACGGCCCGCGGGATGGACGTGCGAGGTGACCGCACTTCTTCTCCCAGCGTGGCGATTCGTCCGTAGCCGGTGTACGCAACAAACATGAGGGCGGCCGCCTCCAGCAGGCCGGCCGCGGCGTTTTCGCCGGCGAAGAACGGACGGAATTGATCGAGCTTCATGTCGACGCTGCCGCCGATCACGAAGGCGGCCAGACTGACCAGCGTGATGCCCACCACCACCGTGTTGGTGGCATTCGTTCGGCGGATCCCGGCCAGCACCACGCCGGCGATGACCGCGACCGCCACGAGGGCTATCGGGACGATCGACGGTGTTTCGGCCGTGAAGAGGTTGATCGCATAGCCCGAGAAACCCAGAGCGGCTGTGGCCGCCGAGGACGACTTGGCCAGTAGAAACAACCAACCGGCGGTGAATCCCAGCTCCGGGGTCAGCAGGCGATACCCGTACTCGTACGTGCCGCCGCTGACCGGATAGGCGGCAGCCAGCTGGGCGCTGTTCAGCCCGTTGCAGGTGGCGACCAGGGCGGCGAGAGCGACGGCCAGCACAACCGACCCGCCGGTGATGCCCGCGGCAGTTCCGATGCTGACGAACACGCCGGTTCCGATGATCGAACCGAGGCCGAGCAGCACCGCCCCACCCCACCCGAGCTCGCGACGCAGTCGAGGGCCGGGAGCAGTCGCCATGGACCCGACGCTAGCCGAGCAACCGAGGACGTTCTACCGGCGAGGCCGGCAACGGTCGCCATGACGCCCCGAGAAGGGCGCGGTCTGCGAGTATGGGACCTGAGTCGACGGAAGGGTCGTGCTGCAGTGCACTCGACGGGTGATCATTCTTCGTTTCTCCGGGTGTCTCATCGGGCTGTGACGGCCGTTGCTCTGGGTGTTGTTCTCGTCTCCTGTGCCGGCGACGCGGCGGAATCCACGACTACCTCGGCCGAACCAACCACCACCACGACCACGACCACCACGACCACGACCACCACCACGCTCCCCGGCGAGCCGATCGACCTCTTTCCGGAGGCCGGCGACATTCTGGGTGTCGTAGGAATCTCCTTCGACAGCGAACTCAACGTGCGAGCCGCTCCGGGGACCGATCAGGACGTGTTGACCCGGCTGCCTCCTCTCACCGACGATGTGGTCGCGACGGGTGAAGAACGGCAATTGCCCGACTCGATCTGGTATGAGGTGGACGTCGACGAGGTGACGGGCTGGGCCAGCAGCGCCTATCTGGCCTGGATCGGCGAAACGAACGACATCACCGCGGTGGTGATCGACCTGCTGGGGGAGACGCCTACCGCCGAGACCATGCTGGATCTGGGCTTGATCGTCGCTCAGTCGCAAGCCTCCGATGAACCCCCCTCGAGGATCCGGGTGGCCGAGCCGCCCACGGTCAGAGACCTCGGCGAGGTGGTGTACGACGTAGTGGGTTTGGGTGACGATGCCCTCTTCGGAGTGCGGCTACGAGTCTTCGGCACGCCCGGCGACGGCGGCGAAGGCTTCACGCTCAAGACGGTCGAGAGCACCGCTCTGTGCGGGCGGGGCCTGACCGCCGACGGGCTCTGCCGGTAGCCCTCAACCGGACTTGTCCATCCGCCGATGATGGGGGCATGAAAGGATTACGGATCGCTCTGGTGCTGATTGGGTCGTTGGCCGGCGGCGCATGCTCGATCAGCGCGACAACCTCGACGACCTCCGGGGTCGACGGTGCGCCCGACCTGATCAAGAACACGTTCCTGACCGTCAGTGGCAGCGCGGCGACTCTGGCCGGGTATGAGGCCACCGGGGAGGAATGGATGGAATTCGCCCGTGAGGTATGCAACGCCGGCATCGGCAACTCGGAAGACCTGGCCGATTTCGTCGCCGATTGGGCCGGTCCCAACGCCGAACCGGCCGTCACTCAGATGTGGTCGACGGCTGCCGGCGCGGCAACCGGTGCCTTCTGCCCGATGCACTGAGGACCATTAGAGGATTTTGACCCTATCGGGATGGGCCTTTTGTTGTCACCATGTCGGAAAGCTTCTTGACGCCGAAGTCGAGGGAGGTCCCGGGGATGCGTCGACCACTTCTTCTCCTAGGTGTTGTACTGCTGATGGTGCTGGCCGCCTGCGCGGGCGAGGCGGGTCCGGCAGGTCCGGAAGGTCCGCCGGGCCCCCCGGGTCCGGAAGGCCCGCCGGGTCCCCCGGGTGCGGGAGGCGAAGCAGCGGGCGTAGCCGCGGAATACGTTGGTTCGGCAACGTGCGCCGGCTGTCACACCGAGGTCGCCGAGGTCTTCAACAAGTCGGGTCACCCCTTCAAGCTGAACCCCGTGGTGGACGGTCAACCTCCGACCTACCCGTATTCCGAGGTGCCTAGTCCTCCCGATGGTTACACCTGGGACGACGTCACCTACGTGATCGGCGGGGACGTCNNTGGAAGGCTCGCTTCATCGACCAGGACGGCTTCATCATCACCGGTGACGCCGACTCGACCACCCAGTACAACCTGGTCAACAGCGACATTGGGCTGGGTGGCGACTGGGTGCCCTACCACCCCGGTGAGGAGAAACCGTACAACTGCGGAACCTGCCACACCACCGGATATCAGCCGGAAGGCAACCAGGACGGTCTGGCCGGCCTGATCGGCACGTGGGCCGAGCCCGGTATCCAGTGCGAGGAGTGCCACGGGCCCGGTTCTAATCATGTGGCCAGCCCCTACGGAGTGGCGATGATGGTCGACCGCTCGGCGGAAGCCTGCGGTGATTGCCATCGGCGGGGGGCGGTGGAGGCCATCGACGCGAGCGGCGGTCTCATCAAGCACCACGAGCAGTACGAAGAACTGTTCCAGTCCAAGCACCGCGCCCTCGAGTGTGTGGCCTGCCACGACCCGCACGAGGGGGTCATTCAGAACCGGAAGGAAGGGACGCCGACCACCCGGGTGCAGTGCGAATCCTGTCACTTCCAGAGCGCTCAATACCAGAAGTCGGATGTTATGAAGGCCGCTCTGGACTGCATCGACTGTCATATGCCTCGCCTGGTGAAGAGCGCCGTGGGCGATGCTGAGGCCTACACCGGTGATATCCGGGCGCACCTGTGGGCCATAGACCCGACGGCGGTGTCGCAGTTCAACGAGGACGGCTCGGAAGCGATCTCGCAGATCTCCCTCGACTTCGCCTGTAAGTCGTGTCACCGGGAAGGCGGAACCGCCTCCGTCCGGACGGACGCCGAGCTGCAGGAAGAAGCACTTGGCTATCACGATCGGCCTTAGCATGTAGCTCGGGGGAGGGCGTTCGGCCCTCCCCCGAGATGGCAAACATGGTGAGCTTCCCGAAGGTGTGTTGCTCCCAAGTCCCACACCACCGACGAAGCTCACCGCCGCCTATGACACCTAGACGTCGCACGGTCCGGGAGGTGCCCGTGACAAGATTTGTCGGCGGCCTCGCCGTAGTAGCCGCGATGATGCTCGGCTGCTCACAGGGTGCCGACACCACCGCTCCGCCCACTACCGCGTCCACTTCGACGACAAACACACCGGAATCTACCGCCACGACGGCCGCGGCTCCGACGACGGACTCCGGGGCAACCGTGGAGATGGGCGCACAGCTCGCTGCCCGTTCCACCTGCACCGGGTGCCATACCCTCGACGGCTCCCCGAACAACCTGGCCCCCACCTTGCTGGGGGCGTCCGGTAGCACCGTGACGCTCAACGACGGGACGACCGTTGTCGCCGATGCCGGCTACTTGCGCCGCTCGATCGTCGACCCAGCAGCCGAGATCGTCGAGGGGGACTGGGCCGCCGTGATGCCGTCCACCTACACCTTCACGGGAGAAGAACTCGACGCTCTGGTGCTCTATCTCGAGTCACTCGCTCCATAGTTCAGCTGCAGCCGGTGGTGCCGCCGCAGTTCAGGCACTTGTAGCAACTGCCCGCCCGGATCGTGATATGTCCGCACGTCTCACAGAGCGGAGCGTCGCCCATCATTTCCGCCAGAGCCGACTGGGCCGATGCAGTTCCCGCCTCGGCTGCCGAAACGGCCACAGCCGCCTGCTCGGGCCGGGGGGTTTGACTGCCGGCGGAACCGTTGGGTGAGTGTGCCGTGTCGACGAATCTGGCTGCCTGCACCTGGACGTCGATCTCTTCCTCCATTGCCGCTTCGGTCAGGTCGAGCTGAACGCCGGCTTCGACGGCCAGCCCGGTGGCCGGCTCAGGCAACTCCATCTCCCGGGTGGGAGGCACCTGGGCCAGTTCGTCGCGCTGCAGGTACTCGACTCCCAAGGCTCGGAACACGTAATCGACGATGGAGTTGGCCATTTTTATGTTCGGGTGGCCTTCGACCATGCCGCGCGGCTCGAACGTCTGGAACGTGAAGGTGTCCACGAACTCGTCGAGCGGGACGCCGTACTGGAGCCCCTTCGAGACCGCAATGGCAAAGCAGGAGAGGATCCCCCGCAGGGTGGCGCCTTCCTTGGCCAGATCGATGAAGACCTCCCCGAGCGTCCCATCCTCGTACTCGCCGGTGCGCAGGAACACCTTGTGGCCCCCGATACGTGCTTCCTGAGTGAAGCCACCGCGTCGGGCCGGCAACAGGAATCGGGGAGGCTGCATGCCGCGGGCGTACGCCTCGGTAGGAGACACGCCGGCCGGGATACGGCCCCAGGCAAAGGCCTTTTCCTCGGCCAGGGCGGCATTGATTTCCTGGGCTTCTTCCTGGTCGTCGCCTTCGTCTGAGGTTGCCGATGAAAGGGGCTGGGACGCTTTGGAGCCATCCCGGTACAGCGCCATGGCTTTGAGTCCCAGGTCGGCCGACAGCATGTACGAGCCTTCGATGTCTTCCGCCGTTACCTCGTTGGGCATGTTGATGGTCTTGGAAATCGCTCCCGAGATGAAAGGCTGAGCCGCGGCCATCATCTTGATGTGGCCGGTGTGATGGATGAACCGCAAACCGTTCTTGCCGTTCCGGTTGGCAGTGTCGAACACCGCCAGGTGGTCCGCGGCCAAATCCGGTGCGCCTTCAATCGTCTGGTGCCCGCAGATCACATCGTTGGCTTCTGCCACCTGACTACGTGAGAAGCCGAGCGAGGAGAGCAGATCGAACTCGGGCAACAGGTAGCGATCGGAGGTGAGGCCGATCGCCTCGAGGGTGTGTTCGCCGAGCACGAACGCATTGAAAGCGTGACGGAGGTCGAACACGCTGGGAAGGGCTGCCTCGATCTTGTCGATAGCCTCGGCCGTCAGGCCGCGCTCGGACAGGCTTTCCCGGTTGATGTGAGGTGCTCCGTCCAGAGTCATCGTCCCGATGACGTGCCGGACGATCCGGTCGATCTGGTCCTCCGCGTATCCCAGCCGGCGCAAAGCAGGAGCGATCGATTGATTGGCGATCTTGAAGTAACCGCCGCCGGCCAACTTCTTGAACTTCACGAGTGCGAAATCGGGTTCAACACCCGTTGTGTCACAGTCCATGAGCAAGCCGATCGTTCCGGTCGGAGCGAGCACGGTGGCCTGGGCGTTGCGGAATCCATGGCGCTCGCCCGCGTGGAGCGCTGCATCCCATGTGCTGCGGGCGGCCTCCACGAGGGGACTGGGGGCCTTGGCCGGGTCGACGGCCATCACGTAGTGACTGACCCCTTCGTATTCCTCGGTGGGGGCGTCGTAAGCGGCCCGGCGGTGGTTGCGAATGACTCGCAGCATGTGGTCCCTGTTCTCCCAGAAGCGCGGGAAGGGCCCGATGACCGCGGCCAGTTCAGCCGACGTGGCATAGGCACGTCCGGTGAGGATCGCCGTCAGTGCTCCGGCGATAGCCCGTCCTTCGTCTGAGTCGTAGGGGATGCCGGAGCGCATCAACAGCGAACCGAGGTTGGCGTATCCCAGACCCAGCGTCCGGTATTCATACGAGCCGAGCGCAATGTCCCGGGAGGGGAACTGGGCCATCGTCACCGAAATCTCCAAGACGATCGTCCAGATGCGGATGGCGTGCTCATAGGATTCGATGTCGAAGGCGCCCGTTTCGTCGTCGTAGAACTTCACGAGGTTGAGGCTGGCCAAGTTGCAGGCGGTGTTGTCCAGGAACATGTACTCGGAACACGGGTTGGATGCCCGGATCCGTCCACCCTCCGGACAGGTATGCCACTCGTTGATCGTCGTGTCGTACTGCATGCCCGGATCGGCGCATGCCCAAGCCGCCTTCGATACTTGTCGCCAGATGTCACGAGCCTTGACCGTGCGGCGAACGGCGCCGGTCGACCGCTCGATCAGGTCCCACTCTCCATCTTCGATGACCTTCTGCAGGAACTGCTGCGTCACTCTGACCGAGTTGTTGGAGTTCTGACCAGACACGGTCTGGTAGGCCTCGCCGTTGAAGTCGGCTGCGAATCCATTGGCGATGAGGATTTTGGCTTTTTCCTCCTCGACCTTCTTCCAGTTGACGAAAGCTTCGATGTCCGGATGGTCGACGTCGAGGATGACCATCTTGGCGGCCCGGCGAGTGGTACCGCCCGATTTGATCGCCCCGGCCGCCCGGTCGCCGATCTTCAGAAACGACATGACACCCGAGGACTTGCCGCCACCCGAGAGCGGCTCGCCTTCGGCCCGGATCGTCGAGAAGTTGGTGCCGGTACCGGATCCGAACTTGAAAAGGCGAGCTTCCTTGGTCCACAGGTCCATGATCCCGCCTTCGTTGACGAGGTCGTCACCGACGGCCTGGATGAAGCAGGCGTGTGGCGCCGGACGGCTGTAGGAATCGGGTCCGGGGATGAGCTCTTCCGTCTCCGGATCCACGTACCAGAACCCCTGCGGCGGGCCGGTCAGCCCGTAGGCGAAATTGAGCCCGGTGTTGAACCACTGCGGACTGTTGGGGGCGGCCATCTGGCTTCCCAGCATGTACCGCACCTCGTCCTCAAAGGCCTGGGCGTCTTCTTCCGAGGCGAAATAGCCGTGCTGCTCGCCCCACCAGCGCCACGTCCCCGTCAGCCGATCGAAGACTTGACGGGCCGAGCCCTCGGGACCCAATCGCGGCTCGCCGTTCTCGTCGAAGAGTTGCCGTCCCTCGTCGTCGTACTGGGGGACCCCCGCCTTTCGAAAGTACTTGGAAACCATGATGTCGGTCGCAACCTGCGACCAGGCCGCCGGAACCTCGGCGTTCTTCATCTCGAAGACCACAGATCCGTCGGGATTGGTGATCCTTGAATCGCGTCGAGTCCACTCGATCGACGCATGGGGGTCCTCACCAGCTCGGGTGAAGCGACGGCCGACGGTCAGACCCTTGGTCCCTGGTTCGAACATGCGTTATCCCTCCACGATCCGGGCACTCTCCGCCCAGCCCGGTGCCTGCCTGAGATGTCACCGATACCACCAGATGTTGTGGTCGAGGGGGAAGCTTTCCACGACATCTGGTGTGTAGCCCGGACACCATAATCACCCGGACGTAATTACGTCAATGGTATTCAGTGACCATTTTTCGCGAATTCTCGGCCGGGAAGTGGGGGAAGTCGACCAACCCGCACTCTAGAGGAGCCAGGGGACAGCGCGAAAACTCTTCAGGAGAGTTTCGAGTTTCGGCCTGGTTGCCGGTTGCGTAGTCTTGGAGATCGAGGAACCGAGAAACGAGATGACCGATCTGCCCAGGCTCTACGGGGAGCTCGCCGAGTGGTGGCCCTTGCTCTCGGCGCCGGAGGAATACGCCGAAGAAGCCGAGGTGTATCGGTCTGTTCTGACCAGTGCTGCTCAGGTCCCCCCGGCCACCGTGCTCGAGTTGGGCAGCGGGGGCGGCAACAACGCCTCCCACCTCAAGACCCATTTTCGGCTGACACTGGTCGATAGGTCTCCGGGCATGTTGGAGGTCAGCAGCCAACTCAATCCGGATTGTGAGCATCACCTCGGTGACATGCGAACGGTGCGACTGGGGCGCGAGTTCGACGCCGTGTTCGTGCACGATGCCGTCGACTACCTGACGACGATCGAGGACCTGCGGGCGGCGATGCGGACTGCTTTCGAGCACTGCCGACCCGGGGGAGCGACACTGTTCGTTCCGGACCACCTCAGAGAGACCTTCCGGTCGGGAACGAGTCACGGCGGACACGACGGAGAGGGGAGGGGAATGAGGTACCTGGAGTGGACCCGGGATCCCGATCCAGGCGGAACGACCTATGTCACCGATTTCGCCTACCTGCTCCACGAGGACGGGTCGGGCACCTCGGTCCTGTACGACCGCCACCTCTGCGGTCTGTTCTCCCGGGATGAGTGGCTGCGAACCCTGCGCGACGTCGGGTTCGAAAGCCGGTACGAGGAAGCAACCCTGACGGGCGGGGAGATTCTCAGGATGTTCGTCGGGGTCATCGCCGTCTGACCGGATCTTGCCTCTGATCGGTCAAATCCCCAACGTCAGGTCCGGGAGAGCAGCGTCCTCGGCTTGGTAGTCGAACCGGTGCGGCGGCAGCTCGTCGGGCAGGTCGGCCAGCTCCCATTCGACCGTCCGTTCCATGGCCTCTTCGTTCCCGACCACCTCCCGATAGTCGAGCTCTTCGCGAACTCTCGTGGTGTCTGCCACCAGGTCCTGGGCGAAGTCCAGCTCCTCGTCGCAGAGGTGCTCGGGAACTTCATCGGTGGCCAGCGTCACGATCTCGCCCGACCATCCGCAGGCCGCACCTATCGCTCGTACCCATTCGGCTTCCGTCCGCGCTTCCGGCTCGGCAACGTTGTACACGCGTCCGGCGGCTCGATCATCCGTGACGGCCCTGGTGATGGCTTCGGCGACGTTCTCTACGAATGCTCGGCTCCACTTCCACCCGGCACCGGTTTCGTCGAGGATGATCCAGCGGCGCCCGTCGACCATGCGTTTGAGGTAGGGAAAGGGACGGTGCTGGTAGTCGCCGGGTCCGTACACGGCGGGCAAACGCAAGATGGTCCCCGGCAGGTCGGGCTGGGCGAGGTAGGTCTGCTCGACGGGGATCTTGTCGTAGTCGTGCATCCGGCTGCCGGGTGGGAAGAGATCCCGGTACGGATACAGCAGCTCCCGGAGGGCTGCCTCCTCGGTCATGGGTTGGGGGATCGGTGGTTGTTGCGTTCGGCCCCGCAAGATGTCGTAGGCGAGGTAGACGTCCTGGCTCGAGACGGCCACGATTCGGCTCGCCAAACCGTCGAAAGCCAGCAGGGTGTCCACTGCATCGTGCCTGGTGAGGGGAACCATGTCCAGTACGACGTCGGGGGCGAAGCGTTCGAAGTCGGCGACGAAGGAGAGGAGTTCGCGCCGGTCCCCGTGCAGATGTTGCACGTGGGGCAGTCCGTCCGGTTCGGTTTCGCCCCGATGGAACACTGCCACCTCGCATCCGGCCTCAATCAGCGCCCGCACGGTGTGGAACCCGATGAACCTCGTTCCCCCGATCACGAGCACTTGCCGCATGGTCGGAGTGTACGGGCGAGCGACGGCCTCACAAATACCGCTATCCCGGCAGAAAGGATTGCCCCCGTCGCTAGCCTGAGCGTTCATGCGAGCCATCCGCAAGACGTCGTTCGGGGCAGGATTCGAGATGGTCGATCGGCCGCTGCCGCACGTCGGCGAGGACGATGTGCTCATCCAGGTGAAGGCCAGTTCCATCTGCGGAACGGATCTCCACATCTATGAGTGGAACCCCTGGGCCCAGGATCACGTGAAGCTGCCCCTGACGGTTGGCCATGAGTTGTGTGGAGTAGTAGTCGACAAGGGGATCAACACCGACGGACCAGAGATCGGCCAACTGGTCTCGGTGGAGTCGCACGTCATCTGCAACCGGTGCAGCTTCTGCCGGACCGGCAAAGGGCACCTCTGCGAGAACACGGAGATTCTCGGTGTGCACCGGGACGGTGCGTACGCGGAGTTCGTCGCGGTGCCGGCGATCAATGCCTGGGCGGACCCTCCCGAGATGCCTTACTCGATTGCTTCGCTTCAAGAGAACTTCGGCAACGCGGTCCACACCGCTTCCGTTCCCCTGGTGGCCGGCCGGAAGGTGCTGGTCACCGGCTGCGGCCCGGTCGGCGTCATGGCGATTGCGGCCGCCAAGGCGCTGGGAGCCCGTTCCGTGTACGCAACGGACATCAGCGACTACCGCCTCAGCATGGCGTGGACGATGGGCGCCGATCTGACCATCAACCCCAAAAAGCAAGACGTGCTCTCGACGGTGATGGACGCGACGGAGAGCGAAGGGGTCGATGTGCTGCTGGAGATGTCGGGGGCACCCAGTGCCATCGACGAAGGGTTCCGGGCCCTCAAACCTGGTGGCGAGGCGGCGCTGCTGGGCCTCACCTCGGCCGACCTCAGCTTCAACCTCGACGACCACATCATCTTCAAGGGAGCCAGCGTGCACGGGATCGTGGGCCGCAAGCTGTGGGACACCTGGTACAAGATGCGCGGCCTGCTTCGGTCCGGTGCCGTTGATCTGGCACCGCTCGTGACGCACCGGTTCGCTCTCGATGACTTCGAGCGAGCATTCGAACTCATGGCCGCCGGGGAGTGCGGCAAGGTGGTGATGTTCCCCGATCCGGCCGAGGCCGACGGTCCGCTGAGTTAGGAGACGCCATGGACAAGATCGGATTCCTCGGCGAGCAAATCCGGGAGCTGCGCGACGGCGGCCTCTACAACACCATCCGCCGCATCGACGGCCCGCAAGGGGCCTGGCTGGTGGTAGACGGCGAGAAGGTGCTCAACTTCTGCTCAAACAACTACCTCGGCCTGGCCAATGACCCGCGCCTCGTCGAAGCTGCCAAGGCGGCCCTCGATCGCTACGGCATCGGCCCGGGTGCCGTCCGCTCGATTGCCGGCACCATGACGATCCACGACGAGCTCGAGACCAAACTGGCGGCCTTCAAAGACGTAGGGGCGGCCATCTCGATGCAGTCGGGATTCGTGGCCAACGCCGGGGTGATCCCGGCTCTGGTCGAAAAGGACGACGTCATCGTCACGGACGCCCTGAATCATGCCTCCATCATCGACGGAGTGCGGCTGGCCAAGGCGAGCAGGAAGATCTACGCCCATGCCGACGTCTTCGATCTGCGAGTGAAGCTGGCCGAGGCCCGCGCTGAGGGGGCCCGGCGCGTTCTCATCATCACCGACGGGGTCTTCTCGATGGACGGGGATATCGCCCCGTTGAGCGGAATCGTCGACGCGGCGGACGAATTCGAGGCCATGGTCATGGTCGACGACGCCCATGGAGAAGGGGTACTCGGGCGAGGCGGGCGCGGGATCGTCGACCACTTCGGGCTCCACGGGCGGGTCGAGATCGAGGTCGGCACCATGTCCAAGGCCTTCGGGGTCATGGGTGGCTACGTCGCCGGCCCGCCGGCCCTCGTGGATTGGCTGCGGCAGCGGTCCCGGCCCTTTCTCTTCTCCTCGGCGGTCACCCCTCCCGACGTGGCGGCCTGCATGGCGTCGGTGGAAATCCTCGCCGAGTCCACCGAACTGGTCGATCGGTTGTGGTCCAATGCCCGGTCCTTCAAAGACGCCATGAGCTCAGCCGGGTTCGACATTGGTCACAGCGAGACACCCATCACGCCGGTCATGCTCGGCGACGAAAAGACCGCTCAGGAGTTCTCGCGTCGATTGTTCGACGAGGAGGCCGTCTTCGCCCAGGCGATCGCCTATCCGACCGTCCCACTGGGTGCCGCCCGGATCCGGGTGATGATCTCCGCGGCCCATACCGGGAGCGATCTGGAGTTCGGGGCGGCGGCGTTCACCAGAGTGGGGAGAGCACTCGGCGTCATCTGAGCCAGGCTCCTCTGCCCTCCGCTAGGTGTCCATTGGCCGCGCTTTGGGCTCCAGTCTGCCGACGAGGTAGGCCACGAGTACTACGAGAAAGATCTGGCCGAACAGCGTCTCGATCACCACCAATGAGCGTCCGAAGTCCGTGGCGGGAGCGAGATCCCCGTACCCGAGCGTGGAAATGGTCACCACGGAGAAGTAGATGAAGTCTCCCGTCTGACCCGAGGTGCCGTTGGTGAAGAAAGCCGCCTCGGTCACTCTCGCCGCCGCTCCGAACACGAAAGCGAACGCCAGCGCGATCTGAATGTACGCTGCTATTGCCGCTATCACTTGCCGGAAGTCAATGTGCGGTTGCTCGAAGATCCGCCGCACCAGGGTGTACGCCGAGAGTGCGAGTGCCCATGCCACCAGCAGCGTTATGCCGGCCAGCACGGCTGCATTCTCCGTGAATCCGCCTGCCACGGCAGCGGCCCCGAACCCGGCGGCGGCAAAGAGGAAGATCCGCATCCGTTGTGGCGTGACGCCGGTGGCGCGCAAGGTCCCCAGTACTACCAGCATCACGGCCAAGCTGACGATGACTCGAAAGAGCGGCGATTCGGCGGTGTACATGGCGAACGCCAAGACGGCGACGAGCAGGACGAGGATCGGTCCATATCGATCGGTGGCGTAGGCGGCGCCTGCACGGGGCGGTCGATCTTCGGACGACATGCGCGGAGCGTACCCCTGGGCCGGCCGGTTGCTGCGGCAATCAGGACGGCGGCGGGGGTACCATCCTTCGCCACCTGCGGGAACAGGCGAACGCCTCCAACGGTTATCTCCCCTCGAGGAGTCGTCATGCGGTGGAAAGTGCTGATCGCGTCGGTGGCAGCTCTCGGGGCGCTCGTCATGGTGGTGCATCCCGAAGGCTCGTTTGCGGTGGAGGGCACCCTCATCCTCTGGGACGATTACCCGGGCAAGTCCGGGGGCGAGCGCTGCACCGGGGAGCGAAGCCTGTACCACGACATCAACGCCTCGACCCGGGTGACCGTGAAGACGGCCGACGGTCGGGATGTTGCAGGTGCGTCGCTCGGCTCCGGACACATCGCCTCGGCCGCCGATCTCGCCGACCTCAGCCGAGTCTCCGGTCGGCAAGCGACCGCCGACGAAGTGGCCGCGTTGCTCGCCGACGTCGGGCTCATCCCTTGCCTCTTCAGTTTCCGGTTCGATGTCGATGCCGGAGCCGACGGTGGGGACGGCTACGTGGTGGTGCTCGGCCGCCGGGGGCAAGTGGCAATGTCGGAGTCGGATCTTCGCAAGCCCGGTGCCGTGCAGCTTTCCGTCGGTTTGCGGTAGGTCAGCGGAGCAGCTTGTCAACGAGCCGGCTACCGAGGATGGCCAGCCCGTCGGTGACCATGTAGTGGGGGGCGTTGGCGTCGAACAGAATGGAGGCGCGCGACGGAAGGTTGTCGTCGCCGAGCCAATAGACGACCGCCAGGTCCACACGGGGAAGCACCCGGAGCCGGTATCCCACATCACCCAGATCCACGGAATACCCCCCCAGGGCTTGACACGCTTCCGCAAACCCCGCCGGTTCCAGTCCCCATTGCCTCGCGAGCCGGTCGGCAGCGTATCCCTGGAATGCCTGGTGGTAGAACGCTCCATCGGGCAGTTCGCGAAAACCGATCCAGCGCCCTGCGTCCGGGGTTCCGTCCGCGGTGTGGAGGTAGGTCAGGATCAGAGCCTGCGTGAATGAGCTCGCCTCCGGCCCGTCCGGGGGACCGACGACGAAGGAGTCGGTGTCGATCGTGTAGGGCTCGAAGAGCATATCCAGCTCCAGCGTTTTGCCCTTCAGGACCGCCCTGCTCCGACGGGCGATCACGTCCGGGGGCATCCACCGAAGCGCGTCACGAAGGCCGGCCAACCGCGGGACCAGACGGTCGATCGATTTCCCGTCCGCCCCGGGACCGGGTTGATCCTGCAACATCAGCCTGCCGCTTTGCCTACTCCAGCACGAAGATGTTCCGTTCGGCGCAGAGATCCTTGAGGATCTGTGGCCATACGGTGACGCTCACTTCCCCGAGGTGAGCCTTCTTGAGGAGGACCATGTACGTTCGCGACTGACCGATGCCCCCTCCAATCGAGAGTGGTATCTCATCGTTCATGATCGCCTGGTGATACGGCAAGCTCAGGAAGTCCATCTGGCCGGTGATCTCCAGTTGCTTGACCAGGGTCTCCTTGGTCACCCGAATTCCCATCGAGGTCAACTCATGGCGACGCTTGGTTACCGGGTTCCAAACGAGGATGTCACCGTTGAGGCCGTGCATCGGGCGCCCGTCGGCGGAAACGGTGGGAGTGACCCAGTCGTCGTAGTCCGCAGCCCGCATCTCGTGCGGATAGCCGTCCTCGAGCGTCCACCCGATGCCGTAGATGAAGACGCCCGGAAACTTCTGCAGCACTTCCGTCTCGCGTTGCTTGCGAGGAAGGTCCGGGTACATTCCCAGGATGTCCTCGGCGTGGAGGAATGTGAGCTCGTCGGGTAGCTCCGGATAGCGGTCTGTGCGGAGGCCGGGGAACAACTCCATGACATGTTGCTCGGCCCCTTTCACGACGCTCCAGATCTTCTTCACCGTGTTGGTGAGGTAGTCGAGATTGCGCTCATTGGTCGTGATCGCCTTCTCCCAATCCCACTGGTCCACGTAGGCGCTGTGATCGTGGTCGAGGAAGTAGTCCTTACGGACCGCCTTCATGTCGGTCAACAGGCCTTCGCCGGGTTCCATGCCGAACTGCTTGAGAGCCACCCGCTTCCACTTCGTGGCAGCCTGGACGACCTGGGCGTCGACCGGGTGTTGGTCGTAATCGTTGGAGATATGGAACTGGATGGGGGTGCGCGATCCGTCGCGATCGAGGTAGTCGTTGACCCCGCTGGAGACGTCGACGATGAGCGGCACCTGCACCATCATCAGATTGAGTTCCCGGGCGAGATTCTCCTCGATGTATTTCTTGGCGGCGAAGAGAGCCTGCATGGTTTCCTTGCGATCGAGGAGCGACCGGTAGCCGTCGGGTAAGACTTCGGCGAGATCGTCGTAGTTGCCGATTCCGGGTCCGGCCAGGTCGGCCTGCTTGTCGGGCATGCTGCCTCCGATCGTGGTCGAGCCTCGCCGTCGAACATACCCGTCCCATCTCCGGTTGTGGAGGGCCGGATGGCCCATTGCTGGTGGCCGATTGCCCTCGAGCAGAAAATCGACCGAAACAGCACCGGCCGAGGAGTAGCTTGATGATATGACCGGTGTATATGCATTTGCAGCCATAGTCGGCTGGCCCTTCCTTCTCTTCTTCGTCTTCTTCGGGGGAGACGAGGGAGAATTCGATGCGGACGTCGACCTCGATGCGGACGTCGACCTCGATGCCGATCTCGATGCCGCCGGAGGAGCCGGGGGAGGCATCGCAGCGGCGATGCTTTCCCTGCTGTCGTTCCGGTCGATCGTGTTCTTTCTGGCGTTCTTCGGTGCCACCGGGCTGGTTCTCGATGCCCTGGACACGGGTGCTGCGGTCGTCCTCATCCTGGCGATCGGCCTGGGACTTTTCGCCGCCTTCTTCAACAACCGTGTGTTCCGCTATTTGAAGACCTCTTCGGTCGGGGTCGATGTGGGTGATCAGGATTTGAGCGGAGCAGTGGGCCGGGTCACGGTTCCGATTTCGGTGGAGTCGAAGGGTCGAATCACCTGCGAGGTCGAAGGTCAGACGATCAACTTGACGGCCGTCCCTTTCGACACCCGCGAAGAAGGGGAGTTCGGTGTCGGCGAGTCGGTTGTGGTCGTGGAAGTCGACGACGGCACCGCTCGGGTGTCGTCGTTTCGAGAGCTTTCTAGCTGAAAGGTTGGAACATGGACGTAGTCATTACCGTGGCCGTAATCCTGGTCCTGGCGATTGCGCTGGTGCTCATCAGCGTCCGGGCCTTCATCGTGATCTGCCCACCCAACCTGGTGGCGGTCATTTCCGGCCGGGGCCGGGAGGGGGCCTCCGGCTACCGCGTCCTGCGGGGAGGAAGGACGCTCCGCATCCCGTTGCTCGAGAAGGTCGACTGGATGGAGCTCAACACGATTGCTCTCGACGTCATGGTGCAGAACGCCTACTCGAAGGGTGCCATCCCTCTATCGGTGCAGGCAGTCGGAGACGTCAAGATCTCCAGTCGTGATGGCGTTCTCGACAACGCCATCGAGCGCTTCTTGGGCCGACCGATCGAGTACGTGCAGAAGATCGCCAAGGAGACCCTCGAGGCCAACCTGCGAGGGGTGCTCGCCACGCTCACTCCAGAGGAAGTCAACGAGGATCGGCTGAAGTTCGCTCAGACGTTGATCGACGAGGCGGACGACGACATGCGGACCCTGGGCTTGGACCTGGATGTCTTGAAGATTCAGAACGTGACGGACGAGGTCGACTACCTCGATTCGGTGGGACGTCGGCGGACCGCGCAGGTCATCAAGGAAGCCCGGGTGGCCGAGGCCGAACGCAAGACTGAAGCGGAAGAGGCCGAGGCGGAGGCACGTCGTCGCGCCGAGATTGCCAAAGTCAACGCCGATCTCGTGATTGTCGAGCGGGAAAACGCGCTGCGGGTCAAGGAAGCCGAACTCGAAGCCTTGGCGATTGCCAAGGAAAGGGAGGCGGAGGTAGCCGGCGAGAAGGCCAAGGCCGTTGCCGAGCAAGCCCTCGAAGCTGAGCGGATCGAGTTGCAGAAGCGACGTCTGGAGGCCGATGTGATCACGCCGGCCCGCGCCGACAGGGAGGCGAAGGAGCTACGGGCCAAGGGCGACGCGGCCAAGATCATCGAGGACGGCGCAGCTCAAGTCGAGGTGTTCAAGCGGATGGTCGATCAGTACCAGGAGGCCGGTGAGGATGCCGAGCGCATCTTTGTGTTGAACATACTTCCGGAGCTCGTCGGCCGGATCGTCGATACCGTCAAGGGCGTAGGGATAGACAAGGTGACCGTCATCGATTCCGGCAACGGATCCTCGGGCATCCCGGACGTGATGAGTCAACTGCCGGCCGCCGTGATCAAGCTGACCGAACAGATCGAGACTGCCACCGGAATCAACATCCTCAGCGGCCTGGCCGCCCCGCAGCCGACGATGGAAGCCCAGGGGGAAATCACCACGTCGTGAGCGTCCGTCCGATCGGCCCGGGCATTCCGGACGGTATCGGCCGCCGGCACCCACCTGCGTCATCGCCTGGGGTGGGCTATCCGGGCGAGCGAGAGTTGCGGGCCTCCGAATCCCGCAATGCCTGGTCAACCAGATCGACGGCCACCGCCGGCCGAATCCCGAACCGGACGGCCGTCTGTGCATACGACCTAGCCAGTTCCGCAAGTTGACGTTGATGGCGGGCGCGGTCCCCTTTCGGGTCCGATACGAACGTTCCGTGACGGCCGCGGGTGTCGACCAGGCCGCACGCTTCGAGTTCCCGGTAGGCGCGGGCGACCGTGCCGGGAGCAAGCCCGAGGCGTTCGGCCAGGTTTCGGACGGCAGGCAACCGGGCTCCTACCGGAAGCCGCCCGGAGCCGACGGCAGCCTCGATCTGAGACCGCACCTGCAGGAAGGGCGGATCGGCGTCATCGCGGTCGATGAGGATTCTCAGCATGGGGAGAGTCTCAAGTCTCACGTCTCGAGTTTCAAGTTCGGTTCGGAACCTGGGACTCGCAACTATCTCAGCCATTAACCTCATCATCCATGGCACGTTTGCGGCTCTTCGCCAACCTCCGGGAACTGGCCGGTGCGTCCGAGGTCGAGATCGACGGGGAAACGGTCGGTGCAGTGCTCGATCGAGCGGCCGACCGGTACGGTCCGGAATTCCGGCGCGGCCTCGACCACGCCAAGGTATGGCTGAACGGGGATCCGGCCGAGGCGCACGACCCGGTTGATCGCCTCGACGAGGTAGCGCTGATACCCCCCGTATCAGGAGGGGCCGCAACACTCACCGTCGGTGGCATTGAAGTGGCGCTGGTCACCGCGGCGCTGCTCGCGGCCAACGTGTTGGCCGAGCCGGCCTGGTTTGTTGCCGTCCTGGTCGGCGTCGGAGCACTCTGGGCATGGGACATCTCTGGCGAAGATGAGCCGTGGCGCCCGTATCGAGTTCCGGTGCTGATGGCGGTGCTGGCCGGAGGGCTCGCCACCTATGGGTTTGAGACGGCGGAACTCCTTCCGGCCGGGCGCGGTATCGGCCTGGGGGTATCCGCCGGTTTGGCGATCATCTTCACTCTGGTGGCGGGCATTCTCTCCCCCCGCCATCGAGTTCTGGTCTCGTTGGTTTCGACCGCCGCAGTGGCCCTCGCTGCGGCCCTGGCCGTGGGGTCGCTGGTTCTGGTTCGTATCCAGACGGTCCAGGGCCAGGATCTGATCTGGGTCTTCCTGGCCATGGTGATCGTAGGGAAAGCAGCGTCGGGGTTGCTGGCTCGGGCCAAAACGCCATCCTTGGATCCGCTCACCGGCGCGGTCCTGGCTACCGTGCTGACGGCGGTTGCTGCCTCGTTCATCTGGGACCTCAATCTCTTCGCTCTCTTCCTGGTGGGGGTCCTCGTCGCCATCGGCCTGGTGGCCGGGACCTCGATGGGCAGCCTCATCAGAGTCGGCGAGGTCTACTTGACCGACGCCGTCGAAGGTTCTCTGGTTGCCCTCGACGGACCGGTGCTGGCTGCCTTGGTCTATGCGCCTTTTATCACCTTCTTGCTCTGAAGCGACTTCTCAAGGAACGGGGATCTCACTACTCTGATATGCGTTATGCACCGGCTACGGACGCGCCGCGTCCTCTTTGTGTTCCCTTTGGTCTTGCTGTTGATTCTCGGTGCCGCCCTGCCGGCAGCGTCCGTCACCAAGAAGCAGGTAGACGAAGCGTGCGCCACCTCCAAGGCCGCTCTCGACGAGTGGGACGCGGCTGCTGCGGCCGCCGCCGATGCTCTCGAGCGCTACAACGACGTCAACGAGGAACTGGAGACGGTCAGTCTGCGGGTCCTGCAACTTCGCGACCGCATCGACGAGAAGCAGGAGGACGTAGCCGACATTCGCGAGCGGGTCGTTGGTCGAGCCGTCGAGATGTACATGGACGGCGGGAGCCAGGTGACCGAGTTCGTCCTGTCGTCCTCCTCGGTGGACGAAGTGCTGACGGGTCAGGAATTCCTCGAAGTGGTGACCGAGGAAGACATCGCATCTCTCGATCACCTAGCCGCACTCAAGAGCGACATGGAGGAGTGGCAAGAAGAATTGAAGGAGGATCAGGCCCGCCTCGTGGTGCTCAATCAGGAAGCCCACGACATTGCCGTGTTGATGGAAGAGGCGATGAACAAGAAAGAGGCTGCCTACCGGACGCTCAGCGACGAGTGCCGGAAGCTGAGAGCGGAGTACGACGCGCAGCTGGCGGCGGCTGCCGCCCTGGCCGCCGCCCGGGCCAGGGGAGCGGCCGGTGGCGTGCCCGCCTCGGTGACCAAAGGGTTCATCTGTCCTATGAACCCCGGGGCCATCCACTTCATCAACGACTGGGGTTTCCCCCGTTCCGGCGGCCGCTCGCACAGGGGCACCGACGTCTTTGCCCCGATGGGCCAACCCATCTACGCCGTGGTGAGCGGAACCGTGCGGGCCTACTCGGCCGGGCTCGGTGGCAAAGCGGTCTGGCTGACGTCCGACAACCGGACCGGCTACTACTACGCGCACCTGAGCGGCTGGGCGCCGGGCTTACAGACGGGTGATTACGTGCAGAAAGGCGCCGTGATCGGCTATAACGGAAACAGCGGCAATGCCTACGGAGGAGCGCCCCACTTGCACATTCAGATCCATCCCGGAGGCGGATCACCTATGAACCCATATTTCACTCTCAAAGCGGCGTGTGGGTAGTCCCATGACCGTAGAACACCGCCGTCGCATCGACATCCTGCTGGATCCCGTCTTTCTTTCCGATCTCGACACTGCTCCACTCCCGGAGTTGCGCGACCGCCGCCGGATGGCCGACGAAGTGGAGACGGAGCTCTCGTTCTACCGCCGTCTGTTGCACGGCCGGATCGATCTACTCGCCTTCGAGTTGAATCGGCGCGACGGGGATGAGACCCGGTCGTTGATTGAAGCACTTCCCGAGATCTTGGGTGCCGGCGAACGAGCGGGAGGCCAGCAGCAGCGGGTGCCGCACGTGCTCGCCCCGGATCTTCCTGAGGAACGGCGTCGTCACATTGATCGGGTATTGGAGGACGATTTCCTCTCGCGTCTACCCGATACCGAGACCCAGGAGCTCTTCAACATTCAGCGAGTGCTGGCCGATACGGAGCAGGAGATCTCTACCAGCCGCAAGGCAGTGCAACGAGTTTTCGACACCATCCAGGCCGAGATCATGCGGCGTTACCGGGAGGGGCAGGTCGATCCGGACGAGCTCCCGGTGGGCTGACCCGCCCGGTGCTGGCTCGCGTCGTCCGCAACGGGCTCGTCGAAGCCGTACACGATGGAGTGGTGGCGGCGGTCGGCGTCGACGGCCGGCTCCTGGCGTCATCGGGTGACCTCGAACGCCCCTTCTTCCTGCGTTCTACCTTGAAGCCTCTTCAGGCGACCGTATCCCAGGAGTCCGGCGCCGGGTTGTCGAGAGAGCAGATGGCACTGGCTTGCGCAAGCCATGGCGGTCATCCCGTGCATATCGCCGTCGTTCGTGAAATGCTGGCCGAGGTGGGGCTCGACGAGTCGGCCCTTCGTTGCCCGCCGGCCTGGCCGCTCGGAGAAGGTGCCAAGGAGCGGCTGATCGCGGTCGGGCACCGGGAACCGCAACCCGTCTGGCACAACTGTTCGGGAAAGCATGCCGCCATGTTGCGGGCCTGTGTTGCCGCCGGATGGCCGACGGATGGATATCTCGACCGGGGACATCCGTTGCAGCAACGGATCGGCGAGACCGTCCGTGACGTACTGAAGGGCGACCCCGGACCGGTCGGTGTCGACGGTTGCGGTGTGCCGGCTTTTCGGGCCACCGCTCGTTCGATGGCCCGCGCCTACGCAACTCTGGCGAGTGACCCCCGTTTCGTGCCGGCCTGGCTGGCCATGCACTGCCGTCCGGCCTTGACCAGCGACACCGGCCGGGCCGACGCACAGATCGCCAGGTGGCTCGAAGCAGCCGCCAAGCTTGGTGCCGAGGCCTGTCTGGGGGTAGCAGTTCGAAACAGAATGGGACTGGCGGTCAAGGTCTGGGACGGCTCGTCGCGGGCGGTGGGAGTCGCCATGGTCGCCGCTCTCGAACAGCTGGGATTGGTTTCCGGGGCTGCCCGCCGGGGTCTCAGCGCGATCTCTCATCCCCAGGTGCTCGGAGGTGGGGTGCCGCAGGGCGCCGTCGAGTCGATGGTGAAGATGGCATGGTGATCCAACACGGCGACTGGTCCACGCCCGCTCTGGACCTGCGTCCGGTGGCTCCCGACACCGGGCCCTTTCCTCGGCGAGACTTTCTCGAGGCGCTTTGGAACTACGCCCCGGCCGGCGATCTGTGTTTGACCGAGACGAGCTCGGCCCTGGTGCCGCTGGTAGTGGGCGAAGCCGGCCTGCATTGGGTCGGTCCTCCCGACCTGGTCGATTACCGGAGTCCTCTGGGCGACGATGCCGCAGATCTCATTGCTGAGGTGATGGCGACCTCGGCGAGCGGTCTCCACTATCGATTCGATTCCTTGCCCGATGAGGCGGCGGATGTTGTGCGACGAGGTCTGGCGAAGGCCGGACTGCCTGCCGAACCGGTGCGAGTCGAGGTTGCCGCCCGGTTGCCGCTTCCGAACAGCTTCGAGGTGTTTCTGGAAAGGGTCGGAAGCAAAGAACGCCATGAGATCCGGCGAAAACGGCGCCGTTTCCGCGAAGCACATGGTGATCCCGTGGTGATCACCTCGCGAGGAACCGGTGCAGGGTTCGAACGGTTCGTGGAGATGCATCGAGCCTCCGGGGGAGGCAAAGGTTCCTTCTTGACACCCCGGATGCAGACCCTCTTTGCCGCCCTGGCAGATCAGGATGGCTGGGCGGTCGAACTCCTGTGCGGTGAGGAGACCGAGCCGGTAGCGTCTGCCTTCGCCTGGGCCGACGCGGATGGCTACTACCTCTACAACTCGGCGTTCGATCGTCTGTCGACGGGATCGCCGGGAATAGTGTTGGTCAGCATGCTGATCGAGCGGGCCATACAGAGGGGTTGCCGAGTGTTCGACTTCCTCAAAGGGGATGAGCCGTACAAGTTCCGGCTGGGCGCCGTCTCCCGTCTGCTCTATGGGTTCGAGGGTTCGACTTGATCCGTAGAGTCGCCTTTCTGTCCCTGCATACGTCGCCGCTGGTTCAGCCGGGGTCGGGAGACGCTGGAGGCATGAACGTATACATCGATGAACTCGCCCGGGCCATGGTGGATCGGGGCGTCGCGGTGGACGTCTTCACCCGATCGACGGCCCTCCCGCCGCCCGTCGATGTTGAGGTCGTACCCGGATACCGGGTGGTGCAGATCCAAGCGGGGCCCCCATCGGTTCTACCGATGGCCGACCTGTCCGTAACCATCCAGCCTTTCGCCGAAGGCGTGATCGAGCGCGTGCGCGGGGAGAGGTTCGATGTCGTTCATAGTCACTACTGGCTTTCGGGCTGGGCGGGGTTACTCGTCAAGAGGGCCGCGGGCATTCCGTTGGCCAACTCGTTTCACACACTGGGACGGGTCAAGAACGCCACCCGGCGGGTCGGGGAGCCGGCTGAGAGCCTGGTCCGGATCGCCGCCGAGCATGAGGTGATTGCCGGATCGGATTGCGTTATCGCCTCCACGCAGTATGAAGCCGACGACCTCGCCGGCCGGTACGGCGCCGATCCCGCCCGGCTCTGCGTAACTCATCCCGGAGTCGATCACAGTCTCTTCGCCCCGGGTTCGCAACGGGCGGCCCGGGGGCAGCTCGGGTGGGGTGAGGGACCGGTGTTGCTCTTCGTCGGGAGGATCCAACCGCTCAAGGGCCTCGACGTTGCCCTCGAGGCATTCGAGCGGGTTCGCCGGGAGATCCCCGGCGTCCGGATGGCGATCGTTGGGGGTCCGAGCGGCCCGCACGGTCGTGAGGAATTGAACCGGATCCGGTCCCGGGTCCAGAGATTGGGCTTGGAGGACTACGTGGAGTTTGTTCCATCCCGGCCCCACCATGAAGTTCCCTCGTACTACCGGGCGGCAGACGTGCTGCTCGTACCGTCGCGGAGTGAGTCGTTCGGACTGGTGGCCGCCGAAGCGCAGGCATGCGGCCTGCCGGTGGTGGCCGCCCGCGTCGGCGGTTTGTCCTACGTGGTGGAGGACGCCACATCGGGGTTCCTGGTGGACGACTGGGATCCCGCCGGGTTCGCGGCCGCCGCGGCCAGGATCTTGCTCGACCCAGACCTGGCCGCTCGGTTGGCGAAGGGGGCCGTCGAGTTTGCCACGAGGTTCTCGTGGGAGGTAGCGACCGACCGGTTGCTCGAACTGTACGCAGGGATCACGGGAGCGGTCTGAGCGGTCGTCCGGGGTCGAATTGGCCGGTTTTCGAGCGCGAAAACAACCTCTGAGAAACTTGTCTACAGCGGTTGTGCACAACTTCCTGTGGATTCCTGTGGATAAGTGGAAAACTGCCGACACGACCCTTCAGGAATGGGCCAAATAGACAAAGATAGACCCGAATATGACGAGTTGCAGAGGGTGTTTTGCCCCCAATCGGGGTCCTTGACTCGATCTTGACACCTACGTAGTGTCCGCATTGCAAGGCCCAAGGTGCCGAAGTGGAGCCGTCGCCTGTTCGGGGAAGTGCGGGAGACAGTTCGCAGAGGTTCCTTGGGCCTTGGCTCGTGGCCCGGGTCACTCCAGGCTGAACGGGAAGTCGGCGCCGGCCAGCAGATCGTCGATCGAGCGGGTCACGGGCGCCGGCTCGGGGGGGGCCGGTTCCGGTCTGGGCGGGGTCTGTTCGGCCGGC
>DHIO01000024.1:0-3162 GCA_002403855.1 Acidimicrobiia bacterium UBA4744
CTGCATGCGATGTTGTATGCTGACGTGCATGCAGAGTACGAGTGTTCGTATCGACCAGGCAACCCACCAAGAACTCAAACGGCTTGCCGACGAACTCGGCACCACCGTCGGCGAAACCGTCGCGCTCGCCGTACGGCGCTTGCGTCAGGACCGCATCGGTGAGGAACTCACCGCAGGCCTGACCGAGGACGAAACCGATTGGTTGGATGCTGACCTCGGGTGATGTCATCGACCTCGACCTTGGAGTGCCCGAGGGTCGAGAGGCCGGGTTCAGCCATCCCGCCGTCGTGGTCACTGCGCAACGGATCCTCGATGCACAACCAACCGTGATCCAGGTGGTGCCCCTCACCACCACGATCCGCGATTTCGCTTCCGAGATCACGATCGAACCCGATGTCACCAACGGACTGCAACAACGCTCGGCCGCACAGTGTCAACACGTCCGAGCGGTGTCGACCGGACGGGTCAAGCAGCTCCGCGGCAACACGGGGCCGACCGTTCTGAGCCAGATCCGGGACACCATCGGACTGATCCTGGACATCCCGACCTAGCCCAACGTCGAGTAACCACTCGGTGGCAAGAACGAGCAATCCAGCGAGCGTCCCGTGTTGGCACCTCGGAGCAGGGGTTCCGCTGCGGCTCGTGGCATTGACCTCGAGGGGTCACCGTCGTCGGACTCCTTCGGACGCGGAGGCAGAGAATCCGGACCAACCCTCCGCCGAAACGGTTGGCATCCACGGTTGTCTGGTAGGGATCTGCGCTAGCGGGGAGGCCTGCTTGAGGGATGTTCAGTCTCGAGCATGAGGGTCGCGACAATGTCAACTCTGCCGACCGACCCACATCGTGCTCCGAGCGAAGGAGTTGGTCACTGTGAACCGTTTCGGGCATCGTGTGCGATCGCTCGTCAGGCGCGCCCCCTTGCGTCTCCCCCTGCCGTTCCAGACCCGCGTCAGGTTTCGACCTCGTCCTCGATTGCGGCGAGCATGGCGTCGACGTCGCGGTCACCGCGCCAGGCGATGGCGTCGACGACTTTGTCCATCAGCGGGATCTTCGTGGAGTACTCGAATGCCAGCGTCAACCTCGTACCATCGCCATCCGGCTCGAGCGTCCAGGTCCACACCGGCCCGGTCGAGGAGCTGTCCACGATACGCTCGTTGACGACGTACTCCTGCCGCGTGATGACCCCCACCAACTCGAACCCGGCAAGATGACCGGCGACCCACTCGTACGTCGTCCCGACCCCCTCGGGGGTCACGTTCACGGCCCTCAGCTTGGCGCGCATGCGGTCGGGCATGGCGTCGTAGAAGTGAGCCGGGTCCTTCACGTAGTCGAAGACCGTCTCGACCGGAGCGTCAATGTGAATGCTCCTGACGTGCGTGGTTGTGCTCATCGCGCTCCCCTCTCTGCCCCGCAGTGGAGGCCCCATGGGACCGACAACTCTCTCCCTCTTACGCTGCAAGCAGCTCCGATGGTGCCTTCCCCCGCACCTGTCCTGTCGTTCAGCTTGCGCCCTCATCTCGACCGATTCCAGAGGCGAAGGACCCAAGCATCGCCAGTTTCGTGTCGCCCGACCCGCGGCCACACCGTTGGCCTGAACCGGACCGACTGGGTAGCTTGTCATCGCCGGCGAGGGCTATAGGACCGGCAGACATCACCAGTACCCGGACGAGAACGAACACGAGCCCCAAGGGCGCCGAACGGCACGTCGTGCGCTGCTGAACATTGACCACAAGGGCAGCTCGTCCGCTGTGCCGACCGAAACGGTGGAGGAGATTCTGCCCCGTACGCCGGGCATCAGCGGGTGGCAGCCGCCCTATTCCAGATCCCGGACGCCACCGCCGCGCCACATCGCCCGCGTCAGACCGGGCTATCTCCTCGATCTAGTCGAGCCGGATTAGACGGTAGCTTCCTCACGGGGTCGGCTTTGGTCGGTTCCCCATCCGGCCGTCTGCGACGGTCGCCGCAGCCCGACCAACCCCAAGCCGGCGATCAGAAACGCAAGGGCGGCGCCCACAGCGACCATCAGGATGTGCACGTTGAAGCCGTCGGCCAAGGTGTGGCCGACCGCCGCGTAGACGCCGAAGAGCCCGAACGCCATCCCGGCGATCAGGTTGACGTAGCGGTTCACCCGGTCGCCGACCAGCACCGTCACCGCCGCCATCACCACGGGGATGATCACCAACCCTGCTATGAAGAAGCCCACAGCGTCGTCCAGGGTCTCTCCTTCAAACTCGCCAGCGAGCAACTCCTCCAGTGCTCCTGGCATGAACAGGTACAGCAGGAACGAGCCCGACACGGCCACGGCCACCGCCACCCAAAGCACCGCGACCCGCGTTCTGAACGAGCGAGCGTTCATGACTTCTCCTCCCTTCTCGAGTCGAAGCAGCGTCGAGTCCTGCGTCCAGTATCTCGTCGCGGCGGAGACGCGTCTAGGGCTGAAGAAGCCGTTAGCGCTCTCGTCCCTAGTCGGTGGCCACCGGCACACGAACTGGAGGCGACCTGGGTGCAATCCGATCCTCGAGAGAGTCGGACTTCGACATCACTCCTCACGATCTGAGGCATACATGCGTCACGCGTCTCTTCCCGCTCTGGCAGATCGCCAGGTGTAGAGGGCGTGCGACTCCGACCCAGGTCGTTGGCCGGCGGGCCGTCCTCTCCGGCGCGTTGGCAAACTCCCTTGAGGCAATCTCACTCGATCGGTTCCGCGAGCCGGCGTAGTAACTATCAGTGCTGAATCGGTGCGTCCGATATCAACAGATCGGCATCAAGAACGCCCGCAGCGCCAGATAACGCCAAGCGGCACGACTGGGTGTCTTCGAAGATCGGTTAGGAGTTGTCGGCGTAGGCCGCAGCGCACGCCTCTTGACCGTCAGGGTGATCCAGGTACCGGGAGAACAGGTCATCGAAGAGGGCCTCGGGATCTTCGCTGTTTCTGGCGCTCAGTTCCTCACTTACCTCGATGTTTCGGTCGGTGAGGTTTGGTTCGCCGTCTGATCCAAGGCCGTCGCCTTCGGTGTCGTAGTAGGCGTCGACGAAGTCGAGCAGACCCAGATCTTCGGAGGTCTCATCGACAATGTCTGTGTTGTTGAGGCACCAATCTCGTTCCTCGGACGTGAGGGATTCGCCTCCACCGCACGCCGCGACGATCAGCATCAGGGCTAT
>DHIO01000024.1:3213-4971 GCA_002403855.1 Acidimicrobiia bacterium UBA4744
GCGGATACCGAGTTCGTGCTCAAAGTCTCCAAGTTCGTCGAGGACCCCGAAGACTGCGAAGACGACGAGAACCTGGACGAGAGTCCCGACCGGCTCCCACGGGGGTGCCCAGAAGTCTGTGAAGGTTCCGACTACTTCCCTGTTGATGCGTGAGGAATGCCGGCCGGGCAGCGATGGGCCCATCCGGCCGGACAGTCCCAGCGACCGGCGATGGACGAGTGGCGCATGGCCTCCACTGGATAGACCCACGGTCTGGGCGGCTCCCCTACCCCGAGCAGAGTTGCTCAGCAGAGCATCCAGCTGTGGAGCCCGCGACGCTTCGTGGTGCCCGACGCGATGTCGGGTGACCACATGACACCCGAGCCGCGGTCGCGGTGGCACGAGGGCTCATCGTGTGCGGGTGAAACGTGGGCCANNACGCACCGAGCCGGACAGCTGGCGGAGTAACGGGCGAACAAGCGCGGCGAATGGGAGTATCGGGACACTCCCAAGGTTCAGTTGGTACTACTCAGTTCTTCGTGTCTCGGAGAAGACCCTCGTGAGGTCTTCTGCCTCTACCGGCGTCCGCGTCGGGTTGGCAGGGTGTACCAAGAGACCAGAAGGGGAGTCTGATGCGCCGTTTGGTCACCTTGGCCGTTGTCCTGTTGGTAATCGCCTCATGCGGTGAGGATGCCGCCCCGGATGATGCCTCCACTACCACTCCGCCCTCCACTACGTCGACCGCCACCTCGAGTTCGACTACCGAGGCAGTCGCTTCGCCGGAGACGACCGGGGAGGGCCCGGAGGTGCCTGCGGGTAAGATCGTTTTTCATTCCGAGCGCGACGGCAATGGCGAGATCTACATCATGAACGCCGACGGCTCCGGTCTCACCAACCTCACCAACAACCCCGCCGACGACGCTGATCCCGCCTGGTCGCCGGACGGCAGCCGCATCGCCTTCGGCTCCAACCGTGACGCCAACGAAGAGAACCCCACCACCGTTGAGGTCTACGTCATGGACGCCGACGGCTCCAACCAGACCCGCCTCACCAACAACCGGGACTTCGATGCCGGTCCCGCCTGGTCGCCGGACGGCAGTCGCATCGCCTTCAGATCCAACCGTGATGGCGCGCTCAACATCGAGGTCTACGTCATGGACGCCGACGGCTCCAACCAGACCAACCTCACCAACGCCCGCGGCTTCGACGGATTGCACGGCATCGACTGGTCCCCCGACGGCTCCCGGATCGCCTTCCATTCCGACCGCGACGACAACGATGAGATCTACGTCATGGACGCCGACGGGTCCAACCAGACCAACCTCACCAACAGCCCCGCCAATGACGTCAATCCCGCCTGGTCGCCGGACGGCAGCCGCATCGCCTTCACCTCGATGCCCCCCGGCACACTCGATTTCTACATCTACGTCATGGACGCCGACGGCTCCAACCCGACCCGCCTCAGCGACGGCCAAGAGCCCGCCTGGTCGCCCGATGGCAGCCACATCGCCTTTAGTCGCCACCCGGGCGACATTCACATCATGGACGCCGACGGGTCCAACGTCACCAACCTCACCGATGACGCCGCCTTTGACACCGCCCCCGCCTGGTCGCCGGCGCCGTAGGGCCTGTTGGATAGGGCAATGCACGAACTTGCTGAAGTGAAGAGCGTTCACGAGATCGTCTTGAAGCACGCCCGTGCTGCCGGCGCCAGCCGGGTCTTGTCGGTGAACCTCGAGATCGGCGCTCTGAGCGACAACTCATGATCCGTATCCCGTG
>DHIO01000008.1:0-255 GCA_002403855.1 Acidimicrobiia bacterium UBA4744
CGGGCCGACTGTTCGGCGGCGGTGTTCGTCCCGGACGGCGAAATGCTCGCCCAGGCGGAACACATCCCGGTGCATCTCGGCTCTATGCCCGCCTCGGTAGCAGCGGTGCTCGAGAACGCCGAGCTGGAACCAGGAGTCCAGTACGCAGTCAACGACCCTTACCGGGGAGGGACTCACCTCAACGACCTGACGCTGGTGCGCCCCGTGCACCTAGACGAGGAGCTGATCGGCTGGGTCGCCAATCGGGCCCACCAC
>DHIO01000008.1:370-34257 GCA_002403855.1 Acidimicrobiia bacterium UBA4744
GGCGGGGCGGGCACCTGCCGATTGCGGTTGCCGTTGCCGTCGATGGTGGCGAACTGCGAGCCGACTTCGCAGGAACCGCCGACCAGATCGAGGGCAACATCAACGCCGTGGAGGCGGTGACCCTTTCGTGTCTCTACTACGCGGTCCGGGTGGCCACGGATCCCACCATTCCGGCCAACGGCGGGTGCTACCGGCCGGTGTCCCTCTCGGCTCCCTCCGGTTCATTGGTCAACGCCCGGTCGCCAGCGGCGGTAGCGGCCGGGAACGTCGAGACCAGTCAGCGGATTGCCGACGCACTGCTCGGGGCGCTGGCCCAAGCTGCTCCCGCCCGGGTGCCGGCCGCCTCGCAGGGCACCATGAACAACGTACTGATCGGATCGGACCAGTTCGCCTACTACGAAACGCTGGCGGGCGGACAGGGCGGCAGACCCGGAAAGGCCGGGCAATCGGGCATCCACACCGGTATGACCAACACCAAGAACACTCCCATCGAGGCGCTCGAAACTCACTACCCCTTTCGGGTCTTGCGCAACGAGCTTCGGCGGGGCAGCGGAGGTAACGGCCGGTATCCGGGTGGGGAAGGCATCGAGCGCGTCATCGAGTTCCTCGTTCCTGCCACCGTGTCGTTGATGGGGGAGCGCCGGGAGATTCCGCCCTGGGGGCTGGCCGGCGGAGAAGCGGGAGCGTGCGGCGAGGATTGGGTGATCCGATCCGGACGGACGCCCGAACGTGTCCCGGGGAAATCGACGTTCCAGGTGGCTCAGGGCGATCGACTGCTGGTCAGAACGCCGGGCGGGGGCGGTTGGGGACCGCCGTGACGGAGCCCGACTAGGTCGGGAAGATCGCTTGCCACGTCGTTCGCCGGCGTACCGCCGGTCTGACGACCGCGACGCCCCTCCGACCTTCTTTCCGACGCACCCCCGAGTCGAGTACGTTGTGGTTCAGGCTGCGGTGTCGACCACGCTGTTGTCCGACCCGTGCTCGTTGGGCCAGTAGGCGTCGGCGTCGTCGTCGTTCTCCCAGTTGGAGCCGTCGTAGATGTACCGGAACTGGATCTGTTGGTCCTTGGGAAGTCGGATTCTGGTCCGGAACGGTCCCTTGCCTCGATCGGCTCGTTTCATCTCGATCGGTTCCCAGCCGAGGCCTTCGCACACGAGATCTACCTGCGCAACACCCGGCGGATCGATCTCGAAGGTCACCTCGACCTCATCCTTGGTCTTGAAGAATCTCTTGGAAAGCATGTCCTTACCTCTGTGGAGTGTGCGGGCAACGTAGCAAGGAGTCCCGGGTTAGCGGCGGATTTTTTACACCGGTGCCAGGACACCAACTTGCTGTACGGCATGGCGCAGGCTCTCCAGCCGATCCGCGAACCGGCCCCGGTCGCCCTTGGGTAGGCGGTCGACCAGATCCGAGTAGTAATCGATCCCGGCTCGGAGGTTCTCTCTCACGTCGTTGAAGTAGTTCTCCTTGCGGGTGGAAAGTCCGAGTGCGAATCGTCGAAATTCCTTTCCCACGTGGTCGAGGTACAACTCGATCTCTCGAATGAACATGTGGGGACGGTCCGGGTTGGTGAGCAGAGAAATGCGCCCGTAGATGTGGTCGACCATCTCCCGGAGGGTGGCCACGCTCGAGAAGTTGACGATATTCGGACCGGTGCACACCGCGGTCGCCGCCTCGTCGTTGATACCGGTGTTGAGTTCCGCGCCTCCGGCCAAGTCCCGGCACAGGCAGGTCTTGGCCAGGACTTCCTCTTCAACCAGGGCCCGCTGCTCGGGGTTGAGGCCCTCGGCGTCGAGATGGGCCAGTTTCTGAACGACGTATTGTCGGGAGGCGGTGCAGATCGGCTCCTCCGAGAACTCCCTGTTGTGCAGGGCGAGATATCCCTTGGGGCAGGGACTGCCCGGCTTCCCGATCGCGATCCGGGCCCGGCGGAGCACATCGCTGGCCGAGTTGCGGAGATTCCAGAAGGGAATCCCGAAGGGGGAGGCGTCGCTCAGTTCGACGTCACCGTCCGACGCTTCCTGCAACCGTGTCCGGTGTGAATCGTCCACATTGGTCACTTCCGGAACCAGAAGGAATGGAGTGCCCCACCCAGTCGAGTCGAGGTCGAAGTTCTCGAGCAGCAGGGTCTGTTCGGCGGTCGTCCCGATGCCTCCCTGGGCGGTGATTCGCACGGGCGGCGGGTTGTCCAGCGGCAAGCGGTTGCCGGCGGCGAGGGCTGCATTGGTCATGACGTGCAGGCTCTCGATCAGTTCGGGCCGTTTGGTGCGGAACTCCTCCAGGATCGGACCCATCAGTTGGCCACTGGTCGGGAAGGCGTGGCCGCCACAGTTGAGGCCCGATTCGACGCGGTACTCGGAGACCCACAGGCCGCGTTTGGCCAGGTACTTGCCCTGAACGAACGCAGAACGATAGTCGCTCACCTTGAGGATGATCCGCTTGCGAAGCTCACCCTGCTCGTCCGGAAAGAAGTCGTCGAAGGCTGTGAGATAGCCGAACAGGCGAGGATTCAGTCCGGCCGAGAACACCACCGCCGATCCCAGGTCGCTCCGGGCGAAGCCTCGCAAACCCGAGAGAGCATCGCTGAAACCCGGCTGTTTGCTTCCGCCGGGATCCCGGTCCAACTTGGTCATGATGTTGACGTCGATTGCCCCGGGTACGACCCGTTCTCGCAGGTGCGCCTCGAGCACCGACGCCCGGTCTTCGTCCCTGCCGTTCAGCATCTCCCGGTAGGAGGTCTTCAAAGGACCTTCCGGCAGCATCTCGAAGTAGCGGGTGAGATCGGTACCCGGCTCGAAGGGTTGTTCTCGTACCTCGTCCATCTGTCGTTCGACGAGCAGATGGATCAGGTTCAGGTACGCCGTGATGCGCCGGGCACGAGCGTCTTCTTCGTTGTCGGCGATTTCCTGGTACGCCTCTCCGGCCCGGTCGCTGTGGACCTTCCGCATCTGCTCGATCAGTACGTCGTCGACGATCTGGATCACGGAATCGATCCCGAAGCGAGCCACCTTCAACGGGGTGTCGATGGTGAAGCCCGTACCCATCACGGGTATGTGGAACGTGTGAGGGCTTCCTGAGAAACTCCTCTGAACATCACGGATCCTGGTGGGGTGCATGTTGATCCCGGTCGTAGATTGGGGGTCAGACCTGCGACCGGGCTCATCAGTTACCTGTCGTGTTGCTCGGGTGGTGACATACGCGTCGATATCGTGTCTGAACGACTCCATGACCGCAAGGGGCTAGCGTGACAGCATGACCCTGGTTCAGGAACTCCGGGATCTGCTCGGTGATGAGCGAGTTCTGTCGGACCCCCTTCGTACCCACGTCTACGGCAAGGACGCCGGCATCAGACGAGGCGAGGTGCTGGCCGTCGTCCTGCCGGCAAGCACCGCGGAGGTGGTGGCCCTCGTCGGGATTGCCGCCCGTCACGGAATCCCCGTTGTGCCGCGTGGCGCCGGGACCGGCCTGGCCGGGGGAACCGTGCCGACCAGTCCCTCGCTGGTCGTGTCGCTCACCAAGATGACGCATTTCGACGTCGATGTCGAGAGTCGATCGGCTTGGGTGGAGGCCGGCGTGCTCAACCTCGACCTGAGCGAGCACGCTGCGGGGCACGGCCTTCACTTCGCCCCCGATCCCTCCTCCCAGGCCGCCTGCACGATCGGCGGCAACGTAGCGAACAACAGTGGGGGACCTCACTGCCTGGCCGAGGGCACGACCGTCAACCACGTGTTGGCCGTCGAGGTAGTGACGGCAAGGGGGGAAGTAGTCGTCTTGGGGGGCGAGGCCCCCGACCCGATTGGATTGGATCTGCGGGGGATCGTGGTCGGTTCCGAGGGCACCCTGGGAATCGTCACCCGGGCGCTCGTCAAGCTGACCCCCAACCCTCCGGCGGCCCGGACGCTGCTTGCCGATTTTGCGCGGGTCGAAGATGCGGCCGCCACGGTGTCGGGAGTCATCGCCGGCGGAATCGTTCCCGCCGCTTTGGAGATGATGGACCGGTTGATGACCACGGCCGTGGAGCGGTTCGTCGGGGCAGGGTTTCCGACCGACGCGGCGGCGGTGTTGCTGGCCGAGGTGACCGGCCACCCGGCAGCGGTTGAAGCTGAAGCCGATTTGATCCGCGCCGTGGCAGAGTCGAACGGCGCCGGCCGGGTGCGGGTGGCCGCCGATGAGGGAGAGCGTGCTCTGCTCTGGAAAGGCCGCAAAGCGGCCTTCGGGGCAGTGGCGCAGACCGCGCCCGATTACTACCTGCACGACGCCGTCGTGCCGCGTACCCGTCTGGTGGAGGTCATGGCCAAGGTGTACGAGATCGCCGACCGTTTCGACCTGGCGATGATGAACGTCTTCCATGCCGGCGACGGCAACCTTCACCCGCTGATGGCCTTCGACGCCTCCCAGGACGGGGTGATGGACAGGGTACAAACGGCGGCCGACGAACTGGTCGAGGTGTGTGTCGCCGCCGGCGGCGCCCTCTCCGGCGAGCACGGAATTGGACTGGAGAAGCGCGACCTCATGCCGCTGGTCTTCTCACAGGCGGACCTCGACGCCCAGGCGCGGCTGGCCGAGGCGTTCGACCCGGACGGGTTGTTCAACCCCGAAAAGGTGCTTCCGGCCGGGTCCAGATGCTTCGATCTGGGACGGCCGGTCCCCGCAGGAACCTGGATATGACCTCGCTCAAATCGGCTTTGCAGGGACGCCTCGGTGCTTTCCTGTCCGAACCGATCGAGGGGCTTCCCGAAGAGGCAGCAGTTGTTGCACCTTCGACACTCGATGAGGCCGCCGTCATTCTGACCCTGGCCTCGAAGCACACGCTGCCTGTGCTGGTGTGGGCCGGGGGGACCCATCAGGGTTTGGGCGGCCGGGTAGACCCGGCGATCGTGCTTTCGACGGCTCGCCTCAACACGATCGTCGACTGGCAACCCGACGACCTGACGGTCGTCGTCGAAGCTGGCGTTCGGGTGGCCGATCTCGAGGAACGTTTGGCAGAAAGGGGCCAGACGGCGGTGCTTCCCGAGGTCCCGGGAGATGGAACGGTCGGCGGGGCGGTGGCGGGCGGCATCTCGGGGTTTCGGCGCTTGCGGTTCGGACCGACCCGGGATCGCGTGCTGGAAACCGACCTGGTGACCGGCGATGGACGCATCGTGCGTGGAGGAGGTCGGGTCGTCAAGAATGTCACGGGCTATGACCTGCCGCGGCTGGCGGCGGGCTCGTTGGGGTCGCTGGGGCTCATCGGGCGTGTCTGTCTCAAGCTCTGGCCCCTCCCCCAGGAGACTCGAACGGTGACGCTGCCGGAACCGCGGCCCGACTACGGCTACCGCCCGTTGGCCGTCGTCGAGGAACCAGATCGGGTGCTGGTGTTCCTGGCCGGGACGCCCGCCGAGATGGACGCCCGAACTGCAGAACTGGGGGGGCGTTGCGAGCGGGGGTTGCTGTGGCCCGGGCAGCCCGAAGGGGCCATCCGGCTTTCCCTGCGCGTTGTCCCTCGGCTTCTGCGTGAGGCTCTCACGCGGATCCCGAGTTCTTGGGGCTACCAGGCTCTGCCCGGTGTTGGGGAGGTCCGTGTCGGTGCTTCATCCTTCCAATTGGAGAGTTTCCGTGAGCTGCGTCACTGGGCGGAGGGTCATGGCGGTGCGCTGGTGGTCACGGATGCTCCGGCAGAGGTGTACGAACTGGTCGACCCGTGGGGTACGCCGCCGGCGAGCATGGACCTGCAACGCCGGGTGGTAGCTCGGTTCGATCCGGACCGGGTAGTCAACCCCGGTCGGCTGCCGGGGAGCCTGTGATGGCCTGGGTCACCGCCCATGCCCCGCGTCGTGCCGAACTCGACGCCTGTGTCGATTGTGGCCTGTGTCTGCCGCACTGCCCGACGTACCGTCTGACGGGGGACGAAACGGCTTCACCCCGCGGGCGCATTGCCGCGATGCGAGCCGTTTCCGCCGATTTGGTTCCCCTCGATGCCGCGTTCGGCGAAGTGATTTCGTTCTGCCTGCAGTGTCGGGCGTGTGAGTCGGCGTGCCCCTCACTGGTCCCCTTTGGGCGCGCTGTGGAGGGGGCTCAGGCGGAGTTGACGGCGCAGCGACCCGGCGCCGGCCGCCGGCTTCGCCACGTTCTCGTCGGCCGTCTGGTTGCTGCGCCCCGGCTGTTGCGGTTGGCGACGCGAGTGATGGCCCTGGTCCGTCGCACAGCCGTCTTCCGCCTGCTTCCGACGGCGATCCGGTCGACCGTGGCCGGAATGCGAGCTGGGCCGCACCCGCTGCCGAGCATTCGCGGGTCGGTCCACCCGGCTCGTGGCCAGGAGACCGGCACCGTCGCTCTACTGGCCGGTTGTGTCATGGACCCCTGGTTCGGCGGCGTGCATCAGGCTTCCATCGAGTTGCTGCGAAGAGCCGGCTACCGGGTGGTGGTTCCCTCCGTTCAAACTTGCTGCGGCGCCCTTGCCGCCCATGATGGAGACGCCAAGCGGGCCCGCCGGTTGGCGGCCCGCAACGTCAGGGCACTGCGGGGTTTTGACCTGGTTATCAGCGACACGGCCGGATGCAGTGCCCACCTCAAGGAGTATTCCGAGTGGGCGGGCGACGGGGGCGCAATTCTGGCCGATCGGGCCCGGGACGTCACCGAGTGCATCGCCGAGGCAATTCAGCGCGGCCGGATTCCGAGGCTTGCCCTGAGCCGGGGTGCCGTGGCCGTCCAGGATCCCTGCCACCTGCGGCACGCCCAGCGCATCGTCGACGCGCCCCGGATTGTCCTCGCCGCCGCCGGGTATGAACCGCTGGATCTTGCCGACGACCAATGTTGCGGGGCGGCCGGCCTCTACACGATGCTGCGCCCGCGGACGTCGTACGAGCTCGGCCGGAACAAGGCGGCCCAGATCCGGATGCTGGGATCGACCGTCGTTGCGTCGGCCAACGCCGGATGTGAGATGCAGTTGCGCGCTCACCTGGAGAACTGGTTTCGCATAGTCCATCCGGTCGAGCTCTACTGGGAAGCGCTCCGCGAGGACGAATTCCGACGTACGGGGACCGCCGAGTAATCCGCCGCGGAGACCGGCGGGGAGTTGCCTCCACCACCCGATTCCCAAGTTCTGCCCGGAGGGGCGAGGATGAGAGGAGCAGCAATCGACGTCGATCAACCCGACAGAACGGCACCGACGTCGTCCTGTGGGGATTCGTCGACCCGGTGACCGGTCTTCGAGGGCGGCTACATGTTTGCCTGCCGTTTCCCAATCCCGGGTAGGCTGTGCCGACCGCACGTGAACTCCAGGAGTGGGGACCGTGGACGATCCTCAGATCATCACCGAGGAGACCGCCGAGCCGGAAGCCAGGCGTCTGTTTCGCCTGTTCCGTCGGATCGCCGGTACCACCTTCGACGTGGGCTTGCTGGTGGTGGGCACGGCTCTGGTTTCTCTGGCCATCGTCGTTCTGCTGGATGGATTCGAGGTCGTCGAGGTCGGTCTGACCAAGTCCACGGGTGAGATGCTGGGATCCGGCCTGGTGATCGCGGTATTCGGCGCATTCGCGCTGGGGGTGGCGGTCGAAGGGCCGATTCGTGCCTTGCGCACGAGATCGGGCACGGAGGTCGAGATGCTTCTCATCCGGTCGGGAGCTCTCCTCCTGGTCGGTGGTCTCCTGTTGTTCCTCGGGCGGTTCGTCGACCAATACACAGAGGACCTTCCGTCGACGTTCAGCATTGCCACCGATGTTCTCGTGGCCACCGGCGTGGCCGGTTTGACGGCCACGTTGCTGCTGGGGGCCGTTGCCCTCTGGGGCTTGCGTCGCCTGTACGCCGACCGACCGTGGCTGGATCTGATCGAGCTGCCTGTGCTCTATTCGTTGTGGGTGATCGGGACACTGATTGTGTTCAATGTCATGTTCGTCGATTGACGGACACTCTCCTCGTGATGCCGCTCGTCGATATGGGCGACTGATGACTACGCCAGCTGCTTCTCGTACATCACGAGCGGCTGCAGCTCCATTCCGGTCCGGCGGATCGCCCGCAGCAGCCAGTCGGTCTGTGGGAAGAGAACGCGCAATCGCTCGGCTCCTTGTTCTTCCGCCAGTTCTATTGCCGACCGGAGCAGCCGGTAGGCATCCTCGGGGCCGGTGGCTATCCAGGGAACCCGCAACAGGTCTTCCTCGATGGTGCCGATCAGCCATCCCGCTGCACAATCCCACAGGGCTCTCGATCGGGCGGCGCGGGTGACGTCTTCGAGAGTCATCTTTCGCCACATCCAGCCGATGGCCGGGTACAGGCCGTGCCCGGCGGTGATGAGCTCTCCGCTCGACCAGGCGAAGAACGCCGGTTCCGCCTCGTGAACCGGGGCGGGTCGCAAACGTTCTTCGGCCGGTGCTCGCCGGCCTCCATTTCCGGGAACGGCCGGTACCGAACTACCGACGCCGCGCTGGGCCATTGCCCACTCGG
Organism: Acidimicrobiia bacterium UBA4744; assembly: GCA_002403855.1. Taxonomy (GTDB): domain Bacteria; phylum Actinomycetota; class Acidimicrobiia; order Spongiisociales; family UBA4744; genus UBA4744. The sequence continues at coordinate 8,789 of DHIO01000008.1, forward strand.
CCACCATCCGGTATCCGGCCTTCGCAGCCTGGCGCCGGGCTGGTTGATTCCAATCTTCCGTCACCAGACGCATCACCAGGGCACCACGTTCCGACGCCCAGGTCTCTCCAGCCTCGGTCAGGCGGCCGGCGATGCCGCGTCGTCGGTAATCGGGGTGTACCCGCGCCGCCTGGGCCCACGCTTCGTAGGGCGACAACAGGGCCACGCGGGCCATCCCGACGGCCTCGTCCGTCCCGGCAGTGGCGATGAGAATCTGACCGTCTGCGTCCTCCAGCCATGAGTCGAAGACATCGGCCACGTAGTCACCCCATGCAAACGTGTCGGTGGTGAAGGCGGCCACGGCCGCTTTGTCTTCGGGCCGGGCGGGTCGGATGGTCATGACAGGGAGAATAGGGTAGGCGGGGAACTGAACTGCAGATCCAACCAGCGGAGTTCGCGGCCTGGGCCGTGAGTTCACATCCTGTCCGGGACCTCGATCCCGAGTAGATCAAGCAACAGGATGAGCTCCTTCAAGGTCAGGTCGACCAGGGTCAACCAGGACGCCTGCCGCGCCGGGTCTTCTTCCCGAAGTATGTGGCACTCCTCGTAGAAGCGGTTGAATTGCGTGGCCAGGTCGTAGGCATACTCGGCAATGTGGTTGGGGGCCCGTAGCTCAAAGGCCCGTTCGATGACCTCGGGCAGTCGAGCTAGGACGAGCATGAGGTTGCGTTCCGTCTCGAACCCGGCCGGCACCAGTGAGCCTCGAGACAGTCCGGCCTCTTCGGCATTGCGCATGATCGACTTGATCCGGACGGCTGAATACTGCAGGTAGGGCCCGGTCTTTCCCTCGAAGGATGCGAAGCGGTCCAGGTCGAAGAGGTAGTTGGAGGTCCGGTGGTTACTCAGATCGCCGAATTTCAGCGCCGCGAGGCCCACTTTCCTGGCTATCTCGGCTCGCTCGTCGTCCGGATAGTCCTGGGCGATGTCGGCTTCGGAGAGCCGGATCTGGGCAGCTTCGGTAACCATGGAGATCAGATCGCGTAGCTTCAGGACCCCGCCCTTGCGGGTCTGGAACGGTTTGCCGTCGGGGCCGTTCATCGTTCCGAATTTGATGTGTTCCAACCCGATGTCGACCGGCGCAATGCCACCCCGTCGAGCGGCCCTGAATACCTGCTCGAAGTGAAACGACTGGCGGGCGTCTACCACGTACAGGAGGAGTTGGCGGCGCAAGTCATCCACCCGTTCTTCGATGGTGGCCAGGTCTGTGGTCGAATACAGAAAACCGCCGTCCGACTTGGCCACCAGGAACGGAGGCATGTCACCCTTGTCGTCCGGTTCGTCGATGCCGATCACCCGGGCACCTTCGCTCTCTTCAACGACTCCGGCCCGGTCGAGCCGTTCGATCATGGGTTCGATACGATCGTGAACGGTGGATTCCCCGTTCCAGAGGTCGAATTCGACACCCAGGCTGGCGAAGTCGCGCCGGTGGGCAGCCATCGAGATGTCGTGCAGTTGCTGCCAGAGGGCCCTGTATCCAGGCCGGCCCTGCTGGAGTTCAAATGTGGCGATCCGGGCCCGTTCTGCTTCCTCCGCGTCCTCCGCGCAACGCGCCGAGACCAGCGGGTACATGGCTTCGAGGTCGTCGAGGGTGAGGCTGAGGGTCGGATACGCTCCCACGTAGTCCGGATCGAAGAACGGAAGCTCCGGGTCGCGGCGGGCGATCTCGATGATGAGCATGCCCATCTGGGTCCCCCAGTCTCCGAAGTGGGCATCGCCCAGTGTGTCGTGGCCGAGGAATCGCGCGATGCGCTTGAGTGAATCTCCGATGATGGTGGCCCGGAGGTGCCCGACGTGCATTTCCTTGGCGACATTGGGTCCGCCGTAGTCCACCAGCACCCTCGAGGCAGGGATCTCCGGCACCCCCAGCCGGGGATCGTCGGCAACCAGTTGCAGTTCCCCGGCGAGGAAATCATCGGTCAGGCTGATGTTGATGAAGCCCGGCCCGGCCAGAGAAACAGCTCCGAATCGACCGTCGCGCTGCACGCGATCAACGATGTCCTGCGCAATCTCCCGGGGTGGCCGTCCGGCTATCTTGGCGGCGGGCAGCGCTCCGTTGCACTGGAACTGCCCGAGATCGGGCCGCTGAGAGACAACCACGGCGCCAAATGCCGGGTCGAGGCCGGCCTGCTCGAAGGCAATACCGAAGATTCGACTGAGATCGTTGAGTAGGGACATGGACTGCCGTTGTCGGGACCGCCTGCAGGATAGGCTGCCGTTGCGCTCCACAGGTCGATGGCGGTCAACGCCGGTCTCGTGGTTGCATGGAGGATTCGACGGAAGAGAGCTAATGCCCGAAACCACGCTTCGTCGGTTGGTCGTCACCCTCACGGCTGTCGCGGTATTGGGTGCGTGCGCCGATGGCGCCGAAAGTGGATCGATCACCCTCTACACCTCGGTGACCCAGAACACGGTAGACGCCGTGATCGAGTCATTCCCGGTCGAGGGAGTCGACGTCGAGGTCTTTCGGGCTCCGACCGGTGAACTCAACGCCAGGATTGCCGCCGAACGGCGCGAAGGTGGCATTCAGGCAGACGTGCTGTGGCTCACGGACCCGCTGTCGATGCAGCAATACGACGCGGACGGGCTTCTGTGGGACTTCACCCCCGCCGAGGTCGATCAGATTCCGGCCGAGTTTCGCTCGGATCGTTTCTGGGGGACTCGCCTGCTGTCGATGATCATCGTCCAGCAAGCCGGTCTGGACCCCGGGCTGCGCGGATGGGATGACCTCGCCGATCCCGACTATGCTCCCGTAGCCTTTCCCGACCCCGGTTTCGCGGGTTCGGCCCTGGGCGCCATGGCCTACCTGGTCATGGCCGACGGCTACGGTTTCTACGAACGTTTGGCAACCAGCGGAGGCGTCCAGGTCAACTCTCCCGGCGACGTCGTGACCGGGGTGGCCGAAGGTCGGTTCTCCGCAGGTATGACCCTGGCCTTCTCAGCCCGGGGGGCGATCGACAAGGGGTCCCCGATCGAGATCGTGTGGCCCGAACCGGGTGCCATAGTGCTGTACAGCCCGATTGCCGTCTTCGCTTCTGCCGCCGAGCCGGAGAAGGCCGAAGAATTCGTCGACTTCGTGCTTTCTCGAGATGGGCAGGAGGCCATTGCCGAAACGGGATGGCAACCCGTGCGGGACGACGTGGCCTGGGATTTCGAGGTTGGGCCGATCGTCACTCCCTCCTGGCCGGAGGTGTTCGACCGGCAGGATGAGCTGCTGAACGACTACCGGGAGATCTTTGGTGGCTGAGCGCAGAATCGGGATGTCGCGGCGTTTCCGCTGGTCGACTGCAAGCGTCTGGGCTGCAGGCATCCTGCTGGTGCTGCTCGTCCTGGTCCCGCTCTTCGAGCTCTTTCGGGGAGCCATCGGTGAGGGCTGGGCAACCGCCGGCGATTCGCTCGCCGGGTCCGGCGGTGTGGTGGTCAACACACTCGGGACGGGTGCCGGCGCCACCGTCCTCGCCGTCCTCGCCGGCACCGCCGCAGCTTTCATCACCGAGCGGGTGCGCGTTCCGGCTCGCAACTGGCTGAGGTTCGGAGTGCTGCTGCCCTTGGTGATCCCACCGTTTGTTTCGGCACTGAGCTGGACGCAGGCCTACGGTCCGGGCGGTCTTTCCGACGATGCTCTGGGAATCGCTCTCCCGGGTCTGTTCGGGGGGGCGGGGGTGGTTGCCGTCATCGCCGTCAACGCAGCGCCGCTGGTGTATCTGATCGTCGGGGCCGGTCTGGCGACCCGAGTAGCTCCAGATCTCGAACGGGCCGCCCGTGCCTCCGGGTCGACCGCCTGGGAGGCGTTCCGAGAGGTCACGCTCCCGCTGCTGCGTCCCGCGCTCTTGGGCGCAGCCGCATTGGCCTTCGTGGTGGCAGTGAACTCGTTCGGGATACCGGCGCTGCTCGGATTGCCGGCGGGATTCGGGACGATGACCACGCGCATATACCAGGACTTGGCTCGCTCTTCGGCTCCGGCGGCGTTCACCAGAGTGCTCGTCCTGGCCGCGGCTCTCGTGGTGGTGACGGTCACGGTCGTGACGGTCGCCGATCGGCGCTTCGGACTGGCCCGGACCGTCGTGCGCACGGCCGGGCCGGTAGGGGGAGTGGCAACCCCCGGGAGGAAGAGCTGGTGGCCGGCACTCGGGCTGTGGGTGTATGTGGCCGTCACCGCTTTGATCCCACTGGTGGCGCTGGTACTCGGATCGCTGACCAGGGCGGTGGGGCTGTCTCCGGTCCCTGCCAACTGGACGCTGGCCAACTTCCGCGAAGCCCTGGCCGGGAGTTACGGGGCGGCGCTCGGCCGCAGCTTGGCGCTGGCTGCGGTTGCGGCAACTCTGGTGGTTTTGCTGGGTGGCCTGGCTGCTTCCCTCGTTCGGCGCCGGGCGGGCCGCCCGATCGGAACCGCTGCCATTCTCACCTTTGCCGTGCCCGGGTCGGCGCTGGCCGTGGCCGTACTCCTCGCCTACGGCCCCTGGCTGCGGGACACACTCATGATCATCCTGGTCGCCTACCTGGCCAAGTTCTGGGCCCTCGGGCACCGGTCTATCGCCGGGTCGACTGATGCGATTCCTCCGGATCTCTACCGTGCGGCCCGCGGCAGCGGCGCAGGTCCTGCAACCGCCCTGGGGACCGTGATCGTCCCTCTCTTGCGACCGGCGATCACCGTGGCCTGGGCCGTCGTCTTCCTGTTTGCCTTCCACGAGTTGACCATGTCTGCTCTTCTGTACGGGCCGGGCAGCGAGACGCTGGCCGTGGTCATCTTGAACCTCAGGCAACTCGGGGATGTCACCGTCACCTCCGCCATGGCGGTGATCCTCGTCGTGCTGGTCCTGGTGGCGTTTGTGCCCGTGGTGGTGATTCGGAGGATTGCCGGGGAGGCTTCGCCATGACCTTTCCGCTCGAGTGCCGCGGAGTCTCCATAGCCTACGAGGCGGAATCCGTTCTGCGGGCCCTCGACCTCGAGGTTGGCGACGAAGAGGTGCTGGCCGTGCTCGGGCCATCCGGTTCGGGGAAGACGACCTTGTTGTATGCAGTGGCAGGCTTCGTCGAACTGGCCGGCGGAGAGATCTCCATAGGTGGCCGGATCGTGGCCACGGCTCACGGTCAGGACCCACCCGAAGAACGCGATGTGGGCTTCGTGTTCCAGCATTACGCACTGTGGCCCCATCTCGATGCGCTGGACACGGTCGCTTATCCGCTTCGTCGTCGGGGACTGGACGGGGATGGAGCCGCCTCCCAGGCTCGAGACCTCTTGGAGAGGATGGGTATCGCCCACCTTGCTCACCGGAAACCGGCCGAGCTTTCGGGCGGACAGCAGCAACGGGTCGGAATAGCCAGGGCATTGGCCGGGCGTCCGGCTCTGTATCTCCTGGATGAGCCGACGGCACATCTCGACACGCCCCTCCGGGTGGCGTTGCAGGAGGAGTTGGCGGAACAGCGGCAAGAATCCGGGGCTGCGGCCGTCTACGCCACCCACGATTCCGGCGAAGCGTTGGCCATCGCCGATCGAATCGCCTTGCTACGCGATGGGCGTGTCGTCCAGGTTGGCTCTCCGGAAGCGATCTATGCCAAACCGAATGACGTGTGGGCGGCCCGGCTCACCGGACCGGCTTCGATCCTCGATGTCGAAGTTGCTCGAGCGGGTCGGCGAGAGAGCGTCCTGCGCTGCGACGGAAGAACCGTGAAGGTGAGGGGAGCGGTGCCCGACTCCGGCCGGGCGTCCGTACTCGTTCGTCCCGACTGGGCAGAGTTGGGCGGCGACCTTCCCGGCCGGGTAGCGCAGGTCTGGTACCGCGGTCCCTACACGGACTACCGGCTCGAGACCGCCGTCGGACTCGTCGAGATACGCAGGGACGGCCCGCCCGTCGCCCGGCCTGGGGAGCGGGTCGATTGGTGCCTCCGGCGGGTCTGGGCGATCCCCGATGGTGCACCCGAAGAGTCTTGAGATCGGAGCTTCGGAGACCTGCCGGTTGCCCAACGCCCGACGCCGTATGCCGGTCGGGTCGCCTTCGGGCTCAGCCCAACACTTGTGCCGGTCCCGGGTGAGCGAGGCGGAGGTTGGTGATCTCCAACTGCCGGGCATTGAACCGCTTCAGGTTGGCCAGCGTTCTCTCGCCCAACCGGTCACAGACCCAGTTCCAGTGCAACGCCACCCAATCACCCTTTTCGAGATCGTCGACGAACCCTGCACCGTCTATCGACCGGACCACCGATTCGGCGACCGGCGGACCGAGCGACAGTGATCGCCCGTCCCATTGCAGTGGTTGCGAGTCGACCACCACCTGGTCCCCGTTGGATCTCACGACCCGGCCCCAGCGGATTCGACACCGGTCGAGGATGCGGAGAGGATGGTCGCCGTGGTCGGAGCCGAGCAACCCGACCCACGGGTAGATGCCGAACACGTGGAAGGCATGGTGGGGCACGACGCCGGTGGGTATCGCTTCGGCGAGGTATCCCCAGTCGGATCCCGCTCGGGGCCGGAACCGGTCGAGCAGCGAGTCCCCGAAGAGCTTGAAGTCGATCCGATCGAGCAGATCGTTTCCGATCCAGTAGGCCTCCACCACCCGGCGGTCGAGCGGATCCGGGATTCCGGTCGTGGCAGCGATGAACTGGAGGTACGGCCAGGCGCCCTCGAACCCCCGGGCGAGGTCGACCAGTCCGCCGTCGACCACTCCCGACGAGCCGTATTCGAGCAGCGTCTGGTGCTGGGGCGGTCCGCAGTAGCCGCGCTCATTGGGCGGGTAGGCGTAGCGGGCGAAGAGAATTGGCCCGGGGGTGCCGGCAGTGCCTGGTTGGTGGGTCATCGGTACCTTTCGCCCCTGCCTGCGCCATCGTACCTGGAGGCTGTTCCTGGTGATGGGTAGGCTTAGGGTTCAGCGTCGAAGAGGAGCAGGCTGATGTGTCTCGGCTCGGTCGGGAGGGTCCTCCGCACATGGGATGAGGGCGGCGTCCCGATGGCCGAGGTCGACTTCGGTTTGCGCGTCGACACGGCTTGTCTTCTCTACCACCCGGAGGTGACGGTCGATGCCGCCGTGTTGGTGCATATGGGGTTCGTCATGGAGGAACTGGACGACGAGCGAGCCAGCGACGCCCTCGCACTTCGCAAGGAGATCGCGGGGGAGTAGCTCGCTCGGCTCGCCACTATCAGTTGCCCGTATTCAGGTTTCCAGCCTTCGGTAGCCCGCTCACCCGTGACGTCGTTGTCGGCTGGTGACCCGCCGATCCCCCCCGGGACAACGCAGAACTAGTAGTCGATCAGCTTCAGGGCGTGTTCCACGATGCCTTCAATGTTGGGCATCACCATCGCCTCCAACTCGGAGGCGAACGGGAAGGTCGGCACGTCGGGCGTGGCGTAGCGCCGCACCGGGGCGTCCAACAACTCGAAGCCCTTGTCAGAGGCCTGGGCGGCTACCTCCGCTCCGAAGCCGAGGAACTCGTTGTCCTCGTGAACGATGAGGAGCCGACCCGTCTTCTCGAGCGAAGCCTCCACCGTGGGCCAATCGAACGGCTTGAGCGAACGAAGGTCGATGACCTCGGCCGATACGCCTTGTTCGGCCAGGAGACCGGCGGCCTCGATGGAGAAGAAGGACATGGTCCCGTATGCCACGATGGTGAGATGACTGCCTGTCCGCCGTATGGCCGCTTTGCCGAGCGGCACCCGGTACTGACCCGATGGATAAGGCCCCTTGGCCAGGCGGTAGAGCTTCTTGGGCTCGAGGAACAGCACCGGATCCGGATCCTCCACGGCCGACACCAGCAAACCTTTGGCATCCGCCGGTGTCGAAGGTACGACTACCTTCAGACCCGGGACGTGCGCGTAGAACGCCTCTATCGACTGCGAGTGGTACAGGGCTCCGTGAATGCCTCCCCCGTAGGGCGCCCGAATCACCATCGGGCACTTCCAGTCGCCGTTGGTGCGATAGTGCACGCGGGCCACTTCGGAGACGATCTGATCGAAAGCGGGGTGGATGAAGTCGGCGAACTGGATCTCGCATATGGGGAGCTTGCCGGCCGCGGCCATTCCCACGCCGATACCGACAATCAGCGATTCGGCCAGCGGTGTGTTGAAACAGCGATCCTTGCCGAACGCTTCCGTGATGCCCTTGGTTGCTTTGAAGGCTCCGCCTTTCGGGTCGGCTACGTCTTCACCGAAGAGCACGGCCTCGGGATGGGCCGCCATCACTTCATGCAGCGTCTGGTTGATGGAGGTGATGATGTTGACCTCTTCGCCCGTCGGTTCGACTTCGACGCCGGTGACGGGTTCACTCGGCGTGATGGGCTGTGCGTACACCCGGTCGAGGGGGTCGTCGCCGGGTGGAGACCCTTCCGCCTGCTTCACCGCTTCGGCCAACTCGTCGGCAATCTCCGCCTCCATCTGCTCCTCGAGTGTTTCACTCAGCAATCTGGTCTCGATGAGGTACTGCTTGAGGAGAATGAGGGGGTCGCGGCGACGCCAGGCCTCGACCTCCTCGCGGCTGCGATACAGCTTGTCGTCGTCCTCGGAGGTGTGGGCGTAGTAGCGATAGGTCTTCGCTTCGATCAGGGTGGGTCCTTCTCCCCTCCGGGCTCGGGCAACGGCGTCCCCGGCAATGGCGTACATGGCCAGCGGGTCGTTGCCGTCGACCGCCACGCCGTGCATGCCGTAACCCAGCGCCCGGTCTGCAACTTGGCCGGCCACTTCCTCGGCAACCGGCACGGAGATGGCGTACTGGTTGTTCTCGATAACGACGATCAACGGCAGCCGGTGGATGCCTGCGAAGTTCATAGCCTCATGCCAGTCGCCCTCAGACGTCGAGCCCTCACCCCCGTAGACGATCACCACGCCCGAACCACCGTCCTTCTGGATCGCAAAGGCGATTCCCGCCGCGTGCGGGTACTGGGTAGCGATAGGAGAGGAGTGTGAGAAGATGCGGCGTTCCCGAAGTGACCAGTGGTTCGGCATCTGTCGGCCACCGCTGGTCGGGTCCGACTTCCTCGAGAAGACCGCAAGGAAGATGTCGAGGGGGCGGACACCCCAGCCCAGCACGACGCCGACGTCGCGGTAGTAGGGGAGACACCAGTCGACATCCGGGTCCATGGCCAGGACGCTCGCGACCTGCGCGCCCTCATGTCCCGATGACGACACCACGAATGGGGCGCGACCCTGCCGGTTGAGTGCCCACATCCGATCGTCGACCCGCCGGGCTTCGAGCATCGTCCGGTACATGGCCACTACCTGCTCGTCGGACAGACCCAGATCGAGGTGGTTCTCCTTCAGCTCGGCTACTACCTCCACTCCCACTCCCCTCAGGTTCCCTCGACTTCCGTCCAGGTGAGGCCCCCTCGTGACAGCCGACGTAAGTCGCTGATCGACTCAATGCGTTCGCTGGCCAGTTGCATGGCCGCATCCTGGGGTTTGATACCCCGTTCTTTGGCTTCCCTCAGGACACTCGAGGTCCGCCGGCCAATGGCGTCCACGTGATGGATGGCTCGTTGCTCCGAGTACCCCTGCAGTTCCTCGAACACATTGATGAGGCCTCCGGCGTTGACCAGGAAGTCCGGGGCGTAGAGGATGCCGCGGTCGGCCAGCCGTTGGGCGTCTTCTTCCTTCTCCAACTGATTGTTGGCGGCTCCCACCACGGCTTCGCAGTTGAGTCGGGCGATGCTCTCCTGGTTGAGGATCGCTCCCAGGGCGCAGGGCGAGAACACGTCGCAATCGACGGTCATGATCTCGTCGACGCCCACGGCTTCGACTCCGAAGTCCTCCACCACCCTGGCAACCGCCGGCTGGTAGACGTCGGTGACGATCACCTCGACCTCTTCGTCTTTGAGCATGCGGGCGAAGTGGTAGCCGACCTTCCCGACTCCCTGGATGGTCACCCGGCGTCCGTGAAGATCCCTCGAGCCCCACAGGAAGTCGGCAATAGCCTTCAGGCCCGCCAGCAAGCCGCGAGCGGTAGCGGGCGAAGGATCACCCGATCCGCCTTCCTCGATAGGTACGCCGGCCGCCCACCGAGTTTCTCGTCTGACAACGGCCAGATCGAGCGAGGTCGTGCCCACATCCTCGGCGGTGATGTACCGACCGTTGAGCGAATCGACCATGCGGCCGTAGGCCCGCCACAGGCGTTCGTTCTTGTCGCGGCGGGAGTCCCCAATGATCACCGCTTTGCCGCCGCCGAGGTCGAGCCCGGCTGCCGCGGCTTTCAAGGTCATTCCCCGTGACAGGCGAAGCACATCCCACAATGCCTGATCCTCGGAGTCGTACGGATAGAAACGAGTCCCGCCGAGAGCGGGACCGAGGGCTGTGGAGTGGATTGCGATGATGGTCCGCAAACCGGACTTCGGGTCATGGCCGTAGAGAACCTGCTCATGGCCGGTCTCAGCGACCAGAGAGAATACGCCCATATGTGTGCGTCCTTTCAACGGGCGACTGGTGCCAGTCTAACTGAGGGGCCTTTTCGGCAGGGGGGCCGGAGGTCGCATCTCGCGGGGCGTTGGTCCCGGGAGCCGAATCTTTGTGCAACGACTCGTTAGCATCCACTGTTATGACGCCGTCGTCTTTTCTCCGGGTGTACGTCGCCGCCGAGAAGTTCCCCGCTCATGATCCCTCGCCCGACTCGGGCTCCCTCGGGACCCTCCGGGCCGGGCGCTACGGCCTGCTGGGCGAATCGATGCACGAGGATGCTCTGCACGCGGAATGGTCGGGACGGCGATTCGTGTGTCCCCGACATCCGCGGCTCCGCATGTTGGAGGGACTGTTGGCTTTTCACAATACGTATCGGGACATCGGCGGCGACCTCATCGTCCCGGAGAACGTCGCCCGTCGAGCCGGTCGTGAGTTGCAGCGTCTATACGAGAAACGGCCGGCGGAGAGATCCCATATCCTCACTTCCCCCTGGCACGTCCCGCTGCGGTGGTTCTCGGCGTTCGATGCCCAGGAACGTGAGATTGTCCAGGCGGCCGATCACCTTCGGCTTCGCTACCGGACGCTCCTGACTCTTTCTTCGCAGCGGTTGGAGCGTGCCCTGATCGCCCTGAAGGAGGCCGGTTTTGATGGTTCGGTCACCGATGATGTCGAGGAGTTGGCCGAGTGGCTTGATGACTTCCCGGAGGACTCCATGGTGGAACTCGACTACGGGAGCGTGGCCCGGCTGTTCCGGGAGGGCGACCTGGTACTCGACGAAAGCGCCGCCGATATCTGGGCTTCGATCGAGGCGCTCGAATCCGGCGATATGGAAGAGGCGGTGGAGCGCTACAGCGGCGTAGCTTCGCGCTGGGCCCCCGTGATCGCGGTCACCTTCAGCAACTAGTTCTTCGTGTTTCGCCTCGAGGTCGGTGGTCAGGACGATGTCCGTGGTCGATTCGGTCGGGGTGAGATCCTCCCGAGTCCACGACTTGGAGGGAGCAATCGGCGAGTTCTTTGCCCGCTCCGCCGGCACCGAGCCACTGCGGCCGCGTATGGTGGAGGCCGCCGACAGGGAGGGAGAATCATGACGGATACCGACCGGGACGCCGCCGAGGCCCGTTTCCGCAACGAACACGGTTGTGGGAAGAAGGATGCGGCGCTTGCCGCGCGAGCCCTGTATCCCCTTGACGACGCTCTCACGGGCGGCGAGGCATTTGTACGCGAGGTAGCCGGACGGGCTCGCGATTTCGATAGAGAGGTGGCCGGGTTGCGCGGAAACGAGGTCGGGGTGGCCGCCGAAAGGGCCATAGAGGAAATGCTGAATCTCGCTCGCGACCACCGGGAGATGCCCTACGTCGAGCTCTTCGAGGACACACTCGAACACGCAGCCGGGCCCGTCCCCGCTCCGGAATCGGGCGAGTAGAAGGGACTCAGTCGTCGGGTAGCTCGACCTCGAGCAGCTCAGCCGCTTCCAACATCTGTTCTTCTTCGATGCTCGCCGGAGTCCCGATCTCTTTCTCTATGGCGTCGGCTATGGCTTTTTCGGCTTCGGCGGCATCGGCCAGCTGGCCGGACGGCGACCCAGCGTCGGTCGTGTCGATGTCGTTCTCATGATCGGACATGGTTGACCTCCCTCTCTGGGAGATCATAGGACGAAATGCCGCCGGGGAGGCGGGGAGATTTCGACCAACGCGCCGGCGCCCAACCGGTTCTTGCGTGAGTTTCGTGCGCTATTCGCGCAAGTTCGGATGCCGGCCGGCAGATCGCTCTAGGCTGTGGACGAGTTCCGGAAGGAGCGCCCATGCAGACCCGCCCGCTTTCCGAAACCCCGGATGCCCGCTCGCCCGCGGGGGCGGAGATCCGCTACCTGCTGGAGGGCGCAACCGGGAACATGATCCAAGCCACCGTCCCCCCGGGCCAGGTGAACCGGGCGACCGTTCATGCCACGGTGAGCGAGTTCTGGCATGTCTTGTCGGGCCGGGGGGAGATTTGGCGCCGGGACGGGGGCCAGGAAGAAGTGACCGTTCTGGAGCCGGGTGTTTCCATCGACGTTCCGGTCGGCACTGCCTTTCAGTACCGCTGCACCGGGACCGAGCCTCTACGTTTTCTGTGCATCTCGATGCCGCCCTGGCCGGGAGACGCGGAGGCAACCCTCCTCGAGGGGCCATGGTTGCCGACCGCGCCGGTTGACCCGCCGCCCTCCGCCGCCTGAACTAGAGCCGGATTGGGACCCGGATCCGGGTCCCAATTCGCGACGGCCCTTGATCGGTACCACCCCGGGTAGGACAACACTCCGGGCGACTCCGGGCGTCTTCCTTTGGTGGCCAGGGGCAGAATCGAACTGCCGACCCCAGGTTTTTCAGACCTGTGCTCTTCCAACTGAGCTACCTGGCCGGGTTGGTCAATGCTGGATCGACCGCTGGCGGGGACGACGGGATTTGAACCCGCGACCTCCGGCTTGACAGGCCGGCGTGAACTCCTGACTTCACCACGCCCCCAGGGGGGTTTGCTCGCCGGGCGGCTCGCGTCGCACAGGTTAGCCCTGCGTCGGAGAGGCGCGCCAGATGGCGGAAACCGCAGAGGAGTATAGGCATCCGTGAGGTATCCCCCGGCTAGGTTCGGAGGACAATCTTCCCCAGTTGCTCGCCGGCTTCCAACCGGGCCAGGGCGGCGGGTAGGTCCACGAAGTTGTCGATTCTGTCGATCACCACCGGAACCCGGCCGCTGCCGACCAGGTCGGTCACCTCAGAAAACTCGCGGTAGTCGAACATCGTCGAGCCGATGATCTCCAATTGCTTGAAGAAGAGATAGGGGACGGTGATCTCGACCTTGGTCCCGCTGGTCGATCCACACGTGACCAGCCGGCCACCGCGTTCGAGGGCGCGGACCGATTGCTCCCAGCTGGCCGGGCCGACGTTCTCGAGTACCACGTCGGCGCCTCGTCCGATCTCCTGCTTCAGGTCCTCCGCGAACAGGTTGGTGGTATTGAACCCGTCGGTTGCTCCCAGCTGAATGGCACGGCAGATCTTGTCGGTGTTGGTCGAGGTGACGTAGACGTCGGCGCCCATCGCCCTACCCAGCACCAGGCCGGCGCTCGAGACTCCGCCGCCCACACCCACCACGAGCAGCACGTCACCCGGGCCCAGCCGCGCTCGGCGCAGCATCCGGTAGGCGGTGCCGGTCGCCAGTCCGTAGGCCGCAGCTTGCTCCCACGTCAGGTGATCCGGTTTGGGGATCGTATTGCGCGCCGGGACCACCACGTACTCGGCCAGGGTGCCCCAGCGGTGTTCACCGAGGATTTGGTAATTCGCGCAAAAGGGAGTGGTGCCTCGCAAGCAGGATGGACAGGCGCCACAGCCCACACTTGGGTTCACCACCACGTTCTGGCCGGGAAGAACGGTCGTGACGGCCTCACCGACGGCGTCGACGACTCCGGCACCGTCGGCCCCGGCCACGTGCGGGAGGTGAGGTTTGGGCATCCCCAGCGACGTCCAGATATCCAGGTGGTTGAGCGCCGAGGCGGCCAGCTTGATGCGCACTTCGTCCGGTCCCGGTTCGGGCGCCGCGACCTCTTCCAGAACGAATGATTGCGGCCCGCCGATGTCGTGCAACATCCACGCCTTCATGCCGGGCAGGGTAGCCGTTCCCGGAGGCCTCCCGATTGGCCCTTGCTTCCCACTGAACTTGCGTGAGAAACCTGCGGATAGCGCATGAAACTCACGCAAGAACGGGATGGCCCGGCACCTTCGTGAACTTGCGTGAGAAACCTGCCGATAGCGCACGGAACTCACGCAAGAACGGGACAGCCCGGCACCTGCGTGAACTTGCGTGAGAAACCTGCGGATAGCGCACGGAACTCACGCAAGAACGGGATGACGATCAGTCGAGGACCACCACGGCGTCGGGGTCGACGCTCAAGGTCACCGTGTCTCCGACCATCGGGACCGGTTGTTCGTCGAGTTCCATTTCCAGGAGGACCCCGCCGCCCGTCTCCACCTGCAACCGGTAGTGACCGCCGCGAAAGCGTCGGGTGACAACCCTTCCGCGCACCGTCCCGGTGGGGGATACTTTGAACCCGTCCGGCCGGACCACGAGGCGATGCGAACCCACGACGTCGCCGGAGATCTCAAAACGGCCGAATCCGGTGTCCGCCAAACCATCCGCAACCGTCGCATCGAGGATGTTGTCGAAGCCGAGGAATCGAGCCACCCATTCGCCGGCCGGATGGCGCCACACCTGCTCGGGGGTTCCCTCTTGCGCCACAGATCCTTCTCGCATGATGACGATCCGATCTGCCAGTCCGAGGGCCTCTTCCTGGTCGTGCGTCACGTACAGGGTGGTGATGGCGCGCTCGACGAACAAGTGGCGGAGTTCACCGACCAGGCGCTCGCGGAGGCTACGGTCGAGGGAACCGACCGGCTCGTCCAACATCAGCATGCGTGGGTCGGGCGCCAGGGCCCGGGCGAGCGCCACCCGCTGTTGCTCGCCGCCCGACAGGTTGCCGACCGAACGATCCTGGTAGCCGGGCAAGCCCACCCAGTCGAGCACTTCGGAGACTCTCGCCGCCATCCGATCGTCCGCCATTCCGACCATCCGCAGACCGAAGGCAACGTTGCCGCCGACCGTCTTGTGGGGAAAAAGCACGTAATCCTGGAACATGAGCCCGAAACCCCGCTCGTGGGCGGCCACGTGCTCGAGAGGCCGGCCGTCCCAGGACAATGAACCCGAGTCGGGGGTTTGCAGTCCGGCAATCACCCGGAGCAGGGTCGTCTTGCCGCTGCCGCTCGGTCCCAGCACCGCCAGGATTTCGCCGTCGGCGACGGTGAGGTCGACGGCGTCGAGAGCGACCTTCTCTCCGAAACGGACCGAGAGCTTGGTTGCTTCAAGCACGACAGGCCACCGCCTTGCCCGGCCAGATACCCATCAGAACTCTCCCATCTCGCCGACCCGGAACCGTTCGATGGCCAGGATCGAGGCGGCCGTCATAACCATCAGCACGGTGCTCAACGCCATGGCCTGGGCGAAGTTGGCTGCGCCGGCCCGGCCCAAGAGCCGGAAGATGGCGATCGGCAGGGTGGGAGCGTCGGGTCTGGCAATGAAGGAAGTTGCACCGAATTCTCCGAGAGAGATCGCAAACGCAAACCCGGCCCCAACCAGCATCGCCCGAAAGACGAGCGGCAAATCGATCTCTCTCCACACCCGGGCGGGCGGCGCACCCAGCACTGCTCCGGCCTCGCGCAGCCTGGTACGGACCGACCGCATCACGGGCACCGCAGTCCGTACCACGAAGGGTATGGCCACCAGAGAATGCGCGATCGGAACGAGGATGGGGGCGGTTCGCAGGTCGATCGGAGTGTCCAGCGCTATGAGGAAGCCGAACCCGATGGTGACGGCCGATGTGCCGAGCGGGAGCATCAAGACCACGTCGAACCACCGCGAGACCGCTCCCCGGTAGTAGGCGATGAGCACTGCGGCCAGGATGCCCACGATGAGTGCAATGGCGGTAGCAGTCGTGGCGAACAGCGCGGAGTTCCCGATCGCTTCGACGGGTGGAACCAGCGTGGCGGAAGCGTCTGCCAGGGAGCGGTAAGCATCGAACCCGTACCCACCCCCGACCCGCAGCGATTGCCCGACCAGCACGGCGAGGGGGGTACCCAGGAAGAGACCGGTGAACCCCAGGGTTCCCCACACCAATCCCTGTTCGCGCCGGCCCCGAGGCCGCCGAGCCACCTCGACGACGGGCCGTAGCTGCTGCTCGACGCTGCGGCGTTCTTGATATCGGGAGTAGGCGACCAGGATTGCCGAAATACCGACCAGCTGCAGGACGGCCAGGGCACCCGCCACGGGCAGGTCGAGAAAGGCCGTCGTCTGGCGCCAGATCTCCACCTCGATTGTCGAGTAGGACAGGCCGCCCAGGATCAGGACTACTCCGAAAGAGGTGAACGTGAAGAGGAACACGATGGATGAAGCGGCGGCGATGGCGGGACGAAGCAGAGGCAGTGAGACCTCGCGGAACGTCCGCCAGCGACCGGCTCCCAGCATCCGGGCGGCTTCCTCGAGGCGTGGGTCGAGGTGAGCCCACAACCCGCCGACCGTCCGCACCACCACCGCGTAGTTGTAGAAGATGTGAGCGATCAGAATGGCCCAGACCGTCTGGCGGAGATCGATGCCCAGCGGTCCGTTCGGACCCAGCAGGGCAAGATATGCGGCGCCGACCACGACGGTCGGCAACACGAAAGGAACCGTGATTGCCGCCCGGAAGAAGCTCTTTCCGGGGAACGAGAAGCGGGCGAAGACGTAGGCGGCGGGCATGGCAACCACCAGCGTGAGCAACGTGGATGCGACCGCTTGCCATACCGTGAACCAGATCGCCTCACGTAACGACCCTCTCGAGAGCACGGTCGAGAAGGACGAGAGAGAGAACTCCCCATCCGGGAAGAAGCTGATCCCCAGAACGCTGACCAGCGGATAGAGGAAGAAGTAGCCGAGGAAAGTGAACGGAACAGCGATCAGCGCCGCCTTCCCGATCCGGCGGCGCCGGTTGAGTGCGCCTGAGGAGATCACCCGGACATGACCTCGGTCCACTCCTCGATCCAGCGCCGCATGTTCTCTTCGATCGCGCCGCTCGGAAGGGTCAGGGGATCCTCGGGGACGACGGCGTGTTCGACGAAGGCAGACGGCAGCGCAGCGTTCTCATTGGCCGGAAACACGAACATGCTGAGGGGTATCTCGTCCTGGAAAGGGGTCGAGAGCAGGAAATCGACGACCTGCTCGGCGGCCGACCGGGCTTCAGTCCCTGCCACGATCCCGGCGAACTCAATCTGCCGGAAGCACCCATCGGTCATCACCGCCGAGGGAGGCTCATCGAGGGGTTCGGTGGCGTAGATCACTTCGAAAGGCGGCGACGACGCATAGGAGACGACCATGGGTCGATCGCCGTCTGAGGCGGCCGTGAAGTAGGAGTAGTAAGCCTCCTCCCAACCCGAGGTCACCAGGACGTCGTTGTCTCGTAGGTCGGTCCAGTAGTCGATCCACGTGTAGTCGCCGGTCTCGCCGAAGCGGGCGATGGTGCTGTAGAGGAAAGCCAGGCCGGGTGAGGAGGTCGCCGGGTTCTCAACGACCAGCAGCCCCCGATAGGCGGAATCGGCGAGATCGAGGAGGGTAGCCGGCGGGGGCAATCCGGCCTCGGCGAGGTGGGCCTTGTCCCAGTTGACACACACATCACCAAAATCGATGGGTGTCACCCGTGGGTCGACCTCCAATTCGTCGGGTACGGCGTCCAGCAGGGGGGATTCGTATGGTTCGAACACTCCCGCTTCCAACGCCCGCGACAGGAAGCTGTTGTCGACGCCGAAGATGACATCTGCCACCGGATTGTCGGCGGTGAGGACGGCCTGGTTGACCATCGCGCCCGCATCTCCGGCACGGAGGAGGCGGATCTCGATTCCCGACTCGTTTTTGAAGGATTCCAGGAGCACGTCTGACACTTCGAAGGAATCGTGGGTCATCAGGACTATTCCGACAGGTGGTTCGGTGGCGGAGGTGCCTGGGGGCGACGTTGTCGACGGCTCTGCGTTTGGACTGCACCCGGTCAGCACCAGCGCAACCGCCACTGCAGCAATTGGGCCGATCAGCCGCTCAGGCCTTCTGTTCAACATGGCTCTCCGTTCAGTTGGTCGGAGGGCCGAGCTGAGAGAGCTTCCTACGCCGGCATTACCCGGGACAGGTTCAAACGGTCGGAGGCTGTGGCGGCCTCCCTCTCAGCCCGGTACACCGAGCTCCCGTGAGAACCAAGTGTACCTCGAAGCTTGACCTCGAAACCGTCGGGTGTACCGTGCTCCCCATGGGACTGATCGCCATCGGTGCCTACCGGGTCCGCGAGGGCCGCCAAGAGCTCTTTCTGGAGGCGTTGCGCCAGGACCTCGTCACGATGCGCGAGGAAGGGTTGATCAGCGACTGGCCGGCCATGATCCTCAAGGCGGGCAGCGACGTGTACCTCCAGTTGGTCGAATGGGCCGACGCAGACGCTCCGTCTCGATCATCCCGCAACGAGCGGGTCCTGGCAATGTGGACCAAGAAGCGGACTATGGCCGACTACCTCAGCCTTGCGGAGGTCCCCGGAGCGGACCGCCTTTTTCCGTCGTTTGAGGAGATACCCACCATTTGACGTCGTATCCACCGGCTGCCGGTTCCAGGTGGGGGATGTCTCAGCGCTGCGGGTTGATGGCTACCGGCGGCCTCTCTCCTAGAGTCCGCCCATGGCTCCCGGCCTGATTGCCCGCTTCTTCGGTCGGTTCACGACTCGCGACAAGGGCCTGCCTACGTCGCCGAACGGGGCTTCCTCATTCCACTTGATATGGACGGTGCCGGGCGTGCCTCTCGATGAGGTCTCGGCGACCTTCGAGTTGCTCGGCGAACCTACCGTCCCCCGGCTCTACTTCTGGGCCCTGCAAGCCTCCTTCCTCCAGGGGAATGTGCATCGGGGAGGAGGTCACCTGGGCCTGCAATGGCACCCTTCCTACCCGGGCAGCAGGGCGGTGAACTGGGGAGGCTACGGCGATGGGGGCGAGCTGGACGGCTCCGCATCATCGCTGCCCAGCACCCTGGGCAACGCCAATACCCGGGACTTCGCCTGGGAGACCGGGGTGCCCTACCGCTTCTCGATTGCGGCGCCGGAACCAGGCCGATGGAGAGGCACGGTCACCAATCTCGGCACAGGCGAACCGACCGTCGTGAGGGATCTCTACTCACCAGGAACGCACCTCGGCGCGCCGATGGTCTGGACCGAGGCCTTCTGTCGCTGTGATGATCCGCCGGCGGTTGCCCGCTGGAGTGGATTTCGGGCAACCGCAAAGGGCACCGAGGTTCCGATCGAAAGCGTTCGGCTGAACTACCAGAGCTTTGCAGACGGCGGGTGCACCAATACCACGGTGCGCCGGGACCCGTCCGGCTTCCTACAGGTCACCGGAACGGAGCGCGAGATCCCTTCGGGACGGGTTGTTCCGATCGGTTGAGGGATTTGCAGTGGCAGTCAGGTGCCGGTGCAGCTCCCTTCGGTCGAAGATCAAACCACCCGACCCGGTGTACTCCGGGAGAGGACGCTCATTGGCAATGAAGACGGTTTACCGAGAACCGCTTTCCCGCTTCCCGGTTCCGCCCAGGAGGACGGCAACACCGAGCGCGATCAAGAGTAGGGGAAGCACGTACACCGCGTTGAGTTCCCAGACGTCCAACTCCTGGAGCAGGAAGGCCGCACCGACCAGAATGAAGAACACGCCGGCGACCACCGACCCGCGATTGATGGGCTGGTCGTTCATCGGGTCACCTCGATCTCTCCCGCAAAGACCGATACATCGAGCACCAGGATCCGGGCCGCGTCGGTACCGATGAAGGTCCCATCGACACTTGGTCCGACGCCTTCGCTTCTCTCGCCCAGGGCGCGAATTTCACCTGCGAAGCTTCCGGCGTCCAACTCAACGGTCACGTTGTCGGGGACGATGACCCGGATTGATCCGGCGAATGCACTCACGTTGACCTTGGTCTCACCGATCGGAAAATCCACATCACCGAGGTCCACCTGGAGTTCCCCGGCAAAGATGCTGTAGTCCTCAACTTCGGCGACGGTGGCCGGGGTCTCGGTGCGGGGACCGATCACCGTTTCGCCTGAGGTCAGGTCGAAACTCGTTACCGAGACGTCGACCACCATGAAGATCGTCAGGATGATTCCCAACGCAATCAAGCCCCCGTGGGCGGGACCACGCGGGTCGGCCACCAGGCCCACCCCGATCACGATCACTGCGGCCGGCAGCAAGTATCCCCAGGCGATCGCATCGACCACCCCGGCGATCTCGAGCATCCATGCGACGCCGATCAGCAGGATGAGGGCTCCGAGGATGATGCGGGCGCTGTTCGACCGGCGCGGCTGAGTTTCGGTGGTCGGAGTCACGTTCGCCTCCCCAACCCCCCGAACAGCACACCTGCACCCAGCAGGATGATGACCGCCGGCCAGAAGTACCTGCTGAGATCGGGGATCAGATTGTCGAGGAGGACCGCTCCGCCGACCAGGATGAGTAGACCGCCGACCACCATGCGAGCGGTGTTGCCGCTCGAGGGTTCGGCCGTCCTGATCTGCTCACCGGGCTTTTCCTCCGGTATGGCAATCCAGCCGATGATGTAGACGAGGACGCCGGCCAGGCCGGCCAGGGTCAACACAACGAAGGCAACTCTGAGGATCACCGGATCGATGCCGAGATAGCGGCCCAAACCGCCGGCCACTCCGGCTACCACCCGGTCCGTCTTGCTACGACGGAGCACGTGGGCCCCAACTTCCGGAGGAGGCACCGTTTCCGGTGCGTACGGAGGTGGTACCAACTCTGGCTCGGGAACATCGCCGGGTTCTGGTTCGTACGGGGGAGGAACCAGCTCGTCTTCGGGGCGGTTGCCGGATTCGGGTGGGGTGGACATGAGCGCATCGCCGCCTTCGGGTTGGCACGTGATCGGTTGATTCGAAACCTACCTATCTCAGCCGGGCGATGCGGCGGGTATTGCGGGCTTCGGTGCCTATCGGATGAGGCGGATCTCGCGGATGGGGATGGGGTTCACGCGGTCGGGATCAGGCGACATCTGCACCATCGCCTGGCCGGACAACTCCAACTTTCGCGTCAAAAACTGCGCTTCGGTCTGGAATTGCGAACCTTGTCCCGACAACTCGAAGGGGAGGGCGAAGGGTGTGAAGAACGTGCCCTCGAGCTTGTTGCCGGCCTGGCCCCCGATGTGGTGTCGCTCACTCGACTCCGACCACAAGGCCAGGTCATCGAAATGGGGTCCCCAGGTATCGCTACCAAGGTTGTCCGGTGCGGTCCACTCCATGCCGCCCGATCCACCGTTGAAGTCGACCCGCCCGTCTCCCAGGTAGACGAAGGTGTACTCCATCGAAACGGAAGCCTGGGCGTCCTTGATGAAGTCACCTTCGCGAAGGAAGACGACGTGGTCGTTGGCTGCTCCCGGGTTGACCTCCAGTGATCCAAAGACGCGCACCTGCCCGTCGAACACCACGTTCCCGTCGTTGAATACCACGGTCGTCCCATTCCCCACTACGAAGCCCTGATTGCCGGAGGTGCCCGGGCAATCCACCCACCAGTCGCCCGAGACCTCGATGAGCGGGTCCGCCGGGCTGCAGTCGTACAGATCCGTCCAGCGGTTGGGAATTCCGGGACTGATTCCGGGCAACCCGCCGTATGCGGCCTCGAGTCCCACGATATGGGAGGGAGTCGTTTCCCAGTCCGGACAACCGGCCACCGGGATTCCCAGGTAGTCGGGATAGGCCTGCAGGCAGTTGTACCGCCAGTCGATGGGAGCCCGGGTCACTCGGTTCGTGATCCCGGTCGGGGTGGGATAGAGGCGCCACCAGGTCTCGACCGGCTCCGAAGGATCGAACAGGTCGGCCGGGTCGATGGGGTCGTCGAGGTCGTCTGGATCGTATGCATTGGCTCGGACCGCGGTGGATGCACCCGACAGAGCGTAGGAGAGGATTGCCCCCGGGATGTCTTGATCGGGCACCGGGAGCGCCCTGATCCACCCTTTCTGGACTCCTTTTGAGTCGATCGAAAACGGGTCGGAGGGACTGCAGGCACTGGCCTCCGAGTCGACCACAATCAGTCCGGGCGACTGCTCAAACCATTTCACCGTCACTTGTCCCTGACCGCTCGTGTACAAGGCATCGCAATCGTACGGTTCGAGTAAGACCAGGGGGACCAGTTCGCCTTCTCCGGGGCCGGCGGCGATTCGGGCCACGCTGCGCACTTCCGTCGATCCCACCTCGAAGCCCAATACGCGAGCAAAACCGAAGTCGCGATCGCGTTGAATACGGACTCCCAAGCGCTGACAGGCGCTGCCGTCGACCTGTGGGTTGGGGGCCTGTCCGTCGAGAAGGGGATCGCCGTCGATCACCGGGAACGTGATCTCGACCCGGTAGGGCCCGGCCTGACCCACTGCGGTATGGGGAGCGGCGGGGTCACAGGCGCCGGCCAACTGGGTGCAGTCCGGGGGACTGAGATTGGTGCCTTCGTCCGCCAGGTTGAGCAGCACGTAGTCCCACGCCGTCTGGCAGGCGACGTCGCCTTCGCTGCCCGTGAGTGGCTCGATCGACCCGGCGCCGGCGGTGGCCGCCAGGTCGGAAGCCAGGCGATCGGCGCGGCGGTCCAGTCGCAAAGCGCCAAGATCGATGGCCAGCGCGGCGATGCCGAGTAGCAGCAGCATGACGGCGGCGACCAAGATGAGCGCAGTGCCGTCCTCTCGATTGGGATCGACCCGCCGGCTCACGACCCCGGACCTGCTTCGAATCGGCTGACGGCCTGCGATTCGAGTCCGATCGTGGTGGAAAACAGCAAGGCCTCCAGCTCGGTGTCCCGTCCGACCTCGATCTGTACCCGGCGCTCGGCGTCCGGCCTGCCGTCCGCGAAGCAGGAGCCAACCCCGTCGACGCCGTTCAACCGGCGTTTGCTGGTGTCGTTGGCCCCGGAGCCATCGGGATAGACGTAGGCGACGCAAATCGACAAGCCCGGCGTGCCCGCATCAAGGGAGCCGGCCGCATCGTCCACGACCCGAGTCTCGACGTCGGCCAACCATGCTTCGAGGGAGGCGGCGTTGCTCACCGGATACGTGGCGGCAAACCGAGCCGCCTCACGGGCAGCGTGGGTGAGCGTGATCTTCTCGTTGTAGGCGATCCCGGCGCTCACCAATCCCAGCACGAGCATGAGGATCAAGGGCAGGACGAGCGCGAACTCAACCAAAGACGCCCCGCGTTCATCACGCCCGAGCACGGTTGCCTCCCAGCGGCGAGCAAACCAATACCCGCCAGCAGCCTCATCCCTGGCCCCTATTCTGCGCTCACGGAGAGTGAGAAGTCAAGCGCGGAGTATGAACGGAGCGCAGTCGCTCCGGCGTCGTTCCTACCAGCGCAGCAGCGCGGATCCCCAGGTGAACCCGCTGCCGAAGGCCGCCGAGGCGACCAGCATGCCGGCCTCCAGCATTCCGGCTTGGACGGCCTCATCGAGGCCGATCGGGATGGTGGCGGCGGTGGTGTTGGCGTACTTGTGGATGGTGTTGAAGACTTTCTCCTCCGGTGCACCGAGCCGGTGGGCGACCGCTTCGTTGATCCGGAGGTTCGCCTGGTGAAACACGAAGAGGTCGACGTCGTTCACCTGGTAGTTGTTTTGTTCGAGTGCCGCTTCAACGGCTTCCGGCATTCTCTTCACGGCATGGACGAAGACCTGGCGGCCGTTCATCTTGGGGTACTGGTCCCCCCGATCGAGCATGCGCTGGTCGACGATGTCCTCGTCGTAGGCGGTGCTCACCGCAGGCACCCACAGCTCCTCAGCGAAGGCACCGTCGGTGTACAGGTGGGTTGACAGGAGATGCGACTCGCGATCCGGGTCGGTCACCCCGGTAGCCTCGAGAATGACTGCTCCCGCTCCGTCCCCGAAGAGCACTGTGACGTCTCGCCCTCTGGTGCTCTTCTCGAGCCCTTTCGAGTGGACTTCCGATCCGACCACCAGGATCTTTTCGGCCGACCCGGTGCGGATGTACTGATCGGCGATCGACAAGGCATAGATGAACCCGGTGCATTGCTGGCGGACGTCGATGGCGGGGATCCCGGCCAGACCCAACTTCCTCTGCAGAAACACGGCCGATCCCGGGAAGAAATGGTCCGGACTGAGTGTGGCCAAGAAGATCATGTCGAGGTCTTGCGCGGCGAGTCCGGCCGAATCCAGAGCCCGCTGCGATGCTTCGACGGCCAGGTCGGAAGTGGAGGTGACTCCCTCGACCCAGCGCCGCTCTCTGATCCCGGTTCTCTGGACGATCCACTCGTCGGAAGTGTCCATGAACTCGGTCAGGTCCTCGTTGGTCACGATTCGAGGAGGAAGGTGGGAACCCAGGCCGATCACCCGGGAGCGCAAGTTGGTCACGGGATCACTCTCCTGGTCATTGGGCGATGGTAACCGACAGAGCCNNACCGTGTGGCTATGCGGCCGGATTCGCCCTGCTGTGGGCGGTCCTGGCTCTGATCAGGCCCTCCACCACCTTTCACCTGGCTCCTGCTCTCGTGGCGATCATCCCGCCGGTCGCCCACCGCATCCAGAGCGGAAGCTCTCGGACTATCGCTCTTCGACTGGCGGCCGTCGGCCTGGGAGTCGCCGTTCTGATCACCGTCCTGCTGGGCGTAGCCGGCTTCCTGGACGGCCCGACACTGCCCCCGTTTGGATCAGCCGCCGTCGAGTCATTGGTGGGCGCCGCGGCCGGGGGAGTTGCCGGATTCGCGGTGACAGCGTGGCCGATCTCCAACGAGGCGACCTGATAGCCGGACATCTGAAGTAGCCCTCGCCCCGTATGACCGATATGAGTGGTCTTGACGGTGCGCCGGAGTCTGTATGGGACTATCCGCGTCCGCCGCGGGTCGAGCCTGCGACACGCCGGGTTCGCGTGGAGTTGGCCGGTGTGACCATCGTTGACACCCGACGTGCGGTCCGGGTGCTGGAGACCAGCCATCCTCCCGTCTACTACGTGCCGTCCGAAGACGTCCGGGCCGATACCCTCGTCCCGTCGGGCCGGATGACCGTGTGCGAATTCAAGGGAGCCGCTTCCTACTGGCACCTGGTGGTTGAGGGCCGGCGGGTGCTCGATGCGGGTTGGTCCTATGAAGACCCGTCGCCGGGTTTTGAGCAGCTTCGCGGGATGATCGCGTTCTATCCGGGGCGGGTCGATCGATGTCTCCTCGATGAGGAAGCGGTCGAAGCTCAAGAGGGCGACTTCTACGGTGGATGGATCACGTCGGATGTCGTGGGACCGTTCAAAGGCGGCCCCGGTACCTTCGGGTGGTAATCAGAAACCGCGGCTCTGGCCTACCCACGGTGGCGGCGCGGCCTGGCGGAACTCCTCGACCGAAGGACCTCCCAGGCGGGTCAAGCGCCACCTGCCGTAGGCGTACGTGATGATGAGCAGGACGACGAGCGCGGGCCACCCGGCGATGACTCGCACGCCGGCGAGCGCCGTCACCTCTCCC
>DHIO01000006.1 GCA_002403855.1 Acidimicrobiia bacterium UBA4744
CCGACGGATTCGTGCTGGGACGTTTGCCCGGTGGCGTCCCGATCGAAGAGATCCTCAACATCGCCGACCAGGTCTTTCGATAGGGTCGCCGCCGGCATCGGGCCTCCCCCCGCACCGGATCTCACGCAAGAGGTTCGGTCGTCCCTCTTGCACCGCCACCCGCTCGGTGTCCGTTGGGAGGACTCTTGGCCGGGTAATGACCCGTCGCCGGTGGGGCAGTGGCGGTTTCCTCAAGTGTCGAATACCAGAGCCGATACTGCCCTCAGCGACAACAGCCAAGAGGGAACCTTTGAGGATTCGACCTGACCAGGATCCCGGTGGGTTTGATTGACCGGAACGCCCAGAGAGGATTGGCGATGGGATTGACCGAGCATGACATCATGGCAATGGCCGGTGTCGACAAGATGCATCGCTACTTCCTCGGCTTGTTGGGCGAAGAGGCATCCGAACCGCCGGGGGAGTTCCTACGCCTCACCAAGGAACTGCTTCCCTATGCGCCGGGCGAGTATCAGGATGTCTTTCTTGAAGCGTTCCGAGATGCGTGGCAGGGATTCGAGCCGTGCCCGACCCGGTTCTCTTCGTCGGGCTTCTCCGTCCCCGAGTGAGAGGCCGGCGAAAGGGGTCGCCCGCCGATGCTCGTAGTCGTCGAGGCATTCGCCGGCGACGAGCGAAACCTCTGATGACAACAGGCGGCGTTGCCGGACGGCCCTGGAGCGCTCCGGGCACGTGGGCCCTGCTTTCGTGTCGGCTCGCGGGGCCAGACGTTGAAAAATCTCACCCGTCTCACCTACATGCGGAGCCGTCGGCGTCGGGGTAGCCGGCGACGTGCCGCGGATCCGTTGGAGTGGCTCTCCCGGGACGGCATCCTCGCAGGAACACGGCTTCCCGATAACCTGATCAGCCCATTGACGGCTTCTCGGGAGGGGCGCGACAGTACTGGTACGGGCAACGACCGACGTCTCAGCTCGGTCGGGAGCCGGCTCGAGGTGGCCGGCGACAAAGGAGGAGCCATGGCCGTAGATTTCAAAGTCGTGCTTGAAGACCGTCCCGGCACGCTCGCCGACGTGTTGGAGCCGCTGGGGAAGGCCGGTGTCAACGTCGAGGGTATCTGTGGATTCCCGTGCCAAGGACAGGGTGTCATGCATTTCGT
This sequence comes from Acidimicrobiia bacterium UBA4744, assembly GCA_002403855.1. GTDB lineage: Bacteria > Actinomycetota > Acidimicrobiia > Spongiisociales > UBA4744 > UBA4744. The sequence continues at coordinate 1,151 of DHIO01000006.1, forward strand.
GGTGAATGATCCGGCCGCCGGCCGAGCCGCCCTGGCCGGGGCCGGAATAGAAATCGCAGAGGAACGAGAGGTCCTCGTCGTGCCGATGTCGGACCGACCCGGAGAGGGTGGAGAGGCAACCCGCCGGTTGGCCGAGGCGGGGGTGAACGTGAATCTGGTCTACCTGGCGACCGGGACTCGAGCTGTGATAGGAGCCGACGATCTCGACCGGGCACGGACCGCGCTCGGATAGGTCGACTTCAGAACGTGGAACCTCCGGCTGCCGACGGAGTCCTGCGCAGGACTCAGGCGGGTCTCGTGCGCTTCGACGGTGTGAAGAAGAATCCGGAAGTCGATTATCTTGGCCTGCACGATCAGCAGGGTCACGTCGATGTGTTGAGGGTCGCAAGACCGGGCCACCCCGAAGAGGCTGTCCATGGTGGCGCGGGCCTACGACTTCGGTGGAGCTCATTCACTATGTTGAGCCCGACGACCTGATTGACCTGAGGGAGGTAGCAATGTGGCAAGGAGCGTGCGCGGCAACGCCTAGGGAGGTGTGCGCATGAGCAAACCGACGATCGTCGCCGTCGATGACGATCCTCAGGTGCTCGCCGCCGTTTCGCGTGACCTGCGGCGCCACTACGGCGAGGACTACCGGATCATGCGGGCGTCGTCCGGTGCCGAGGCGGTCGAGACTCTGAACGAACTCCAGAGTCGGGGTGACGTGGCCGCCGCCTTCGTTGTGGATCAGCGCATGCCGGAGATGAGCGGCACCGAGTTCCTCACCCACGCCATCGATATCTTCCCCGCTGCCAAGAAAGTGCTGCTCACCGCCTACGCAGACACCGATGCTGCGATTGCCGCAATCAACGACGTCGGGCTGGATCACTATCTGATGAAACCGTGGGATCCCCCCGAGGAACACCTGTACCCGGTTCTCGATGACCTCTTGGAGGACTGGCGAGCCGACGTTCCCGCTCCTTACGACGGCATACGGGTGATCGGTGCCCGCTGGTCGCCCGACAGCTATGAAGTCAAGGACTTCCTGTCTCGCAACCAGGTTCCGTACCGGTTCTTCGACGTCGAAACCGATCCGGACGCCAGGGCGGTCGCGACGGCGAGCGGCGAACCCGCCGGTTTGCCGCTCGTCGTGTTTCCCGACGGTACGAGACTCGAGCGTCCCGACTACCGGACGCTCGCCGACCATGCCGGTCTCCAGACGGAGCCGACCGCCACCCACTACGACCTGGTTGTGGTCGGAGGCGGGCCGGCGGGCCTAGGTGCCGGCGTGTACGGCGCTTCGGAGGGGCTTCGCACGGCCCTCATCGAGCGGCAGGCAACCGGCGGCCAGGCGGGTACCTCGTCGCGGATCGAGAACTACCTAGGGTTCCCCAAGGGGATCAGTGGCGGAGATCTGGCGCGCCGGGCCACCGTACAGGCCAAGCGTCTCGGGGCGGAGATCCTCACCGCGGTCGAGGCCACTGCGGTCCGGGTCGAGGATCCGACCAAGATAGTTACTCTCAACAACGGAACCGAGTTGAGCTGTCGGGCGTTGCTGATAGCAACCGGAATGACCATCCGTACTCTCGACGTACCCGGTGCAGAGCCCCTCGTCGGTGCAGGTGTTTGGTACGGCGCGGCCGTTGCGGAAGCCGTGACCTATCGCGGCGAGGAGGTCTTCGTAGTGGGCGGGGCCAACTCGGCGGGCCAGGCATCGATGATGTTGTCGAAGTACGCCGGGAAGGTGACTGTGCTGGTGAGGGGTTCATCGCTGGAAGCCGGAATGTCGCAGTATCTGATCGATCAAATCGCCGCCACGTCCAACATCGAGGTGCGATTGAACACAGAAGTCTCCCAGGTCGCCGGGGAGGGGCATCTCCAGGAAATCGGGCTGCGCAACCTTGCCGACGGCACCGAAGAAACCCGCGAAGCCGCCGGACTCTTCATCTTCATCGGCGCCCGTCCCCACTCGGACTTCGTCAGGAACGTTGTGGAGTGCGACCGGCGCGGTTTCGTTCTCACCGGACCGGACCTGTTGCTCGACGGCCACCGGCACCCCTCCTGGCCCCTCGACCGGGATCCCTATCTCCTGGAGACGAGCGTGCCCGGGATTTTCGCCGCCGGGGATGTCCGGGCCAACGTGATCCGCCGAGTCGCTTCGGCGGTAGGGCAGGGAGCCGTAGCCGTCAGCATCATCCACAAGTACCTCGAAACGGCGTGAACACCGTCGAACGGCTTCGGACCGTCCCACTCTTCTCGGAGCTTCCCTACCAGGACCTCGAGCGACTATGCGTGGGCGTCGAGGAGGTCAACCTCACCGCCGGGACGCTGCTGTTCGCCGAAGGTGACCATGGGGACCGGGCCTTCGTCGTACTCGAAGGCCAGATCGAGGTTGTGAAGACAACCGTGGGCGGTGAAGTGCTGCTGGCCGTTCAGTCCGAGGGTGTCGTGGGGGAAATGGCATTGCTGGAAGATGCCCCGCGCAATGCCTCGGTTCGAGCGAGATCCGATGTCACGCTGCTGGCCATTCCCAAGGAGCGTCTCGACGAACTGATCGATTCGAGCCCTTCTGCTTCCCGAGCCTTCTTCGAGGTCATGCTCCACCGCTGGCGCGACACCCAAGCTAACCTGCAGCAGTCGGAGCGTATGGCCCAACTGGGCACGCTCACCGCCGGGCTCGCCCACGAACTGAACAACCCGGCTGCCGCAGTCAACCGCAGCGCCGGGCAGATGATCGAAGCGATGATGCGCTTCGGTGATGCCCGGGCGGCGGTGTCCCTCGATCTGGGAGAAGGGAGTCTGCCTCTCCTCGAGGAACTGCTCGAGTCGATCCGTGAGCGAAGGGGCCGCGGCTCATCCCTTTCGGCTCTTGACCGAGCCGACCTCGAAGACGACATCGAGGCGTGGCTCGCCGACCACCACGTGGACAGGAGCTGGGAGCTGGCGGCGGGTCTGCTGGAGGCCGGAGTGACCCTGGATCAGCTCTCCGACCTCGCCGACCATGTGGAAGATGCCAAGCTGCCGGGGGTAGTCGGCCTGATCTTTGCAGCTCAAGAGCAACTCTCGCTCGTGCACCAGATCGAAGAGGGAACGCGGCGCATGTCGGCAATCGTCAAGGCACTCAAATCGTATGCGTACCTCGACCAGGCGCCCGTCCAGAACGTGGATGTGACCGCCGGTCTTGACGATACGCTGATGCTGCTCGAGCACAAGACCCGGGATGTCGAAGTTCGTCGCGAATACGCCGACGACCTGCCCCGGATCGAAGCGCTCGGCGGCGAGCTCAACCAGGTGTGGACGAACCTGATCGACAACGCTCTCTACGCGCTGGCCGAATCGAATACGAACAACGGGCGGCTGATCGTGCGGGTTGCTCGCTTCGAATCGGGGGTGGGCGTCGAGATCGAAGACAACGGTCCCGGGATTCCTGAAGATATCCAGTCACGCATCTTCGATTCGTTCTTCACAACAAAGCCGCCCGGGTCGGGGACCGGGCTCGGCTTGGATATCAGCCGGAACATCGTGATCCATCACCACGGCGGGAACCTCACGGTCGATTCGCAGCCGGGTCGTACCCTCTTTCGGGTTGAGTTGCCACCGCGCCTCCCGGGGGGACCATCGGCACCGGATGGCGAGACACCTGCGTAGGGAAGCCGGTTGATTGCAGAGGAACGCGACCGGCTCCTGCGATGAGATCCGCCGTCTGCCGGGAGGCGGCGGAGGTTCGGCGTTCGAGGTGTCTTGGCGTTCTCACCGCCGGGACCCCAACCAAGACGACCTCCGATGGCCTCGAGAAGCCGTCCTTTGTGTATCTGAGGCAGGTTTGGGCCCCGGTCGGGGAAGGGAGGGAGGATGTCCGTCGGAGGGGGCATCCTTCGTGTACCGACCGGGGCGTCTGGCTCTCTCATTGTCGCGCTCGGAGGCACCGGCGAGAAGGCTCCCCCCGGACCGTCTCGGCGACGGCAGGTCCGTTAGGCGCTATCGGATTCGAGATCTCCTTCAGTCTGTCCAGGCTGGCTTGCCAGTCCCGCTTGGCGATCCGTATCACGACGGGGTCGGCCAGCCTGCCGAAGAGCCCTCCCGACCGGGTCTCGGAGGCCATGGTCATGGTGAACCGGGTAGCGTCGCCGGCCTGATCCCGTCGCCACTCGACTTCCATGTCGAAGGGATCGGAGAGGGTGCGGTCGGGGCGAGATTAGCGGTGCAGTTCAAGTCACTTCCCAGTGGACGCGCCGGCCCAGGAACCGGTCGACCTGGCGGGTCCGGCTCCCCTTCTCCAACGGGCCTTCGGCTAGTCGGACCCGTTCGACCGCCGAGGAATGCCAGACCAGTGCGTTCTCGGTGTTGTTCACGCACTCCCAAGGGCATGGGCCGGTCGATTGGGACCTTCACATCCAAACGGTTCCCATCGAGGAGGGTCCTCGAAGACAATCGCTACATGTACCCGAGTTCGAGGCCGACGGCACTCCAGACCTGCATATTGTCTTGTACGCTCTCGCCGGTCGCCGCCAGTTCGTACTTGATATCCGGTACTGCGAACGTCACTTTGGTGTACAGCTTCACGAAGTCCTCGGCCCCGATGATCTCGAGGAGCGACTCCCGTTCGCCGTGGATGATCATCATCCCTAGCCCCGAGGGAGCCTGGTAGACCATCGGCTCATCGCACTTGCCGTCGGCGGCGAGCTTGCCGAAGAACGTCAAAGAATCGGTGAACACCTCCAGCGCCTGGGCCTCACGGCCCGGTGTAGGTCGGGTGTAGGTGAACATGATGGCAGCCTTCATACAGCCACCCCCTCTCCGGCCCAGATTCCCGGCAGATCACCGGTTGGGCTCCTTCTCACGTTCTACGCCCATCGCGAGAGGACATCAAGGGAAATGTCGCCGAGTCGAGTAGACCGAGCGGACCACTACGCAAGTTGCAGGTCGCGTCAACCGGTGCGCTGGAGCGTCTGGCACAGACAATCAGGATGGTGCCGGTGGGTTCGGACACGCCAGACATGCGACGGTCGGGAATCTGCTCCACCGTCCTGCTCGCCGTTCCGGGGTGGTGGTGCCCGGTAGGTGTCGGAATTGACGACAATGGCGGGATGCGATACCTCGAATCCGCCGGCGAAACCATCTCGGTGATCGGCCTCGGCACCTGGCAATTCGGCTCTCGGGAGTGGGGCTACGGCGAGGACTACGCGACTCACGAAGCACACAACATCGTCGAGCGTGCTCTCGAGATGGGCATCAACTTCTTCGACACGGCCGAGGTCTACGCATCGGGCCGCTCGGAGGAGATCCTCGGACGGGCCCTCGACGGGCGCCGCGCCTTTGTCGCCACCAAGTTCCTGCCGGTCGTCCCACTGCCGGGTCGGGTCGAGCGAAGCGCCGGGGAGAGCCGGAGCCGCCTGGGAGTCGACCAGATCGACCTCTATCAGATGCACTGGCCCAATCCGGTGTTCCCGGTCCGTCTCGGCATGGAAGGGATGCGCCGGGTGCATCGGGCCGGGATCACCCGTCACATTGGTGTCAGCAATCACTCCTTGCGCCAGTGGAAGCGCGCCGAGGAGGTGTTGGGAACACCAATCCTGTCCAACCAGGTCCTGTTCAATCTCGTTCGGCGCCAACCGCTCCGGAATCTCATCCCATATGCGGCCTCCAACGATCGGATCGTCATTGCCTACAGCCCCCTCGCCCAAGGGCTTCTCTCGGGCAGGTACGGCCCCGAGAACCCGCCCCGGGGGTTTCGTGGCAGAAATCTTCTCAATCCACTGGCCTCCGCGGCGAACTTGGCTCGAGCAACGCCGCTGCTCGAGGCGCTGAACGAGATCGGTGCAACCCACGGTGCCACTCCCGCGCAGGTGGCCCTGGCCTGGGTCCTTTCGCACCCGAACACCGTTGCGATTCCCGGGGCCAGCAGCGTCGCACAAGTCACGCAGAACGCCGAGGCGGTCGAACTCACCCTTGCCGAGGACGAGATCGTCCGGCTCGGTGACATCGCCGAGGGTTTGCAGCTCAAGGGGGGAATCGCCGGCGCCGTTGAGGCGACCCGCCGCAGCGGTCGTTGACTTCGAGCCACCGATGATCGGCTCAGGAAAGCCTGGGTGTTCCCGACACGAACGGCCTGCTCACACTCGGGAACAGCGTCGGTTTCGTTCCGGGCCGAAGACCGTTCGGCGTTCCACGCTCCCTTTTCTAACTCCGGCATTAGGTTGATCCTGAAGGAGAGCCACGTCGCTTGGTAGCACCGAAGGGTTCGTCGTAGCTACGCAAGGGGGAACCAGATTGGGGACACTGGGGGAGAGGCGGGGAGGAGATTGAGGGATCAATGATGGATCTGCCGACGAACCCGAGAGCCTGGCTGGCGGTTCTCGGGTTGAGCGTGGTGGGTATCGCCATTGCTTACGGTGGTTACGGAGTTGGGCGGCATGGCAAAGCCGCGGTTCGAGAACGTTTCTCCTCGATCGATGATGAACGCTGGGCTCAGGTCGAAGGTTGGTACGAACGCTGGGGGTCGGGCCTTCTCCTCGTGTCGGCGTTACCCGGCCTGGCCACTGTGCTGGCGGTGGGAGCCGGCATGTTCGGAATCAAGCCCATTCCCTTTCTCCTCTGGGTCAGCCTGAGCAAATTGGCTCGCAACTGGCTGATCGTATTGCTCTTGTACGGTGGTTATCAACGCTTCTTCGCTTGAAATCCAGATCCCTTGTCCTTGACTCGAATCATCAATCGATGGAAGCCGTTGAGCTGTTTCCCCATCGGCCGACGGGTGCTGTGCCGCCTGCCGGCCCCGTATCCGGGCGGTATTGATCGGGCGCTGGACCTGGTGGGGCCATGAGAAGACTGGGATCAAGCTCTTACCGATCGGGTGCAAGAGGCGATCACCCGGTCAGCTGCACTAACGAATGAATGAGCAGTCCCACCAGGGCGCCCACCAAGGTGCCGTTGATGCGGATGAACTGGAGGTCCCGGCCCAGCAGCAACTCCAATCGTCGGCTTGCTTCGTTGGCGTCCCAGCGGTCGACGGTCGAAGCTATCAGGTCGGCCACTTCGCCACCCGACTGCTCGACCACCTGACGGCTGACGGACACCACCCAGGTGTTGACCCGGTGTCTCAGGTCGGGATCGTGGGCAAGTCGCTCGCCCGCCGCGATAGTCCACACCTCGAGGCGGCGACGCAACTCCGATTCGGGTTCGCCGGCCGCTCGTGTGAGTTGCTGCTTCAAATCGGTCCAGAGCACTTGGGCCCAAGCCTGGAATTCGGGATGATTCAGCAACTCTGCCTTGAGCTGTTCGCCTTGCATACGCAAGTCGGGTGATGCCTTGAGCCGATCTGCCAACAGCAAGGCCTGGGAGTCGAAGTGTCTCCGGATCTCGTGATCCGGATCGGCCGTGACGTCGCGGACGAATCGCTGCAGTCCGTCGTAGACCTTCTCGAATACCATGAGATCGACGGATTCCGGTATCCACCACGGTGATTCCTGGCGGATTCGCTCTCGGAGCAGGTCTTGGTTCTCCTCGATGGCACGGGATGCGCCGCGCAGCGTTGCGTCGACGAGGACATGGTGATGGCCGCCCTCCATGGCCAACTCGATGGCTCCGCCGAGGATGGGGGTCAGTTCGACCGTTCGGATGCGTTCCTCGACGGCCTGCCGGATGCTCTCCTGGATCTCTTCATCCCCCAGGGCGTCGGCGATGCCGGCAATCACACCGCTGCCCTGCCGAGCGACCACTTCGGCGTTGCTCGGCCGCACGAGCCACTCGCCCAAGCGGGAGGCCGGATCCAGGTCGCGGAGTCGCTCGGCCAGCTGGTCCGGGTCGAGGAAGTTGTGAGCGATGAATTCTCCCAGGCCGCGCCCGAACACGGCTTTCCCGCGGGCAATGATGGCGGTATGGGGGATGGGTATCCCGAGTGGATGACGGAACAAGGCGGTCACCGCAAACCAGTCCGCCACGCCGCCAACAACACCAGCTTCGGCGGCGGATTGCAGATAACCCCAGAAGCCGGTTCCGTCGGTGAAGACGTGAGTGGCCACAAAGACGAGTGCGGCGAAGACCAACAGCCCCGTTGCCCGGCGACGTGCCACAGCGAGATCGCGGGCTCGTTCCTCGTCCCACGAAACTGCGAAGGTGGGAGCGCTCATGGGAGAGGATCGTAGGGGACGAGCACTGCCGGGACCATCCGATGCCTCTCGAGTTGCGGATGGTAGGGGTCAGTTTCGAAGCGGGTCGATCCCCTCGAACTCGAAGAAGGCATCATCGGCATAGCAGTACCACCACGCTTCACCCGGCTCGAAGCTCCTGATCACCGGGTGGCCGGCCCCGTGGAAGTGCTTGGTGGCGTGCCGATTGGGCGATTGATCGCAACACCCTATGTGACCGCACTCCACGCACGCACGCAGATGTACCCAGGTTCCGCCGATTTCGAGGCATTCTACGCAGCCGTTCCCTGATGGGGTGGCGGTCGACAGGTCGCCGATATGGGTACATCTCTCGTTCATCGTTGAGTCTTTCTGCCGAAGGTAGGCCGACACTACAACAGTTGCCGGAGAATGCGGTTCGGGTCGACGGTTGCCTCATACTCGCTGAGAAGTCCAAGGGCGCCCATGTTCCCCCTGCGGCGGGAGGTGTCGACCGGCGCCTCTTGGGCGGGTTTCGGCCGAGGCTGGGAAACCGATCGCGATGTCCAGGAGAGATCAGGCCGGTTGCGCCTTCCTTTGACCTGGGTGGCTAACCGACGGCGAGAGCGCGGGCGAGAAAGGTGCCCATCTGGTCTCGCTTCACCAGGTCGCCGGGACAGTACTCGAGCGGCTCTGTTCTACACCCGCTTGTGATCCCGAGGTCATAGAGCCGCTCGACGTACGGTGCGTACCAGGCGTCGACGGGAACGTCGGCGAAGACCCCTCTTGCGGCGGTGAGGTTGCCTTCTTCGCCGAGAGCACGCAGCAGGAACGCGGCCATCTGAGATCGCGCAACCGGGTCGATCGGTCCGTAGTTTCCGTCCCCATATCCGACTGTGAGCCCTAGCTGGTAGAGCTGCTCGACGAAGCCCGTGTACCACAGGCCGGGCGGCACATCCAGGAAGTACCCCTGGTGGGAGGGCAAAGACTCTGCCTCGCCGATCAGCCTCAGCAGGAAGGCAGCCATTTCGGCACGATTGACGTGTTGGGCTGGGCAGTATCTGTCGTTGATGGGCGGATTGCAGCCGAGGGTTATGCCTTCGAGGGCGATGGTCTCGATGTTGGCCTCGTGGGCGTTGCCGTTGTCGTCGAGGAACCGCTGGGTGACCGCATCGCCGCTGACCTTCAACGTATAGACACCGTTGACCGAATCAACGACCTCGATAGTGACGTTTCCAACTTCGAACGTCGAGCCAACACCGTGGACGTGGTCGGTGCCGTCGTAGCCGGACACGGCGGGGACTTGGCTGGTCCGGCGTCTGTCGCCGTAGCAGGGCCAATCGGGTTCCTCCCACCAATAGCGTTCGCAGACATCCGCAGATTGGTTGACTTCGTACACCTCGATCCCGTGAGCCGGAAGCGATACGTCGTAGCCTTCCGGGACTCTCGCACCCATGAACCGATACTGCGAGGAACCTGCGTCGGTGGGAAGAACCAGCATCTGGGGAGCCGATGTCCCCAGTGCCCCAACCTGGTATTCGAAGCTTCCTTTCCTGTGAAAAGTAACGGACGTCGGGCTCACCCAACCGGCCGCATACCGATTGATGGCCGGCGAATACCCTTGCAGAACGGCCCAGAGGGCACCGCTCATCAGGTCCATTGGATTGTCGTATTCGGAAGCGCGACCAGACTCGTCGTTGGTGAGCCCACCAAATGAGTGCGGCCACCCGATCGCGTGCCCGATCTCGTGTGCGACCGCCGAGATCCGCGGTTGTGCTAGGGGCGGGACGGTGACTACCGTGCCGCCTCCGACGACCGCCGTTCGCCCGTTGTCCGGATAGGAGCTGGGGCAGGGGTAGGGATAGCCGGGTGGGCACGTTATTCCGATGGTGCCGTAGCCGCCGAGGTAGTCCGTGTTGGCGACGATCAAGGCTCCGGACGCGTCGCCGCTGGTTGCAGCCGCTACCCGCCGTTCACAGTCGTTGAGGTACCAGCCGCCGAGATCCTGCGCCGGCTCTGGGTCCGGCGATGCTACGACTCCTCCAACCCGAAACGTGGGTTGATAGTCGCCACCCGACATGGTGAGGAAGTATGGACCGACCTCATTCGTGAGAAGCTCCACCGTGGCGGAGGCATCAATCGGGACCGATCCGTCGGCCAACTGGCAGATCCACACCTCCCACACATCCAGGCCCGATGTGTAGAGGGACGACACCTCGTCCTGGAAAGCGATGAGCCCCAGGGGATCACCTTCCCAAACATCGTCGGCGGCGCCTGCAACGGTGGGCACCGCCAAGACGAGGAAGAGAATCCCCACCACCAGTGCGCACCGTCGCGTGCGGGTTGAGTGCTTTCTCAGGGCTCTTCGCTCCGACAACAACGAACCTCCTGGCGTGTATCGGTCACCCTCGCAGGTGCAATCCGGTCGACGTAGGGGCCAAGGACTCTAACGGCATGTCGATGTGCCGTGCCTTCCGAACTCGACTCTACCTGCCGGCAGGGTACGCCCAGTATTGAGTAGATCGCCGGTAGCAGTGCCCGCCCTGAGCCGCAGCACCGTCGTTCCATCGGGATGGCATTCCGCCACCGGTCCTTCGGGCTCGAGGGAACGATGGCTGAGGGGGGCTTGAAGGCTGGGAGGGTCGGTCGGGTCCCGGAGTACCCGACCACTCCGAACCAGGACCGTCGGCGCTCACGGAGCGTACTCCGCTGCCCTAAGGTAGGATTTCCCACGCTCTGTGGCGAAATGGGTCGTTGGGCCTATTCCATCTGCCGGTGGTTCGCGGTTCAATCCAGGAGAAGGACACCGGCCCGGCCGCTCTGCCGAAGCTGGGAGGCAAGCCACCTTGGGGCGAAACCACAGAGCGGCTGGCTGGGGCCGTGGCTACGGCCGGGCCGATGTCTTCCTTTTTGTACCTGTGGATAACCGGCAGGTCCATAGTCCCAGCGGCCCATTTTCCCGCGACCGGGCGGGGCGTCTCCCAGAACGGAGGAAGCCCATCGGGCCAGTTCGGGAGGGGCGTTTCTCCCGTTTGAAGAGGTGCCCGACCGCGTCGCCACTCTTGTCGTCCGTTGTCTACGAGGTTTTTGAGCGCGGTGATCGTTGCTGCGATCTTCTCCCCGGCGTGACTGCGGTGGCGGACGAGAGAACCCGAGATGGGATGGATACCGGCCTGGACCGCACATTCGGTCCCCACGGGCGCACGCTGAGTGGTAGTTTGGGATGGTGGCCTGGTTGGGACGACAGGCCCGTATGTCAAACGGGGGCGACGGAGAAGGGGAGCAGGTTGCCGGGCGATAGCGACAAGACCTACCTGTATGTGGTCGGCTTCTTCGTGGCCGTCTTCCTGGTGGGAATCATCGGCACGCTGGTTCTCGGCAACGAGCCGGCCGACCAGCCGGTGGCCGCGGCTGAAAGCAGTACCACCGTCCCTCCGCTCTCGACCACAGTTGCATCTACCGTCCCGGCGGATCCGCATGTCGGTCGACCGGTCTACGACGAGTTTCTCATCCTCTCCCTCCTCGATTCCGAGACGGCCGAATTCTGTCGCGAGAACTTTGGGAAGGACACAGCTGCCTGCTACGACGCCTACGAGGAAGGCACCGACAACTTCGAAGAGGTGATCGTCAGCAACCTGGAAGCCCGGACGAGTTCGATTCCCAGCTACTCGCCGGAGGAGTATGGGTGCCACGCAGATGGCCGATGTCTCGATGATTACGGCGTCTGGTGCGACGAATTGGACTTCGGTTCCTTCGGAGACGAATCCGGCGATGCCATCAATCTCTGCTATCCGGACTCGTAGAGGCGGCTCTCTACCGGCGGGGATGCTGGTGATGATGCTTCGTCGGGTCGGGTGAGGTTGGCGGGCCGGAGGCGGCCCTCGACCATGCCGGAAATCGAGGGAGTAGGGAAACGAGCTCCCAACTGGTCCAGTGCCGCTCGGGGAGTCCGCCTCAGTTCACGGGTCGGGTACGAAATATCGGACCGTCTTGAAAGGCTTGAGCTGTTCCGCCACGTTGTCCTTGAGGACGTTTCCCGATACATGCATGAGCGTGTCGCTGAAATCGACGTCTATGCCCATACTGGCCAGGCACGGGTAGTGATGGTGCAAGAGGCCGGCTTCCTGCTCGGCGTCGTCGGCGGGAAGGTCGATCAAGCGTTCAGCCACGTAGCGAGCACAACCACACACGGCATCGCGGATGACCTCCGTCCCGGTGATCTTCTTCGTGCGAGGATCAATGGTGAGTCGAAGGTTCGGTTGCCCGAAGTAGCGGGCGAACTCGGAGATCAAAGGATCCTGATAGGGCATTCGCTGCCTCCGCGCCACTCCGTAGTCGCTTTCGGTCAGAGAGCAGAGCGGTTTCGGCGTTACGCATACAACTCCCATCTTCTCCAACCAGCCCCGCAACTGGCGGGCCAGCCCGCGTGGAAGCCAGGCTTCGTTGTCGACCGCAGCGACAACGGCAGAAGCGCCCGTCACCTTCACTACATCGGGGATCAACTCCGCAACTGCCGACACCTCGGGGAAAGAGAGGACCAAATCGGCCGACGGGAGGTCGGTTGGGACGAACTCATCGGGATAGTCGATCACGATCGGGAACCGGGAAGGAGCCTCCCATTGTTCGACCACCCAGCCCGGCGGGGCGTGTTCCCGCACGTTGGAAAGGTGCCGCTCGCCGTATTCGCCGGTAATGATCCCGAGGATCCGCATGTGGTCAGTGACCGCCGAACCCGGAGCCGGTCGTGCTCACAGGATCTTTTCCAGCATGCCGGTCACCGCTTGGTACACGGGAGAATCATCTTCCATTTCGACGAGGGGGCGGCCGCTGAAGTCAAACTCGGTGACGTCACGCGCTTCCGGGATGGTGCCGAGCAATGGGACATCCAGCCGGTCTACCGCCTCCTGCAGAGCGGGGGGTATCTCGCCGGCCGGCATCCGATTGATGATCAGATAGGCGTTTTCGATATGGACGTCCAGCTCGTGACGGAATCCGGCGATGCGGCCCGCCGCCACGATGCCCCGCTGGGTAGGATCGCTGACGATCAGCAGATGCTGCACGTCGCGAGTAGTTCGGCGGCTGAGGTGTTCCATGCCTGCCTCGTTGTCCACCACCACATAGCGATAATGATCTCCGATGGTGTCGATCACTTCCCGCAGGTTGTGGTTCACTGCGCAATAGCAGCCGGGACCTTCCGAACGACCCATTGCGATCAAATCGAAATCGATCCCCTCTGAAAGCGATGACCGCACCTCGTAGTCGAGGTACTCGCGCTTGCTCACCCCGCCCGGCATCCCGCCCATAGCGGCTCCTCCGGCAGTGACACTCTCCTTGACTTTGGTGAGCAGGCCTTCACGGATGTCGCCGACCGTCCATTCGAGATCGAGACCGAGCACCATGTTGAGGTTGCTGCTGGGGTCTGCGTCGATCGCCAGCGTGGCTCCCTGCCCGGTCTGGGCCAAGTACTTGATGGTCAGGGCGGCGATCGTCGTCTTCCCCACTCCACCCTTGCCGGCCACGGCGATGGTCGTCGTCATGCGTTACCTCTTGGTCCGCTCGAAACTGGCATCAACTCGTTGAGCTCATCGGCAATCCGGTCGGCAGCCTCGCGCAGCGGCGGCACGAGAGCGTACACGGACTCATCGCGGCGATCGGCTTCAACGACTCCCGGATCCTCGGGCAGGTACCCGAGCAGTGAAAGGTCGGAGGCCTCTGCTTCGAGAAACGCTAGGTCTTGGTCGCCGCGGATTCTGTTCCCGACCAACCACATCCGGGTCAGTCCGATGTCCTCGGCAAGTCTCTTGATCTGGCCGGCCGTGGCAAGGCTCCTTCTGGTTGGTTCGACCACGATCAGCATGGCATCGACGAAATCCACCGTTGCCCGGCCGAGGTGCTCGACCCCGGCATACATGTCCATGATGAGCACGTCGTCGTCTCGGAAGAGAAGGTGGGTGAACAGCGTCTTCAACATGGCACTCTCCGGACAGATACACCCGGAGCCCCCCGACTCGACCGAGCCCATTTCCAGCAAGCGGACTCCCGCGTGGACGGCGCTGTACCGCTCGGGTAGATCATCGACTCGGGGGTTGAGCGTGAAGAAGCCGCCCATGGCCCCCGGTTTGGCACCGGTGCGCTCTTCGATCAGCTCTTCCATCTCTGCGATGGGTCGCAAGGAATCGAGCAGTTCGCCGGGGAAAGCAAGGGCGCGTGCCAGGGATGGGGACGGATCCGAATCCACCGCCAGGACTGCTCGCCCTCGATCGGCGTACGTCTGGGAGAGCAGGGCCGCCAGGGTTGTCTTCCCAACACCCCCTTTCCCGCTTATTGCTATCTTCATGCCGCTTTCAGCCCCCTACGATCAGCTCGTCGTGATTTTCAGGAGCCGCGAAATCCGGCGGCAAGAGGCCTGCTTCCGTCACGATGCGTGGAACGATCGCCTCCCACATCACGGGCATGAGATGAAAGCCGTGCACCCCGCCCATTCCCTTGATCTTGTCGATGAGCTCGAGTGTGATCTGGACTCCCTCCTCCTTCTCTCGGTCACCTGCGTTCTCCAGTCGCTCGAGGATCTGGTCGGGCACAAACACCCCCGGCACGTCGTCGTTCATGTAGCGCGCCATCTTGTAGCTCTTGAGGGGAGTGATGCCGATGAGAACGTATACCTTGTCGAGGATGTTCCGCTTGGCCAGAGAGTCGAGCCAAATCTCGAGTCCTTGCGTTTCGTAGACCAGGTTGGTCTGGAAGTACTGCGCCCCGGCATTCACCTTCTTGTGCTCACGCAGAGCTTGGAACTCGGGCCGGGAAGCGTACGGCGAAGCCGCTGCTCCCAGGAAGTACATCGGTGGATTCTTGATCTTGCGGCCGTCCAGGTAGATGCCTTCATCGCGCATCCGGCGGAGGATCCACAGCATCTGAACCGATTCGATGTCGACCACTTCCATGCGGCTACGGGGTGCCGGCCCGATTGCCGGGCTGTCGCCGGACAGACACAACAGGTTGCGAATGCCGAGGCCGCTGGCGCCCATCACTTCGGCTTGGACTCCAACCCGGGTACGGTCGCGTGCCGCGATCTGCATGACCGGTTCGGCGCCGCCCTGCAGCGCCGTGAGGCTGCACGCCTGGCTGGACATACGGGGAGTAGCGGAAGGACAATCGGTGAAATTGATCGCTGCCACATAAGGCTTGATCATCGCAATGTCACGAACCAGCTTGCTGGTGCCGGCACCCATCGGCGGGGCAACCTCTGAAGTGACGACGAACTCGCCGGCGCGCAACCGGCGCTCGAGCTCAGAGGCAGGTTCCTCGTATGCCGGGGCGTGGTACTCCGCGTCACCCTGCCACCAGTCGGGTTGACGGACGGGACCGAAGACCGACTCCCACGTCTGCGGGCGCGTCTGCGGGTTGCGCATTCCGGCGAAGAAGTTGCCGAACCCGACCTGCTGGGTTTGACGGAAAACGTCTCCCCAGGTCTCGCCCCCCACCTTTTCCCAGTCGAGCGGCGGCAGCACCTCGAGGAGCTTGTCCTCCCGTCCCATCTCAAATGCCCGGTCGAAGATCTCGTACCAGACACACGGGCGGGTTTCATCCACGTAGCAATACTCAGGTGTCGAACCTCCACAGGGTCCGTTGCGCAGGCCCTTGGGGCACTCCATGGGACAGATGAAGGCGGTTTCCTGCAGCAGGCAGTTGCCGCACATCCGGCATCCGTACACGGGACCCTTGAACGCTCGCTCGACGGCTATGAGTGCTCGATTACCGAGTGTCTCGCTCTGGAAGGGACGCCAGGCGGGCTGCCAGCGGGGAGCCGGTCTGAATTTCGACATCGAAGGTCTCCTTCTGTTCATTGCTGCAAATACGACTCGGCATAGATGACTTGGTTGAGCAGGATCTGGACAGTCTTCCAGATCTTCACCTGTTCGGGATCGCTCATGTCCACGTCATCCACGGACGGCTCTTCCATGGCGGCGACCCGATCGCTGATCGAGAGGTACAGTTTCCCGACGGGCGTGCTGTCGTCGCGCTCCTCGATGACCCGGATGACCTCTTTCTGTGCCTCGTCGAACGGGTCGGCAATCATCATTTGCAGACCGGAGCCCATGAGCATGGCGCAGTAGACGCGGTTGATGAGAGAGCGATTCTTGGTCGGTACCGCGTTGGACACGTTGGACAGGCCGACCGAGATGGCCGGCGGTGGATCCCATACGACCTGGAGGGTGCGAACGGCCTCGATGAGTTCGGGTGCGTACTCCTGGCAGCCGGAGACGGTGAGCACCAGCGGGTCGATGATGAGGTCCGACACGGGGAAATCGATCTCCAGCATCCGCGGGATGAGTTTCTCGATAGCAATGTTGACTCGTTCGTCGGCCGAGACGGGGATTCCGCTCTTTCCCATCGTGAGGGCGACCAGCTTCGCGTTGTATTTCTTGGCCACCAAGGGGACGGCCTCTAATCGTTCGTCTTCGGCAGAGACCGAGTTGATGATCGGCTGCGCTTTGGTGATCGCTTGGAGTCCTGCCTCGATCCCCTGCAGGTTGGTGCTGTCCAGGCTCAGGGGAACGTCTACCGCCTCTTCGACCGTCTTCACCATCCAGGGAAAGACTTCCTCCCAGTCCTTCTTCCGCGGTCCCAGGTTCAGGTCGAGCGCCTGCGCTCCGGCTTCCACCTGGGCGACGGCGAGTTTCTGGAAGAATCCGGCGTCCCTTTCCGCCAGCGCGGCTTTCACCTTTTCCGAGATGATGTGGATGTTTTCGCCGATGATGTACATGGTCCAGTCCTTCCTATGTCATTGCCGCTGCCACCGAAGGGAAGCGGGAGAGATCCGTGTGAGGCAGGAACAGCGCCGAGGTGAAGGCCTCATAGAACGAGTTGTCGGCCGACAACTCGATGTAGGTCATCGATGAGGCGATTTCGGTGATCTCGGCGCGCGCCTCACGGTCCAGCAGTGCGAGGTAGGCGCCTCGAACGGAAGTATTCCCCAGGAAGTCAAAGCGCTCCCAGGGCATGTCCGGGAGGAGGCCGATGTCTACGGCCTTCTCGACGTTGATGTACTTGCCGAAAGATCCGCCGATCAGGACTCGCTCCGCCGAGTCGAGCGGGACCCCTACCCGGTCGGCCAGGACGTTGAATCCGGCGTATATGGCCGCCTTGGCTCTCAGCAGGTTGTCGATATCGACCCTGGTGATCACGATGTCATCACCGGTTTCGGTCTCCTTGGACCAGGCTAGGACGTATTCGGCGCCGTGCAGACCGCGACGTACCCGGGGGGTGGCCAGCGTCTGGTTGATGTGACCGCCCTTGTCGAGAATCCCGGTGAGGAACATCTCGGCAACCAGCGAAATGAGCCCGCTGCCGCAGATTCCTCGCGGTGCGACATCGCCGATCACGCGGGATGTCGGCTCGTACGTGCGGCCGTCGATCCACACCTCCTCGATGGCTCCGATATCGGCCCGCATGCCGTGTAGCACCCCGGCCCCCTCGAAAGCCGGGCCGGCCGAGCAGGCGCAGGTGACCAGCCACTCTGACGAACCGAGCACCATCTCACCGTTGGTTCCCACATCGATGAACAGCGCCGTCTCCGGAGAGGAGCGCAGGCCCGACGAGAGCACTCCGGCGGTGATGTCGGCCCCAACGTAACTGGCCACCCCGGGCAGTGGATCGACGATGCCGTCGGCGTTCATGGTGATTCCCACGTCGCTGGCGCGCAGCGGAGGCATGTGGTTGATCGGAGTGATAAAGGGTTCGAGGCGGATGCTCTCGGGTGGGATACCGAGCAGCAGGTGCATCATGGTGCTGTTCCCGCTGACCGTAGCTTTGGCTATCGCCGTAGCGTCGATCCCGGTCCGGCTACATGCGGAATCGACCAGGGTATTGATGGTCTCCAGGACCAGACCCCGGAGTTCCTCACCGCCGTCGTTCTTGCTGCCGTAGATGATCCGCGAGATCACATCCTCGCCCCGGCTGATTTGCCCGTTGTACTCGCCGGCCTGGAATTGGACCCTTCCGGTGAGGAGGTCGATCAACCAGACGGTGACGGTGGTAGTGCCGACGTCGATGGCCAGGCCACACAGGGGCGCACCTTCGGCAACTGTGGCAGGTTCCACTCGGATGAGATGCGCGGCTCCGTTCGGGTCCCGGCCCGTGTCGATCGTCACCGCGATGCGCCACTCCGATGCTCGGAGTACCGGACCCAACCTGCGAATCTGCTCCAGTGTTGTGTCCAGGCGGGTTACCCCCGTCGCCCGGCGCAGCGCGGTACACAGCCGACCCCAATCGTCGGTCTGGTCGTCCATGGAGGGGGCCGAGAGCTCGAGCAATATCCGCCGGACGGTCTGTACTCGGGCTGGGTCGTACCCTTCCGGAACCACCGCCTCCGGTGCGACGTGGTCGGTGGTGAGCCGTCGTTGGATTTGCTCGGCGGGCGGAACGACGACTGCAACGTCCCCCTCTACCACCGTCTGGCACGCCAGGGCATAGCCTGCCTCGAGATCGGCTTTCGACAGGCGAAGGACGCTCCGTCGCCGTACTTGACCGGATTCGATCAGCACCGCACACCGCCCGCACCGGCCCTGTCCGCCACACGGTTGGCGGATCTCCACTCCACCGCGGCGAGCTGCTTCGACGAGTAAGGCTCCGGTTTGAACCTCGATGGGTTCGGGGTGGGAATCGAAGCGAACGAGGTAGTCGGTCATTGCGATTCCCGTCTTCCCTTTCGCTATGTCAGAACGGTCTTCATGTAGCCCGGAAGGTCGACCGCTTCGCGCGGTCCGACTTTGACGTCCCAGTCCGGCAGTTCCTCCTCGAGCTCCCCGGAGAGGACGGCGGTGTGTCCGGGCAGAACGATCACTTTCCGGTCCACCTTGTCGGCTACGCCGAACTCCTTGACCGTCTTGGCGATCCTCTCCGCATCGAACTTGCCGGCGGCCCAGGCAGTCAAGACACTCATTCCTTCGGCATCGGTCACCACCAGCCAGGCAGGCAGTCCGGCGCCCTCGACCTCATTGGCGACGCTGAAGTAGGTGATGCTGAAGTTGGTAGTGACGAGAACAGGATCAGACGGTGCCGGATTGTTGATCTCATAGATGGACGGTTGGACCTGGATCGGCTTCTGTGGGTCGGTGTAGATGTTCTCCCGGAGCACCAGGAGTGGATAGATCAACTCCGGAGTGAAGGTGTCGAGCACCACAAATCCGGCGTATTTGCACAAGGCCTGAGCGGCAAGCAGGGACTCGCGGGCCGGATCACCGGAGTTCGTGGCGAACGCAATGGTCGGGTGGCCGAGCGGCCGGAAGTTCTTGAGCGCCAGGCGGCGGATCTGCGTGTTCAGAGCCAAGGAGGTGCCCATGTCCCGGACCGCGGGGTACAGCACTAGATCCTCGACGCCTTTCTCTTTGATCTTCTCGGTGAGCTCTGCGAGTTCCTCCAGGCTCTCGCCCTTGACTCCCAATGCGGCTTCGTGCTGGGCGGCCAGATCGGTCATCGCTTCCCAGTTGCTCCCGTCGGCACCCAGCACGAGCGGCGCTTCTCCCGTCAGTTTGTCGAGTCCGCCGGCCAGCACCGTCGAATCGCTGCCGACCAGGATCAGCGGCAACCCGGTCGCCGTTCGCACGGTATCCACAGCCGTTGCGAAGGTTGCGGCATCGCCGGAGGCGGCTTCTACGGCGAAGCCGTCGATGGAAAGCTCCATGCCGACGTAGTCGACGGAGTACGACGATGCCGTCTTGACTTTGTCAGAGATCGACTCGGGCTCTTCAGTGTCGAGCATTCGGATGAGGACCCCCGGCCGGTTGAAGAACTTCTTCTCATGGCGGAACAGCACTACCTCATTGCCGGCCTGAACCTCTCCGGCCTTGCCTTTCAGGGTGACCAGGCGTATGGGGGGAGCGGCCGATTCGGCGAGCTGAGTCTTTGACTCCTCAGTCACATAGGGGCAATCGTCCAGTTCGACCTGCTTGGCCGCCAACTTCATCGCAAACGCCAGGCAAGTGGGAAACCCGCATTCCTTGCAGTTGGTCTGCGGGAGCATCTTGTAGATCTGGATTCCGGAAAGCGCCATGGTCCTCTCCTGCTACACCGTCTCGAAGGCCATCAAATCGTCGATGGCCGCCCTCACTCGCTTGAGGCTGTCAGGATGACGGAGGACGACCACATTGGCGCCGGCTTCGATGAGCGATACGGCGGTCAGGGTCTCCCAGTTCACCCCTCGTTCAGTCCATTCGCCCCACGCCTCCGGTACACCTTCTCCAACCTTGGACTCCTTGGTCTTCCAGGTCTCGAAGCCCGGGTTCACCATCATCGGCAGCTGCGTCATGGCATCGCCCTGCAGGGCGGCCAACCGCAGCCGCTCCATCACCGAGTAGCCGTATTCGATCCCGTAGCCGAGCGCTCCGGTGGTGGGATCCATCACAATCCGATCAAGGGGCAAACCCATGTCCGTCATGAGGATGTTGAGTTGTTTCGCCAGGTTGACGTCCATCGGCGTTCGGCCCAGCACCAGGTGATCGTTCGCCATAGCCGACGCCACAATCGTCCGGTAGTTGCCGTCTTCGCAAAGTCCCAGTACCAGCCGCTCACCTTTGGTTTCGTCGGCTATGGGGACCAGGATCGCGTTGTCGATCTCGGCCTGCCCCGGTCCCAGCACCACGAGAGGCAGCCCGGTGGCACCCAGGACCGTCTTCACCGCACTCGTCGCAAGATCGGCAGCTATCGGTTCATCGCCCGCCCCTTTGAGTCCGAACTGCAGGACGATGAGGTCCGCGCCCGCCTCCTCGCAGGCGTTCGCCCAGGCGCCCGGATCATCGACCACCTCGCTCCAGGTTTCCAGGAGGACCGGTGACCACTCGGCCGGCCGGGCGGGGGCGATCTCCATGGCGATGACCGGGCGGTTGGCCGTCGGCTTCTCGAAGTGCATGAAGGGCAGCGACTGGTCGCCACCGATCGTCACCGTGGACGACCTGGTACCTCCCTGATCGCTTGTGGCTCCCAGGGTTACGGTCTTGACCGACCCCGGCCAGTTGTCCATGGGAATGTCAATGGGCATACAACTCACTCCCGAATGCGCCGGTATCTGTTTGCCTGTACTTTGGGTGACCTCGGCGCATCAGAAGATGGGGTCCATCGTCAGCGCCGGGTGGTTGTTCTCTTCCATCCACGGGAGGAGTTCCTCCACCGTGGTAACCGACCGCTCGTCGGCGATCCGGTCTATGAGCTCTGTGTCGCCGGCGCGCTCTGCTACCGCTTTGAGCTCTTCGGCCATCGTGTCCTTGAGGATGCTGGACATCCAAACGACTCGTTTGAAACCCCCGTCGGCGGAGATGAACTTAGGGCTGATCAGGTAGAACTTCCCAACCCCCATTACGCCCGGAGTCTGGATACCGCCCCCGGCCATGCCGGCCAGGGTGCTGAACGTCATCCCGGCCGGAGTCATGCTCGTGTCCTCGCGGCTCACCACCATGACGCCGTTGGCCTCGGGGATCAACATGACAATGCACTCGAAACAGCCGCAGGCCGTCATCGGGTTCTCCATGATGGAGTACATCGCCACCTCTTCCACGACCCCGTGCGAGCCAACCTTCGCATAGTCGTTGGTTCCCTCCCAGTAGCCCTGATCCGTGTCGACCTTTCTGCCCAACTTGATGGGTTGGTTGGGGCCGGTGGGGTTGATGTTGAAGGAGGCCTTACAGTCGAGCCAGTTGTAGGCACCGCACAGACCTAGTCGTTCCGGGCTGACGATGCACACGTGGTTCGGAGCGAACGACTGGCAGAGGGTGCACGAGTAGAACTCATCGACTGCGTCGTCGGTGAGGTCCTCCAGCCGTTTGTTGCGAAAATCGTAGGTCTCGCGAGCCTCTCGGAGACGTTCCTCTACCTGGCCGGGCTCCGTGTGGATGGTCACCTGCACCTTGTCGACGATGGCGCCGAAATCAGAGTGGAATCGGGCGTGAAGGATCTTCCCGAAATCCTCGAGGTTGAATCCCGCGTCGGCTGCCTTACTCGAGATACGGATCCAGGCGATATCTCGCTGGCCGATGTGCTGGATGCCCGAAGCCCCATTGACGAAGTAGTGGATCTGGCGCTCGAGCACGGGCTCAAAGTCCTGTTCCATCTGACGGCCGGCCACCTCGATGACGATGCCCATGTCCATGGTGCCCTGGTCGTCGACTTCGGAGAAGTCCGGACCGACCACCTCGATCTTGCCGTCGGTCAAGTCATCGAGCTTGGCCATCTTCAGGTATTCGAAGCAGCGGGATCCTCTGCCTCCGAACTCCACCCGCATGTCGGCCTTGCGAACTACCTCGCCTTCGAAGGCGGAACCGTAGGGAACCGGAACCGGCACATCGGCAACCTGGACCTTGACTCCGCGCACTTCGATACATTTCTGGACGAGCCGCTCGGCTTTTTCAACGTCGTCGGCTCCCTCGATCTCGTTCCAAGGCAGAGAAACCACATGTTCATACGTGGTAACGCCGGTGGGCAGAATCTGGGGGATGACCGTGTCGGCGACGACGGGGAAGCCGAAGTTGATGGCGCCGGCCGCGGCTGCGTACTTGAGGTCGTCGACTTCGCCGAGGGCCAGCACGAAGGCAAAGACCCTGTCCTTGTTGTAGGTCAGGATCTCGCGCGCCTGCCCACCTTTTAATCCACCGAAGGTGAGAGCCGAGCGGGTAGCGAACCCGAGGGCGTAGATGGCGCTGAGGGTGTCCGTTCCGAAGGGAACCGTGTACGTGTCGTAACCGAGCTCGACGCCCTCCTCGTCCAACTGATGGATGATGCTGCGGCCGTTGATATTGCCGGACAGGAAGCACAGGATGTTGCGTCGCTGCAACTCACGTACGATCTGCACGGCCGCTTCGTTGGACTTTGCGCAGCCGACAATGGCGGCGAACCCGGGCATGCGGCCGTCGACCAGTTGGATGCCCCATGACCGCAACTGGATGTCGTCGATGGCGCCGTTCAGATGGCCGTTCGCCGACTCGCCTTCGGCGTCGTTCATGTCCGGGCTGGTGAAAGCGGTACCGCCGGCCAGTTCGAAACCGGGCAGCAGCTCGGGTTGCATTCCGTAGACGTACCGGATCGCTTCGATCGTCTCAGCCGTCAGGAGCGTAGCCATTCCGCTGTCCAGCGTCTCTCCGAGATAGGGGGTCCAGTGCCGCTGCGACGGCGTCGGGTGCAGCAGGTTGCGTGCCTGAGTGAGAACCTCGGGCAGTTCTCCGAGCTTTTCGATCTCTCTTCCCGTCATGCCGTAGATGACGGGCAGGTAGTAGGCAGTGTTGGGGAAGGCAACGGGTGTGTCCGGCCCTTTCTCGTCGAGCGCCCGAGCCAGCATGGCCTCCGCTTCGTTGACCAGCGCGTTGGCGCCCCGAATAGCCCGCGTCGCAATGTACCGGGACATATGCCGTGCCTCCTCTAGCTCGCCGGCACCCGGCCGTACAGAGCGGCCTGGCGTTCTTCGAGCGGCAACCCCTCGATCTCCTCGAGCCGGGCATCACCGCTCTTACCGAACTGAGTCGGGTCGTATCCGGGTAGACCGAGCGCTTCACGCTTCGCATCGATATGATCGAGCGTTCGCCGGATCATCTCCTCGGGATCATCGAGGAACTGCAGCTTGCCGCCGTACAGTTCTTCCCATCCGCTGTCGAAGTAGTCGGCCACCAGGACGCTGTCCGGGATCTTGTCGCCTCGTCCTTCGACCGGGTTGGAACCGCCCATCATCACATAAGCTCCGGATGCCACACAGTAGGTAGCGATGGACAGCGCTTTCTCGCTCATCCATTCCGGGGCGAGGCCGACCGCCGGCACCTCGTTGATGTCGTCCCCCAAGCCGCCTTCCTCGACCATCTGGGTGAGAACGGTCAGAATGCGGGTGTTGTCGACGCACGATCCCATGTGGAGAACGGGGGGAATCCCCACCGTCTCGCACACTTCCCGGAGTCCGGGCCCCACTCTGTCCAGGCCGGCATCACCGAGCAGAAAGCCCATCTTGGCACTGGCGATGGCGCTGCAGCCGGTCTCCACTACCAACACATCCTGCTTGAGTAACTCCTCGGTGATGGTGGTGTGATGGGAGTCGTGCTGGATGCGGGGGTTGGTACACCCGACGATCGCCGCCACGCCCCGAATCCGTCCCGCCATGATGGCGTCGTTGAGCGGCCGGAACGAGGCCCGGTAGGAACCCCCGAGCATGTAGTTGATGTATTCGTGGGAGAAACCCGGGATGAGGGAATTCTTGTAGTCCGGTATCCGGATCTCGCCCCGGTTCTCGTAGTTGTCGATGGCCTCCTTGAGAATGTTCTTGGCGATAGACAGTGCGTTGTGCTCATCGAACTCGATGTGCGTCGCGTCCTTGATCCGTACTTTCGGGGATGTCGTGATGATCTTGGTATGGAACTCGTCGGCCAGCGTCACCAGGGCCTGCATGATGCACTGCACGTCGACCACCATTGCCTCCACGGCTCCGGTGAGGATCGCCAGCTCCTGCTGCAGGAAGTTGCCGGCCGCCGGAATCCCTTGACGCATCAGGATCTCGTTGGCCGTACAGCAGATACCGGAGAGGTTTATGCCCTCTGCGCCCGCGGCTTTGGCGTAGGCGATGATTTCCGGATCCTGCGAAGCAGCTACGACCATCTGGCTCAGGGTGGGTTCGTGTCCGTGGACGACCACGTTCACCATGTCATCCTTGAGGACTCCGAGGTTCGCTTCGCCCAGGACCGGGGCGGGTGTGCCGAACAGAATGTCGGAGATGTCGGTGGCGATCATGCTTCCGCCCCACCCATCCGCAAGGGAAGTGCGCACCGCGTGGTGGAGGATGTGCGCAGGCTCTTGGTCGTCGCCCATGTGGGTGCGATGGAGCGCCTCGACCACCTCGCGATCGACCCCGCGGGGCGTAACCCCGAGTTCATTCCAGATCTTCTTGCGTTTCTCCGGAGCACGCAGCACCGGGGCTAGAGTGCCGCGTTGCTGACCGAACTGATCGATGTACAGGTCGGCCAGGTCGTTGGCGATGTCCTCCGGCGAGCGGTCTTCGATGGGGATGTCGTACTTGGCGGCAACGGTCCGCAGCTTGGCGATGTCCCGAATCGTGTACCCCTCTGCCTCGCCGTTCGCTACGGCCTTGAGGGTGAAGGCCATGTCGCGACCGTGGTCGGAGTGGGCAGCCGAACCGGCCGCAACGGCCCTGATGAAGTTTCGGGATTGAATCGTATCGATCGTTGCGCCGCAGATGCCCGTCATTCCATCCTTCGTGAGCCGGCATGGGCCCATGCCGCACAGGTCGCAGCACATCCCCGCCGAACCGATGTTGCACGGCGCCATGGCATCTGCCCGGCTGAAAGCGGTGCCGATTCCCCTGAGATCAGCGAAAGCCAGCATCTCCTGCGCCGCCGGGTCGACTGATGCCTCCTCCGGACTGCGCCGCTTCTTCCTCGGTATCCTGATTTCCTCTTCTGCCATGGTCTAGTTCTCCCTCATTCATCCATCGTGGGAACGGTTCCCATGCCCGGACACGGCCAGAGTGGCCTGCCCGTATTGATGATTTCCTGCCCAAAAGCGACCGCCGTTCCGGCCGCTTCATAGGCTGCGCTATGCCGGAAATAGGTCGTACCGTCTCGACCGACCGCCGGTTGACCCGATTCGGCCGGTACGGAGAGATCTCCGAGGTACCCGGCCGCCTCGAGCACCTCCATGAGATCGTCTTGTGACGTCTTGTCCGGGTCGTACTCGACCTGAACCGTCTGGAAAGCACTGGACGCGTTGATCGTCTCCACTCCGGGGATCTCAAAAAGGATCCGCCGGACCTCGACCACGTGGTGGTCGGCGTACATGATCGGCACTTCGATCGCGACCGACGTCATGTCTACCCCCCGCTATCGGACTGCTCCGGGTCGGGGGTGCGGGCCTTTGGTCCTGCAACCTCGCCCTGCTCGGTACTCATTATTCGGGAAATTCTACGTCTCTGTTTGTGGTCAGACTACTCACGAAAGCACTCGCCGGAACGGGGCCGAATGGCCGTATTCGCATTGCCAACTGCCCCTGCGGACAGATGATGGTTTGCTCATTACCTCGCCATTCGATTGTGACCCTGGGCCCCGGCAGGTCCGCCGCGCCGACGTCACGCTATCACCGCCGAGGAGCAGCCTTGTTTCAATCCGAACCCGACGAGAGGCTGCCCGGCGCCGGCTGCGCCACCCGCGCCCGGATCGGGTCTTTGGGGCGTGTTGGTCCTGGGGCTCATCTCTCTCTTCTACTCCCGGAACTGGTTATTGGTGCTCATCATCATCGGGTTGGTGGCCCTGGCGGCAGGTATCGGCGGGATCACCGGCACGCTTTACAGCCGAGGAACCGGCGAACGGTGAGCAGGCTCTGCTCCCGGGTCGGCAGCCCCGGGAAGTGAGTGGTCCGGCGACCCATTCGTGCCTGGTCGAGGTGCACGTCACAGGTCGTCCGGGCGGGTGGGACTGCCGGCTCAGCCCCGGCGGCGGCGCCTGCACGGGCGATCGCCAACGATCCTGCCCGACTGCCGATACCTCTTTCGGCTGCCGGGGCACGGCCCAGCATCTTTCGGGTGTTTCGCCAAGGGAGTGGGGAGTGAGTCGGGTCACTAGCGTTGGTGGCATGGAAGACCCCGGAAGCGTGCTGCTTGCACTTGTGGCGGCTACCGGTCTCGGCGCGGTGATCGGCCTGGAGCGTCAAGTCGATCAGCATTCCACCGCAGACGCCTCGGCCGGAGTCCGAACGTTCGCGTTGTTCGGTCTGTGGGGCGCAGCTACGGGGTTCTTTGCAGAGATGTACGGTGCCGCGGCTTTTGTGGTGGGAGCTGCCGCGTTCGCGGCAATGATCGTTACCTCGTACATCCTGTTCGCCGCCGGAACCAGGGACTGGGGAATCACTACCGAATTCGCGGGTTTCGGGGCCTTTGCCGTCGGCGTCCTGGTGTGGAACGAACAGGTGATCGTGGCGGCCGCCGTCGCAGTTGGGATTGCGGCCCTCCTGCGGGCCAAAGAATGGTTGCACGACCTCACCGACAGGTTCTCGGACGAGGACGTCCGGGCGGTGCTGCAGTTCGCGGTGCTCACCGCGGTGGTCTTGCCTTTGTTGCCCGATCAGGACTACGGACCGTTCGAGGCTTTCAATCCCCGTCGGGTCTGGTTGATGGTGGTCTTCGTGGCCGCCATCGGTCTGGCCGGCTATGTCGCCCTGCGCTTCAAGGGCGAACGGGGGCTCGGGGTGACGGGCCTGTTGGGGGGGTTGATCTCGTCCACGGCCGTGACGCTCGGGTTCTCCAAGATGTCGAAAGATCAGCCTCGGTTGCAAACCGCTCTGGTCGCCGGTATCACCGCCGCCTCCGGGCTCATGTATGCAAGGGTGCTCGTCGAAGCCTTCGTGTTTGCCCCCGACATGGCCCTGAAGCTGGCCGTACCACTCGTGGTGCTCTTCGTCTTGGTCGAAGGAGCGGCAATCTACTGGTGGACCCGCCCGCTTGAAGCAAGACCCGGAGCTTCCGAAATCAAACTGCAGAACCCGGTGACCCTCAAGTCGGCTCTGCAGTTTGCGGCCTTGTACGCCGCCGTGATCTTCGTCGCCAAGGTCTTGATCGATCGAGCGTCGGAAGCCGCTCTCAGCGTGGTGGGGGCGGTGAGCGGCATCAACGACGTCGACGCCATCACGCTGGCGATGGCCGACGAAGTAGCCCGCCAGGGTCTTGATCCGACCTTCGCCGCCCAGGCCGTCCTCGCGGCGGTCGTCGTCAACACGCTGGTCAAAGCAGGAATGGCAGTCGTGCTGGGCAGCAAAGGTCTCGGACGAGCGGTGGCCATCACGCTGGTGCCGGCCGCCGTCCTCGGTGGTGTCGCCTGGATCCTGTTGGCAACAGGGTGAGTACCATCACCTTCCTATGAAGGTTGGACGGCTCCTTGCTCGAATAGGTCAAGTGGCACCGTGGGACAAGGCAGCCGATTGGGACACAGTCGGCCTGCAGCTCGGTGACCCTCTCGACGAGGCCGGCACCGTGGCCGTCTGCCACGAAGTGACCGAATCGGTAGTCGCCAGGGTCGAGGATATGGGGCTCGATCTGCTGGTGACCTATCACCCGCTGCTCTTTAGGCCGACGGTTCGGCTGGTCGCCGGATCCTCACCTGCCGGGCGCGCCTACCGTCTCATTCGGGCGGGAGCCGCCCTGGCTGTGGTCCATACCAACTTCGACGTTGCGTCGGGCGGCGTAGCCGATGCACTCGCCCACTCTCTCGGGTTGATCGACGCGACCGGGTTCGGCCCGGTCGACGGAGGTGAATCGATGAAAGTGGTCACCTTCGTTCCGGCGGAGTCCGCCGATCTGGTGGCGGATGCCATGGCCGCAGCAGGCGGCGGAACGATCGGCAACTACTCGCGTTGCTCCTATCGGACCGAGGGCACCGGCGCTTTTTTCGCCGGCGACGGGGCAACTCCGGTGACGGGAGCGGCAGGGACGCTCAGCCGGGAAGCAGAGGTCCGCGTGGAGATGACCGTGTCGTCCCTCCATCGGGATGCCGTGATCCGGGCTCTGGTGAGTGCCCATCCCTACGAAGAGCCGGCGTTTGACATCTATCCGACGGCGGCCAACCTCGGGTTGGCGGGCCGTGTGGGTAGTCCGGATCAGCCCATTCGCCTTCAGGACCTGGTCGACAGGATCGCCGGTGCGTTGGGCGACCGGGGGTTGCGGGTCGGCGGCGATCCGGCACGGTCGGTCGGCAGAGTGGCGGTCGTCCCCGGCTCCGGCTCGTCGTACATCAGGGCGGCCGTTGCGGCAGGGGCCGACGCATTCGTCACCGGCGATGTCGGCCACCACCGGATGGTCGAGGCGGCCGACCGCGGCATGGCGATCGTCGACCCGGGGCATTTGGCGACCGAGTTCCCGGGGGTGGAGAAGCTGTACGCTCTGGTAGCGGGTATCGTGCCTGGGGCCGTTGACCTCACACGTTCCACCCGCGGAGAACCCAGCCGATGAACGAGTTCCAGAGCCTTCACGACCTGCTCGATCTGCAGATTGTCGACCTCGACATCGACCGGTTGCTTCATCAGCGCCAATCTCTCCCCGAACTCGACGATTACCGGGCGGCCCACGCCCGGAGCGAGCAGATCGGGGCGAGACTGGCGGCGATCTCCGACGAGTTCAGGCAGATCAGCCTCGAGGAGGACAAGGCCGAGGGCGAGCTCGAGTTGCTGGAGCAGAAGGTTCACCAACAGGAGCAGCGGCTGTTTGCCGGGGGCCTGAGCGCTCGAGAGACGGAGAATCTCCGCTTGGAGGTCCAATCTCTCAGAAATCGGGAAAGCACCATGGAAGACGAGGTTCTGGTACTTCTCGATCGGCGGGAAGAGCTGGAATCCGAGGTGGCCGCCATCAAGGTCGAACTGGAATCCGCGCAGACCGAAGAGCAACGGCTCGAAGCCATCATCGCCGCCGAGTGGGGGAAGTTCGACGCCGAGATAGCCAAGAAAGAAGTCAGGAAGAGCGAGATGGTTCCGCTCATCGACCCCCAACTGCTGGAACTGTACGAGCAGCTGCGGGAACACAAGGAAGGTGTGGCCATTGGTCGTCTGGAAGACGGCGGGATCTGTGGCGGATGTCACCTCCGCCTGTCGACCGCCGAACAGAGACAGGTGCTGACCGAAGACCTTCCTCGCTGCCTCCACTGCCGGCGGATTCTCGCGCCGTGAACCCTCCCGGTCATCGATGATTCTGTGGCATATCGGTGCGACCATCGCCATCTTCAGGTACGTGTTTCGTGACCCGAAGGTCGACCTACGGTTCCTGGCACTGGGTGCCATCCTGCCCGACCTGATAGACAAGCCGCTCGGCACAATCCTCTTCCCGTCATTGTTCAACGGCAACAGCCAGGCAATCGGTCACACTCTTTTCTTTTCGGTGGTACTGATGACTGTGGTGTTGTTGACCACCCGCCGCGGTAGGGTGCGCCGGCAGTGGATGGCATTGGCAGTCGGCTCGTTGATCCACCTGCTTCTCGATGCCATGTGGACCGTCCAGGAGACTTTGCTGTGGCCCGCCTTCGGATGGGGCTTCCCGCCGGGATCACCTGAGTACTGGACGGGTCTTCTGGAGCGGCTCGTCTCTGATCCGTGGCGCATCATTCAGGAATTGGTCGCGCTCGGGTATCTCATCTACCTGTACCGCAAAGCCCGGCTGAATGATCCGGATCGGCGGTCCGAGTTGCTGCGTACCGGTCGGGTAGCAGCCTGAAGAGCTTCGCCTACCTTTCGACGGTTCGGGCCCGGCGCCTCTGGTGGAGGAGCATTCGCATCGCCAAGACCAGCAGCAAACCGGCGAAGAGGCGCCGCAACAGCAATGGGTCGAGGCCCAGTGCCCAGCCGGCGCCCGTCAACCCACCGATGATGCCGCCGGCGCCCACCGCGCCGGCGGTTCGCCAGTCG
Organism: Acidimicrobiia bacterium UBA4744; assembly: GCA_002403855.1. Lineage (GTDB taxonomy): Bacteria > Actinomycetota > Acidimicrobiia > Spongiisociales > UBA4744 > UBA4744. The sequence continues at coordinate 31,648 of DHIO01000006.1, forward strand.
ATTCTGCCGGCCCGGGTATGCACCACCGCAGCGACAATCGTGGTGGGGACCATGGCCGCGAGCGAGGTTCCTTGCGCGATACGCTGATCCATCCCGAAAAGGCCGGCGAGGGTCGGAACGAACACGAGGCCGCCTCCGCCGCCGAGGATGGCGGCGAGAAGACCGGCAAACGTCCCGGCCGTCAAGAGAGCGAGGATTGACAGCAGAGTCAGGTCGATCGATGTGACGAACACCTCCGATCCGGCAGCTTCGACGGGAACCAACAGCCTGACGGCCGAGGCGACCATCACCAGCACGAACACCCGGGTGAGCCACTCAGGCGAGATCCGATCGATGATCCGGGCTCCGACCAAGGCTCCGATCCCCGCTCCGGCGAACAGCGCAACCCCGGCGGGCCAATCCACCGACTCGGCGACCGCAAAACGAGCCAGAGCAGCGCCGGCCATGGCCACTATGGCGGCACCCGACGTCGGATGAGCGCAGTGAGGCGGCAGCCCGATCAGCAGCACGAGGCCGGGTACCACCAGGATGCCTCCGCCGATACCAAAGAGTCCGCCGGTGATTCCGGCTGCCACACCGATCAGGGCCGATAGAAAGTAGCGGCGCGTACTCACAGACGCGCAGTGTACGGCTCGCGGAGTTGCGAGCTGAGGCCGCCGACAAGCGACGGGTCTGATCGTCGCGTGGCCCTTTGATGCTCACTGCTAGGAATCTGCACGGTGCCGGGCTTCCTGGGCTATGCCGACCAGCAGCTAAAGTGCCGCGGTGAGGTTGGCCGTTCTTGCCGTGGGACTGTTCATGCTGGCCGTTGCCGCCTGCACGACGGCCTCCCAGCCGGGTTCAACTACAACGACGACATTGGCAGGTGCCAGCTCTCCGGAAGACGCTCTCACGGCGCTCTTCGACGCCGTCGGACGCGGCGAGTACCAGGATACGGCCGTCCTGACTTTCGATGATCAACTGGCACTGCTGGTTTCGCTAGAGGGATACGACAGTGCCGACACCGCCTCGATGCTGACGGACGGATTGCCTGATTCGGTTCGCGACAGCTTCTGGGAGTCGTTTGCGGCGGGATTTCTCACCTTTTCCGAGGAGGATCTATCCGGTGTCTTGATCGGAGAGAGCGAGGAGTTCTCTGTCGAAGGGAAAGGGTTCGCCACCGTCGCGGTGGCTCTTCGTGAATCGGGAAGCTCCGGGAATTGGATTGCGCGTCGGGATTCGCAGGGACGGTGGCGACTGGACCTCTTCGCGACGTTTGGCCCGTCGTTTGCTTCACCGCTCCGCGAGTGGGTCGCAGAACTCGGCTCGGATCCAGATTCCGAGATGGCCCGAGGTGCGCTTGCCGATCAGCGAGCCAGTCTCCTGGCTGCCCTGCAGGCGCAACCGTTTGGACCCATCGGATCCGAGACCATGGCAGAAGTAGACCGGCTGCTGGTTGAGTCCTGAACTCCTAGTCGGTAGTCAGGAACGCCTCTACCTTGTCCTGAGCGGCCTCCATGATCTGACTGGTCAGCGTCTGCAAGGCGCGGGCGATGGCCAGTTCTTCGCCGATCACCGGCATCGGCGGGTCGATCGGGTTGCGGCGGGCCTTGCCCATAGCCTCAAAATGGTCACCCCGCAGATTGAGGACTGCGTGAGCGACCGTTTCGATATCGTCCTCCGATAGGTGGAGGTTGAGTGTCACGTCCTTTTCCATGCGAGCCCCTTTCGGTCCACCCTCAACGTCTACTCGTCGATGCCTCGCGACCGGTCGGCCGCTTCGACCTGGGCCGCGAAAGCGTCCAGATCTCCGGCAGTTGGTTCACGTGCCCAGACGTCGGTTCCGGCCAGCAATTCGGCGTAGGCCTCGTCTTGGCCGTGCTCGACAACCACCCGGACCGGTATCTCAGAATCGAGGATCTTCTTGTAACGGGCCAGAATCGCCCGGTGTTCCGGGCGATCGAGGTCGAACTGGAACACGACACCGTGGGCCGCGTCGATCTTGTCGCAGCCGGCGCCCGCGAGGAGCGGACACACGCCTTCTGCCGGGCCGTGGCAAACCAGCGCCTCGTGACCGGTCCTCTCGAGGAAGTCTTTTGCGAACGATGCGTAGCTCACATCCGTCACGTCGAGAAGGACTGTGCCCTCCGGCAACTCTTTTCTCGCCACTGCCCTGCTCCTCTCTCGAGTGTGGTCCCATTCTGCCTCGTGAAGATAGCCTTGGTTAGGGGCACAAGTCCCGGCTCAGGCGGCGATGGCGCGCAATCTGGGAAGTACCTCGCCGCCCAGCATCTTGATGAGCGATGCTTGATCGAGCGAGGTCATCTGCAGGGTGACGATGTCGGCGGCGCAGCCTTCGATGAGCGGCCGGTAGGTCTCCACAATCTCGTCGGCATCGGCGACGATGGAGTATCGGCCGAGCACCTCTTGGCGAGGCAGCTGGTCGGCTCTGTGCCGAAGGTCGGCCGGGTCAACCGCTTCCAGACGTCCGGGGGCGCGAAGTCCACGCCAGGGATGTAGGGCTTCCCACGCTTCGTCCTCGCTCTGAGCCAGCACCGACCAACGGGTGGCGAGGACTCTCGGCATCGGGCGGCCGGCAACCTCGGCGGCTTCGCGGGCGGGGTTCAAGACTCGCTCTCTGGTGGTGGCCGGATCCTTGACCGACGTGACGACTCCGTCGGCCTTGCGAGCGGCGAGTGTCGCAGACTTGGGTCCTCCGGCGGCGAGCCAGATGGGTACGGTCCCAAGCGGCGGGCTATAGAGCTTGGCCCGATCCGTCCGGTAGAAGTTCCCGGGGTAGGTGAGCTTTTCGCCGTCGAGCAACCGCCGCATGATCTCCAGTGCCTCACTCATCCGGGCAGCTCGTTCGGCATAGGCGGGGAATTCGTACCCGAGCGGGCCTTCGTTGATGTTTTCGCCGGTTCCCACGCCGAGGTTGAAACGACCCGCCGAGAGGCGGTCGAGAGTCGCCGCCGCTTGGGCCACTACGGCCGGGTGGAATCGCCACAGTGGAGTAGTCACGCCCGTGGCGAACTCGACATGCTCGGTGGCAGCGGCCATGGCGCCGATCGTCGACCAGGCGAATCCGGCCGCCGAGGTGTCATCCACCCACGGGTGGAAATGCTCCGATACCACCAGCATGTCGAATCCGGCCTGCTCGGCCAGGCGGGCGTGTTCCACCAGCTGTTCGGGGTGCCACTGTTCATGGCCACAGAAGTAGGCAAATCTGGTCATGGGTCTATGTTCTCCGGGTGTGGATGTCGAATGAGGGAGCTTAAGGCGATCGATCCGTTAGGGGGGCGATGCACTCTGGCAAGTTGTTGCGGACGTCGTTGACCAAGGTCGACACCGGGTGATAGGAGAGGGTGTGCTCGGGGAGCGGTTGGATGAGGGTGCGGGCCCGGTAGGGGTCGGTCACCTCCCGGTCGAGCCATTCGTTCCAGACGGTCGGATCGAGCATGACCGGCATGCGTCCGTGGATGTCGGCCAGCGCCGGGTGGGCCTCGGTCGTGATGATTGCGCACGACCCTATCCGCTCGCCGGATTCTCGATCCCGCCACCTCGACCACAATCCGGCAAACGCCATCGGGGAGCCATCGCCAAGGCGGATGTAGTGCGGCAGCTTGCCGCGGTCCAGCTGCTGCCATTCATAGAAGCCGTCGGCGGGGATGAGGCATCGCCGGCGCGCAAAGGAATCTCGGAACATTGCCTTGTCCGCCACGGTCTCGGCTCGGGCGTTGATATGACCACTGCGCGGGGACTCGGCCCAGAACGGGATCAACCCCCAGCGGAAGCTCCCCAGGAGTCGCTTCCCCTCGTGATCTACCACCGCATAGACGGAGTCGGTCGGGGCAACGTTGTAGCTCTCCGCCAGCATCTCCGTGCGAATCTCCTCCACGCCGAAGAATCTCGCGTAGGTATCGACATCTTGCGCTATCACATACCGGCCGCACATGCCGTGACCATACCGTCGTGAATCTGACCATTCTGGAGGAATCGGGAACACGTGGGGCCATCGATGAGGTTGGCGACCGAGAACGAGGAGTTGTCCATGAAACGTCTCTTGGTGGTAGTTGCCGTACTGGCCGTCGTGGCGTCCGCCTGTGCTGCGGACAACGATGCGGTCGACGGGGTGGATTCGGCATTGCCCACGTCTACCACCGGCGTGACCACGACCGAGTCGGCCGGGGAGGCGACGACGACAACCAGGAACTCTACGACGACCACAACCTCTCCCGACCCGGGCAATCGCTCCGCGCTCGACATATTCGCTGGAGGGCGGGGCGGCCAGTATCCGGCCGATCTTCCGTCACCCACCATCGACACCGGCCAGCTGCTGCGGGGTCAGATACCCGACGGGATTCCCGCCATCGACGATCCGCAGTTCGTTTCCGTCGAAGACGCCGATGTCTATCTCGAGGACCATGAAGCGGTCGTAGTGCTAGAGATCGACGGCGATGCTCGGGCCTATCCGGTACAGATCCTCATGTGGCACGAGATCGTCAACGACGTGGTCGGTGAGGTACCCATTGCCATTACTTACTGTCCGCTGTGCAACTCAGCCGTGTCCTATCAACGGACCGTGCAAGGGGAGGTCACCACTTTCGGAACGTCCGGACTGTTGTTCAACTCCGCACTGGTCATGTACGACCGGCTTACCGAGTCGCTGTGGACGCACTACAACGGCGAGGCTGTTGCCGGACTCTTAACCGGTGAGATCCTCCCCCCGATCTCCTCGCCTCTCCTGGCGTGGGTCGAATTCAAAGACGCCTTCCCGGATGGCGTCGTCCTCGATCGAGAGAACACAGGCCATGCGAGGTCGTACGGCGTCAACCCTTATACCAACTACGACAATCCAAGCGGTTCACCGTTCTTGTTCAGAGGCGAAGTCGACGACCGGATAGGCCCACAGCGCCGGGTGGTCGGCGTGTCGATCGACGGGGTTTCCAAAGCCTGGACGGTCGAGGCCATCTCGGGCGGAGCAGCAAAGGCCACCCACGACACGGTAGGGGAGCAACCGGTGGTGGTGTTCTGGAAGTCCGGGCAGGCTACTGCCCTCGAGTCGGGGGAAATCTCGGGTGGTCGCGACGTAGGAAGCGTCGGGGTGTTCATCCCCGAGGCCGCCGGCGAAGCACTGACGTTCGTTGCCGAAGGAGACGTGTTCGTAGACGGTCAAACCGGCAGCACGTGGGACATCCTGGGCAAGGCCGTCGACGGTCCATTGGCCGGCATCGGGTTGACCGAGGTGCCACATCTCGACACTTTCTGGTTTGCCTGGTTCTCGTACAACCCGGGAACGACTCTCATCGAGGGCTAGACGCATTATCTTGGGTCTGTCACACCCAGCGATTGAGGCTCGCAGTTGCCATGAGCGGGAACCAGAAGCGCCGTCTGCTCTTCACCGACATCGACGGAACGTTGGTCGCGCACGACACCTACGATCCCGGACCGTCGGCCGGGGCGGTCGCCCGGCTGCAGCTGGCCGAGATCCCGGTCGTGCTGTGTTCGGCCAAGACTCGTGCCGAGCAGGAGGCTTTGCGAGCCCGGCTGAAGCTGGACGACCCCTACGTCGTCGAGAATGGAGCCGGCGTCGTGTTCCCGGTCGGCTTCCCCGGTGGCAGGGCGGGGGAGGGTGAGCAGGAGTTGGTTACCTTTGGCCTTTCCTACCGAGAGGTTCGGGAGGGACTCGAGCAAGCTGCCCGGGAGACCGGCGTGACCGTCAAAGGATTTGGCGGCCTTTCTGTTGAAGAGGTGTCCGACCTGACCGGACTGAGTCTGACCTCGGCGGCCAAAGCGAGGACTCGCGAATTCACAGAGACTTTCGTCATCGAGGATCCGACCTCGGAGAGCGAGGCGCGTTTGGCGGCACATCTCGAACCGTTGGGCATTGGTTTGCTCAGGGGGGCACGCTACTGGATGGCACTCGGTAAACACGACAAGGCACAGGCAGTTCGGTACGTCATTTCGCGCTACGAAGAATTTGGTCCGGTGAAATCGTACGGAGTCGGCGATTCCGCCGGTGATCTGGGCATGCTCGAAGCAGTCGACATTCCGATGCTGGTTCAGCGAAGCGATGGCAGCTGGGCCGATCTCGAACTGCCCGGTTTGATGCGGCTGCAGGGCATCGGGCCGGAGGGCTGGCCGCAGGCTGCCGACGCAGCGCTAGCCCCCTGAGCCTGCCGGGGGTTCAGCCGGTCGGAGGCTCCGCATTTTCGGTCCTCAACCCGCCGACCAGTCGGCTTGCATCTGCTCGAAGACGGCCGCGGCCAGACGACGAGCGCCGGCCCAGGTGAAGTGAACGCCGTCGCCGTAACGCATCAGTTCGAGGTTCCCGTCGTCGTTGGTGAGGTAGGCGGAGTAGTTGCCCGATTCGTCCGTGAACAACTCCCAGGATTCGATGACAAAGACATCCGGCCGTTTGGCTGCCTCCTCGCGGTACACGTCGTTCATCAACTGGACGTGTTCACTGAAGAGGTCGTTGGCCATGATCGGCAGTGCGACCCAGTAGAGCTTTGAACCTTCCGATGTGAACGTGTCCATCGCGTCGGCGACCCGGGTACGGTAGAACTCGATCCACTCCGGCGTGAACCGTTCGACCGGCGCACCGTCAACCCAGGCGTCCTGGCCGTCGTTGCCGCCAAACATGGCTACGACGACATCCGGTTTCCTCAACGGCAGCTGCTCGGCGGCGTAGGCGGGCCAGTCGAAGAAATCGCGGCGAACAAGACCCGACACGAAACGAAAGCTGAGTTCGGATTCAACGACGCCGCTCTCTTCGGTGTCGTTGACGATGGACGGGCCGAGCAGTTCCATCAGCGAATCACCGATGATCCACACGGTGAGGGGATTCGAAACCGACGGCCTGCGGAGCCGGAAGTCCTCTTCGGGAGCGGCGGTAGTGCTCGTGGCGGGCACCGTAGGGACGGGATTGGGTTCGGGCGTAGCGGCCACTACACCCTCCGGGTCGGAGTCGGTGCGGCCCAACACTGTGTCGAGCGCCTGCCGGGGCCGATCGAGTAGCAGGGCCGAACTGATGGAGCGAAGCGGACCGGTCACCGCCATCGCCACCGTGCGAGTGGGTCCGTAGGGAAGGTTGCCGGCAGTTCGTTCGAGGGCGCGGGCGTTGAGGAGCGAACCGAGGCCCAGGGCAATGATGACGACGAGCAGGGCGTGGCCGGCCGGGGAGCGGCGTCGGGGCTGGAGGCGTCTTTGGTCTCTCATGGCTTCAGAACTGGAAGTAGATGAACGCGGCGACGCCTTCCTGACCCAGGCCGTCGATGGCTGCCAGCGCCAAGGCCAGGACCACCCCCTGCAGGACGGGGGTCAGACGGGAGAAAGTAGCCTGGATCCTGACCACGACTCCTCGCGACACGTACTGGGATCCGATCCCCACCACGATCGCCAGGACGATCGCCGGCGTGACGGCGGGGGCGGGTCCCCAGCCGGTCACCAGTCGGTTGAGCACTTCCCAGGCGACGGTGAGCGACCCGGCCCGGAAGAGGATCCAGCCGAGGCACACGAGGTGAAAGACGATCAGACGGCTGACGATCCGCCTGCCGATCGTATCGGGCGGGTCGGGCACTCCTCTCGCGTGTCGCCTTTCGTCTCGCCACCGTTCGTACGCCAGGAAGCTGCCGTGGAGTGCACCCCATAGCACGAAGCTCCATGCGGCACCGTGCCACAGGCCGCCGAGCAACATCGTGATCATCAGATTGCGGTACGTCGAAGCGCGGGAACCCCGGGATCCACCCAGGGGGATGTACAGGTAGTCTCGCAGCCAGCGCGACAGCGTCATGTGCCAGCGGCGCCAGAAGTCTCCGATCGAAAGGGCGGTGTAAGGGGCGTTGAAGTTATCCGGGAAAGAAAAGCCGAGTAACAGGGCAACCCCGATGGCGATGTCGGAGTAGGCGCTGAAGTCGCAGTAGATCTGCACGGCGTAGCCGTAGATACCGACCAGCACCTCGAGCGACGAGAACTGACTGGGCGTCGTGAACACTCCGTCGACAATCTGGGTGGCCAGAAAGTCGGCAATCACCACCTTCTTGGCCAGTCCGGCCACGATCAGGTAGAAGGCTCGCGACGTATCGAGCCTGCGAGGGTCGCGTGGCTCTTTCATCTGCGGAAGGAACTCGCTGGCCCGAACAATCGGCCCCGCGACGAGTTGCGGGAAGAAGCTCAAGTACACGCCGAAGTCCAGCAGGGGGACCGGCTCGACCTTCCCCCGATAGACGTCGATCACGTAGCTGAGCGCCTGGAATGTGAAAAACGAGATTCCGACCGGGAGCACGACCTGCAGAAGGGGGAGTGCGGGCTGGACTCCGATGGTGCGAAGGGTGTTGGCGACCGAGCTAACCAAGAACCCGTAGTACTTGAAGAACCCGAGGATGCCGAGGTTGGCGATGACCGCCGCCGCAACCAGTCGGCGCCTTCGACGTCCGGCCGACCGGTGAATGGCCACCGCAAAGCCCTGGTTGATGAGGATCGAACCGGCAAGTAGGGCAGTGAAGCGATAGTCCCAGGAGCCGTAGAAGAAGAAACTGGCTGCCAGCATCACTACTCGCCACGCCTTCTGGTGGGGCATCAAGAACCAGTTGGCGGTGAGCACCACCAGGAAGAAGACGGCGAAGTCGACGGTAGGGAACAACATCGGCGTGAATCGAAACGTTAGCGGCGCGGCGGCAAATCGCGGTCACTCGGCCGGAGCCAAATGTGCCTGCAAAACCGAGGGGCTATTCGCGGGGGAGATGGCTCCGGGCCGCATCCGGCTGCTGATCTGGCCCCGGGCGGGGCCAGACGTTCGGCCATGAGGTGTGTGAAGCCCGCGCAGGATGCGGAACCCGACAGTCGGATTGGAACTCGACTGCAGCCATCGGCTCGGTGGCATCGATCAGACCACGCTCCACGACACGGAGAATGTAACTCGCCTCGCCTCCTTCGACGATCCGCCGACCAAGGTCGGCAACTTCTCTGCGGGCAATGCCGCTGAGAAGGGAGCGTCCTTCAGCGTCGAGATCCTTGCAGGATGGTGCCCAGGCGAGTTCTTCGGGGCGGTGGCGAGCGATGCATGGCTAGAACAGGCCTATGACCCGACCGGTGGCGGTATCCAGGTCGACGTTCTCAAATGCCGGCCGGGACGGGAGCCCGGGCATGGTTCGCATCGTTCCGCACAACGGATACAGGAAGCCTGCCCCGACGCTGGCCCGGATGTCCCGGACCGGAAGGCGGAAATCCTTCGGGACACCCTTCCGGCGCGGCTCGTGGCTCAGGCTGAGATGGGTCTTGGCCATGCAGATCGGCAGACGATCGTAACCCAGGTCGGTGTACAGCTTGAGCTTGGCTTCGGCTGCGTCCAGGAAGTCGACTCCGTCGGCTCCGTACACCTTTTTGGCGATCACTTCGATCTTGTCGCGAATCGGGATATCGAGCGGATAGAGGAACTCGAAGTTCTTCGGCTGTTCGCACGCCTCTACCACGGCTTCGGCCAGGGCGATCGAACCCGCCCCGCCCTGTGCCCAGTGATCGGTCATTACGGCTGCCTCGGCGCCCCCGTCGATTGCGACCTTCTCGAGCAAGGAGACTTCGTTCTTCGTGTCGGTGGCGAATCGGTTGACCGCTACCACCACCGGAACACCGAACCTCTTGGCGATTCGGATGTGGGCAACCAGGTTGGCCGCTCCACTTTCGAGTCCCGGCAGGTTCTCCTCGATCAATTCGGCCGGAAGCGGCTTCCCGGCGATAACCTTGCCGACGCCCCCGTGCATCTTCAGCGCCCGGATGGTGGCCACGATCACGACGCAGTCGGGTGTGAGGCCGCTGGCCCGGCACTTGATGTTCATGAACTTCTCCATGCCGATGTCTGCGCCGAACCCCGATTCGGTGACGACGTAGTCACCCAGCCTGAGAGCGATTTGATCGGCAATGACACTCGAGTTGCCGTGCGCAATGTTGGCGAAAGGCCCGGCGTGCACCAGTGCCGGGGTGTGCTCGAGCGTCTGCAGCAGGGTAGGCATGAGCGCATCCTTCATGAGGACGGTCATGGCGCCCGCCACCTTCAGGTCCTCAGCAGTCACCGGCTGCCCATCGAAGGTGGTGCCGACGACGATCCGCCCCAGTCGTTGCCGCAAGTCATCCAAACCGGTGGCGAGGGCGAGAATGGCCATGACCTCCGAGGCAACCGCGATGTCGAATCCGGCCTCGCGCGGATTGCCGTTGGCTTTCCCCCCGAGACCAATGACGACGTTGCGAAGGGCCCGGTCGTTCAGATCAACGACCCGTTGCCAGGTTATGGAGTATGGATTCAGATCCAGTTGGTTGCCGTGCGTGAGGTGGTTGTCGACGGCGGCCGCCAGGAGGTTGTTCGCGGCCGCGACTGCGTGGAGGTCGCCGGTGAGGTGGAGATTGAAGTCCTCCATTGGGATTACCTGGCTGTAGCCACCTCCGGCGGCTCCTCCCTTGATTCCGAAGGTCGGTCCCATGCTCGGCTGGCGGATCGTCGAGAAGACCTTGTGGCCCAACCGGCCGAGGCCCTGGCTGAGTCCTACGGCGGTGGTTGTCTTGCCCTCGCCGAGCGGGGTTGGGGTGATGGCGGTGACGTCGACGTACTTACCGAGCGGTTCTTCGGCCAGTTTCTCGCGAACATCGAGGTGGACTTTCGCTTTGTAGGTGCCGTACAACTCCAGATCCTCGGGTGCCAACCCGACGCGTTCTGCCACCGACAAGATGGGCTCGATCGGGGCCTCCTGGGCGATGTCGAGGTCGCTTGGGACCGGGGTACGGGGCTCGACGTAGGGTGCGCTCGTGCTCATGGAAACTCCACTCCAGACGGCGATATGTCGAGTGTACCGATGGGCTGAGCCCCGCAAACCCGGCCGTTCGGCCCAGAGTTGGTGCCGTTCGTACCTTGTGTCGTTCGGGCACGACCGAAGCTGCCGTCGGCGTCGCCCTCGATCGCGGGCGGGAGGGAACCGATACGACAGAGGGGCCCCGATCGGGACCCCTCTTGAACCTGCGAGCCCGCCTATAAGCCGGATTCTGTACCGATCCGTAGATCGGTGACGGTCATCTATCTGGGACTGATGTTTCCATCTGCCTCTTGCGGCCTACCTGGGAGATCGAGCGGGTCACTCACTCCCTGCTTGGCCTTGCTCCCGGTGGGGTTTGCCGAGCCNNGCCCTGTGGAGTCCGGACTTTCCTCTGCGGTCACCCGCAGCGACCGTCCGGCGGACTCGCCACAACAGGATACCGGTTCGACGCCGTTGAGTACAGATATCAACGCTCTCCGCGGCCACCGATCCAGCCGCCCGCCCCTCCGAGCAGGGCGGCCAGCAACGCATAGGCGGCCAGAGTCAGGGGGACGGCGCCGCTTCCACGCAGCAAAGCGTCGGTGCCGACTACGACCGCGGTCAAGAGGGCCGCCAGCGACCCGTTCAGGGGCCGTTGCTCGTCCGCGAATCTCGCGGCAGCCATTCCGGCGACGAACAGGCCGAGCACCGCGCCGAGCACGATGCCCAACGAAAACGGATCGGTGGCCCCCACAGCCCCTGCAATCAGGGAGGCAACCAAGCCCGCCAGCACGGTGGAAAGCAACCCGGCCGCCGCTCCGATCAGCACCGCCTTCCGCCGGATAATCACCACAGACCCTTCAGCCGGCAAGTCCCTCCACGTTAGCGGTGCTTCGAGGTCCGGCGAGGCTGTCGAAGACGCGGATGAAACTCTTCGGCACTGGTTGAGGTCAAAGCTGTTGGTCGTGGGAAAGGGAGAGGACTTTGGTTATCAACAAGTACTTGGCCGAGACCGTCGGCATGTACATTCTGGTCGGGATTGGCTCGATGGGCATCCTGGCGGTCACTGCCACGGACGGGCCTCTGGTAGTAACCGTAGCTTTTGCATTCGGTTTGGCGCTACTGGCCGGTATCTACGCCGTCGGCCATGTTTCGGGCGGCCATTTCAACCCCGCCGTCACCTTGGCAGCCTTCCTCGACAAGCGGGTGGACTTCACCGATCTGATCGGCTACTGGATCGGGCAGATCGTGGGAGCCCTCCTGGCCTCGGTGACGATACTGGCGGTCACTGACCAGGCGACTGTGCAGTCGACCTACACGCGGCTTGGTCGGGGTGTTGAGGTATGGGAGGGTTTCCTGGCGGAGGCGGTGCTCACCGCCATCTTCGTGCTGGTAATCCTGTCATCCACCAGGTACGCAGTGAAGGTGGCCGGGATGGCGATCTCGCTCACGTACGTGGCCATCCACCTGGCGGCTATTCCGATTACGGGTGCCTCGGTGAACCCGGCCCGCTCTCTGGGGCCGGCCGTGATCGGCAACGACGCACCCGATCTGTGGGTGTACCTCGTGGCGCCGCTGGTGGGGGCGGTGGTCGGATGGGCGTTGTACCGGTTGTTCAGGTCGGATGAAGTCTCGGATTGATAGGCCGGCAGCCGGCGATTCGTTCGTGATCGCTTCTCGTCGGTCATCAGTCGAAGGTCGGTAGTCATCAGAGCTGAGGACTGAAAGGGCCTCGCAGGCCGGCCGGTTGAGGACCTACGACCCTAGAAGAGGGGTTCTTCGACGTACTCTTCGAGCCCCGCAACCCAACCGGCAGGAAGCTTCCAGTGGTGGCCACCCTCCACGACCAGGCGCATGTACTCACGCGACGGCTCTTCCTGGCCGCCGGCCGACCCGTTGTGGACATGAGTGAGCACCGTGTGGCGATGCCCCTCACGGTCGACGGCCTTGAATTCCTCAGTGGGAACCCGGCCTTCTCGAGCTTCCGCGTCGTTCAGCTGGGCCACCTGCTTGGCAGGTATCTCGAACACGGCTCCCCAAACGGTATTGCCTGGCTCGGGTCGAACCGATGGAAGGCCACCTTCCCAGCTGCCGTTGCTGTACGGAAACACGAGCCGGGTTTCCGGAAGGTGGGCGATGAACCTGAATTCGGCTTCCGGGACCGCCTCAGCCATCCGGCGGGGCGAGATGAGCGCGGTGTATGCAAAGTACAACCTGGTGCTCACGCCTCCAACTCCTCGAAATCGCGGGGGGATCATTGTAGTAAGGAAAATCGCGCTCATCCTCCCACGGCGGAAAAATGGCGATAGAGGAGCGACTCACGGCCCACGGTGGCCACCGGTCCGCAGTAGCCTGAGATAGACCGAACCGGCCTCGATCCGGTTCCCTTCATCACCCCCACACTTTGAGGTAGATCATGGCCAAAGGACCCGACCCTCGAGACTTCCTCGCCATCGACGCGCTCTTGTCCGGCGAAGAGAGGCTTGTGCGTGACACCGTTCGCCACTTTGTCGCCGATCGCATCCTTCCTGAGGTAGCCGACTGGTTCGAGGAGGGTGTCTTCCCTGAAGACCTCGCCAAGGAGATGGGATCGCTCGGTTTGTTCGGAATGCACCTGGAAGGCTACGGGTGCGCCGGTACGAGCGCCGTGGAGTACGGCCTCGCTTGCCTCGAACTCGAAGCCGGCGACAGCGGGGTGCGGAGCTTTGTATCGGTACAGGGTTCGCTGGCCATGTTCCCGATCTGGAAATACGGCTCGGAAGAACAGAAGCAGCGCTGGTTGCCGCCGATGGCCGCCGGCGAGCTGATCGGATGTTTCGGACTCACCGAAAGTGACGCCGGCAGCGATCCGGCCAGCATGCGCACCCACGCTCGACGCGAGGGAGACGATTGGGTTCTCAACGGCAGCAAGATGTGGATCACCAACGGGGGGATCGCCGACGTGGCCATCGTGTGGGCCCATACCGACGGCGGAGTGCGGGGCTTCATCGTGCCCACCGACACCCCCGGCTTCAGCACCAGCGACATTCACAAGAAACTGTCGCTACGCGCCTCGGTTACCTCGGAGCTGGTTCTCGATGATGTGCGTCTCCCCTCAGACTCCGTTCTGCCGGGGGTCGCCTCGATGAAGGGGCCGCTCTCTTGTCTCACGGAAGCCCGGTTCGGGATCCTCTTTGGGGCGGTCGGGGCGGCCCGGGCCTGCTACGAGGCTGGTCTGGACTACGCCAAGGAACGAGTCCAATTCGGAGTGCCGATTGCTTCGTTCCAGATGACCCAGCAGAAGCTGGTGGAGATGATGGTGGCGGTCAATCGGGGGACCCTGCTGGCCCTCCACCTCGGCCGGATGAAGGACGATGGCACCCTCACCCACGAGCAGGTCAGCTTCGGCAAGATGGACAACGTTCGTGCCGCTTTGGAAGTCGCCAGGTCGGCGCGCAGCGTCCTCGGCGCCAACGGGATCACGCTCGAGTACCCGGTGATCCGCCACATGAACAACCTGGAGTCCGTCTACACCTACGAAGGGACGCACGAGGTGCACACCCTCGTGTTGGGAAGTGCCATTACCGGGATCGAAGCGTTTCGGGCCGGTGGCTGAGCCCCGCAATCTGGAGCCCGGAGCTTCGAGTTTCGAGCTCCAAGTTTCGAGTTGGGTCCGGGACCCACCACCTGAGACCGGGAACCTGACAGCTGAATAGACTGCGCTGCACGATGGCTGAGTTCACTCCCTTTCCCTGGCCGGACGTGTTGGGCACGTTGGCCGCCGGTTCTGATCTATCCGAAGAACGGGCCTATTCGGCGATGGCCGAGATCATGGCCGGGCGGGCGACCCACGCGCAGATCGCCGGAATGATCCTGGCGCTGCGGATCAAGGGGGAAACCGTCGACGAGATCGTCGGCCTGGTCAGGGCCATGCGAGATGCGGCGACGACGGTAGACGTAGATGAACCGGTGCTCGTCGACACGGCGGGCACCGGGGGAGATCGATCGGGGGGNNACGATCGATCGGGGACCTTCAACATCTCCACCGTTGCCGCTTTCGTTGCCGCCGGGGCCGGAGCGCGAGTCGCCAAACACGGCAACCGGGCCGCCTCTTCGTTGGCGGGATCCGCCGACCTGCTCGAAGGACTGGGGGCAGTCATCGATCTTCCGCCGGAGGCCACCGTCCGGCTCCTCAAGGAAACCGGTTTTGCCTTCTTCTTTGCGCCGACCTATCACCCGGCGATGCGTCATGCGGCGCCGGTTCGGTCTCAACTGGGTGTGCCCACCGTCTTCAACTTCCTCGGACCTCTCGCCAACCCGGCCGGATCACGGCACCAAGCCGTTGGCGTTTCCGACGCTGCGATGGCCGAGAGGATGATCGGTGCGTTGCACCGTTTGGGAGCCGAATATGCCTTCGTCTACTACGGAGAGGATGGCCTCGACGAAATCACCACCACCGGACCTTCGTTCATATACCGGCTGCGCGGCGGCGAGATCACCCACGCCGAGTTCACGCCGGAAGACTTCGGTGTCCCGCGTGCCAGACCCGAGGATCTGCTGGGAGGCAGCCTGGAAGAGAACGTGGCCATCTGCCGGGCCATCCTCGGGGGGGAACCGGGGCCGAGGCGCGACATCGCAGTCGTCAATGCCGCCCCCGCCATCGTTGCGGCAGGTTTGGCTCCCGGCTTCGAGGAAGCGGTGCGGAAAGCGGTGGCTTCGCTCGACAGCGGAGCGGCGGCGGCCGTCCTCGACCGGGTGGTGGAGCGCAGCCGGCAACTCGCTCCGAACGGGTGACCATTCGCCTACGATTTGGCCATGCATCTCGCGGCCGAAGACCTGATCAGCGCGCTGCGACAGAGCTCGCTTCGTATCACCAAGGCCCGGCGGGCAATCTGTGATGTGCTGGCCACTTCGCACGAAGAGCACATGAGTGCCGTGGATATTCGCGACCGGGCTCGGAAACGAGCAAAGGTGGGAATCGATCAATCGACCGTCTATCGGACCCTGGACGTGCTGGAGGACCTGGGTTACCTGCATCACGTCCATCTCGGGCACGGCGCCGGGGTCTACCACTTGACTGAGGAGTCGGATCATCAGCATCTCGTGTGCGAACGCTGCGGGAGATCGGTGGAGATCCCGCTCGACGAGCTGGAGCCCGTCCTGGCGACGGTCACCTCCCGATATGGATTCGTTGCCCAGGGTGTCCATTTTGCCCTGGTGGGATTGTGCGAGCCTTGCTCTGCGCGGAGTAATGAAGAATCCATGAACGATCCGGGGGAATGATCCCGGAGACCGGGCCGTTACCTACACTGTTCGAACAGCGATCGAGGAGCTCCATGCGAGGTTGGATGCAGAGAGGCGCACTAGCGGTGGCTGCCGTGCTGGCCCTGTCCGCCTGTGCGGCGGATGGCGGCACCGAGGACTCCGCCGGCGCCGAGCCCACCGCGACCACCGCCGCCCCCGGCACCTCGCAGACCTCACCGTCGACCACCGCCGCCCCCGACACCTCACAGACCTCACCGTCGACCAGCGAAGCACCAGAAGGAGACGAATCGCCGACCTCGACCACTGCAACGTCTCAGCCCGCCCCCCAGGTGGAAGGTCCGGCAGCGCCCGATTTCACGCTTACCCTGGCCGATGGATCGACCTTCACTCTCAGCGAAGAGCAGAAACCTGTCTATCTTGTCTTCTGGGCCGAGTGGTGAGGGACCTGTCGACGGGAGTTGCCCGTCATCGACAAACTGGCCGTCGAGTACTCCGACCGGGTGGAGTTCATTGCGGTCGCCTGGAAATCGTCCTTCGATGCCACGGCCGATCGGGCAGCCGACCTGTTGACCTCGGGAGCAGTGAGGTGGGGGCTCGATGAAGGCGAGGAGATCTTCAGTCTCTACGGGATCCCCTATCAACCCAACTCCGTGCTGATCACCGGCGGCGATGTCGAAGTGGAGCGGTGGCCCGGAGCCCGATCCGAGCAGGAAATGCGCCAGGCCCTGGACAACCTGATCGCCCTCGGAGCCTGAGGGCAGTCTGCGGATAGCGGACGGCTGACGGCTCCGGCTTCTATACTCCTTACTGCAAGCCTATTGCAATAAGGTGGGTCATGCATATCCCGGACGGTTTCATCAACGGAGCCACCTCGCTGGGGGCAGGCGTGCTGGCGGCCGGCGGACTCGGTGCAGCACTGCGCCAGGGAAGTCGGGCCTTGAAGGACCGCCAGATCCCGCTGGCCGGGCTCGTGGCCGCCTTCGTGTTCGCTCTGCAGATGCTCAACTTCCCGGTGGCAGCCGGAACCAGTGGACATCTGTTGGGAGGTGCTCTGGCGGCCGTGCTGCTGGGACCTTGGATGGGGATTGTCGTGCTGTCCGTGGTCGTGATTGTCCAGGCGCTCTTGTTCGCCGACGGGGGAGTGTCGGCCCTCGGGTTGAACATCATCAACATGGGCCTGCTCACCGCGATCGTGGGATGGGGCGCCTTCCGTTTGCTGATGGCAGTGCTCCCCAAGCGAACCGCCTCGGTGGTAGGTGCTGCGGTGGGGGCCGGCTGGCTCTCGGTGATCGTCTCGTCGCTGGGCTTCGTCGTTGCCTACGCCTTGGGAGGTAGCGGGCAGGCACCGATCGGCACCGTGCTCGGCGCCATGACCGGAGTGCACTCCCTCATCGGCATCGGCGAAGGTCTGATCACCGGCGTCATCGTTGCGGCCGTGCTCGGGGTACGACCCGACCTCGTGTACGGCGCCCAGAAGTACGACCTGGAGAAGTCGCGTCGACTCACACCGGGGCGAACGGCGACGGCCGGTTTCGTAGCACTCGGATTGGTGGTGGCCGTCAGTCTGGTCGTGTTCGTAGCACCGTTCGCCGACTCGAACCCCGACGGGTTGGAGCGTGTCGCGGAGAACCAGGGGTTTGCCGCTACCGCAGAAGACTCCGTCACCGCCGAATCGCCACTCGCCGACTACGGCGTGTCGGGGGTTTCCGACGAGCGGGTGGGTACGATCGTGGCGGGAGTGATTGGAGTCATCCTGGTGTTTGCGGTAGGCGTTGCGATACTGGCCGCGACCCGGCGCAAACGTTCCCGTGCCACCTCCAATTCCGGCCCGTGAAGACAGCCCATGTCCATGCTCTCTACGTGCACGGCAAGAGCCCGGTGCACGACCTCGAGGCTCACGTCAAGGTGGCGGCCATGTTGCTCTTCGTTTTCGCCGTGGTGGCCACCCCTCGAGAAGCTTTCTGGGCTTTTGCAGTTGACGCCGTGCTCCTGGCCGGAGCAGTCAGGGCCGCCCGCATTCCAGTGAGGTTTCTGTTCGGCCGGTTGCTCGTCCTCATCCCTTTCGTGCTGTTCGCGTTCCTCCTTCCCTTTCTTGGAGGTGGGGCCCGCACCGAGGTGCTCGGGCTCTCGCTCTCCATCGAGGGCTTGTGGGGGGCGTGGACGATCCTGGCCAAAGCGACGCTGGGGGTGACGGCCTCGATTGTCATGGCGGCTACCACCGAGGTCCCCGACATCCTGCTCGGCTTGGACCGGTTGCGTGTCCCCCGTCTCATCACGGCCATTGCCGGTTTCATGATCAGGTATCTCGATGTCGTGCTGGGCGAGATGCATCGGATGAGGGTTGCCATGCTGTCCCGCGGGTACGACCCTCGTTGGATCTGGCAAGGCCGGGCCCTTGCCACGTCGGCGGGAAGTCTGTTCATTCGCTCGTACGAGCGCGGCGAGCGGGTGCATCAAGCCATGGTGGCGCGCGGTTATCAGGGCCACATGCCGGTGTTCAACTCTGGTTCTGCTCCAGTGGGATCCTGGGCCCGGGCCATGACGGTGCCGTCCGTCGCCTGGGTAGTGACCATTGTGAGCTTGCTGACATGAGCGTGCCCGCTCTCGAGGTCCGGGATCTCTCATTTGAGTACCCGGATGGAACTCCCGTACTGCGCAGCGTGGACTTCCACGTGCATCCGGGTGAGCGAGTCGCCCTGCTGGGCCCCAACGGCGCCGGGAAGACAACTCTTGTGTTACACCTCAACGCCATCCTGCAACCCGGCGAGGGATCGGTGACCGTGGCCGGACTGCCGGCCACCGACGACAACACCCATGAGATTCGCCGGCGGACCGGACTGGTTTTCCAGGATCCGGACGACCAGTTGTTCATGCCGACGGTTCGCCAAGATGTGGCGTTTGGACCCGCCAACTTCGGCGTCGAAGGCCCTGAGCTGGAGCATCGGGTGATGGACGCACTGGAGGCGGTCGGCATGATGGAAGTAGCCGACCGTCCACCTCACCATCTCAGCCTCGGCCAGCGCCGGCGGGTGGCCGTGGCCACCGTGCTGGCGATGCGGCCGGAGATTTTGGTGCTCGATGAGCCCTCGTCCAATCTCGATCCGGCCAGCCGTCATGAACTCGCCCACATCCTTCAATCGCTGGACATCACCATGTTCATGGTCACCCACGATCTGCCGTACGCGCTCGAGTTGTGCGAACGATCCCTGGTCATGGACGAGGGCCGCCTCGTCGCCGATGGACCCACCGCGGAGATTCTGGGGGACCGCGAGCTGATGCGGGCTCATCGGTTGGAGTTGCCCTACGGGTTTGATCCGTCGCTGGTTCAGCCACACTGAACCGGCGGTGCCGACCTCACGCCGGCCGGCCGGAAAATCACCAGGGTTGGATCCCCATCGCGCCGGTGCAGTCGGCAGCACCCCGCTCCCTGGGGAGGACTTCTAGGATCTTCCACACAGGAGGGCACGGTTGCGACCTCTGGAACTAGCCATGGTGGTGATCGCCGGTCTGTACCCGATCGCCGTGGTGCTGGCGCCGCGTCACAAGGTTGTACATGTCCTCCCGGTTCTTGCCGCCCTCTTGACCGTACTGCACCTCCTACTGGAGGGATATCGGTGGCAAATGGTCCCGGTCTACGCAGTGGTTGCGATCATGGCCGGCGTCGGGGGGTGGAGGCTGCGCAAGCCGGATTCCGGGCTGCAAATCGTTCGTAGGGAGCCTTCCCGGGCCGCTCTCCTGGCCCTGATCCCGGTGGTGCTGATGAGCTTGCCTCCGGCGCTTCTCCCGGTTCCCCGGCTGCCCGAACCGACGGGGCCCCATGAGGTGGGGACGGTGTCGCTTCATCTCATCGATGAGAATCGATCCGAGATCTACGGTCCCGAACCGGGCGGTCCCCGTGAATTGATGGTGCAACTCTGGTACCCAGCCGATCCGGATCCCGCCGCGGTCCCCGCTCCCTGGTCCGAAGATCTCGATGTGATCGGACCGGCCAATGCCGATCGGCTCGGGTTCCCCTCCTTCGTGCTCGATCACCTTTCGCTGGCCGTTACTCACTCATATCCCGATGCGCCGCTGTCGGATGCGAGGGCCCGGTACCCGGTGATCGTGTATTCGCACGGGTGGACCGGCTTCCGCACCGTCAACGTCGACCAGTCCGAGGCGCTGGCCAGTCACGGATACGTGGTCGTGTCCGTCGATCACACCTACGGGTCGATCATGACCATCTTTCCGGAAGGTCGGGCCGTTGAGGTCGACCGGAGCGCGTTGCCCGAGGAAGAGGACGTTGGAGAAGAGACCTATCAGGCCGCCGCGCAAACTCTGGTCGAGGTGTATGCCGCGGATCTGGCGTTCGTGCTCGATTCCCTTGAAGCAATCGGCGAGGACGACGAACGTTTCGCGGGTCGGCTCGATCTCGACCGGGTCGGACTATTCGGCCACTCGACCGGCGGGGGAGCGGTGGTGGCGGTCTGCCACGCCGACGACCGTTGCGCGGCCGGTGCGGGGCTCGACCCGTGGGTGGAGCCGGTTCCGCTCAACATCATCTCCGACGGCCTGCGACAACCATTCCTCGCTGTTCGCAGCGAGGAATGGACTGCCTACGACAACGATCCGCTCCTCGTGGATCTCTACACGCATGGTCGGGGCAGACAGTATCTCGCCACCATCGCCGGCAGCGAACACTGGGATTTCGTGGTAATCCCGCTCCTGACCCCGCTGGCTGCTCAGTTGGGACTCAAAGGTCCCATCGACAGCGACCGGGTGATGGCCATCACAAATGGTCTGCTGGTGTCGTTTTTCGATGCCCACCTCGGGGGCGGAACCGGTTCGGACTTCATTGGAGTCGGTTCGCGCTACCCGGAGGTGTCTCTGGATGCCCGGGCTGGGTGACCAAGGTGAAACCCGGATTGGGACTAACGTCCCTACGGAACGAGCCTGGTGGCTTCTAGGCTCATTCGCAGACGCGGAGGGAGTTGCATGAGCGATCAAGACCCTCGGACCGAGCCGAACTCTGTCGAACCACCGGTACCGGAACGGGAGACCAGGTCGCTGTACCGGCATTGGATGGCGGCTTTGGGCGGAGCGCTCATGCTGGCCGGGTTCTTGGCCTTTGTCATCCTGCTGGTCGTTGATCTGACTTCGGGACTCGACAATCCGTACCGCTCCATCATCGGCTTCATTGCGGCTCCCGTCGTCGGCATAGTAGGCCTTCTCCTCTTCTTGGTTTCCATTCGGATTCAGGTGCTGGAAGCTCGACGCCGGGGCGAAGTCGTCCGCTTCCGATTGCACATCGAGCCGTCCGATCCCCGCTACATGCGAAGTCTGTGGCTCTTCCTCGGACTCACGGCTGCTTTCGTAGTCGTGTTCGCCTACGCGGGCTTCAAGGGCTACGAAACGACCGACTCGGCAGCATTCTGTGGAGAGGCCTGCCATGAGGTGATGGGCCCGCAGAACGTGACCTACCACAACTCGCCGCATGCCCGTGTTCCGTGTGTCGAATGCCACATCGGACCCGGTGCGGGTTTCTGGGTGCAGTCCAAGGTCGACGGCATTCGCCAGGTCTTGGCCGTCGCCACCGACTCCTTCGAACGGCCCATTCCCACCCCGGTGGAAAGCCTTCGTCCCGCCCAGGAGACCTGCGAGGAATGCCACTGGCCGCAGCAGTTCTTCGGGCAGAAGCTCATCACCAAGAACTACTACCGGACCGATGAAAACAACACTCCGTGGACGGCGAGTCTCTTGGTCAACATCGGCGGCGGCAACCCCCGTACGGGAGCCTTGGAGGGCATTCACTGGCACATGGCAACGACCAATATCGTCGAATACATCGCGCTTGACGAAGACCGTCAGGAGATTCCGTGGTTTCGGGTGACGGCCGCCGATGGGACGGTCACGGTCTATGCCGACCCCGAAGCGGCTTATCCCGATCCGGCCGACGAGGAAACGGAGGTGCGGGTATTCGATTGCATGGACTGTCACAACCGGCCGAGCCACGATTTCACACCGCCGGCCGTGTCGATGAACCTGGCGCTGTCGACGGGCAGGATCTCGGGAGATCTTCCCTTCATCCGCAAGCTGGGAGTGGATCTCCTGAATGCGGACTACGCCACCACGTCGGAGGCGAATGCATCGATTTCCGAGGACTTGCGAGACTTCTACCGGTCCAACTATCCCGACGAATTCAACTCGTTGGTGTTGGAGATGGAGCGGGCCGAGCTGACCCTGCTCAGAATCTACCGCGACAACTTCTTTCCGGAGATGAACACCGACTACCGGGCCCGGGTCAACAACCTCAGCCACTTCGTCAACGACGGCTGCTTCCGCTGCCACGGCGGCAGCCAGGTGAACGAGGCCGGCGAAGCACTGTCGATGGATTGCGACAGTTGTCATGTGATCGTGGCGCAGGGCTCCACCGACGATCTCGCCTCGGTTGACAGCAATGTCGGCGGCCTCGAGTTCGAACACCCGGCCCCGATCGGTGACGTTTGGAAGACCACGTCTTGCACCCAGTGTCACACCCGGTCGCAAGGGTATTAGGTGGCGAGATCCTCGCCGGTGGTTTGTTGGTTTCAGGTGACAGGTTTCAGGTTCGAGGTGAAAGGTTCGGTCCACCTGGAACTCGAAACCTTCAACTCGGACTGGATCCGGGAACCTCAAACCCGGTTGGTCGGAGCTGCTCGGTCTAGTTCTCCGGCGCCCCGGCGTCGATCCAAGTCCCCAGGTCGGCGACCTGCCCGTCGGTGAGCTGCCCGGGATGCCCGCCCTCGAGCTGGCGGGAATAGACCGTCGAAGCCTCTCGGTCGCCGGGGACGATGCCGGGGCCCGAGTTGCCGCCGGCGAGCGCACTCTCATAGGTGCTGAGATCGAGTCCTCCCAGTCCGCTGCTTCCGGTATGGCAGGCGCCGCAGGATTCTGCCATTGTCGATGCCCAGGCCCCGTCCCAGGTCGTTGGGGCCGTGCCTCCGCCGGCGGTGCTGGCCTTCTCCGGTGCTCCACCTTCGATCCACTCCAGCACCAGGGCGAGCTCCTCGTCGGTGAACTGCCCGGGATGGCCGCCCTCCAGCTGCACCGTGTACACCACGGAAGCGTCGGGGTCGAAGGGGACGATGCCCGGCCCGGTGTTGCCACCGGCGAGGATGGCCTCATATGAGCTGGTGTCCAGTCCGCCCAACCCTTCTTCACCGGTGTGGCAGGCGCCGCAGGAATCGGTGAAGAGCCGGTCGACACCGGTCTCCCAGCTGATGATCTCAGCGGCGGGCAGGGTGGTGGTGGTCGTTTCTGCGGGAGCCTCAGTTGTAGTGGTGGTCGCTTCGCCGGCCTCGGTGGTGGTGACCAGAGGCACGGTTGGCGTGGGAGCCGGCACAAACACCGTGACGTCTTCGGCCGGTTCGATGGTTTCGATGGCCGTTTCTTCGAAGGTCACGAAGAAGTAGATGCCGACCAGCAGGGCACCGGCAAGAACCGCGTACACGGGCACAAATCGGCGCCGCCTCTGCTCTGCGACCTCGATCGGCGGCGGGTCGAACTCGCCGGCCTCGATGGCCGCCAGTTCCAGAGAGTGCTCCTTCTCCATCTCCCGCCGGGACATGTACCCGGTGAAGATCGACGTATTGAAACCCCTGAGGTGGACGTGGTAGAAGTGCCACACCAGGATGGCCAGGACTGCCAGTAGCGCTTCGCCGCCGTGAGCGGCCTTGGCGGCGGGGATGAACTGCCCGGGGAGGAACGTGGCAGTGGCAATGGGGTTCCAGAGCATGAACCCGGTCACCGTCATCACCAGCGTTCCCCATACGATGGCCCAATACTCGATCTTCTCTTCCCAGGTGAAACGTCCCTGTTGCGGCGGCGTATCCCGCCGGCCGAACCTGAAGAGCAGGTCTGCCCGGGCGGCTTTCACGTCCTCTCGGCCCGGCACCATGGTTCGGGGGGCTCGGTCGACGAAGATTCTCTTGCCGGCGGTGAAGAGGTGATACACGATTGCCAGCAACAACAAGGTAGCGAATACGCGGTGGATGAATCTGGTGGTCTCGATGCCGCCCAAGGTCTGGATTGCCCATTTCGAGAATCCCGCTTCCGGCCACTTCTGGATCAACCCGGTGAAGGCCAGTGCCACAAAAGTGATGACCTGGAGCCAGTGTTCGATTCGATCGGAGTAGGAGAACCGCTCGATCCGGTCTTCTTGTTGCGCCCGAGGGGCATCTTCCTGGTCAAGCATTGGCCGCCTCTCTCCTGCGAGCGGCCAACCTTTTCAAGACGTCGATGATCACCCACAGCAGCATGGCGCCGATGACCAGAGGGATGAGGATTCGATAGAAGAGATTGACCCAGAACACCAGCGGGGCATCCTCTCTGGTCGGCGAGTAGTGGCTCATCCATGAGGTCGGGAAGTTGGCCGTTGCATCCGGGTGGCAACGCTGACAGGTTCCCAGAAGGTTTTCCCGGAACGTCTGGCTCTCGGGGTTGTCGGCGGAAGCGATGTTGTGGACCCCGTGACAATCGATACACACCGCTTTGTTGGTTTCCTGGTCGGGGGCCAATTCCTCGAAGATGACGACGGTCGTTCCATGGAAGTCGGCTACGTAGGTTTCGAAGACCTCGGTGGAGATATCGTACTTCGCCATCAGTTGCTCGTCTGCATGGCAATCGGCACAGATCTGGGGCGAAAAGAGGTGGAAGGGCGAGTCGGTCGGGCCCTCCACGTCGTGGACCCCGTGGCAGTCCGTGCAGGTGGGGACGTCGGTGTTGTCCTCCTCGAACAGGGCTGCTCCGTGCACGCTGTCTGCATAGATGGTGTAGATCTCGAAGTGGCAGTTCTCACAGGTCTGCTGGATGGCGGTGGCCCGGGTTCCCGCTCTTTGGACATCGTGGGCGCCGTGACAATCCGTGCAAACGGCAGCTTCGATGTTGCCGTTGAGGAGTGCGGCCCCGTGCACGTTGTCATGGGTGGCCGAGTATTGCGCGTCGTGACAGGTAGCGCAGGCGGGGTAGTTGTCCACGACGTACTCACGCAGACTCAGCGACTCAACCGGCCGGTGGGGGTATTCGGAGATGTCCGTATGACACAGCACACACGGCATGTCGATTCGACCGTGGACCGAATCCTCATAGACGGCCCGCGGCACATTGATGTCGAGAGTTTCACCGGAGGGGAATTCGATCTCGTTGAGACTGATGCCGCTCGTCTCTCCGTCGTGGCAGCCCAAGCAGTAGGCGTTGTCGAACCTCTGATCCGGGCCCTGGGTGTCATCCTGGGCGGCCTCAGCAGGGGGTGGGTCCGCGGCCAGAGACCAGGCCGCGAGGCATGCAACGGCCAACGCCGGCAGCGCCCACCGCCAACCGCTCTTCACGCGATACCTCCCTACTCGACGGGTCCCTGGTGTCGACCCACGTTGAGCCTACGCTACAGGGGCCTTCCCGATTGGACATAGGGTCGACAGTCCCATTGAACGGGACCCTGAGAGACCTTGTCGCCCGTTCGGTGGACCTGTTCGTCGCACGAATCGAGGGGCCGGTTGGACCCGGCCCCTCGTATCACGGTTGCTGTCTTCCTTCTACGGTCGGACCATTCCGCTCACATCCCCGCCGATGCTCTGGATGCTGTCGTACAACAGTTGGAGCACATACGCACCGTTGTGGGCGAACCCGCCCGGGTCCTTCGATGCGTACTGGTAGTTGTACGTGGCTTGCACGAGCCTCGGCGTCCAGGTCGAGTAGCGTTCGCCGGCATCATCGAAGAAGTACGGGTACCGTCCCGGGTTGTACTCGATCGGAGAGGTCCCGGCGGTGCCGGCCGCATACTCACCGATGGCTTCCAGGAGTACTTCCTTCATGGTGTCGATTTCGCCGGCCAGACCCTCGGTGGTGTCGCCGTCGCCGTCGAAGTCGCTTTCACTGATCCGGATGGTCTCCAGATCCGCTGCCGACTGCACCGTCGGGTGACAGGCCCCGCACGACTCGTACTTCACTTCGAGAGCGTGAGTGTCGTGGCAATCGGTGCAGGTCTGTATGCCGTCGACATGCTCGAATCGGCCCACGTAGGTCCTGCCGTCGTACTCGTAGCCACCTTGCACGTCGGTACCGAACATTGTGGCTCCGGCGGCGAAGTAGTGCACGTTGATGAACGACAACGAATCATCAACTGTGTCGGCCGGTTTGCCGCCAATCCGTGCGTTGACGCTCGGAGTTGACGATCGTCCCTGGTGGCAGCTGATGCACAGCTGCATCTGCGGTGACGTGACGTCCTCTTCGAGGCTTACCGTGGCGCCGCTCGGGAACTCGACTTCCGCGACCTCCGGGATCGTGTATTCGGGTATGGAGTCGTGACACGTGCTGCACAGGAACCCGTTGGCGGGTTCGGTGTTGACCGTCACCCCGTTCTCGAGATACGTCGGCAGACCGTCGGCCGAGTGGCACCTGGCACACCGTCCCGGCACCACGGCCGGATCGTCCTCATCCCAGTGCCGGAACGCTTCTTCAGATCCGGCGAAGTGACCGTGGTCGATCCGGTGCAGGTTCGAGACGTCCCCGCCCAGGTCCGCGATGGAGTCGTACATCAACTGGATGATGTACTTCCCGCCGTGGGCGAAGGTCCCGGGATCCTTCTGGGAGACCTGGTAGTTGTACGCCGCTCGGAGGAGCCGGGGCGTCCACGACGCGTACCGGTTGCCGAAATCGGCCTCGTCGGCATCGGTTACACCATCGGCGTTGGTGTCGTTGAAGAAGTACGGATAGGAACCGGGGTCGTAGACCACTGGTGCTCCGGCACCCGCCGCATATGCCTGGATCTCCGCGTACAGGATCTCCTGCATACCGACCAGTTCGTAGTACACGCCCTCTTCGATGTCGCCGTCACCGTCGTAGTCGACCAGGGAGCCCGGCATCCGGACGTCCAGGAGATCTTCGGCGCTGGCCACGCCTTCGTGACAGACTGCACACTCTTCGATCTTCAGTTCGAGAGTGTGGGGGTCGTGACAGTTCTGGCACGCGGAGTAGCCTTCGACGTGGACGAAGAAGGCATCGTAGGTAGTGCCGTCGTACTCGTACCCGCCTTTCGCCTCGGTACCGTACTTGGTGGCAGCCGCCGCGTAGTAGTGGATGTTGGCGAAGCCCAGATCCTCGCTGGCGGTGTCGTCGTCGACGCCGGCCTCTTCGATGGCAGCGTCAACGCTGACCGTTGAGTGCCGACCCTGGTGGCATTGCATGCAGCGCGACTCGCGACCGAGCCCGGTCAGTTCGATCCCGGAGGGCATCAATACGCTGTCCATGACCAGCGTGACGTCGTTGTGACACGCTTCGCACTCGACGGTCGTACCGATCGGATGGCTCTCGGCGTCCACGGCGTTGGCCGACGTGCCGTCCGCCCCGATGTAGTCCTGATACCCGGGCGTGGAGTGGCACTTGGCGCAACTGGCCGGAATGACTGCCGGGTCGTCCTCGTCCCAATGACGGAACGCCTCGGCGGTGGCGTCGTTGTGTCCCGAACCCTCCCAGTCGGCCAGAAAGGGAACGGCGACCGTCGGCTCATCCACGGGAGCTTCAGTCGTCGGCGTGGTCTCATCGGTGGTCGTGGTGGTGGTAGTGGTTTCTTCGGCCTCCTCGTCGCAACCGACGAGGGCCAGCACAAGGAATAACGCAAGGATCCCGATGACGAGGTATCCGTATCTCTGGCGCATGTGCTCCCTCCCTGCGCGTCTATGAAGACTCTCCCAGATTGTCGGCCCTTTTTCACGGGCTCGCGTAGGGTCTTTCGACTCTTTGTCGGAAAGAGGGAAAACAACCTCCGACATGCGACTTTGTGCATATATCGACACAGTGTCGGCGATTGGAGACTGGGCTCACCGACCGGCCAGTAGAAACAGGCCGGAAACCGGGCGTATCGAGTACCTGCCACCTGCTACCTGGTACCTGCTACCTAGTACCGACGTCCTACAGGTCCGGAGTCTGGCCGGCCAGCACCTGCTCGAGCGCTTCGCTCAGGACCGCAGCGTTGGCTTCTCCCTGGATCTTGCCCTGGATGATGCCGTCGGCGTCGATGATGTAGGTCTCGGGAACGCCGAACACGCCCAACTCGACGATCGCCCGTGATTGCGGATCGACGACGTAGCTGTAGTTCACGCCCCGTCCGAACTCGTCGAGAAATGCCGACGCTTGGGCCGGTTCGTCCTGGTAGACGATGCCGACGAAGTGCACGCCCCGGTCCGCGAAGGCCGCCGCAGTGGAAGTCAGGTCATCGTGCTCACCCCGACAGGGGAAACACCACGAGGCGAAGAAGTTGGCAACCAGGACGGTGCCTTGCTGGTCGGGGAAGGAAAAGGCACCATCCTGTTCCAGGTAGTCGAGGGTCAGGTCACCGATGGGCTGGCCGATGAGCGGCGAGTCCACCATGCGGGGGTCCTGGCCGAACCTGCCGTTGAATACGTAGACGAGCAAGGC
Source organism: Acidimicrobiia bacterium UBA4744 (assembly GCA_002403855.1). GTDB lineage: Bacteria > Actinomycetota > Acidimicrobiia > Spongiisociales > UBA4744 > UBA4744. The sequence goes on from DHIO01000006.1 coordinate 60,081, forward strand.
CACCAGGCCCAGAATTCCTAGGATGGGCAGGACACCTCGAGGGATGCGCCGGGCCGGTGTCTCGACGGTTGGCTCACCCATCAGCCACCTCCGCTGCGTGCATCGTCGAGAGCCGTTTCCACCTGGGCGAGGATGCCGGGCGGCACATTCGGTGCCTGGGCGACTTCTTCCAGCCAGGGGATGGCGGCTTCGGCATCTTCGAGGCCGTAGAGCAAGACGAAACCCAGGAAGAGCTTGGTTTCGGCGTTGGTGGGGTCGGCGGTGAGGCTGGTTTGCAGATACCGCTCGGCGGTCTCCGGCTGGCCGGTGATGTAGGCCATCCATCCGATCCTGGAGAGGGCCCGCCCTTCCTCGGCCGGAGTCGGGTTGTTCTCGACAACGAAGAGGTAGTGATCGAGTGCTGGGCCGTAGTCCTCTTCATCGAAGTACCGGTCGGCCAGCGCCAGACGCATGGCGTTGATATCCGGGTTTTGAGCCACGACCGCTTCGAGTTGCTCGTTGGTCACGGAATTCGGATCAACGGGGAGCTCCCCGGCCGCTGCGGGGTCGGTGGTGGCCGGCTCCGGATCGATGTCGCCGGCGGCCAGGAAGATCGCCACTGAGAGGGCGGCGATCACCAGGACGCTGCCGATGACCGCCCGGCGGGTGGAACGGGGTGGGGGGGCACCGGCGTCGGGTGTCCGTGCCTCACCGGGCGAGGAAGGTGGCGCCACCTCCGGCGGCAGGGCGTCCAGCCGAGCGGCGACATCGTCGAGTTCGGCCTGGTAGTTCGCACGTAGACCTGCGGCGGTGTCGTCGTCGATCTCGCCGCTCTCGACCTGCTCGGCGAGTTCTGCCAGGTCGCGGACCGCGATATCACGCCGGTCTTCGAGTCGCTTGCGGTCAGTCACGGTCAACACCCGCGCTCACCGGTTTCCGTTTCCGGCTCAGGATCATCCAGATGCCGCCCGCCACCGCCAGCACCGGGAGCAGCCACACGAGCAGGGTCCGCCCGGCAACCGGTGGGTCGAGAAGTATTCCGTCGCCGTAGCGAGCGGTGAAGTATGCGACGATCTGCGGGTCGGATTCTCCGGCAGCCACCTTTTCCTCGACGATCTCCATCATCGCCCGGGCGGTTTCGGAGGGGGAATCGCCGATCGCTTCTCCCTGGCAGACCGGGCACTTGATGCTGGATCCCAGCGCCTCCACCCGGTCCTGGGGCGCGCTGTCTCCCACCACCATTCCCACGATGACCACCCCGGCCAGCAAGACCGTCACGACCCAACCGACAGTGGTGCGAGTCCGGCTATCCATCGCGGGAGACCTCGGCTTCGACAGAAACCTCGTCACTGCGCTTCTTGACCAGTCGTGACCACAGCACGGCCGCAGCGGCTATGAATCCGCCCACCCACACCAGCCAGATCAACGGGAACCAGAACACCCCAAGTGTCACCTGCTGGCGGTCGATGCTCTTCAGCGACACGTAGAGGTCACCGGACCACGAAGCATCGACCTCGGGGGTGGCGATCGATTGCGTCGAGGTGGGGTACTGGTTGAGGCGCGGCTCCAACTCACTCACCACCTTGCCGTTCCGCGCCACCTCGATCTGCGCCCCGGTGACGAACCGGGTCGGTTCCTGCCGTGTGAAGGGGGCGACGTAGGTGAGGTCGAAACCGGCCACCGATTCGGTGTCTCCGGGCGTCAGGGTGATGTCGGCCTCGACGGTGAGGTTGGCGGAGAAGGCGATCCCCAGGGCGAGTAGTGCCACTCCCAGGTGAGAGATCTGGCCGCCCCAGTATCCGGGGTCGTTGCGCATGGTGCGCAGCGCGGCGGAGGGAAGTGAGATCTCACGTTTCTCAGACACTGTGCGTGCGGTCACGTAGAGCTGCCGGACGATCACCGAGATGACAAAGACCGCGGCCAGGATGAAAGCCACCAGCCAGGGGGTGCGATACCCGAGCAGGACCGCCAGCGCCGCGACCCCCAGCGCCACTCGGAGGGGGTTCCTGATTCGTTTCCAGAGGACCTCTGATTTGGCCGAGCGGTATGGGGTGACGGGCCCGAGCCCCATCGCCAGGAGCAGGCCAAAGGACAGTGGAACGGCCATCCGGTCGAAGAACGGCCTACCGACTCCGACCTGCGCTCCGCTGAAGGCCTCGACGAACATCGGATAGAGCGTCCCGGTCAACACGACAAACGCGAAAACCGTCAGCAGGAGGTTGTTGAGGAGGAACACACCCTCGCGGCTGGCCAGCGAGTCGAGGCGGGGAGACGACGCCACAACGTGCGCCCGTGCTGCAAACAACCCGAACGACGCGACCAGCACCACCATGAGGAACCACAGCAGGGCAGGGCCGATGGGGGATTGCGTGAAGCTGTGCACGGAGGTGATCACTCCCGACCGGGTGAGAAACGTGCCGAGAATGGTTAGAGCGAAGGTGGCGATGACCAGCACGAAGTTCCACGCCTGCAGCATGCCGCGCCGGGCCTGAACGACGGCGGAGTGGAGGAACGCGGTAGCGATCAACCAGGGCATGAAGGAGGCATTCTCAACCGGGTCCCAGGCCCAGTACCCGCCCCATCCGAGCACCTCATACGACCAGAGACCACCGAGCACGATCCCGGCGGTCAGAAAACCCCAGGCGATCAGGGTCCAGGTGCGGGTGCGAAGCAGCCATTCCGTGCCGCCGGCGCCCAGCATGAGGGCGCTCATGGCGAAGGCAAAGGGGACCGTCATTCCGACGTATCCGAAGTAGAGCATCGGTGGGTGGACGGCCATGAGAATGTGGTTCTGGAGGAGGGGATTGGGGCCCCGTCCTTCCAGAGCCGCCAGAGAGTCTGCCCAGGGCCAGTGAGTGCCTTCGAGACATCCGATCGAAGCCGGTTCGACGCACACGCTGAACGGGTTCGACACGGTGGCCATGAGCACGAAGAAGTAGAGACTGACGATCCCCATCACGGCCAGGGCGCCCGCCCCCAGCCGGTCGGGTTCGGAACGCCGGGCGAAGCCCCGATAGACGGTGTACACGAATGCGGCCAGGACAAGGCCCCACAAGACGATGCTGCCCTCCAGCGCCGCCCAGGCGGACGCCACTTTGAAGATGAACGGAGTGGTGGTCGCTGAGTTGTTGGCGATGTACTCGATGGAGAAATCGTCGGTGAGAATGCCGACTTCGAGGGCGATCATCGCCAGAGTTGCCCCGCCGACCAGACCATAGACCGGCCACTGCAGGTGTTGCGCCCGGGCTCGGTCGCCGTTTCCGAGGCCCCGTAGACCTTGCACGACCAGTCCGACCGAAGCCAGAGCCGCCAGGATGATGGCCAGGTACCCCACGGTTGCGGTCATCCGGCTACCTCAGTTCTCCGAAGGTGGAATGTAGGCACCCTCGTCGTCGGGGGCTCGGTACTCCTCGTCGTGATTGATGATCAGGGTGTCGGACTCGAAGTGGTTGCCCGCCCAGGCGCCTTCGACGACGACACCGATGTTCTCCTGGAACAGCTGCGGGGGGGCCCCGGTGTGTACGACGTTGATCGAGCGGTCTCCATCTGTGACCACGAAGGTGACTCCTTCGACCGTGGTTTCCACCGTGCCCTCGGTTACCAAGCCACCCAGTCGGAATCGCTCGCCGTCCGGGAAGTCGGCCTGCTGGTCGACGGCTTCGCTGGGGGTGAGGTAGTAGATCAGATTGTCACCGAGACCCCCAAACAACATGAACCCGAGCACCAGAACGATGATCCCGACGGCCGGCAGGACAAACCATTTGTACCGCACGCCTATTCCTCCAACCGGCGTCTGACGCGCCGGGTTCGCACCGCCAGCGAAATCGCGTAGAGCACCATGAACCCGTAGACCACCGAGTATCCGAAAACCACCCAGCCATCAGACATCGCCGGGTACCTCCCCGAGGTTGGGAGCGGTGATACCCGAGCCGGCGATATCGAAGTCGGCCACCGCCTCGGTTTCTTCCAGCTCATCTTCCAGGCGTGCCAACCGGACCCGCCAGGCCATGAACGCCGCGTAGACGATGGTGAAGGCCCCCAAGTTGATCATGAGCGCCCGCAGAAACACGGGGTCGATCGGAGCATCGGCGCGCACCACCGTCGCCCCCTGATGGAGCGTGCGGAAGAGAGTGACGGACAAGTAGACGATCGGTACCTGAACGAAGGCGATGATGCCGAGGATCGCCGATCTTCGGGCACGGGTCTCCGGATCTGGGATGCTGCGGCGTAGGGCCAGATACCCGACGTAGACGAAGAACATGATGGCCGTGGACATCATGCGAGCATCGCTCCAATCCCAGAACGTGCCCCAAACCGGGTAGCCCCAGATCATCCCGGTCAGGAGCGCCAGAGCGGTGAAGAACACCCCGACCTCGGCCGAGCTGGCCGCCACCCGATCCCAGATGGGCGTCTTCTTCATCAGCCATACCGCTCCGCCGATCATGGTGACGCCGAAGGCCAGGAAGGCCAGCCAGGCGGACGGAACGTGCACGAACATGATTTTGGCGAATTCCCCTTGGATGCGCTCCGGGGGAGCCGCCATGGCAAAGCCGAATCCCACCGCGACGGCGACGACGGCCACCAGGCTCAACGCTCGGTACGAACGCTCGCTCATCGGCTTGACTCCTCCAAAGGCCTCGCTGTGACGACACCGATCACGGCGACCGCCAGGTTCATGGTGGCGAGCAACGTGATCCAGGGGAGGATACTCTCTTCCCGTCTCAAAGCCTCCACTACCTGGGCCGATCCGAGCAGCAGAGGCATCGAAAGTGGGGCCACCAGGAGGGGTGTAAGGGTGTTGCGGGTACGCAGACCGGTGGTTACCGACCCGGCCAGCGTACCCACCAGGGCCAGGCCGCCGGCCAGCAGCACCATCACCAGGATCAACCAGGGCCAGTTGGGAATCCGCCCCGGGTTGTACAAGAGAATGGTGACCGGAACCAGCACTATTTCGAAGGCCAGCAGCAGCAGCGTGCTCGTAGCCGTCCGCCCCACGAACTTGGCGGCCGGGTCGGTGCCCAGCAGGGTGAGCAGTTCTCGTTGCGGAGGAGTGTCGGCGGCAGTTTGACGGAAGGCGACCAGCATTCCGAAGAGCAGCGCCACGGCCAGAAACATGCCCGGACCCACCTCGGCCAGCAGGGGCCGGTCGGTGCCGATGGCCAGAGGGATGAGCATGAGCGCCACCGCCCCGAACGGGATCGTGATGTAGAGGGCCTCGCCGGCCCGACCTTCGACGAGGAGGTCCTTGCGGGCGATCTCTTTCGCTTGCTGCCAGAATCCTCCGGCTTTCACGTCATCCCCGTTCTGTCGTGGAGGGTGCCGCCTTCGAGGTGGTAGGTGGTGTTGACCAGCGGCAGCATGCGATCCGGCTCGTGGGAAACCAGCACAACCCCTCCTTCCCGACCCTGAACGTCCTCGACGGCCGCCTTGACCAACGCCTGGGCTGCTTTGTCGAGGCCGGCGTGGGCCTCGTCCAGCAGGAGCATCCTTGGCCGCGTCAGCAACACCCGGGCGAATTCAACCCGTCGCTGCATGCCGTGCGACGAATGGTCGGCCCGCCGATGTTTGGCGCCTCCAAGCCCGACAAGATCGAGTGCACGTTCTGCCTTCTCGGTGGGGGAGCCGGCCAGACGCGCCACAAATGTGAGGTTCTCGAGCAAGGTGAGCTCGCCCCAAAGCCCGGGATGGTGGCCCAGCAAGTCGATCTGTCGGCGAGCAGCCAGGGTACCTTCCGAGAGAACGTCGGTACCCAGCACGGCTGCTCGACCGATCGACGGTTTGAGGAGCGTTGCCAGGATTCTGAGGAGGGTGGATTTCCCCGATCCGTTGGGACCGACGATTCCCACCACCTCTCCGGGATCGATTCTGAGGTTGACGTCACGCAGAACCGGCATCCGCCCGAAGCGGACACCGACACGCGACAAGTCGGCGATGGGGGCTCCCTCGATCACAACCGAGGAGTGTAGGTCCTGTTCATCTGCCTTCGGCAAAGCCCCGACGAACCCGAAGAATCGGTCGAGTCGGCCTCGCCTCAGTGATTCGGGCTGCTGATCGGGTTAAACTGCCCGGGCCTGGAGGCTCGTGAGGGAGGTTCCAATGGGCGATGACGCAGACGGACCGGTTGACGAGAAAGTAGGGCCTCTTGGTCCATCCATCGAGGACGAGTCGTCCGACGACCAAGGCGTCTCGCGGCGAAAGCTCCTCGCCGGATCGGTCGGGATCATGGGCGGGGCGATAGCGGCCGGTATTGGTGTTCCCGCCGTGTTCTATGTAGCGGGTCCGTCGCAAGAGCAGCAGGTCGCCCAGGAGTGGGTACGGCTCGGTTCGGTGACTTCCGTGGATTCTGCGGAGCCGACACTCATGAAGGCGACCATCGAACGAAGAGCGGGGTATCTCACTACGACCGAAGAGTTTTCGGTATTCGTCACGACCGAGAATGGAACAGACTTCGTAGCATTGTCGAATGTTTGCACACACCTCGGTTGTCGGGTGCGGTGGGTGGAGGAGCAAAGCGGGTTCTTCTGCCCATGCCACAACGCGGTGTTCAACCGCGATGGATCGGTGGCAACAGGGCCACCTCCCCGTCCGCTCGATTCCTTCGAGACGAAGGTAGAAGACGGTCAGATCTTCATCAAGGGAGTTTGATATGGCCACCAAACTCGGCGATTGGATGGACGACCGGACGGGTTGGCGAACCCATCACGCCACGATCTTCCTCAGGAAGATTCCCAAGATCAACTGGTCGTACACGCTGGGCAGTGCCACGCTCTTCACGATGTTCATCCAGATCGTCACGGGAATTCTGCTCACTCTCTATTACGTTCCCGAACCGCAGCAAGCGTATGCCAGTGTCAGCTACATCACCAACGAACTTCCCTTCGGATGGTTGATTCGGGGTCTTCACCACTGGGGGGCCAGCGCCATGGTTTTGCTGGTCGTTCTTCATATGGTTCGCGTGATCATCTACGGAGCCTATAAGTACCCGCGCGAATTCACCTGGATCACGGGTGTCGCCCTGCTTCTGCTGACATTTGCTTTTGGTTTCACCGGCTACCTGTTGCCATGGGACCAGCGTGCCTACTGGGCAACCGTGGTGGGGACTCAGATCGGCGAGGTGACTCCGGTGGTAGGAGACACGCTGCGGGCGGTGATGCTCGGCGGAGAGGAGATCTCCGGTCTCACCCTCACCCGCTTCTATGGGGCCCACGTGTGGGTGCTTCCGTCGCTCCTCTTACTGCTGGTTGGGATCCATATCTTTCTCGTCATTCGTAACGGGATCACTTCCGTGCCAAAACGAGGCGAGTAGGCAATGAAGAAGGAAGAACGCGAGGCCTACCTCGAGAACTATGAAGAGGAGAAGAAGAAGGGCGTTCCCTTCTGGCCGGACATCATCTTCAAGGATTCGATCGTCGCCTTCATCATCTTCATCGCTCTCGTTGCCCTCGCCTACTTCGTCGGCGCCAGCCTCGAGGAAATCGCCGATCCCAGCGACGCGACGTATACCCCTCGACCCGAGTGGTACTTTCTTTTCCTCTTCCAGTTGCTGAAGTTCTTTCCGGGCGATCTGGAAGTCATCGGGGTCATCGTCCTACCGGTCATTGCCATCGTATTCTTGATCCTGCTTCCTTGGATAGACCGTTCCAGTAGGAGGCACCCGGCGGGGCGACCCGTGGTAATCGGCGTCACGGTATTTGGAATGGTCGCCGCGGTTTTCCTGACCGTGCAGGCGGTAGAGGAAGCCCCACCCCCAGGTGGAACCACGGCCGAGGGTGATCGGACCGCCGCCCTATACGTGGACAACTGTGCCGGCTGTCACGGGTCGACCGTGGCCGTGGCTCCGGGTACCGACCTGTTTGCAGTTATTTCTGCGGGAACCCACGAGGGGATGCCCTCCTGGAATGCAGACCTGGCGGCCGACGAGATCGATGCGCTGGTGGGATTCATCCTGGCGCCACGTGGGAATGAGGTATTCGCGAGTTCTTGTGCCGGGTGCCACACGGCCGATGAGCTCATCGAAGCCGACGCCATCGAACTGCGCAACGCCCTCGAGGCCGGTTCCGGGTACCCGCCGCACGAGACTCTCGATGTACCCGAGTGGTCGGAGGTATTGAGCAGTGCCGAGCAAGGTCAGCTGCTCAACTTCCTGACGGCCCCCGACGGCCAGCGGTTGTGGACCCAGCAATGCTCGTCGTGTCACGGCCGTTCCGTTGCCTTTGCCGGCACCACAGAGGAGCTTCGCGAAGTCGTCGTACAAGGTGGTGGCCATCTCGATATGCCCGCATTCGGTGCAACGCTTGGGGACGCAGATATCGAGATCCTGGCGAACTATGTGACAGATCCTGCCTCGACTCCCGAGGGTGAGCAACTGTTCGCGCAAAGCTGTGCTTCCTGCCACGCGCAGAGGATTCCGCGCGTCGAGTCGTTTGACGAGGCGGTACAGGCGATCGCCCTGGGTGGAGCCCACGAAGATATGCCGGTCTGGGGTGAGATACTCACCGATGAGCAGACCGATGCCTTGGTGGCGTATGTAGCCGAGGCCGCCGAGCGGCCGGATCTGGCCAGCGGCCAGGAGCTCTACGCACAGAATTGCGCGAATTGTCATGGTGAGTTCGGTGAAGGTGGCCTGAACCCGGCCCGGTCCGATGACATCATCGCGCCGATCAGCACTGCCGAGTACCTACGGACGAGGGACGACCAGACCTTGCGGGCGATCATCTCCCAAGGCCAGCCAAACTTCGGTATGTCCCCATTCGGTTCTGCCTTCGGCGGGCCACTCAGCGACGATCAAGTGGACGAGCTGGTTGCCTTCATGCGGGCCTGGGAAGCCAATCCGCCCGTCGAACTCCCGCCGGAGGTGGAGGATGTTCCCCAGCCGACCGCCAGCGGACAAGAGGTCTACGGGCAGCTCTGTGCTCAATGTCATGGTCAGCTTGGGCAAGGAGGCATCGGGACGGCTTTCGCGGACCCGTCGTGGCAATCGGCCAACAGCGATCGGGACATCTTCGATGCCGTCAACCTCGGTCACGAAGCGACCGCGATGATCGCCTGGGGTGAGGTCCTCACCTCCCAGCAGATCGAACAACTCGTGGTGCACATTCGTACGTTCGAATCATCCGGCTCCACCGCCGGACCTCCGACCTATGACGGAGCGGTGTCGTCGATCTTCGAGGAGAGTTGCACGGCATGTCACGGGAGCCTGGGTGGGTGGACAGGGACCAGCTACGAAGAGGCACTGAACACGGGCCAAGGTGGGCCCACGATCATCCCGGGTGATCCCGACAACAGCCGTTTGGTACAAACCATGATCGATACCCATCCCGATGGGGTCATCATGCCGCCGGCCGGTTTGCTGCCGGACGACACGGTGCAGATCATCATCGACTGGGTTGCGGCGGGGGCTCCGGAGCGGTAGGCCCGGTCCTCGGAATCCGAGTCGGCCGAGCAGATGGCGAGTTCGCGAGGATACTTACGGTCTACCGAGGAAGACTGCGGGCCCGCGCGCGGGCGCCGACGATGCCGATGATGCCCGTCGCGATAGCCGCCAGATACCACCCAACGGGACCCGGCCCGAGCGAAGGGCGCATCGACTCCGTGGCCAGGCGAATCGCCCCGGCCATCCCCAGCGCCGTGGCTCCGGCAGCTCCGACCCAGCGGACTCCCCGCCGGAGCCACCACAGCACAAGCGCGGCGGCGGCGAGAAAGAGGAGAGCCGCGTAGATCTCCACCGGATGCCGGGCCACGTTGCTGCCCTCCTGGGCGACGGCCCACGGCAGGGACGAACCGGTCCCCAGACACGCTCCCCGGTACAGGCATCCGGCGTGCCAGCCGGCCAGACCCGCCAGCGCCGGCGGTCCCAGAGCGTCGATTGTCGGGGGCAAGTTGCGGCGAGCTGCGACCGCCACGAACGTCAGGGCGCCGAGGGATGCAAACCCGGTGTCGACTCCGCCACGCACGATGAGGATGTCGGCCGGATGAGTGAGCGGGTTGGTGCCGGTGATGATCATGGCTGCGAGCCGTCCCGTCAAGAGACCGGCTACGGCAGCTCCCACGATCAGATCACTGAGGCTGCCCGTCTCGGAAGGGATGAGGCCCCAACGCTTCTCGACCTGTGCGATCAGGAGTGCCAGCGCTACGCCCGTGGCCGCCGCCCACAGCAACGTGAACTCCACTAGGACCCGCCCCGCCTCTGAAGCAGCTCATCGAGCTGGAGCGCCAGCGTCCGCTCGTCGATCACCCCCGGTTGGAAGTGCACCAGCTCACCGCCCGGCGCGAAGAAATACGTCAAGGGAACGCCCGATCCTCCCAACGCCGCGGGCACCGAACGAGGTGCATCGAAGAGATTCTCAAACGACAGGCCAAACTCGGCGATGAATCGCCTCGCCCCATCTTGGGTGTCGGCCACGTTCACACCGAGAAACCGGACATCGTCGCCGAACTGGGCGTGGGCGCGTTCGAGCAGCGGTGCTTCCGACCTACAAGGGATGCACCAGGATGCCCACACGTTGATGATCACCGGCTGCGTCGTTGACTCGAGCAGCGCAAGGACTTCGGCGGCATCTGTGGGAGGAAGCGGCGACCCGATCGGTTGAGAATCGCCGGCGCCGCAACCCGTCAGAGCAACGGCCGCAACCGTAGACGCGACAACGAGGCAGAAGGTTCGCATGCGGTTCCGCATCGTAGGATGGGGCTGCGGCTACTAGGTTGGGTACCGATGGCGCTTCGACAGCACGTCCTTTCCATGGTCCTCGCCGGTGGTGAGGGGAAGCGACTGTTTCCCCTGACTCGCGATAGGGCCAAACCGGCCGTACCGTTCGGCGGCCAGTACCGGCTCGTCGATTTTGCGCTGTCCAACTTGGTGAACGGTGGGTTCCGCCGGATCGTGGTGCTCACCCAGTACAAGAGCCACAGCCTCGACACCCACCTGGCGCAGACGTGGCGCCTGTCGCCGATGTTGGGTTACTACGTGGCTCCGGTGCCGGCCCAGATGCGACGCGGCCCGCACTGGTTCGCGGGCTCAGCCGATGCCATCTTCCAGAACCTCAACCTGATCACCGACGAGGAACCGGATTACGTGATCGTATTTGGGGCGGATCACATCTACCGCATGGACCCCGGTCAGATGCTCGATCAGCACATCGAGACCGGTGCGGCCGCGACTGTGGCAGGCATCGAAGTCCCGATCAGGGAAGCGGGTGCAATGGGCATCATCGACGCCGCAGATGACGGCAAGATGAGGTCGTTCGTCGAGAAACCCGCCGAACCTCCCCACATCCCGGGCAAGCCCGATCTTGCCTATGCGTCGATGGGCAACTACGTATTCACCACCGAAGCGCTGCTGGAGGTGCTGGCAGAAGACGCGAATGACAGGAAGTCCAAGCACGACATGGGCGGCAGCATCATCCCCATGTTCGTCGAGCAAGGCAGTGCGTGGGTCTACAACTTCAACGAGAACGAGGTGCCCGGGCAATCGGAACGTGAGCAGGGTTATTGGCGGGATGTCGGGACGCTCGACGCGTATTTTCACGCTTCGATGGATCTGGTGACGGTGGACCCGATCTTCGACCTGTACAACGAGGACTGGCCGATCCTCACCTGGTCGTTCCCGCACCCGCCCGCCAAGTTCGTTCACGACCACGAGGGACGGCGCGGATTCGCAGCCGAGTCACTCGTGTCGGCCGGGGCGATCGTGTCCGGCGCCTCGGTGCGACGGTCCATCATCTCGCCGGAAGTGCGTCTGCACTCGTATGCCACGGTTGAGGATGCGGTGCTGTTCGACGGGGTCGACGTGGGGCGACGAGCGGTCGTGAAACGGGCCATCGTCGACAAGGGAGTAGTGGTACCGCCCGACTACCAGATCGGCGTCGACCCGGTGCTCGACAAGGAACGCTTCACAGTCTCCGATGAAGGCATCGTCGTCATTGGGAAGGGTGACAAGCTGGAGTAGTACTCAATTCCAGGCGGTCTTCTTTGTCTTGAGTGTGACTTCGGCTCCGGCGGTCAGCGCGATCCGTTTCCGAGCAGGCGCCCGGGACACCCCGGAGGGATTGCTCGGGCCGACCGACCGGGTCAACCGACGGGCTCGATCACCGTCAGGTCGACGGTGCTCACCAGTTCGGCAGTGGCGGAATCCTTTCGGTAGGTCGCCATGATTGAGATCGTGTAGGTGCCGGCGGGCGTGTCATGGGCGTCGATCCTGAACCGAGCGATGTCGGTTTCGCCGTCTTCTAGACGCGCATCGTGGTGGAGGCTCGTGGCCGATCCGTCACCCGGGTAGACGATTGGCAAACCGCCCGGATCGGTGACGGTCGGCTGGAAGTCATCGAGCCGGGGTGCCAGTCCTGCAAATGAAACGCCGACCCAGGCGCTGTCGCCGACCGTCGACTCTCCTAGAGAGTCCGTCATCTGCTGGAGGTCCCGTCCTCCGGCATACTCGACTACCGGTACGCGAACGTTGAAGCTGCGGGTCTTCGGCTTGCCGTCGTGCTCATAGGTGAGGGTGGAGAGCAGTTTGATATCCGAGCCGGCTGCGTACGGCACGGTGACATGAACCGCCGTGAAGTCGTATTCGCCGTCGGAGAGTGTGTCGTCCGCCCACAACGACGTGTAGGTGCCCGTGTTGTCGGGATAGCGGACTTCAACCCCCGAATCGGGCTTCTTGACCTGGAGGCGGAAGTCCTCCGCGTCCCCACCGCCCCCGTGCCAGGTGAGCGCGATCCAGGCGCTGTCGCCGGCGACGATCGCCGCCGTCTCGTAGTTGGTCAGTTCGACGTCCTTGTCGACCTGGGGCTTGGGGGCCGCGACGGCAGGAGTCGCCGTGCTCACAACGAGAAGAGCGGCCAGGAGCAGAATGCTGCGAGTTCGCATGTAAGGGAACCGGCTGCGCGAGCCGAAATACTTGAGGCGTCGTCTTCCTAGGGGCCGGTGTCGCAGTACGCGGCCAGCTCAACGGCGACGCTCTCCCGAAGCTCGGGGCTGTCGATCAGGTCATCCTTGAACGCCCGGTATTGTTCGGAGCTGATGCCGTTGCCTGCCAGTCGAGCGTCGAGCTCCAACTGAATGTCGCCGACTTCGTCGAAGGTGTACCGCCGCACATCACACATCTATCGCCCTTCGAGGGAGGCCAGCAGGTCGGCATCGTAGGAAACCCCGCACCCTGCGACCAGGAGCGCACTGATGGTGATGGCGGTGGCGATGCGAATGCGGCTCATCACCGCGTGTATCGGCCGTTCCGGAACCCGTCTTGATGGAAAGCCCGACGCTCAGCGGAAGCGCCGCATCGCCATTTCGATTTCGTCCCAGCCCACCGACAAGGCTGAGGCGTCCTTGCGCAAGGCGGTGAGGGCGGCCTCCCGGAGCATGCCGGCCAGATCGGCAAAAGACAGGCCTTCGGTCTCTTGGGCCAGTTGACCAAGGTCGATGCCCTCCGCAAAGGGGACGTCGGAAAGGGCGAGCAACGCCCTTCTGCCATCGACTCCCGGCAAGCCCAACTCGATGTGAATCTCGAAACGCCCGGCCCGCAGCAGTGCCGGGTCGATCAAATCCTTCCGGTTGGTTGCTCCGATCACTGCCACATCGCCTCGCTCGGCCACACCGTCGATCTCGGTCAGCAAGGCCGCCACGACCGAGTCGGTGACGGAGGTCGATGACCGGCCCCGCACAGGAGCAAGGGCGTCGACCTCGTCGAAGAACAGGATCGAGGGGGCGGCCGCCCGGGCCCGGGCGAACACCTCCCTAACGCCCCTTTCGGACTCTCCCACGAACTTGTCGAGCAGTTCGGCTCCCTTGATCGGAAAGAAGGCTGCCCCCGATTCGTGGGCGAGCGCCCGCGTTACGAACGTCTTGCCGGTGCCGGGTGGGCCGTGCAGGAGGATTCCGCGGGGTGGCTCTATGCCCATCCTGGCGAAGCGTTCGGGATCGGTGATGGGCCAGATGACGGCCTCGGTCAGCCGTTGCTTGACTTCTGTGAGGTTGGCCACCCTTTCGAAACCGTAGGACGGGAGCTCTCCCATAGGAACTGATCCCAACGATGGGGAAGTACCGTCGAGGGCTTCAACCATCAACTCGGTGGTTACCTTGCGGTTGGTATGCGCCACGACGGCCGACGCGTGAACCACGGAGGCAATGATGTCCGCTCCGGAGAACCCTGCCGAGCGGGCTGCCAGACGATCAAAATCGAGATCGTCGGACGGGACTCTGGCCAGCGCCGCCTCGAGGAGCAACCGGCGGCGATTGAGATCAGGGGGAGGGATGCTCAGCGTGCGCGGCAGAAGCGGCGTTCGGGTAATGGTGTCGTCGAGATGGCCGACGGAGGCAACGCCCAGCACGCAAGCCAGTCCCTGTTTCTCGGCGACGGCATCGAGAAACCAGCGGAGGATGGCGCTCACCTGGGTGCGGAATGGAGCGAGACCTTCTTCGCCGGCTACGGCCTCGAGGCGGTCGACGAACACCACAGCAGGGGTAAGGGTGCCTTTGGCCTTCTCGAGAAGATCGAGCAGCCGCTCCGGTTTGAACACCAGGTCGAGCGAGACCTCGTGTACTCGCGCCCCGGCCGCCTCGGCGGCGACCGCCACGAGTTCGGACTTGCCGCAACCGATCGGCCCTTCGACTATGACCCCCGCCACCTGTGGCAGACCCCAGGCAGAGGGCAGGTCCTGTGGAGACGTCAGGAGGGAAAACCAGCCGGTCAGCATCTCTAGTTCGGTTTCTAGACCGGCCAGGAGGGCTTCCGTCGTCGTCGGTGCTCCCGGTCGCGGCGGCCGAGCGGCGGGTGCACCCTCCGGAGCGGCTGGGGCGCGGAGGGCCTCGTCCTCGCTCACGAAGCTGGTGGCCGTGCCGACGGTGGCAGCCGGGTCGGGATCGACCTGGGCAATCCGGATCTCCACCGGTTCGCCGCCGCCGTCTCCGTAGGCGGTGTCCACGGTCACCTCATCTCCGGAGCTGACCGGTCGTCCCTGGAGCCCGTGCACCAGAGTGCGCGATTCCAGCGGCAACCGGTCGCCCTCGACCACCACCCGGCGAGCAGTGGGCAAGATCGCCCGCTTGGCGTCGGCGCCTTGACCGGCAGATAGTCCGGCGTTGGCCAACGCCTGCGGCCCGAGGAGAAGGGCAGTGGGCTCGGTCGTCTCGCGTGGACGGACGAGCACATGAGTCGAGCCGACGGAGATGATTCCTCCCCCGGGCATGCCCATCGCGGCCAACAGGGTACGGTCGGCCCCCGCCACGGGATCTTTTCCGGGTCGTACGGTGAAGCGCATGCTCGCATGGTAGAGGGCCGGGTCCTACCGGGTGAGTTCTGCGGCCACCGGCCCTACGCGGCCAGGCGCAGTTCCGGGATCCGCACGGCTGGCATGTGCAGCGGTTGGGAAGATTCGAGGAGCATTGCTTCCGATCGGATCAGCCACTGCCAGATCAGGTGAGCTTCTTCGGCATCCTGCACCGTGGGTGGAACCGACGGCCACGAGTCATTGAGGTCGATGTCGGACGAATAGAAGGATGGTCGGTTCCCACCGGACCAGGCGATGGTCAACCGACCCCGCTCTACGAGGGCTCCGTCTCCGGCGGCAGTCTCGGCCCACAACAACCCGGCCCGGTTCATGGTCTGCCACGCTCGCCGCCGTTCCAATGAGCGGGCCAGTGCCCGGTAGCGATCGCGCAGCCAGCCTGCTTCCTCAAAGCGCTGCTGCAGCGCCAACCGGGTCATCTTCTGTTGAAGAGGTTCGAGCAGGAGGGAGGGGTCGTACTCAATTCCGGCGACGAGCCGATCGACGATGGGTCGGTACGCCGTCTCGTTGAGGGAGCCGTCGCAGGGACAGGCCGCTACGCCGAGTTGGGCGAAACTACACCCGCCATCTCGGGCGCCGGGACGGCCGGCACACCGCCGGATCGAAGTCGCGTCCCACAGAGCCGTCATGACCAGCTCGGCACCGCGGCGACTTCGGTAGGGACCCAGGTAGACGAGTCCGTCTTCCCGCAGCGAGCGGACCAGCGAAAGCCGGGGGTATTTCTCGCGCGTCAACTTCACGAAGTGGGAAGACTTGGGGGGTTTTGAGCGACGGTTATGGCGAGGACGGTGGGTGTGGATGAGACGGAGTTCAGTGATCTCGGCCTCCAGCTCGGAGGAGCACACCCGGTGCTCCACAGACTCGAGTTCCGTCATCATGTTGGCAACTGTGCGTCGCGTGTCCCCATAGAAGTAACTGCGGACCCGGGTCCGCAGGTTCTTGGCTTTCCCGATATAGAAGACGCAGTCGTTGCGGTCCTTGAACAGATAGACGCCGGGCCGGCGGGGGAGAGCATCTGCCAGACGGATCTTCCGGTAATGGGCGGAACCACGGGCCGTCGGGAGTTGGAGCAGGTCTTCGAGGGCGGTGACCCCGAGTGTGCCGGCGCGCTCGAGAAGGGCATGCAGCACCCAGGCGGTGGCCCGAGCATCTTCGAGGGCGCGATGGGTGGGAACGGTGGGTGAACGGAAGTAACCGGCCAGAGTTTGGAGCTTCAGGTTTCGCACCTCGTTGCGAATGAGCCGGCGTGCGAGAGCGTGGGTGTCGACCGACCGGTTCGGCAGTCGCCCATAGCCGAGGCGGAGCGAATCGGCGTTGAGGAACGAGAGATCGAACCGGACGTTGTGCCCGACGATCACGGTCTCGCCTATGAATTCGAGAAAGGCGGGGAGCACCTCCTCAATGGGCGGCGCTTCGATCGCCATCGCTTGGGTGATGCCGGTGAGAATGGTGATGAACGGAGGGATTGGTGAACCCGGATTGACCAGCGTTTGAAACGACCCCACCTCCTCGCCGCCTATGTACTTGACGGCACCGATCTCGGTGATCGAGCAGTCGGCCGGAGACCCACCGGTCGTCTCCAAGTCGAGGACGCAGAAGGGAACCTCGATGAGCGGTGCCCCCATGTCGTCGAAGGTCTGCTGGACGGCGATGGTCACCGTAGGAAAGCTACATCGAACGTATGTTCGATGTCAAGGATGGCTCGTTGGAGTGGGGAGGTTCGATTCCGAGTTCCTGGTTTCAGGTTCCAGGCTTTCGGTGTTGGGTTCCAGATCCGCCGTTCCTGGTCTCATGGGTGTTCGCCGAACGTTGTCGAACCGCCTCGAACAGGAGGATTCCGGCGGCCATGGCGGCGTTGAGGCTGTCGACCGCCCCGCCCATCGGTATAACGATTCTCTCTCCGGCCCGGTCGAGCCAGTTCTCGGTGAGACCGTACTGTTCGCTGCCGACTGCAATCGCCGCCGGTTGCCGGAAGTCGGCCTGCCAATGCGGCAAACGGGCGCCGGGGGTGGCCGCAAACGCTTGAATCCCGTTCCTGGCCAGCCAGTCCAGGGTTTCCGGAGTGGAAGCTATGGCCAGCGGTACGAGGAAAAGGCATCCCAAGGACGCCCGCACCACGTTGGGATTGAACGGGTCGGTGGTGGGTTCGCAGACGATTACCGCATCCGCTCCGGCGGCGTCGGCGGTGCGGAGCATGGTCCCAAGATTGCCGGGCTTCTCGATCGACTCGACCACCAGGATCAGCGGGTTGGGTGAAGGAGAAATACCATCGAGTGTGGTCGAGAACTGATCGGCCAACCCGATCAACCCTTCCGGTCGATCGCGGTAGCTGACCTTGCGAAACGCCTCGACGCCCAGCTCAATCGATTCCGCCCCGCCGGCGAGGGCCTGCTCGACCAGCTGCCGCTCGTTGTGTCCCAGGAAGAGATCAGGACACGAGTAGACCTCTCGGATGGCCACATCTGCATCGACCGCCCTGCTCAGTTCGCGAAAACCTTCGATGAGAAAGACGCCGGAAGTGTCCCGCTCTTTTCGGTTGCGAAGCTTGACCAGTTGCTTGACCCGCGGGTTGGTGACCGAGGTGATGGGCTCATGCACGATGCGACCTTACTGTCGACGCTTCTCGGTTTTGGCGTCCTGAAGGCGGAAATATGCCCGGTTGAGGACGCCAAAACCGGATTTCTCGATCCTACGTTCGCTTGTTCCATCGCTCGCGGTGCACGACGTCGGATTCAGCTCTCCAACCACGCTCCAGAGATCCAGATCTACGGTCCGGGGCCGGGTGGCCGACGGTCACTACGCCAATCGGAGTCACATCGTCCGGGATCTCGAGCAGCCCTCGTAGGCCGGGGATCGAATGGACTCCGAGGAACCCGGCGGCCAGCCCCTCATCGACCGCAGCCAGCAGGAGGAGGAGCATGGATGCTCCCGCATCGACCCACCAGTAGGGGACGGGCCAGGCGATCTCCCGACCCCGGTCGTCGACTTTGTCGGCCTCCTGGTAACGCCGGTGATAGTCGGCTTCGCTGGTGCAGACGACGAAGTGGACCGGGGCTCGCGAAATCCACGGCGCGAACCCGGCCTCAACGTACGAGGGCTCCCCGGCGAGATCGGCAATGGCTTGCCGGGTCTCGACCGATGTGACTACCACCAGATACTGACCCTGAGCGAAACCGGCGCTGGGTGCCCGACGAGCCGCCGTGATCAGACGGTCGATCGACGCGGGGTCGACCGGATCATCGGTGTAGGCGCGAACCATTCGTCGCTTTCGGATGACATCTTGGAAATCCATGAGTCCTGTCTCGTCTCTCGAGTAGCAGGGAGCAGTCTGGCGGATGACTGATGACTGACAACCGGAAACTGATAACTTCCTCCCATGTCGGGGCCGGAGCGCACTCGTCGGGCCATTCTTGATATCGGTCTCGGGGCCGGCACCGTCGGGCTCGCCGTCGTCTTGACCTTCTGGGGAAGTCTGGCCGCCGTACAGGCCACCTTCTTGTTGATGACCGTCGCCGTCCTGGTCTGGATGGCGACCACCAGCGTCGATCGACTGCGGGGCACGTCGGGCTGGCCGCGTCCGTGGCTCTTCGGAGGCCTCGTTGTACTACTCGCCGTCAACGCGTCGGTCTTCTCATTCACCGGGTTCACGGGGCTGCTGTTGAGTGCAGCCCTGCTCGGGGCGGCGCTGATCATCGGTGTCGCTCGAGTGTTGCTGCGGGTCGGTGCCTAGGCCTCTTTGACTGCCGCCACCAGATCGGTCATCGCTCGTTTGGCGTCCGAGAAGAACATCAAGGTGTTGTCCAGGTAGAACAACGGATTGTCGATTCCGGCAAAGCCCGGGGAAAGACTCCGCTTGATCACGATGCAAGTGGTTGCTTTGTCCACATCGAGGATCGGCATCCCGAAAATCGGGCTGGTCTCGTCGTCCCGGGCTCCCGGGTTGACCACGTCGTTGGCTCCCACTACCAGGGCCACGTCTGACCGAGGAAAGTCCTCTTGGATCTGGTCGAGGTCGTAGAGCTTGTCGTATTCGACGTCCGCTTCGGCCAGCAGCACGTTCATGTGTCCCGGCATGCGACCGGCAACCGGATGAATCGCATACCGCACATCCACGTTGCGTTCTTCCAGGAGATTGGCCAACTCCTTGAGGTTGTGCTGCGCCTGAGCAACTGCCAAGCCGTACCCGGGCACCACGATCACCGAGTCGGCGTATGCCAGGGTCACAGCCGCGTCGTCGGCGGTGGCCGAACGAACGGGCTTTTCGCCGATTGCTCCCGGTCCGCCTTCCATGGCAGCCGCTCCGAAGGCGCCGAACAACACATTCCCGAGCGAGCGGTTCATTGCCTTGACCATGATGTTGGTCAGAATCAACCCGGAGGCTCCGACCAGGGCGCCGCTGATGATGAGAGCGTTCGACTCGATGACGAACCCGGCCATTGAGGCGGCGATGCCCGAGAACGCGTTGAGGAAAGAGATGACCACCGGCATGTCGGCTCCGCCGATCGGCAGGACCCGCACCACGCCCAGGGTCAACGCCGCCAGCACCAGCAGCCAGAAGGCCGGTGTGCTGCCCCCGACCACAACCCACACACCCAGTCCGATGACGGCCGCCGCCAGCAGCGCATCCCCGAATCTCTGGCCCGGATATCCGACCGGTTGCCCCGAGACCAGTCCCTGCAGTTTGCCGAAGGCGACGAAGGAGCCCGAAAAGGTCACGGCTCCGATGACCGTCGATAGGACGATGGTTATGTCGGTCCGCAGGGGGAGCGCATCCGACGTGAGGAATTCGGCTGCTGCGACCAGGGCCGAAGCACCGCCTCCAAACCCGTTGAACGCCGCCACCAGTTGCGGCATGGCCGTCATCTCCACCGTCCGGGCGAGAAAACCGCCCACCGCCCCGCCCACCACCAGGCCCGCTACAACTATCCATGGGCTGATGATGTCGGTCAGGAGAAGGGTGACCACGATGGCGATCAGCATGCCGAGGGCGGCCAGCTGATTGCCTCGCCGGGCGGTCACGGGGGATTGCAGTTGCTTGAGGCCGAGAATGAATGCCGCTGCCGCGACAAGATAGAAGAAGCTCGCCAGAGTGGCGCTCATGACCGGTCTTTCTTGTGGAACATCTCGAGCATGCGATCGGTCACCAGGAAACCACCTACCACGTTGATGGTGGCGAACACAACTGCCAGGAACCCGAGTACCGCAGCAACGGTGGTGTCCCCCCGCCCGGCGACCACCAGGGCGCCGATGATGGTGATGCCCGAAATCGCGTTCGAGCCGGACATGAGCGGAGTGTGGAGCTGCGGCGGAACCTTGGTGATCACCTCGAAGCCGACGAAGGCGGCGAGCACGAACACGGTGATCGGGATGACGAGTTCGGCCATCAGTCCACTCCTCCCAGCATCGATT
The DNA here is from genome assembly GCA_002403855.1 of Acidimicrobiia bacterium UBA4744. Lineage (GTDB taxonomy): Bacteria > Actinomycetota > Acidimicrobiia > Spongiisociales > UBA4744 > UBA4744. Next base: position 80,750 of record DHIO01000006.1, read on the forward strand.
TGACCGCTTCGTTTACCACCCGTCCCTCGTGCGTGACACACAGACCGGCGGTTATCTCGTCCTCGAAGTCGATGACGACGCCTTCTTCCTGGAGGAGGTGGGTGAGCACAGCCGCTACGTTCCGGGCGTACATCTGGCTGGCGTGGGTGGCGACGCCGGATACGAGATCCGTGGGCGCGAGGATGACTACGCCGTTGTGACTCACTTGCTCGTCGGCCCTGCTCAACTCGCAGTTGCCGCCGGTCGCGGCTGCCAAGTCGACAATCACCGAACCCGGCGCCATGTCCTCGACCATCTCTCGCGTGACCAACCGGGGGGCCCTCCGTCCCGGGATGGCGGCAGTCGTGATGACCACATCGTGGCGGGCCACGTACTCGCCGAGTTGCATGAGGAGGCGCTGTTGGGCATCAGCCTCTAGTTCCCGGGCATACCCGCCGGTCTTGGTTTCGTCTTGTTGCTCGATCTCGAGATGGACGAAACGGGCACCCAGGCTCTCCACCTGCTCTGCCGCTGCTGCACGCACGTCGTACGCCGACACGATCGCGCCAAGCCGCTTGGCGGTGGCGATGGCCTGCAAGCCGGCAACGCCGGCCCCCAGCACGAGTACCTTGGTGGGTCGGATGGTTCCGGCTGCTGTGGTGAGCATTGGGAAGAACTTGCCGTGAGTTGCCGCAGCGACCAACACAGCCTGGTAGCCGGCGGCGGTTGCCTGCGAAGACAGGACGTCCATGGGCTGGGCCCGGGTGGTGCGTGGAAGGGTTTCGAACGCCAGAGCGGTTACCCCGGCGGCTGCAAATGACTCGGCCCGTTGGGGTTCGTCGAGCGGCTCGAGAAGACCGAGAAGGATGCCGCCCGGTCGCAACAGTGCGGTTTGTTCGTCCGTGGGGCTCGAGAGACAGACGACCAGTTCTGCACCCCAGGCGGCCGGAGGGTCGACGATCGTCGCCCCAGCCTCTTCGAAGAGGTAGTCGGGGAATCCCGCCTGGAGGCCGGCGCCGGAATCGACGATGACCGAGAACTCCTGCTTGGCCAGCCGGGTGGTTACGTCGGGTGTTACGGCGACGCGCCGTTCTCTGGGGGTGACTTGGTTGGGCACACCGATTTGCATCTGATACCTCTTCGCGAATCTATAACGGTTGTGCTCGATTCCCAAGTTGAGGGTAGGGTGACCCCGGGGCGTTGAGTACTTCCCGAAGGTGACTTGTATGGCCACTGCCTTTGAGGACCGCAGTATGTCCGGAGCCGCTTTTTCGGTGGTGTGGACCCGCGGCAAGGGATGCGCCGAATTGGCTGATCTGCTGGATGCCGGGTCCCCGAACCGCGTGCAAGGAGATCTCCGCGCAGAGTGCATCGGAGCCCGGGCGGATCTGCTGGTATCCCGGCGCCTGCCGCCCGGTTTCGATTTCGTGAGTGTGGCGGTACCTTCCGATTTCGTCCCCGACACCGTGGAGAGCGTTTCCGCCGCGGTCAGCAGCGGACCCCATTCGGCGCTGGCAGCCCGGATTGCTCTCCGGATCGGGGAAGCATTGGGCGTTGAAGCCGAGATGGTTTCCGCCTATCCGGCGCCCGATGACCGGGCGGCGGCTCAGCGGATCGTGAAGACCCTCGCCGGGAAGGTTCCTCACCTTCCGTTTCGGGTTGTCGAAACTGCCGATGCTCGTGAGCTGATTGCGGCGTTGCCGCCGAATGCCTTGCTGGTGCTGGGAGCTCCCGGTGGGGGGTGGTTGCAGCGAGCGTTCTTCGGCACCGGTGTCAGGTTACGTCAGCGCGCTCCGGCCGGAGCCATCGTGGTCCAGCAGGCGCCTGCCCGGGTGTATCACAAGATGGGGGAACCGGCCTACGTCAGCCGTCACCTCCTGGTCGGAGACGCTCTGCGCCTCATGGAGCACGGCGCCGCCGCCGTCGTCGATGAGGGGGAACTCGTAGGTGTCATCCGCCGAAGAACGCTCGAAGGGGCCGACCGGGGTATCAGGGTGGGTGACCTCATGGACGACCCGGTGTTCTTGGAGGTTGGGGATGGCTACGAAGAGGCCGCCCGGCTAGCCGGCGTGTTCGAAGGTGCGCCCATACCGGTTGTCGACGGCAATGGACGCCTGGTGGGGTGCGTAGCCGCACCTACTTCCTGACCACTTTGAGCGCGAGTCGCGGTCAAGTTGAGAGAGGTTCTGCCGATGCCTATCGGTAATGGCAGTCAACCCGGGTGGCTTCGGCATCTCGCAGATCGATCGACACTCCGTTGGAGTGCGGTCGGCTGCCCTCATGGTCTTCTTTCTGACCATCTTCAGTTTCGTAGCCGTGGCGCATCCCTCTCCGGTCCGCGCCGTGACCGGCGACGCCCAGCAGCTCTTGAGCCTCATCAACCAGGAGCGGGCGGCTTTGGGAGTGCAACCGCTCACCTTCCGAGACGATCTGGTGCAGATCGCCGCGGAGCATTCGGCTTGGATGGCCTCGACCGGGATCTTCCAGCATCGGTCTGATCTGTCGGCCGGTGTCAGCGGACCCTGGACGCGGATCGGAGAGAACATTGCCTACGGCTGGGGCGTGGCGAGCATCCACCGCATGTTCATGGAATCCAAAGGTCATTGTGAGAACAACCTCTACGCCGGCTTCAACCGGGTAGGAATTGAGTTTGCCACCGGGGGCAACGGGGCGATGTATGTGACGGTGGTATTTGTTCAAGAGTCGGGCGGTTCGTTGCCGGGCCCGACAGTATGCCCGTACGACTACACCACGACGACGACGGTGCCGGTCGCCACCACGACGACGACGGTGCCGGTCGCCACCACGACNNCACGACGACGGCGGTGCCGGTCACGACTACCACCGTGGCAGCGGCCGAGATCAGGCTGTCGCTTGCATCGACCACAACCACCACCGTTGGCCCCGGCGTCGGGGCCGATCCAACGGCTCCGGAAGAGACACCCCGATCACTCGCAGCGAGCCCACCGTTCGATGAGCCCACCGGCCCGTCCGATGGTGATGGTGCTGTCCCGGTGCTGCCGGTGGCCGGCGGGGCGGCAATCCTGGGCGGTGCCGGAATCTGGCTGGCAGCCACCAAACGAGCTGCGGTCCAGGCCACCTCGTCGCGCTGGGAGATACCCCACGGCGGCATCCGACCCCCTGAATAGCGGCGGTTTCCGCCTCTGCGTCGCTTGGCCTCATGGTGATGCGGCACGTCGGTCCACCGAGTTCCGAGGGTTGAAGGGGCAAACACTGATCCCGGCCGGCGTCGACCGCGGCTCTCGCCATGAATCCGCACCCTTGCGACCTGAGAGGAGCAATGATCCTCACCCGGCCGGATCGGTACCTTCAACACCGGGACCAGACGCCTGATCCGTAGAGGCCGGGCATGAACAACCTGCCTAAGCTATCCGCCGTCCCACCTCGGAGCGCCATGCCCGATGCGATGATCCGTCTGGAGCACGTCTCGAAGACGTTCCCGGGCAGCGCGGCTCCTGCCGTTCGTGATCTCTCTTTGGAGGTGCCGGAGGGTGAAATCGTGGTGCTGGTCGGCCCGTCGGGATGCGGCAAGACCACCACTCTGAAGATGATCAACCGAATCATCGAACCGACCGCCGGCGACATCTGGGTTGCGGGCGTCAACGCCATCGCGACGGAACCGCACGTCCTTCGGCGACAGATCGGATACGTGATCCAGCAAACCGGCCTCTTTCCCCATCGAACCGTTGCCCAGAACGTCGCCACCGTTCCGCGGTTGCTGGGCTGGGATCGTCCGAGCATCGACGATCGTGTCGTCGAGTTGATCGAACTCGTCGGCTTGGAGCCGGAGATGGCCGACCGGTACCCGGCCGAACTGTCGGGCGGGCAGCAGCAGCGGGTGGGTGTGGCCAGAGCACTGGCCGCCGATCCACCTGTGCTGTTGATGGACGAGCCGTTCGGAGCCGTCGACCCGATCATCCGTGCACGCCTGCAGGTCGAACTGCTCGGTTTACAGGCCCAGGTGCGTAAGACGATTGTCTTCGTCACCCACGACATCGACGAGGCGATTCAGCTCGGCGACCAAGTGGCGATTCTGAATGTCGGTGGTGTTCTCGAACAGATCGGAACCCCGGAGGACCTCCTCCGGGAACCCGCCAACGAATTCGTCGCAGAATTCCTGGGAACCGACCGGGGGCTGAAGCGGCTCTCCCTCATCCCGGTCCACGCTCTCGACCTCGACCCCGGGCCCGTGGTGGCGCCCGGCGCGTCGAAGCAAGAGAGCCTGGTTGTGGCAGAGCGTTATGAAGTCGACTGGGTGGCGGTCGAGTCCGGAGGGGAGCTGCTCGGCTGGCTCTACCTAGCCGAGCTGGAGAACGGCCGCGTACCGGCGGCAGATCTGAGGCCGTTCCGAACCCGTCTGGCCGCCACGGCGACGCTCAAGGAGGCGCTCAACGCCATCGTGACGTCACGGGCCAAGGCAGCCGCAGTCTTCGACGACGACCGGTACCTCGGGATGCTGACCGCCGATCGCATCAGCGACGAGATCACCCAATGATCCTCGCCCAGACGGAAGGCCGGCCGCTCGTTCGCTGGGATTGGATCTTCGACCACCTCGACGACATCTGGGCCCGGACGCTCGAGCATGTCACTTTGACGGGGATCGCTCTCATCTTCGGTTTCGCGATTTCCCTGGGTCTGTCGCTTCTCGCGATTCGCTACCGACGGACCTACAGCCCGATCACATGGGTTGCCGGTTTGCTGTACACCATTCCCAGCTTGGCTCTCTTCGCGTTTCTCGTACCGTTCACCGGGCTTTCTCTGTTGACGGCAGAGATCGGGCTGGTGTCGTACACGCTGCTGATTCTGATTCGCAACATCGTGGCCGGAATCGACGGTGTCTCGCCGGCCGTTCTGGAGGCCGCCTTCGGCATGGGATACACGAGCCGCCGGGCCTTCTGGGATGTGCAAATGCCGCTCGCTGTTCCGGTCATCGTTGCCGGTCTTCGAGTGGCTTCGGTCACGACGGTCGGCTTGGTGACGGTGACCAGTCTGATCGGTCAAGGCGGGTACGGGGCGTTCATTCTGCGGGGTCTGCGTCGAGACTTTCCCACTGAGATCCTGGTCGGCACCGTGCTGTCCGTTCTCCTGGCCGTCGTCTTCGACCTGCTGTTCCTGCAAATCGAACGGAGAACGGCGCCGTGGGCTCACCGGAGGGTGGTGTGAATCTCCTATCCGATGTCCTCGATTTCTTCCTAACAGCGCAGAGTTGGACCGGCGACGACGGGCTGCTGATCCGGACCGTCGACCATCTGGCACTCTCGCTGTTCGCCACGATGGTCGCGGTGGCATTGGCCCTACCTCCCGCGGTTTGGTTGGGACATCGCCGCCGTGGTGCTTTCCTGGCCGTCGCCTTGGTGAACGTAGGGCGGGCGGTCCCCTCTTTTGGGATCGTCGCACTCGCTCTCCCGATCAGTCTTCGGCTGGGCCTCGGTTTGGGTTTCTGGCCTACATTCGTGGCACTGGTAGCGCTCGCCATGCCGCCGGTATTCACCAATACCTACAGCGGCATTCGAGAGGTGGACCCCGCAATTGTCGAAGCGGCGGCCGGCATGGGCATGACCGATGTGCAGGTACTCAGGACTACCGAATTGCCTCTTGCTACGCCGGTCATCTGGACGGCCGTCCGAGTCTCGACCGTCCAAGTCATCGCCACGGCCACGCTCGGGGCGGTGATCGGCTGGGGTGGGCTCGGCCGATATCTGATCGACGGTTTCGCTCAAGGCAACGACGTCTGGGTCCTCGCCGGGGGCATCATGGTGGCGGCACTGGCTCTGTTGGCCGATGCGGCATTCACGGTGGCCGAGCGGTGGGTTCTGCCTCGCGGCCTCTCTTCTCGCGACCGATCCGAGGTCGAGACTGTGGCCGTGTGACGGACAGGTTGGGAATACTCCCAGAGCCCATTAGGTTTCTGCCGGCGGCCCCGAGGGCCATGTCAATAGGGAAGGGAGTACCCATGCGGAGAAAGCGCCGCAGTGGTGTCATTGGGGCGATGCTGCTCGCCTTTGCGTTGGTAACGGCGGCCTGCAGCTCGGGTGGTGACACCGAGATCAAGGTCGGGGCCCAGGACTTCGGCGAGTCGGCGATCCTGGCGGAGATCTACGCTCAAGCGTTGGAAGTGGAAGGATATCCGGTGTCCATACAGCCGTTAGGGGGCTTTCGGGACATTGTGCTGGCGTCCTTCGAGAGCGGTGACATCAACCTGACGCCGGAGTACGCAGCTTCCATGCTCGAGTTTCTCAACGGATTCTCCGGTGAAGCAACCGGGGATGCAGCCGAGACCACCCAAAATCTGCAGAGCTACCTCGATGACCTGGGTCTGGTGGCCTTCGAGCCGTCGCCGGCGGTGGACACCAATGCCTTCGTGATCACGCCCGAAACCAGCCAAACTCTGGGAATCACAACCCTGAGTGATCTGGCTGCCAAGGGCAGCGACCTGAGGTTGGGGGGACCGCCCGACTGTGAGACCAACGCCTTCTGCATCCCCGGCCTGCAGACGGCATACGGCCTCGACCTGAGCGGGTCGTTCACACCACTCGATGCCGGCGCCATCACGGTCCAGGCGTTGGAAGCCGGGGAGATCGACATTGCGTTGCTGTTCTCAACCAGTGGCGTGATCGCGGACCGGGGCTGGGTGCTGCTCGAGGATGACCGGAACATGCTGGCAGCCGACAACGTCGTTCCGGTTCTGACGAGTGAACTCTCCGGCGAATACGGCAGCGACCTGGAAGCATTGCTCAACAGCATCAGCGCAGCCTTGTCTACCGCCGAACTGACCGAGATGAATCGTCAATTCGATGTGGAGCAGCTCGACGCCGAAGACATAGCCGCCGGCTGGCTGACCGACAACGGTTTCGGTGGCTGAGGTATCTGAAGAGCAGAAGAGAGAAGCCCCGGTCGAACCGGGGCTTCTTCCGTGGAACAGAACCGACCGGGGCAGTTAGCATTCCCGTCCATCCACCCGGTACAGCATCTGGAGGCTTCATGTCCGCTGATCTCGGCTACTACCGCCATCCGACCGTCCACGGTGACACGATCGTGTTCGTCACCGAAGACGACCTCTGGTCGGTTCCGGCCGGGGGTGGTGTGGCCCGGCGTTTGACGGCCAATCCCGGCACCGTTTCTTTTCCGGTGTTCTCGCCGGACGGAGCGAAGATAGCCTTCACCAGCCGGGACGAAGGCCATCCGGAGGCGTGGGTCATGGATGCCGACGGAGGCCCGGCCACCCGGATCACCTTTATGGGGACGCTCACCCAGGTGGTGGGGTGGAGCCCCGACGGCAGCCGGGTCATCGTTGCCACGGATTGGCAGCAGGCCTTTCGGGGATTCATGCACCTTCATGCCGTGCCACTGTCCGGCGGGGCGCCGCAGGCGCTCGATGTCGGTCCGGCCCGGGCCATCTCATACCAGCCGGACGGACCGGGGGTGGTGATCGGACGCAACTCGTACGACCCGGCCCGCTGGAAGCGGTATCGCGGCGGTACCGCCGGGACCTTGTGGATCGACCGAGCCGGCGATGGGACCTTCCGACCTCTCATCACGCTGGAAGCCAATCTTGCCTCACCGATGTGGATCGGTTCCCGCATCTACTTCGTGTCCGACCACGAGGGCACCGGCAACCTCTATTCCTGCACTCCGACCGGGCGGAGTCTCACCCGCCACACCCACGGGGACGAGTTCTACAGCCGTTTTCCCAACACCGACGGCCGGCACATCGTTTACCACGCCGGCGCCGACTTACACCGGTTTGACCTTGAGAGTGGCGGGTCCGAGGTCGTTCCCGTCAAGGTCAACAGTTCCCGCAGCCAGCGCAACCGGAAGTTCATCAGCCCCAACGGTTTCCTCGAGAGCTTCGACCTGCATCCTGAAGGCCACTCGGTCGCCGTCGACGTCCGGGGCGGTTTGTACAGCATGCCGCTGTGGGAGGGAGCACCGCTGCGGCACGGCAGCATCTCATCAGCCCGCTACCGCTTGGCAGCGTGGCTGCCGGATGGAGAGCGTTTGGTGGCCGTCACGGACGAAGACGGCGAGGAATCGCTGATTGTGTTCGGTGTTGACGGCAAGAACGAGCCCATTCGGGTCGGTGGTGACATCGGCCGCGCCGACCATCTTCAGGTGGCCCCTGCCGGGGGAGAGCGCATCGCCCTCACCAACCACCGGCAAGAGGTCATCCTCGTCGACCTGGAAGGGGCGTCGATCGAAGTCATCGCCCAGAGCTCGTACCAGCGAATCCTGGGTCTCAGTTGGTCGGCCGACGGCCGGTGGTTGGCATTCGGTGCTTTCGTCAACCGTCGCAACGCGACGCTGCAGCTGTACGACACCGTAACCCGCACCCTTGCCCGGGTGACTCGCCCCGACTTCGTCGATGGGTTCCCTTCCTTCGATCCCGAAGGCCGCTATCTGTACTTCCTGTCGTACCGCGTGTTCGATCCCGTGTACGACAACCAGTACTTCGACCTCGGGTTCCCCAAAGGGATGCGGCCATACCTGATTCCGCTCAAAGCGGACGCCGTCAACCCGTTTGCGGCCGCCACCCGGTCGCCCCGTCCGCCCGGTGCCCCCAACGATCAGGGCGCCAAGAAGAGCGATGAACCGGGCAAGGGTAAGGAGGAAAGCCCCGAACCCGATCCGGTGGAGATCGATCTGGAGGGGATCCAGGACCGCGTAGTCGCCTTCCCGGTTCCCGAGGGCCGCTACGGCAAGGTAGTGGGGGCCAAAGGACGAGTGCTGTTCTCCTCATTCCCGGTGGAAGGCAGTCTGGGTCGAGACTGGACGGACTCCGCAGCCAAGCCAACCGGCCGCTTGGAGTCCTACGACTTCGCTCTCGAGAAGGTGGAGACGGTCACGGAGGGCATGTCGACCTTCGCCGTGTCGCTCAACGCTCAGGTGCTGGCGGTCCGGGCCGCCGACAGACTTCGGGTCGTTCCCATCGCGTGGAAAGAGGCCGAGAAGAAACCCGATGAGCCCGGCCGCGAATCGGGCATTGTCGATCTAGGTCGGATTAGGGCCGAGGTGGTGCCGAGTCGGGAATGGCGACAGATGTACCGTGAGGCCTGGCGGTTGCAGCGCGACCAATTCTGGGTCGCCAGCATGGCCGGCGTCGATTGGACGGCGATTCACGATCGCTATCTTCCGCTCGTCGACCGGGTGGGCTCTCGCACCGAGTTCTCCGACCTGATGTGGGAAATGCAGGGCGAACTCGGCACCTCCCACGCCTACGAGCTGCTGGGTGACTACCGGCCCGAGCCCGGTTGGTTTCAAGGGTTCCTGGGTGCCGATCTCGAGCTGAGGGGACGGACGTGGAGAGTCGCCCGGCTCCCTCGGGGCGATTCCTGGGAGGCCGCGGCCGCCTCGCCGCTGACGGCTCCGGGCCTCGACATCGCCGAGGGAGACGCCATCCTGGCGGTGGACGGGCGGCCGGTCGACAGCCGGGTTTCGCCCTACGAACGCCTGGTGGATCGGGCCGGCCGGACCGTGCATCTGAGTGTGCGCCGAGGACGGCGCAACCCGCGCGTCGTGGCCGTCGACGCGCTACGGTCCGAGGAGTTGCTGCGCTACCGGGATTGGGTCGAACGCAACAGGTCGCATGTGCACGCCGAGACTGAGGGTCGGGTGGGGTATGTCCACGTGCCCGACATGGGCCCTTGGGGCTACTCGGAATTCCATCGCTACTTCGGGTCCGAAGTCGATCGGCCGGGTTTGATCATCGACGTTCGCCAGAATCGGGGCGGTCACGTTTCACAGCTGCTATTGGAGAAGTTGGTCCGTCGCCGGGTCGGATACGACCGGACCCGCTGGGGCCAGCCCGAGTCGTACCCGCAGGACGCCCCCATGGGACCGATGGTGGCCCTCACCGACGAATATTCCGGCTCCGACGGGGACATCTTCAGCCATGCCTTCAAGTTGTTCAAGCTGGGTCCGTTGATCGGCAAGCGAACCTGGGGTGGAGTGATCGGCATCTATCCGCGCCATGCCCTGGTCGATGGAACGATCACCACTCAGCCCGAATACTCGTTTTGGTTCGAAGATGTTGGATGGGGAGTCGAGAACTACGGGACTGACCCGGACATCGAAGTGGATATCAAGCCGCAGGACTATCGGGCAGGGCGAGACCCACAGATGGAACGGGCGGTCCGGGAAGTGTTGAAACTGGTTCGCGCCAAGAAACCGGCCGTCCCGGAATTCGAGCCTCCACCGTCGCGAGTAGCGCCCCGCCTCCCGAGAGTGTGACGTTTGTGGACAGATGATCGAATAGCAGTGGCCGGACGGCCGGTTTCCCGCCCAGGAGGCTCCGCCTAGGGGCCCTTCGGCCCTAGCCGTGGGCCGTCTGCAGCCGTCATGCTCTGAGGTGATTGAACCTGAGGAGCAACCCGTGGCGCTGACGGCCGAGCACCGCGTCCCGATGGAGATCGATTTTCAGTCTTCATGGCTCACCTGGGTGTCATCCACCACCGCCTGTTTGCGGGCTCTGGGCACAGATCACGATGCCACCGAGGTTGCCGGCCAATCGGGATACGCGTTCATGATCAACATCCACGAAGAGCTGTGCCCGTCGGGACCGACTTCATTCGACTTGGGTTTGCTCGCCACCGGTATCCCCTGGTTGGGTCGCTCTCCGCTCGTCTACACCGGCGGGCAGCACTTCGAGGGTGATCAGGCGTCCCCGGTCATGAACGAGCAGTGGCGGTACGCATACGATCTCGTCACGCAGGAGATCGTCACGGGAAGACCCTGTGTTCTTTGGGGTGCCTATCTACCCGAATTCGCGGTGGTCGTGGGGGTGGGAGGCGATCACTACTGGGTGAGGAGCTTCAAGGAGGCTCTCAGTGAGCCGCAACCGGCGGTGAGCTTCAGCGGGCTCGAGGCGGCCGGCGGGTTGTATGTGCTGGCCTTTCCGACGATTACCGAACCGGATCCCCGAGAACGGGATCGGAGGGCGGTCGAGCACGCCGTAGAGATGATGACCTGGCACTCCGGATCGCCCTGGTACGCCTCGGGGCTGGAGGCCTACGACCGGTGGATTGCTTCGCTGGCGACCGATAAGGTCGACCCGTTCGGTAACGCCCTCAACGCTCGGTGCTGGGCGGAGGCCCGTGGGTACGCCCGGGACTTCATCGACCGGGTCGCTTTGCGCGTCGATCCCGCCCCGGCGGCGATTCTGACCGAGGCGCGGGTAGCCCTGGCAGAGAGCGCCGCAGCCCTTTCGCATATCGTGGATCTGTGTCCCCTACATCCGCGCGATACCTGGATGATCGACGATGCTCGCGGCCAAGCCGTCGAAGAGTTGAACGACGCCAAACTGTCAGACCGTCGAGCCCTCAACTCGCTTCGAGAAGCCGTTGCCGCCTGGAGCAGGTGAGAAGCAGGTCTCTGGTCTCGGGTTCGGGGTTGTCGCGGCGGCACCAAGCATCGGTCCGCGATGAACCCGAACCGAGGACGGCTTTCGCCTCTGGCACAACCTGGATGGCTTGCCGTACCCTGACAAAGGGGCTCCCGGAGTATGTGATGTTGCACTCTTCCCCCTCTCGGCCCCTATGAGGATGACATGGAAGAAGTCGGCAATTGCCTTGGAGTCGGATCCCGATGGATGGCGATGCAGCGCTCCGAAAGGGACGGGTAGGCGGAGGAGACGGTCCCGACGTCCTCGGACATCGAGAGGGCCTATCGCCAGCACGCACCCGGTGGTGGCGAGGGGTCTTGGCCTACGCTCAAGATCGACAGGTAGGCGACGACGCCGTTGCGGAGGCGTTTGCCCAGGCATTGCGGCGCGGAAGCGCCATTCATCCGAGAAGTGGGCATGGAGAGCTGCTTTCCGGCCCTCTCCGGGAACGCCGCCGATCGGCAAGAGGTCAGGCGATGCGTGACCGGCGCCGGAAGCTCTTGACCTCCTGGAGGCTCCTCACCAGTGGGTTGAGATTGAGCGGCCCGCGTGCTGTGCAACGGAAACTAGGAACTCGCCAGCCGCTTCGCGATCAGATCACCGATCTGGTCGGTGGACATCCCCATGTCGGGGCCTCCCATGGATCCCAGTTCGGGGATGACCGAGGCGGCGGCCTGCTCGATCGCCGAAGCTGCTTCCTGTTCGCCAAGGTGATCCAGACACATGGCGCCCGACAACACGGCTGCAATTGGGTTGGCCCAACCCCGTCCGGCGATATCGGGAGCGGACCCATGGACCGGCTCGAACATCGATGGACAACGGCGTTCCGGGTCGAGATTGCCCGATGCAGCCAAACCCATTCCGCCCTGTACGGCTGCACCGAGGTCGGTGATGATGTCGCCGAACAGATTGTCGGTCACGACGACATCAAACCGTTCGGGTTCGGTGACCAGATACAAACACATTGCGTCCACGTGGACGTAGCCGACATCCACGCTGGGGTATTCGGCGGCGACTTCATCGACGACCCGCTGCCACAGGTCACCGGCATAGGTCAACACGTTGGTCTTGTGGCATAGCGTCAACTTGCCTCGTCGTTGTACGGCCTGGTCAAAGGCGTAGCGGACCACACGTTCCACTCCCCGGCGGGTGTTGACCGACTCCTGGGTAGCCAGCTCGAATGCGGTTTCCCGATCTCGCACCGCTCCGGCTCCGGTGTAGAGGCCCTCGGTGTTTTCGCGCACCACAACCAGATCACACCGTTCGGGGGTCAGGTCCTTGATCGGGGTTGGTGCCCCGGGGAACAGTTTGACCGGCCGAAGGTTGACGTATTGGTCGAAGTCGAAACGTAGCTTCAACAGCAATCCGCGTTCAACCACACCGGGTGGAACTTCGGGGGTACCGATGGCTCCTAGCAAGATCGCGTCGTGATCGCCGAGTTCCTCCTCAACAGATTCAGGCAAGATTTCCCCGGTGCGTAGGTAGGCGTTTCCACCCAGGTCGTAGTCGGTCGTTTCGATCTCGAATCCAAAACGCTCGCCTGCCGATCGAAGCGTCTTGAAGGTCTGAGCGGTGACCTCCGGGCCGACCCCGTCACCGCCGATCGCTGCCAGCCGATACGTTGCCATGCGGCCTCCGATCAGAGGTTGTCCATCACCGAGTCGGAAATCACCGTCCGGGCCGCCTTGTTGAGCGCGTGCACGAAAGCGCGGGCGGACCCCTCGACCACGTCGGTCGACACACTCCGGCCTGCGAAGATGTCACCACCCATCCGCACCACCACATTGATCTCCGCCATCGCGTCGGCGCCCTTGGTGATCGGAACCACCCGGTAATCGACGAGCTTGGCGTCGATGCCGAAGGCTTTCTTGAGGGCGTCGAAGGTGGCATGGACCATGCCGTCACCTTCGCCTTCGAACTCGAGAGTCAGTCCGCGCGCCTCGACTCGCACCGAGGCCTGCGGGGCCACAGCACTTCCGCCGGCCACTTTCATGGACACGAACCTCACCACCTCGTCGATATCGCGGGCCTCCTCATTGACGATGGCCCGGATCTCCTCCTCGTTGATCTCAACCTTGCGGTCGGCCAAGTCCTTCACGCGGGCGAAAGCCCGCTTGAACTCCTCGTCGTCGAGGGCGATGTCCATCTTCCGGAGCGCATCGGCGAACCCGGCGCGTCCGGAGTGTTTCCCGACGACGATCTGGCTTTCCTGACCCACCGAGGCGGCGTCCATGATCTCGTAGGTCTCCCGATCCTGGAGGACCCCGTGTTGATGGATTCCCGACTCGTGGGCGAAGGCGTTCCGGCCTACCACCGCCTTGTTGAATTGCACCGGATACCCCGTCAAGCGTGACACGAGACGGCTGGTCTCGAGGATCTGCGTGGTGTCGGCGGCGATCTCGACTCCAAAGCGGTCCTGGCGGGTCTTGATCGCCATGATCACTTCCTCTGTCGAGGTGTTCCCGGCCCGTTCGCCTATCCCGTTGATGGCGCCTTCGATCTGACGTGCCCCGGCTGAGACGGCAGCCAGCGAGTTGGCAACCGCCAGGCCGAGGTCGTTGTGGCAGTGGGTCGAAACGATCACATCCTCGCGTCCTCCCCGCACCTCGTCGTAGACCCGGCTCATCAACTCGACGAACTCGGTCGGGGTTGCGTACCCGACGGTGTCGGGGATGTTGATCGTGGTGGCACCGGCCTCCACTGCGGCCCTGCAGACTGCAACCACGAAATCGGGATCCGAGCGAGTGGCGTCCTGCGGAGAGAACTCGACGTCTTCGCAATAGTCGCGGGCACGCCTCACCCCCTCGACGACGGATTGCAGCACCTCTTCCGGCGTCATCTTCAACATCCGTTCCATATGGATGGGGGAGGTGGAGTTGAACACATGGATGCGTGCCTTTTCGGCTTCTCGAAGGGCATCCCAGGCACGATCGATGTCGTCGGGGTGGGTGCGAGCCAGACTGGCGATGACCGGGCCTTTCACTTCCGCAGCGATTCGGGACACCGATTCGAAATCACCGGGCGAAGAGGCGGCGAAACCCGCTTCGATCACATCGACTTTCAAACGGGCCAGTTGCCCGGCGATGGCTACCTTCTCTTCTGGTGTCAGTGCGATCCCGGGGGCCTGTTCCCCGTCCCGCAGCGTCGTGTCAAAGATGATCAAGCGGTCTTGCATGGTTGCTCCAAGAGGTCGTGTTGAGGACTGGACGGATGCTCGATACTGAGTACTCGGTACTCAGTACTCAGTAGGCCGGGTCGGCTTCGGGAGCCGCCCGGCCGTCAAAGTGCGAGGAGACCGCCGGCCGAGTGGGGGGAGGTAGTCACTGCAGTCCTCATTCCGGCGGAGCCTTGGGGGTGAGGAACGGCATCATCGTTCGAAGGTGCGCGCCCACCTCTTCCACCGGGTGGTGGCGGTCGGCCCGGCGCCGTTCCAGGAGGTAGGGGGCGCCTTCTCGGGCCTGAGCCAGCCACTCGCTGGCAAAGGCTCCGGACTGGATCTCGGCGAGGATCCCCCTCATTTCCTTTCTGGTCTCCTCCGTCACGATGCGGGGCCCCCGTGTGTAGTCGCCGTACTCAGCCGTATCGGAAACCGAATACCGCATGTACGAGAGGCCTCCCTCGTACAGCAGGTCGACGATCAGCTTCAGCTCGTGGAGTGTTTCGAAGTAGGCAGATTCGGGCTGGTAGCCGGCTTCAACGAGTGTGTCGAAGGAAGCCTTGATCAGCGACGAGACGCCGCCGCACAGGATGACCTGTTCTCCGAACAGGTCCGTCTCGGTCTCCTCCTTGAAGGTCGTTTCGAGTACGCCGGCTCGCGTGCCGCCGATGGCCCGGGCATAGGAGAGTCCCAACTCATGCGCGTTGCCGGAGGCGTCCTGGTGGATGGCGAGGAGGCACGGCACCCCGGACCCTTCGGTGTAGGTGCGCCTAACCAGATGCCCCGGTCCTTTGGGAGCAACCATCACCACGTCTACGGCGCCGGGCGGCTCGATGACGCCGAAGTGGATGTTGAAGCCGTGTGCGAAGAAGAGCGCATCTCCGGGATCGAGGTTGGGTGCGATCTCTTCGGCATAGAGGTCGCCCATGTGCTGGTCGGGTACCAGCAGCATGATGACGTTGGCCGACCGGGCGGCTTCGTCGGGCGTCATAACCGTGAGTCCCGCCCGCTCCGCGTCCGACCGACTCGACGAACCCTGGCGCAGGCCGACGACCACGTCGACTCCGGATTCCCTCAGGTTGAGTGCGTGGGCGTGGCCTTGGCTGCCGTATCCGATCACGGCGACCTTGCGGCCCGCCAGTACTGAAGGATCGGCGTCCTGGTCGTAGAAGATGGTCGCCATCAGTCCTCCCTCACCCGATCGCTCGCAACTTGCGAGTCTTGGTATCCCGTCCCATGGCGATTCGACCCGACTTGACCAACTCGACGATCCCGTAGGGTCGCACCAGTTCGACGAAGTCGTTGATCTTCCGTGGTTCGCCGATGACCTGGAAGCACATGCTGGCCGTGCTCACGTCGATGACCGTGGCCTTGAAGATCGTTCCGATCTCCAACAGCTCGCCGCGTTTGCCGGGCGCTGCCGAAACCCGAATGAGCATGATCTCGCGCTCCAGTGACGTCTGCGGGTCGAGTTCTGTGATCCGGACCACGTTGACCAGCTTGTGCAGTTGTTTCTTGACCTGCTCCATCTCGGGGGCGTCGACGACGATCGTCATGCGCGACATGCCCTCATCGGCCGTAGGCCCCACTGCCATTGAGTGGATGTTGAAACCTCGCCGGGCCAGCAGCGAGGAAATCCTCGCCAGCACCGACGGCTTGTTTTCGACGAGGACGGAGAGAATATGCTGGCTCACGGCAGATCCTCCCTGCTGAGGATGATGTCGTCGTTGGAGCCCCCGGCCGGAACCATCGGAAACACCATCTCTTCGGAATCGGTGACGAATTGGACCACCACGGGCCGGTCGTCGATGGCCAGTGACTTCTCGATGGCGGGTCCCACCTCTTCTGGAGTGTCGGCGCGCAATCCAACACAACCCATTGCATCGGCGAGCTTCACGTAGTCGGGGAAGTCCTTGCCGAGGTCGACGGCCGACAAGCGACCTCCGTAGAAGAGGTTCTGCCACTGCTTGACCATCCCGTGGGCACCGTTGTTGAAGACCGCCACCTTGATGGGGATTCCCTCGGCTGATGCGGTGATCAGCTCTTGGGGGGTCATCTGGAAACAGCCGTCCCCGTCGATGGCGTACACCTGCTCGTCGGGCCGGCCCACCTTGGCGCCGATCGCGGCCGGCACCGCGAAGCCCATCGTCCCGAGGCCCCCGGAGTTGATCCATTTCCGGGGTTCGGTGAACTTCCAGTACTGAGAGGCCCACATCTGGTGTTGTCCGACCCCGGAAACGAGGATGGTGTCGCTTCCGGCCAGGCGGTTCAGTTCCTCGACGACGTACTGAGGCTTGATCGGCCCGTCGGGGTGCTGGTTGTAGCGCAACGGATAGTCGCGTTGCCAAGCTGCGACCGTGTCGAGCCATTCACGGCGTTCCGGGGCGTCGCGGCCATCCCACTTCGACAGGAGCTCCTCCAAGACTTTTCGGGCGTCGCCGACGATCGGGACGTCCGGGACCCGGACCTTCCCGATCTCGGCCGGGTCGACGTCGGCATGGATGATTCTGGCGCCGGGGGCAAAGGTGGCCGGATTGCCGGTCACCCGGTCGTCGAAACGAACCCCGATCGCTATCAGCAAATCCGCCTGCTGCATCGCCGTGACTGCCGTGTAGTTTCCGTGCATGCCGGGCATGCCGAGGGCGAGCGGATGGTCGTCGGGGATGGCGCCCCGGCCCATGAGGGTCGTCACGACCGGGATGCGGGTGGCCTCGGCGAACCGCAGCAGCTCCCGGTGGGCGTAGGCCTTGATAATCCCGCCGCCGACATAGAGCACCGGTCGTTCCGAGGCTTCGACGAGCTTGATCGCGTCCTTGATGGGGCGAGGGTGGGCGTCGACGGTGGGCCGGTAGCCGGGCAGGCTCAGCTTGGCCGGCTTGTGCCACACCATCTCGCCGTTCAGGACGTCTTTGGGCAGGTCGATGAGTACCGGTCCGGGCCGGCCGGTGGCGGCAATGTGGAACGCCTCGCGGACCACGTCGGGGATTTCACGCGGGTCGGTGACGTAGTAGTTGTGCTTGGTGGCCGGCATGGTGATCCCGGTTGTATAGGCTTCCTGGAAGGCGTCGTTGCCGACGGCATGGGTAGCAACCTGGCCGGTGATGGCGACCATCGGCACCGAATCGACGAGCGCGTCGGCAAGGGGTGTGACCAGATTGGTGGCCGCCGGGCCAGACGTCACCATGGCCACCCCCACCCGTCCGGTCGCCCAGGCGTATCCTTCGGCCATGTGCCCGGCGCCTTGTTCGTGCCGGGCCAGGATGTGCCTGATGGGGCTGTCGAGGATCGGGTCGTAGGCGGGAAGGATGGCACCACCGGGTACCCCGAAGACAACCTCGACCCCTTCGTGTTCGAGTGCCGTGATGAGGGCTCGGGCTCCGCTCATGGTGCTCATCGCCTGTTCCTTTCCCTGGTATGAAAAAACCCTCCGGCTTCTGGCAACGGAGGGCGGCGCACGCGTCTGGTGACACGTGCGCTAGGTAAGTACGAGAATGGTGCTGATGGTTCTCATGGTTGAGCGCGGCAGTATGCGGGATGTCGACGACTATGTCAAGGAGTGATCAGGGAATGAGGGCGTGGCGAGACCTGGGTTCTGCTCGGAATAGCCGGATGTGATGGGGTGGACTTTGAACGGGGGACCAATGCGCGTGCCACGCTCCTGAGGGTCGACGGCGTCATCAACCTGTTTCTGGGCGTGCTGCTGATGGCGTTCCCCGAGGGTCTGGTCGAGACACTCGGGCTCCCGCCCTCGAATGAGAGGTTCTATCCGAACGTCCTTGGGGCGGTTCTATTCGGAATCGGGATAGCGCTGCTCCTCGAGGCGAGCCGTCTTCCGGGTGGCATGGTCGGGCTGGGCTTGGGCGGGGCCGTGGCAATCAACCTCTTGGCAGCCGCGGTCCTCATCGTTTGGCTCTTTTGGGGTGATCTGGAACTCCCCACTCGCGGTCGGGTACTGCTCGGGGTGTTGTCGGCCGCTCTGGTGGCCATCAGCAGCTTCGAGCTGTGGGTACGGTGGAACCGGCGGCCCTGAAGCCGGGTCCGTCAGTCCGATGTGCCACCATGGGATCATGAGCGACTGGATCCCGCCGGAACTTCTCCAGCCGGCCTTCAGAGCCGTTCGCAAGGCTCTGCGCGACCTCGATCCGGATGAGGTCCCCGCGGTCCTGCGCCGGATCGCCGGTCAGAGCGGGCGTCGCCTGCCGCCGCCTTTGGCGCGCAAGCTGATGGAGAAGCTCGACGAGGACGAGTGGCTTCGGGAGAAGGCTGCGGAATCGGGGGCCGACCTCGATCCGGACAGTTCCGACCCGGCCAGGGCGGTGTCCGCTCTCTTCTTGCTGCGTCCGGAAGGGTGGGAGGAACGTGCCAGGGAGGCTGTGGAACACCGTGCCACCGGAACTCAGCTGGCCCTAACCCAGACGCTGAAACGAACCATCGCCGATCTTGAGCAGCAGTTGGATGTTTCCCGGGAGAAGGCCCGGACCGCCCAGCAGCGCGCCCAAGCTGCAGAGTTCGAAGCCGAACGGAAGTCCCAGGTCGCACGTAGCGCGATCGAGACGGCGCGCAAGGAGGAGCGAGAAACCGCGGAGGAACTCCGTCGCAGCCATGAGGACCTCGAGGCCCGGAATCGGCGGCTGACGGACGACCTCGAGGAAGCAAGCGATCGGATCGTCTCACTACGCGACGAACTGCTACGGGCCAGAAGAGCAGGGCGAGGATTCTCGGCTCCGGTCGGTCCTCAGGCGTGGGCATCTCGCGACCCGTTGGATGTCGCTCGGATGCTGGACGAGATCGTCGAGGCCATCCGTCCCGAGGCGGTTGCTCCGGCTCTCGAGGCCGCCGAGGACGCGGCTCCGCGATTCGGGCTTCCGCCCGGGATCAGCCCTGATGCGAAGGACGCCGTGGCCTGGCTGGTGTCGTATCAGGAGCCGTTCAGCCTCGTGGTCGACGGGTACAACGTCACGTTCCTCCTCGATGAGGAGGGTTTCACCGATCCGGCCGTCCGCGATCGGTTGAATGAGGGACTGGCCCGCTTCCGCCGTGCTGCGGCGGCGCCCACCCGGGTGATCGTCGTGTACGACTCGGCGCAGGCCGGCGGGGTGAGTTTCAGCACCGGACCCGGGGGGATCGAGGTCCGGTTCACCGAGGCCGGGTACACCGCCGATGAAGAGATCCTTTCCATTGCTGCGGGGGCTCCACTGCGTCTGGCGGTGGTGAGCACCGACCGACGGGTACGGGAGGGAGCCGAGGAATTCGGAGCGCTCGGGTTGTGGAGTCAGGCGCTCGTTGCCTGGCTGGAGCGCCGCTAAGCGGCGGTGGACCCGGCTTCTCACTCTTCCAGTCGGCGGCGGACGCCGAGTGGGCAGCGGTGCGACCGATGGCTCTCGGCATCGGCCGTCCGGCAGGCTGTCGGTCGGTTCGACCCCACAGCCCTCAGCGAGGCTCCCGTCGGCACCGAGGAAACCGGCCGCATCGGCACAACCGGTTTTCGCCGGACTATGACCAGACCCGGCGACGAGGCGGCTAGGCCAGGGCATTCTGCCTCGGCCGGACGGGTCGTCGAGCTAGGGAACCGGGAGGACTCCGTCCACCGAGCGCGTCTCAGAAGGATTTCTTGTCGCACCCATTCTCTACATTGGGGACCAGGTATCGAAGAACCGGAGGACGCGAATGCGGATCGACTGCGACGAGTGTGTCATGCAGTACACCGTCACCTGCAACGACTGTGTGGTGACATTCCTCCTGCGCGAGCAAGACGGTCCGGTCGAGTTGGACCGGTCGGAGGCGGAGGCACTCAGTGTCATGGCCGATGCGGGACTGGTGCCGAGACTTCGCCTGGTAGGCCCGGAAGACGATCTGGAGGCCACCGGCTGAGGAGGTTGTCTCCGGGGCCTCGTCTGGTGATCACTCGTCGGTCACGCAACCTTGGGACGCTGAACCGACACTCCGAATGTACTTGTAGAGCGTTCCCCTCGTTGCTTGGAGCGGCGGAGCCACCCAGTCGGCCCGGCGGCGAGAGAGGGTGCTCTCATCGACTTCGAGTTCGATCGACCGCCCTACGGCGTCGATGGTGACGGTGTCGCCGTCCTCGACCAGGGCAAGCGGACCACCTTCCTGGGCCTCGGGCGTCACGTGCCCGATCAGGAACCCATGTGATCCGCCCGAGAAGCGGCCATCGGTTATGAGGGCGACCTCGCCCCCGAGGCCCGCTCCTACGATGGCCGAGGTCGGGGTCAGCATCTCCGGCATGCCGGGTCCGCCCTTCGGGCCCTCGTAGCGGATGATCACCACATCACCGGGCCGGACCTCGCCGCGTTCGAGTGCGGCGAGCATCGCCTCTTCCCGGTCGAAGGGCCGGGCGGGGCCCTTGAACCGAAGACCTTCCTTGCCGGTGAGCTTGGCGACGGCGCCGGTCGGAGCGAGGCTTCCGCGCAGGATCTGGATGTGGCCGGTTTCCTTGATGGGATCCGTCCACGGCCGGATGACGTCTTGGCCGTCGGCGAGTTCTGGTAGTTCGGCGAGGTTGTCGGCCATGCTCCGCCCCGTCACCGTCAGACAGTCACCGTGCAGAGCATCATGGTCGAGTAGCAGCTTCAGCACGGCCGGCGTGCCTCCCACCCTGTGGAGGTCCTCCATGACGTACCGTCCGCTGGGCTTGAGATCTCCCAGGAATGGAACTCGATCGCTGATTGCCTGGAAGTGATCGAGCGTCAACGGCACTTCGACCGAATGTGCCATGGCGAGCAGGTGGAGCACTGCGTTCGTCGAACCTCCCAGCACCATGGTGAGCGCGATGGCGTTCTCGAATGCCTCTCGGGTCATGATGTCGCTCGGTCGAATATCGGCCTCGATCAGGCGGCGGATCGTCGCTCCGGCCTCAAAGCACTCGTCGAGCTTGGCCGGATCGGTGGCGGGAGTTGACGAGCTGTACGGCAGGCTCAGGCCGAGTGCCTCGATGGCCGCCGCCATTGTGTTGGCCGTGTACATACCGCCGCAGGCCCCGGCTCCCGGGCAGGCATGGCGGACGATATCGGCGCGCTCGTCGTCGGTGATGCGCCCGGCGATGAATTCGCCGTACGACTGGAAGGCAGACACGATGTCGAGCGCCTCGCCCGATTGGCCGACTCCTGCTCGGATGGTGCCCCCGTAGATCATCAGGGAAGGCCGATCGACGCGGCCCATGGCGATCACCGATCCCGGCATGTTCTTGTCGCATCCGGGGATCGAGATATTGGCGTCGTACCACTGGGCCCGCATGACGGTTTCGATCGAATCGGCGATCAGGTCGCGCGATTGCAGCGAGTAGCTCATTCCCTCGGTTCCCATCGACATGCCGTCTGAGACACCGATGGTGTTGAAGCGCATTCCGACCAGGTCGGCCGCCACTACGCCTTCCTTGACCCGGGCCGCGAGCTGATCGAGGTGCATGTTGCAGGAGTTGCCCTCGTACCACATGCTGGCGATCCCGACCTGAGCTTTAGTCATATCTTTGTCGGTGAGGCCCGTGGCGTAGAGCATGGCCTGGGAGGCACCCTGGGAAGCAGGTCCGGTGATGCGGCTGCTGATTCGGTTCAGTTGGTCGGGCATCCGGGCATCATAGAGCCATCCGGAGTCAGCCCGGTGTCGTGTCGCAACGAGTGCTCCGATAGCCTGCGGGGGTGGACGATATCGTCGCCAGGTTACATGAAGCCGGCTCCGGCTCCGGGTTGGTAGGTCTGGGGATCTGCGACGCAGAACCGTTTGCCGAGGTCCGAACCGAGATGGACCGTCGCGCGGCCGGTGGGTGGTCGGGGCTCTTGCGTTTCACCTACGCCGACCCCCAGACCGCAACCGACATCAGCCGATCATTCCTGTGGGCGGCCCGGTTGGTGGTTGGAGCGGTTACGTACCTTCCGGTAGCCGGAAACCCGGGCCCTGCCCGGGAGAATCACGGTCGGGTGGCCCGTTTTGCGACGTCCGATCACTACGAACCGCTGCGACGGGGGCTCCGGTCGGTGCGCGGTGTGCTCCAATCCGCCGGCTACCGCGCGGAAGTGCTGATGGACGACAGTCGTCTCGTCGATCGAGCCGCCGCGGTGCGGGCCGGGATTGCCTGGTGGGGCAAGAGCACGATGGCGCTCAGCCCCAGATACGGACCGTGGACGCTGCTCGGCTCGGTTGCCACGGAAGCGGAGCTGCCGACAACCTTGCCGATGCAAAGGGATTGCGGCACCTGTGTTGCGTGCATTCCGGCGTGCCCGACGGGTGCGCTCGATCAAGAAGGAACGCTCGACGCCACCCGTTGTATCTCCTATTGGGCGCAGATGCCCGGCTTCATCCCCAGGTCCATCCGGGAGGCCTGGGGAGACCGGCTCTACGGTTGTGACGCGTGTCTCGACGCCTGCCCGCCGGGACAACGGTGGTTGGGCCTCGCAACCGGCGAGGCGGGCCGGGTCGACCTAGTCGAGTTGCTCGAGCTGACGGATGATGAGTTGCGCGAGCGCTTCTCGCACTTCTACATCCCGCGCAACGACCCAGCCCACCTCCGGCGCAACGCGCTGGTGGCGCTCGGCACGTGCGGATCATCCGAAATCGTTCCCATCGTGGCCGGATACCTGAGGGCCGGTCCGGCGATGCTCCGTTCACACGCTGCCTGGGCCCTCGGCAGGATCGGCGGCTCCGCGGCTGTGGAGGCGCTTGCATCGGCAGTCCGGGAGGAAGCGGACGCCGCCGTCCGCTCTGAGCTTGACGGGGCTCTCGCCAGCGTGCACGAAGGTGGGAACTGACACCGACTCTCCGCAAGACGGTGTCCTCGGGGCCGGGGCGGTTACCCTTTCCTCCATGGCAGGACCGGTTGTCTGCAGTCAATGCGGGGCTCGCAACCCGGCCGAGTCTGAGTGGTGTGGGCAGTGCTTCGCATCCCTGGGCGGGGGTCCCGACGGGGAATCGGAGGTATCCGAAGGGAGTGACCCCATCGAGGAGCAAGACGGCCCCGAAGTGTTGTCCGTCGCTGCCGACCCCGTCCAGGCAATCCCCGGTGCCGATGAACCGGACGGCACGACCGGGGTGAGGAGCGGCACGTGGGTCTGTTCGGCCTGCGGCACACCCAATCCGCTCACGGACGAACAGTGCTCGGCGTGCGGCACCTCGATTTTCACAGCCTTCGGGGCAGTAGACGAGGACAGAGTCGAGGTGGACCCGAGGAGCGCCCTGTTTCGCTCCCTTCTGGTGCCCGGCCTCGGCCATGCGCACGCCGGTCAAGGACTGCTCGGAGCGGCGATCGGCGGGCTCACGATGATGTCCCTGGGATTCGGGATAGCTCTGGTGGTTGTCGGGGTCGGTAGCTTCGGATGGCCGCTCATTCTGCTGGCGATCGGAGTGTGGGCGGCCGCCGCCGTCGACGCCTTTCGTTTGGCGGACGGCCAAGCGGCGGACGCAATGCTCCTGAGACCCCGCGTCGTCACGGCGCTGGTCGGACTCGTGGTCGTCTTGGTGATTCTGGCTGCGGTGACCTCCCAGGGCGGAACCTGATGGAGTGGGTCTTCGGCCTTTTCCTCCTGCTGGGCATGCTGGCGCTGATTGCTCTCGTGACGGTGGAGGCGGTCCGCAGCGAGGGACCCACCCCGAGGACACGCAGGTTGATGCGACAGGGGGTAGCGGGGGCCGTTGCGTTTGGGATGGGCGGCCTCTCGGCCGCCTATGCGGGTTGGCCGTTGGGGTGGGCGACTCTGGCGGCAGCATCGGTCGGCGTCCTCGCCGCCTGGTATGCCAGAGCCATCGGGCACTACGGCGGTGAGGGTTCGAGCTGATGCTCATTGTCGCCGACGTGCACGGCGAATTCGACGCGCTGGAGGTGCTGGCCAAGAGAGGCGAGCCACTTCTCATCCTGGGCGACCTCATCAACTACGTCGACTATCGGACGATGGACGGCATCGCCGCCGACGTGCTGGGAAGGGATTTCGTTAGGCAGGTGGCCCGCTTCCGGGGCACCGGTGACTACGAGGGATCGCGGGCCCTCTGGCGTGACCGCATGTCCGGCCGGGAGGACGAAATCCGTCTCCGGATTGGAGACCTGGTCGGGCAGCAGTACGAAGAGACCCGTCGAGCCCTCGAAGGGAGCACGTCCTACGTCACCTACGGCAACGTCGATTGGCCGGAAACCCTCCGCGGCTGTCTTCCCGACGGTTCGAGGTTCGTGGACGGCGAGGCGGTGGAGATCGAAGGGTTCCGCGTGGGGTTTGTCGGGGGCGGTGCGCCGACGCCGCTCGGCGTGCCCGGGGAAGTGGCGGAGGAGGCCATGGAGGCCAAGCTCGACAAGCTTGGTCCCGTCGATATTCTCTGCTCGCACCTGCCCCCGGCGGTCGCCGCATTGCACACCGACGTCATCACCGGGCGGGTCGAAGGAAGCTCCGATGCGATACGCCGGTACTTGCTGATCCACCGGCCTGCCTACCACTACTTCGGCGATATCCACCAACCACAGGCCAGCCGGTGGCGCCTGGGCCGCACCCGCTGCATCAACGTCGGCTACTTCCGGGCAACCCGGCGCGCGGTTCGTCACAGCTGATCCGGCAGTCTGTCTCTGCCGGATCGCTACGCTGGGCGGAACAGCGTCGGGTACCGAAGGAGCGCGAAAACCATGGCGGAGGGAACCGTCCAGAGCATCGAAATCCCCGCTTCACCGGACTTCATCTTCGAAGTCCTCTCTGATCTCGAGTCGTATCCTGAGTGGATCACGGCCATGCGGCAGGTCGAGATCCTCGAACAGGACGGCAACGATCGGCCGCTTCGCGTCCATTTTGTCGTCGACGCAATGATCAAAGAGATCGCCTACGACCTGGAATACGAGTACGAGCCTCCCTTTCGCATGGCCTGGACGGCCGTGCCGGGAGATGACATCCGCCAAATGGTTGGTTCGTATGAGCTCACCGAACTGGACGGCGACGAGACGGACGTGGTCTATGCGCTGATGGTCGAGCCGGAGTTCAAGGTGCCGGGGTTCCTGCGGCGACAAGCCGAGAAGCAGTTGATCGGCACCGCCCTGCGAGGACTGAAGAAGCGGGTTGAAGAACTCTCCACCGGCTGATGCGGATCGTGCTGGTCACCGGCAAGGGTGGCGTCGGCAAGACCACCGTGGCAGCCGCCACCGCTCTTCGCGCCGCCGAGATCGGACACCGCACACTGGTGCTTTCCACCGATCCCGCTCATAGTCTCGCCGACGCGTTCGAGTCCGAGCTTGGCGACGAACCCCGCCGCCTGGCAGTCGATCTCCACGGCCAACAGATCGACACCCAGGGCAGGCTGGAAGCCTACTGGGGCGAGATCCGCGACCAACTGATGGCAATACTCGATTGGGGAGGGGTCAGCGGCCTCGAGGCTGAGGAATTCCTCGTGTTTCCGGGTATGGATGAGCTGTTCGCCCTGGTCGAAGTGCAGCGCCATGCTGCTTCGGGCCGCTACGACACGTTGATAGTCGACTGTGCTCCGACGGCCGAAACCCTCCGGCTCCTGAGTCTGCCCGAGGTTCTCAGTTGGTACTTCGATCGTGTTTTTCTCACCCAGAAGAGGGTCATGAAAGCCGCCCGTCCCGTGCTGACCCGGGTGACGAGCCTGCCGATCCCGGGCGATGAGGTGTACGACGCAGCCGAAAACGTATTTACGGCCATAGAGCGTGCCCGCCGGTTGCTGCTCGACCCGGAGATCACGACCGCCCGCTTGGTGGTGAACCCCGAGAAGATGGTGGTCAGCGAGGCGAGGAGAACCTATACGTACCTGTCACTGTTCGGCTACGCCATCGACAGCGTGGTGGTCAACCGGGTCCTGCCCGAAGACCTGGTCGACCCCTATTTCGATCGCTGGCAAGAGATACAGAATCAGCACCTGGATGACATCAAGCGGTCCTTCGCCGACGTCCCAATGATGTGTCTCCGCCTCTTCGATGAGGAGATGACCGGTGTCGAGAAGCTAAGGGTTCTGGGTGCAGAGTTGTACGACGGGGAAGATCCGGCAGCCGGGTTTGCGGGCCGGCGGCCGTTCCGAGTGGTCGAGGAGCCTGAGGAGTTGGCCCTGGAGGTCGATATGCCGTTCATCGGCAGGGAGGACATCGACGTCCTCAGGGACGGGCACGAGGTGTACATCACCGTCGGCGGCTACCGCCGATCGTTCGTGCTGCCGGACTCGCTGCATCGCCGCGAGGTGATCGGCGCCAAACTCGAAGGTGGCGTCCTCAGAGTGAGGTTCAGCGAGCATCGGGGGAAATGACGTGACAGAAGGCCGTTCTTTGCGGCAGGGGTTGATCCGGGGAGGACGACGGGCAGTCGTCCATCTGTTGAAAGCGGGCGTTGAAGTCCTACGCGGAGTCGAAGGGTTCTTCGAGGAACTCTCCGCCACGCGCCCCAAAACGTCTCACGACGACAAGCCGGGGCCGCAGCGGATTCCCCTCGACTGACCCCCCGGGCATCGTTTCGTCAAGCAGACTCCTAGGCTGATCGACTGTGAAGACCATTGGCATCGACCTGGGTGGAACCAAGATGTCGGCCGGACTCGTAGAGAAGTCCGGCACCATCCTGGAGAAGGTCACGGTGGCCAGGCCGTCCGACGACGTCGGGATGGCCGAGGGCCCCCTGGAACTGGCTTCCAAACTGATGCAATCCGACGTCACCGGCATTGGCCTCGGTGCCGCCGGCTTGGTGAGCTGGCCGGAAGGGCGTTTGGTCTGGGGTCCCAACGTCGCCGGCCGGTCCATTCCTTTCAAAGCTTTGCTCGAGGACCGGTTCGGCCTGCCGGCGGTTGTCGACAACGACGCCAACTTTGCCGCGTTGGCGGAGTCCCGCATCGGGGCCGCACGCAACCGTCACACAGTCCTGCTGGTCACCCTCGGCACTGGCATCGGCGGCGGAATCGTGATCGGCGGGGAGATCTACCGAGGGGCGTCCTTCGCTGGGGAGGTAGGACACATGGTGGTCGATGTGGGGGGGCCACGATGCACCTGTGGTCAACGGGGATGCTGGGAGACGTTCGCGTCCGGGCGACGGTTGGATCAGATAGCCCGGGACATTGCTGCCACCAATCCGGCCGGCCTTACCGCCCGTCTGGCCGGGGAAGGTCCGGCCAGCGGAACTCACCTGACGGAAGCTGCCATCCAGGGTGACGCGCAAGCCGAGCAGTCTCTGGCGGAGATGGGGGCGTGGCTCGGCATCGGATTGGCGAGTCTGATCGCGTTGCTCGACCCGCACGTGATCGTGGTGGGGGGAGGTGTGTCCCGGGCGGGCGACATCCTGCTCGAACCGACCCGCCGGTCGATGAGGGCCGCCGTGGAGGGGTCGACGTTGCGGGGCCCGACCTCGCTCGTATCGGCAGCCCTGGGCGAAGATGCCGGGCTCGTTGGAGCAGGCTTGGTTGCCGCGGAGTTGCCTCGTGGCTGAACCGCTTCGTCCCGACGAAGTTCTCGCACCGGGAGGACAACGGTGGCCGGATACTCGTAGCCGGCTCAAGGAAGCAGCGCTGACGTTTCCCAACCTGGTCAAGCTCCTGGGGAGACTCATGCGAGATCCCCGAGTACCGGCTCGCAGCAAGGCCCTCGCCGGAGCCGCCCTGGCGTACGTTGCCTCCCCGGTCGATCTGGTGCCGGATGTGTTGCCGGTGATCGGACGTTCCGACGATGTCTTTGTTGCCATCTTCGCCGTTCATCATCTCATCCGGACGGCCGGCGAGGAGGTGGTCGTCGAACATTGGGACGGGTCGCGTGACCTTCTCGACATCATCAACGGCTTGATCGACGTGGCCGTCGGTTTGGTCCCGGCCCGGCTGCGCTGGACGCTGGCCCGACTGGCCGGCCGATGAGCGTCCGGTTGTCGGTCACGTTGCCACAGTTTCGCCATGAGGCGAGCCCCATGCTCGATGCTGCCCGACGAGCCGAAGAGCTTGGTTTCGACGGGGTCTATGTGTTCGACCATCTTTTCCCCCTTGGCAGTCCCGATCGCCCGATCTTCGAAGGCTTCGTTGCGCTGGGGGCGGTAGCTGCGGCGACGAGCAGCATCACCGTTGGCACGCTGGTCGTCCGGGCGCCTATTCGGCCGGCATGGACGACTGCCAAAGCGGCCTGGTCGGCCCAGGCCATAAGCAACGGTCGGTTGACCCTGGGGCTTGGTGCGGCGGATTCGCTGTCCAGGCCGGAGTTTGAGGCGTACGGACTCCCTTTCGGTAGCGCATCGGAAAGGATCGACGCCGTTCGCCACACCGTTCGAGCGCTTCACGCGCCCCAGCTGCAGTTACCCGGGTTCGCGGCTCCCAAGACTTGGATTGGCGGACGATCTGCGGCGGTACGGGCGGTAGCTGCCGAAGTCGCCGATGGCTGGAACGCATGGGGTGGGAGCCCCGACCGATTGGCATCGGACGTCTCCGAGATCCGTGAACAGGCCGACCGGCCCTTTGAGGTGAGCTGGGGAGGCCAGGTCCTGCTGGCTCCCGACCGGCCAGGGCTGGAGAGACTCCTGGTAGAGCGAGATGACGTAGATCGCCTGTTGGCAGGGACCCCTGGTGAGGTGGCGGAGCAGCTCCGAGCATTCGCGGCCGCCGGAGCGGATGAATTGGTGCTTTCCCTCCTTTCCTCCCCGGGATGGGATTCGTGGGAGCTGTTCGTCGAAGAGGTCCGACCGTTGTTGGCGTGAGTCGGGGGTCCTCGGGTTCTCGTTTCCGACCGCCCCGCCCGTCTCGTTCGCACCTCGCCGGCGGAAACGATCAAAGCGGCCTGCGGACGGCCACGAACCAGAGTCTAAGAGCTATCTCGCATCCGACACCAGGCGCGGATGACCGCTTCCAGGTCGGCTTGGGCGGCTTCGACGCCGGCGAGATCCGCAAACCGCATGACCCGCGCCGTGTCACCCGCTCCGACGAGGAGCGGATGCCCACCCGGAGCATCGCTTCGGTCAGCTGGGGCTGATTCTGGGCGAACCAGGCATCCACCGCTGGGTTGGTGTTCATAGGTCATCCTCGAGGTCCGGCCCGTCACACCAGTGAAGATGCATCGACCATGACGGTTCCGTTGGTACGCTGTGCGAGCTCGGGAGGTCAGTGCGTGCAGTTTCGCCGTATCGACAATCTACCGCCCTATGTCTTCGCCCAGGTCAACGACCTGAAGCTACAGGCCCGTAGGGCCGGTCAGGACATCATCGATCTGGGATTCGGTAATCCGGATATCCCCTCCCGGTCGGAAGTCGTCGAGAAGCTGGTCGAAGCGGCGCGTAATCCCCGCAACCACCGCTATTCCTCTTCGCGCGGCATCCCCAATCTTCGGAAGGCGGTAGCCGATCGCTACCGACGACGCTTCGGGGTGGACCTGGATCCGGAAACCGAGGTCATCACCACCATCGGCGCCAAGGAAGGGCTCTCTCACCTGATGTGGGCTTTGGTACAACCAGGCGACGTGGCGCTGGTTCCGGAGCCCAGCTATCCGATCCACATCTACGCTCCGGTTCTGGCGGGCGCCGAGGTGAACCGGGTTCCGCTCTCCCTCGACGACGACTTCTTCGAGCGGATGCAAACCAGTTTTCAGGAGACATGGCCGCGGCCCCGGGTGATCCTCACCTCGTTTCCGCACAACCCGACGACTGCTTGCGTCGATCTTTCGTTCTTCGAACGATTGGTCGACTTCGCCCGGGAGCAGGAAGTGATGCTCATCCACGACTTCGCCTACGCGGATCTCGGCTTCGATGGGTATGAACCGCCGAGCCTGCTCGAGGTCCCCGGCTCCAAAGAAGTGGGCGTTGAGCTGTACACGCTCACCAAAGGTCACTCGATGGCCGGCTGGCGCGTGGGCTTCGTGGTCGGCAACGAGGAGATGGTTGCCGCTCTGGCCAAACTGAAGTCTTACCTGGACTACGGCACCTTCCAGCCCATTCAGATTGCCTCAATAATTGCCCTCAACGAGGGCGATGACCATGTCGGCCAGGTGAACGAGATCTACCGGCGCCGGCGCGACACCCTGGTGGATGGTCTGGACCGGGCCGGGTGGACGTTTGCCAAGCCGCGCGGCACCATGTTCGTGTGGGCGCCCATACCGGCGCCCTACGCCGACATGGGGTCGCTCGGCTTCACCATCATGCTGTTGAAGGAAGCCAAGGTCGCAGTCAGCCCCGGGATGGGCTTTGGTCCCCATGGAGAAGGGTTCGTGCGGTTTGCGCTCGTCGAGAACGAGCACCGCATAGGTCAGGCGGTGCGGGGAATACGCAACGCGTTGGACAAACTGTGAGCCTCGGGGAGGTCGACTCGACCTCCCGCCCCGAGCAGACCGCGCTCTAGCCCCCCAACCGCTTCCCGAGCGGCACGTATGCCTCTTCGGCGTACTGTTTGACCATACGGTTGGTACTGAAACCGACGAGCGACGAGATCATGGCCTCCTTCATCATGGCCACCCAGGCGCCGGGAGTGCCGGATTCGTCTCGCTCGTAGTAGAGCGGCACCACTTCGTCCTGCAACACCTTGTACAAGGCCAGGGCATCCTCGTTGTCCTGAGCCTGGTGGTTGCCGTCACCCCACTCCAGACCGAAAGCCCAACCGTTCCTTCCGTTGAATCCTTCCGCCCACCAGCCGTCGAGGATGGACAGGTTCAAACCACCGTTCATCGCCGCCTTCATCCCTGAGGTTCCGGATGCCTCCTGCGGGGGACGCGGGTTGTTGAGCCAGACATCAACGCCCTGGGTGAGGAACCTGCCCATGCGGATGTCGTAGTCCTCTAAGACGTAGATGTGGCCGGCCAGCTCGGGGCTCTTCGATAGTTCGATGATCCGCCGAATGTACTCTTGACCCATCTTGTCGGCCGGGTGTGCCTTGCCGGCGAAGATCACCTGGGCGGGTCGGTCGGGGTTGGTGAGAATGGCCTGCAGCCAGGGGATGTTGTGGAACATCAGAAGGGCTCGTTTGTACGTGGCGAACCGGCGGGCGAAACCGATCGTCAGCCGGTCCGGGGGAAGCAGGGTGTCGATGGCGCGGAGCTCATCCGGTGACGCCCCATGGCGGGCGTACTGGCGACGCAAGCGGCCCCGACTGAATCGCGTCAGCAACCTCTTTCTGGCGAGGTGATCCTCCCAGATCCGGGTGTCGGGAACCTGCCGTAGCTTTTCCGCCACGCTCGGGTCCTCGATGAGCTGGGTGAGCCACTCCGATGAGATGACCTCGGTGAGGAGGCGCTTGTTGCCTCGGCTCACCCAGGTTGGTGTGTGCACGCCGTTGGTGATGCCGTGCACGGCCTCACCACCGAGGAGGTGGCCCCAATCGCCGGTAGCGACGGCGGCGTGGCGCTGGCTCACACCGTTGACAAAAGAGGAGAGCCGGATGGCGAGCGCCCCTAGGTCGAAGTGTCCATTCTGTCCCTCTCGGCTGCTCCCCATGTGGGCGAGGTAGGCGATGTCACTGTCGACCCGCCGCGGCCAGTGGTTCAGGTATTTCTCCACCAACGGCATCTCGAAGACCTCGTTTCCGGCCGGGACGGGCGTGTGCAAGGTGAAGAGGGTGTTGGCCCGCACCGCCTTCTCGGCATCCTCCAGGGATGCCCCGGAACCAACCTCGTCGGCCAGTCGCTCGAGCAGGCTCATGGCGGCGTGACCTTCGTTGACGTGCCAAGTGGCCGGTCTGATTCCGAGAGCTTTGAGGGCCCGGACCGCGCCGATGCCCAGAATGTACTCCTGGGCAAAACGCATCTCCCGCCCCCGCACATACAGCATGTGGGTGATGGGACGGTCGGCGTCTGCGTTGTCGGGGATGTCGGTGTCGAGGAGCAAGATGGGTACCCGGCCGGCCTGCATCTTCCATACGGCCGCCAGGACGGTCCGTCCCGGAAACTCGATCTCCACTTTGAGTTGTCCTCCCCGCCCTGCCACAGGCAGGACCGGCATCCTCGACGTGTCGACTACCGGGTACATGTGCTGCTGGTCGCCGGACGCCTCGATCTCCTGGCGGAAGTAGCCGCGCCGATACAACAGTCCGACGGCCACAAACGGCACCCCCAGATCCGACGCCGACTTGGTGTGATCGCCGGCCAGCACACCCAGGCCGCCGGAATAGATCGGCATCGAGCTGTGAACCCCGTGTTCTGCGCACAGGTAGGCGACGGGACCGTCGATGGCATCGGCGTAATGGCGATCCCACCAGGTGTCGTCGGCCGTCATGTAGTTGTCGAACCGGCGGACGGTGTCCGCGTACTGATCCTGGAACACCTCGCTGTGGTCGAGTACCTTCCAGGTCGCCGGGTCGACCACCGACAGCATCTCAACCGGGTTGCGATATTGGGTCCACAATTCGGGGCTGATCGATCGCCACAACTGGTTCATGGCGTCCCAGGACCACCAGAGGTTGTAGGCAAGGTCGTAAAGCCGGGAGAACGTCTCAGGCACGCGAAGCTCGGCCCCGGGGAGAGTTGGGATGTCTACGCCCATGAAGAAGATGATCCTTGTCGGGTGGCGAGCGCGAGATTACCTGTTCATCAACACATCATCCACAATCCGGAGCCCCGGGAGCGCACCGGGGGATCGGCTCCGTTGAGTACCCTGGCGGGACGCCAGGCAGGAGTGACAGCGACTATGGCCTTCGCAGACGGCACAGCCGACTTCCGATCAGACACGGTTACTCGGCCCACGCCCGAGATGCGCAGAGCTATGGCGGAAGCCGCCGTCGGAGACGATGTGTACGGCGAAGACCCGACCGTCAATGCTCTCGAAGAGGAATCGGCGGCGGCCGTTGGCAAGCCGGCTGCAGTGTTCGTTCCCACCGGCAGTATGGGCAACCAGCTGGCTATCGGAACCCTGACCCGGCCCGGGGACGAGGCCCTGTGCGTGGAGGCCGCCCACGTACGCAACTACGAGGTGGCGGCAGCCGCCGCGGTTTCGGGGGTGCAGTTCCGCACTCTTCCCGGACCCGGCGGGCAGATGACGGCCGAAGAGGTGAAGACGGCCATCGATCAGTCGCACTACCACATGCCGCGCATCTCTCTGCTGGTGTGGGAGAACACCCACAACGTGTCCGGAGGGACTGTGGTGCCTTACGACATGATGTCGGCTTCCAGTGGGGTGGCTCGCGCCGGAGGTCTGGCGGTGCACATCGACGGTGCTCGTATCTTCAACGCCGTGGCGGCAACGGGGACCCCGGCCGCAGATTTTGCGGGCCTGGCCGACACCATCCAGTTTTGCTTCTCGAAGGGTCTCGGGGCTCCGGTCGGATCTGTTCTGTGTGGTTCTGAGGAGGCAATGGCCGAGGCTCGCTATGTTCGCAAGCGGTTGGGCGGGGGGATGCGGCAGGTCGGTGTTGTCGCCGCCCCGGCCCGTATCGCTCTGCGGGATCGAGATCGTATTGCCGAGGATCACCGGGTTGCCCGGCTGCTTGCGGAAGGCTTGAGCGACCGCTACCCGGCCGCAGTGGACCTTGCGCGAGTCGAGACCAACATGGTCATCGTCGACGGATCGGCCCTTCCGTTCGACGTGGCGGAGTTGGTGGACCGGTTCCACCGGCGGGGCATCATCATCGGAACGTTGGGGCCGGACATGATCCGGCTGGTGACACATCGTGATGTGAACGCGGACGACGTAGCGCGATTGCTGGCCGTTCTCGATGAGTTGGAAAGGCATTGACCCTGCGGCGATGATCTCCCCGTAACCACCGGGTGCCCTCCCTAGTCTCACCACCCAATGCGCTTTGCGGTTCTGTTTCCGGGACAGGGAAGCCAGCAGGTCGGGATGGGAGCGGAGCTCTTCGACGCTCGGCCGGATCTGCTGGGTTCGACGGTCGACGAGGTACTCGGCTGGTCGCTGCGCGACGTCTGCCTCACCGGCCCGGAATCGGATCTGACCAGGACCGATCGGGCTCAACCGGCGCTCTTCGCCGTCGCGTACGCACTATGGGAGGAGTTTTCCCGGATGCTGGGCGGGACCAGACCTGTGGCGGGTGCCGGTCACTCGTTGGGCGAGTACACGGCCCTGACCGCGGCAGGGACCTTCGATTACTCCACGGGATTGAAGCTCGTGACCGACCGGGGACGGGCCATGGCCGACGCGGCCGCCCGCCAGCCGTCGGGGATGGCCGCATTGCTGGGCTGTGATGTGGGCACGGCAGAGAAGATCGCTGGGGTGCGCCGCGATGAAGGAGGACGGCTGTGGGTGGCGAACATCAACGCGCCCGGTCAGATCGTCGTAGCCGGCGCCGAGGCCGACCTCGAATGGCTCGATTCTCACGGCAGAGAACATGGGGTCCGCCGGGTAGCCCGGCTGAACGTGGCGGGTGCCTTCCATTCGCCACTAATGGCATCCGCCACCGAGAAACTCAGGGAATCCCTCCATACCGTTGAACCTGCGCTACCGTCGTTTCCTGTGTGGGCGAACGTGACGGCTCGGGCCGGCACACCTTCTGAGGTATGCGACCTCCTGGCCCGCCAGGTGGAATCGCCGGTCCGGTTTGCCGAGAGCCTCGTCGATATGGCGGGGGCCGTCGACGCCTTCGTCCATGTTGGTCCGGGCGACGTGACAGCCGGAATGGCCAGGCGTTCGGCGTCGGGCCGCGAGGTGCTGGTCGTCAACGACCTGAGCTCGGCGGCTGCGGTTGCCGACCGGCTGGTCGATCGTGTGAGGGAGTGATGGTGCGGTACGCGGAAATCACCGGATGGGGCAAATGTGTCCCTCCCTCAGTTCTGTCCAACAGCGATCTCGAGGTTCTCACCGACACCAGTGACGACTGGATCACCACCCGCACCGGTATCAAGGAGCGTCGCATCTCCCATGTCAACGTGTCGGACATGGCGGTGGTGGCTTCGCTTCATGCCCTGGCGGCGGCCAATCTCGAACCCACCGACATCGATCTCATTCTGCTGGCTACCTGCACAGCCGACCTCGTTATTCCCAGCGCTGCCTCGCTCGTTCAGGCCAAGCTGGGCGCCACCAACGCCGCGGCACTCGACCTGAACGCGGCGTGCTCGGGATGGATCTACGCTCTCAACGTCGGGACTCAGATGGTGCGGAGCGGGGGGCACAACAGGGTTCTGGTGATCGGAGCGGAGAAGCTGTCGTTCCTCCTGGACTTCACCGACCGTTCGACGGCCGTGTTGTTCGGAGACGGGGCGGGCGCCGTGGTTCTCGAGGCGACCGAGGAACCGGTCGGTTTGCGGTCGGTGGAAATCGGGACGGATGGTTCGGTCGCCGACATTCTCTGCGTACCGGGCGTGGGTACCGCCGGCAATCGATACCAGGGCGATCCGAGTGACTATGCCGTCCATATGGACGGCCCAGAGGTCTTCCGGCGAGCGGTGACGGCGATGGGCGAGGCATCGAGCCGGGTGGTCGAGCAGGCCGGTCTGTCCGTTGATGAGGTAGACCTCCTGATACCTCACCAGGCCAACGTCCGGATCATCGATGCGACCGCTCGCAAACTGAAGCTGGCTCCAGAGCAGGTGTTCGTGAATATCGCTTCCTACGGCAACACCTCGGCGGCCACCATCCCGATGGCGCTCACCGAAGCTCTCCAAGAAGGACGGGTAGAACCCGGCGCCAACATCGTCTTCGCGGCCTTCGGAGCGGGCCTGACATGGGCGGCGGCCGTGGTCCGGTGGGGCCGGAGGGTGGAACCCCTCGGCACGAGCGATGCTCATCTACCTCCGGTCGACAAGACGGCCGCCGAGCTGCTCGAGGCGAATGTGGCGTTCTACGGAGAGGGCAGGAGGTCCGAATGACGAAGGTGGCCCTCGTCACCGGTGGATCGGGCGGCATCGGCCGGGCGGTGGCTCTGGAGCTGGCGGCCCGCGGCAACCGGGTGGCCGTCAACTACTACGTCGGCTTTGCCGAGGCGGCCGCCGAGGTGCTCGAGGAGATCGGCTCTGCCGGTGGTGAAGGCGTCACCGTCCAGGCCGACGTCAGCGACCCTCAGGACGTCGCGCAGATGTTCGCGACGGTGACCGAACAGCTCGGCCCGGTCGACATTCTCGTCAACAACGCCGGCATCACTCGGGACGGGTTGCTGCTGCGAATGGAAACCGACGACTGGGACGCCGTCCTGAGCACCAACCTTCGATCGGTCTACCTCTGCAGCAAGGCAGCGCTCCGCCCCATGGTGCGTTCCCGGTGGGGGAGGATCGTCAGCATCAGCTCTGTGGCCGGGCTCTCCGGCAACGTAGGGCAAGCCAACTACGCGGCCTCGAAGGCGGGTGTGGTGGGCTTCACCAAATCGGTGGCGAAGGAAGTGGGGTCGAGAGGAGTCACGGTCAACGCAATCGCTCCCGGCTTCATCGATACGGATATGACGAGAAAGTTGCCCGATGAAGTACGCGACGCGGCCTCCGGATCGATTGCGCTCGGGCGGTTCGGCCTCCCGCGTGAGGTCGCCTCGGCCGTGGGCTATCTTGCCTCGGAAGACGCCGCCTACATCACCGGACAGGTCCTCGTTGTAGACGGAGGCATGGCACTCTAGGGAGGAAAGATGGATCGCTCGGAAATCGAGAACCGCATCAAGAACCTGCTCGTCAGCGAGCTTGGTTTGGACGAATCGAGAGTATCCGCGGAAGCCACGTTTGAGGAAGACCTCGAAGTGGACTCGCTGGGCGTGGTGGAACTGTTGATGGCCCTCGAAGACGAGTTCGGGGTCAAGATTCCCGACGAAGAAGCGGAAGAAATCGGCACGGTCGGCGAGGCCGTCGACGTAGTCGAAGCCAAGTTGGCCGGCTGAGGCAACCGATGCGTACGCGCGACCGGCGCGTCGTCGTAACCGGGCTGGGTGCCGTCACTCCGGTCGGGCTCACCGTCGACGATTTCTGGAAGGCATTACTCGCCGGGAAGTCCGGAATCGAGGAGATCGCTGCGTTTGACGCGGCGGGATTTGCCGTGCGCATAGCCGGCGAGCTCAAGGACTTCGATCCCGAGACGTACCTCAGTCGCCGTGAGGTCCGCACCATGGACCGGTACGCGCAACTGTTCTACATCGCGACTGCCCAGGCACTCCTTGATGCCGGAATTGACTACTCGGAGGATCCGGAAGCGGGCCTTCGTTCGGGAGTAGTCATCGGTGGAGGAATCGGCGGCATCATCTCCGTGCAGGAATCGATGCAGATCATGTTCACCCGAGGCGGGGACCGGATGAACCCCTACACCATCACCCAGATCATTCCCAACATGGGAGCCGGGTACGTCTCCATCGCCTTCAACCTCCTGGGTCCGGTCAGTTGCACGGTCACCGCTTGCGCTGCCTCGGCCAACGCCATCGGCGACGCCGCCGAGCTGATCCGGAGAGGCGCCGCCGACGTCATGGTGGCGGGTGGCGCGGAAGCTCCCATTCGCGAGTACGCAATAGCCGGATTCGCTCAGGCGCGCGCCCTGTCAACCAGAAACGACGATCCTTCAGGAGCCTCGCGGCCCTTCGATGCCCATCGTGACGGCTTCGTCATGGCGGAAGGGGCGGCTTCGCTGATCCTCGAAGAGCGGGATCATGCCTTGGCTCGCGGAGCGCACATCTACGCGGAATTCGTGGGGTACGGGATGTCATCGGACGCGTACCACATCACGCTTCCCAAACCTGGCGGTACGGGAGCCGCCCGGGCCATGACCGCCGCCATCGACGATGCCGGAATCGAACCCGGGAAGATCGACTACATCAACGCCCACGGGACCTCGACCGCCGCCAACGACTCCACCGAGACCGCGGCCATCAAATTGGCTCTGGGCGAAGAGACCGCTCGAGGGGTGGCAATCTCATCCACCAAATCCATGACCGGCCACACCCTGGGAGGAGCCGGGGCCGTCGAAGCGGTGGCCAGCGTCCTCGCCATTCGCGACGGGATGGTTCCCCCCACCATCAACTACACCACCCCGGATCCGGAGTGCGACCTGGACTATGTCCCCAACGACGCGCGAGCGATGGAAGTGGCGACGGTGATGAGCAACTCGTTCGGCTTCGGCGGTCACAACGTCTCCTTGATCTTCGAAAAGCACGAGTAGACCAGGCCCGTTCCTGGTCCGGCGCCGTGGTGAGCTGGATCTTTGCCACCGCTGCCAAGCTGATGATGCCGATCGGGGCGGTGTTGCTCCTCGCGACCCGGCGCATTCAGAACGACGATCTCGATCTACTGGCAGTGATCGCCCTGGTGATGGTGGTGGTCGGAGCGGTTCTCCTGTACCTCGTTCTTCGGTCACCGGAGCTGGCCGAACGCGTCGGCCGTGCCTTGGGCCGGTTTGTCCGCTGGGCAGCCGGTCTGTTCCGCAAGGAGGTGACCACGGACTTCGGTCGGCTGGTCTCCACGTTCAGGGAACAGTCCGCCGACGTGATAAGGAGCGGTTGGCTGGTCGGCATCAGCGCGAGCCTGACCGGTCAGCTCCTAGCCTTCCTACTGCTGTTGCTCTCACTTCGGTTTGTGGGCATCGGCGCGGATGCCCTCCATTGGCAGGTCGCCTTCGGGGCCGCTGCGGCGGTAGCGGCGGTGTCCGTCATTCCGATCTTCAATGTGCCCGGGATCGGCGAAGCCATCCTCATTATCGTCTTCAACGGCGCCGTCGGCCCCGAATCCTCAGATCAGGTCGCAGCGGCCGTCTTCGTGTTCCGGGTACTCAGTTGGCTCGCGCCTATTCCCTTTGGGGCTGTGATCTTCAGCCGATGGCGGCAGTGGGTCCGGGAGCATGGCCAGGCGGATCTGCTCGAAGCCTTCGACGAACCAGAGGACTGAAAAGACTCTCTCCCGTCGGGCAGCTTCTCATG
Source organism: Acidimicrobiia bacterium UBA4744 (assembly GCA_002403855.1). Taxonomy (GTDB): domain Bacteria; phylum Actinomycetota; class Acidimicrobiia; order Spongiisociales; family UBA4744; genus UBA4744. Next base: position 119,974 of record DHIO01000006.1, read on the forward strand.
GGCCTCCTCCGTATGACCAGACAGGCCGCCCATGCTCCGCCCGCACGGGTCTTCGGGATAGCGGCTGCTCGCCACACCAATGTCTCCGACGACACTTGTGACGAGGTTGCCTGTGTGGGAGCAATCACCGTGAGAACCACAAGCCGGCGGTGAGATGGCGGCGACTGCAGAGCACCCGGGTTTTGGCTATTGTCGGGCTCGGCCAATCGATGAACTGGAGGTCGACGGTGACATATGACCCGAATAGGCAGGCGGCACTCGGCCAGGAGATCATGGATTCCATCGAGGTTGTGGCCGGGCTCATCGAGGCCAACCGCGACGCCTCGCACGGCATTCGGATGATGGCCGAAATCCTCGAGGATCTGCCCATTTCTTCGGAGTTGCGGGAAAAGGCGGAGATCAGGGATGGATTCGCTTCCAAGCTGGCCGTGATGATGTCGAAGTACGGTGTGGCCGAGGACATTCCCGAGGGTGGATCCTTCAAGGGAAAGCGTTTTGGGTGGCGGCTTCACATCGCAACTTCGTTGAAGAAGGATGACCGGACCGCCGTTCTCAAGGTTGCCGCCAAGGGCAACGAGGAGATGCAGAAGGACTATCGCGAAGCACTGGACGTTCAGCTGCCCGATGACGTTCGCAGGATCATCGTCAATCAACTACGGGAGATCGAGGCAACGGGCGACTGGATCCAGGCGAAGCTGGACGCCTGAGCCGGCACCGGCGGAAGACGGTTCAGCGGAGATCCTCACTACCGGCACGCAGCCGGCTTTCGTCCGGAACCCGTCTACCACCCGGCGACGAACGTGCCCGTCTTGGTGGTTCGGCCGGGGAGTGGATGTCACGTGTGCGAAATCTCCTGGTGCACGCAGACGACGAACCTCGAAATCGGGTTGTCTACTCCCGATCGGGTTGCGGTACCTCGCAGCCGGGACCGGGAGGTTCCTCGCCCCTCCGGGAAGCCTGCTGCCACTCGTTGAGCGACCGCACTACCAGTACTGCCACCACCAGGATTCCGGCAGCGACGACGAAGGCGGCCCCGAGGCCCACCAGGGCAGCCAGAGGGGCGCACCCGCCGGGCCGGCAGCCCACCGTCACAACGCTCCAGCCGATGACCCCACCGATCACAAACCCGATCATCACCGGGACCATCACCCACGGGTTGGGAAGGCGCCGCTTCATGCTTCTCCCTGCTGTCGGGGTCGTCCGTGGTCATCTAGTCCGGCTGCTTCCAGGACCTCCGGTGGAGCCAGTTCGGGAGGAATCGCCACCGGGTCAACTGCTGTCCGGGTCGTGGTCAGAGTGGCCCGTTGGACTTCCGGTGACCAGGCGAGGGCCGTGAGCATGGCGACGGCCGGCCCCAACACCAGAGCTTCCAGCCAGGGGAGGGGTGCCACGGCCGTCACGCCCAGCAACGGAAGACCCCCCCGCAGTGCCCACAGGGCAGGCAACCACCCCTGTGAGTACCCCCAGGCGCCGAGGATCGCCAACCCGCTGAGTAACCAGCCGCCCATAGTGACGCCTCCGGGAGCCGTGACTGCAACCAGCGCCGGGAGGCCCAGCAGCCCAAGACTGAGGATCACCGCCGGCGGGGGAGGTCCATCGGCACGGGGCAGCCTGCGCAACCAGCCGTCCAACCAGGGTCCGGCCAAACCGCCACATGAGACTGCCGTCGCTGCCACTGCGGCAATCCACCATCCGTCCGCTTCGTAGAAGATGCCGAGAACGGCCTGACCTCCGAGAAGAACGAACCCGGCCCATCGAGTCCAACGGCCCCGCGCAAGCACGATCCCTACCGCGATCACCGTTCCCAGCAAGAGGAGGTCGACGGCCAGGAGCACGGCGGCAGAACCGGCCAGCGGTCCAGAACCGAATGCCAGAACCAGAGCCCAGCCCAAACAGGAGAGCACCATCAGAGCCGCAACCGTGAGGGGAGGACGTTGCATGCTGAGCATTATGCCCTTACCCGAGCAGCACCGGACATGCCGATGAAGGCCGGGTACCCTGACCCGCATGCATCAACACTGGCCGGGAGAATTCGTCTACTGCCCGCTGTGCGCCACACGGCTAGAGCAGCGGCGGGTTGGGGGGAAGCTGCGGCCGGTATGCCCATCGTGCGGCTACATCCATTTCAGGAATCCCGGCGTCGGTGTGGCGGCGCTGGTACAGAACGACGAGGGCCGCGTCCTCATGATCCGGCGCGGTCCTCAGGCCACGCAATCGGGACTGTGGGCGATACCCGCCGGATACGTCGACTACGGGGAGGATGTCCGGGAGGCGGCCGCCCGGGAGATGCTCGAGGAGACGGGACTCGAGGTCGCCATCGGCGAACCGATCTACGTCGCTTCCAATTTCCACGACCCTGCGAAGCTGACCGTCGGTATCTGGTTTCACGGGACCGTTACGGGTGGTCGCCTCGAGGCCGGCGATGATGCGGACGACGTGGGTTATTTCCCGCTGGAAGATCTCCCCCCGCTGGCGTTCGAAACCGACGAGGCCCTCTTCGCCCGGCTTCGTTCTGAGCGGCGCGCCGGGGAGGCGATCGGCTAGAGGTTCGACCTGCCTTCTCGCCGTGGCGGGAACGGCCCGCTTGTGAAAGGTGGTTCCCACCGGGCGATCTCCCGCCAGACCGCATTGGGTTCCATGGTGATCACCTCCGCGTGCTCCGGTTTGTCGTCTCCGAACGAATAGATCGATCGGCCGGCCAGCGCCAGGCGGGCGGCCTGGACGGGATCCTGGTGCGATACCACGACCAGTTCTCCCTCAGGATGGACGGCATGCCAGCGGCGGATGGCGGTCACCATCCGGTCCGTCATCTCACCGAGGGACTCAGGGGAGAACGGTAGGTTCCAGGGGTGGGCCAGATAGGCGTCGATCTCTCCTGGGAAACGGTCGTCCAGTTCCTCCCATCGAAACCCTCGCCAACGTCGCGAAAGGCCGTATTCCGTCAACTCCTCGACGAGGGTGACCTCGATTTCGTGGGGAGCGGCAATCACCTCCGCAGTCTGTAACGCCCGGGTGAGAGGGGACGAGTACACCGCCCCGATGGGACGACCGGACAGGAACATTCCGACGGCTCGGGCCTGGGCTCGTCCGGTTGCACTCAGGACGTACTCCTGGAGGTCCGCATAGACGACGTGGTTGGGGTTCTCAACCTCCCCATGCCGGACCAGGTGCACGTTCGATGCCATGGACCGGGAGTGTAGGAACGGGGCCGGTCTCTGAGCTACCTTGGGAAGATGGAAGCCTTCACCGAATCCGTCCTGCACGTCGACATGGACGCGTTCTTCGTTGAGGTCGAACGCCGGGAGAGGGTGGATTTGCGAGGCCGTCCGGTCGTCGTCGGAGGAACCGGCCGCCGAGGTGTCGTTGCCGCGGCATCGTACGAAGCTCGCGCATACGGTATCTATTCAGCGATGCCAATGGTCCACGCCCGGCGGTTGTGCCCATCGGTCGTCGTCCTTCCTCCCGATCACCACAAGTACCGGGCCGCTTCCGAGCAGGTCTTCCGAATCCTCCGTTCGTTCACTCCCGTCGTCGAAAGCCTCTCGGTGGATGAGGCCTTTCTTGATGTAAGGGGCCTCCGTCGCCATTACTCGGATCCGGTGGGTGTCGGTATGGGAATCCGAGACCGGCTCCGCCAGGACCTCGAGCTTCCCGCTTCGGTCGGCATCGCCGTCAACAAGTTCCTCGCCAAGCTTGCCTCCGAGGCGGCCAAGCCGGACGGTCTTCGGCACGTACCTGCCAACGAATCACTCGCGTTTCTACATCCGCTTCCGGTGCGATTGCTGTGGGGCGTCGGCGAGGCGACGCACGCATCACTGGAACGGCTGGGCGTAGCCACCGTGGGAGACCTTGCCGAGGTCCCGGAAGCGACGCTCAAGAAGCACCTCGGCGAAGCAGCGGGAGCCCATCTTCATGAGCTCTCGTGGGGCCGCGATTCCCGCTCCGTGGTCCCTGAATCGGTGGCGAAGTCGATCTCCGTCGAGGAAACGTACGAACATGATCTCCGTGGAAAGGAATCCGTTGAAGGGGAGTTGCTCCGGCATGCCAACCGGCTCTCGAGTCGATTGCGGACTGCCGGAGTCACCGGGAGGGCGCTGACCTTGAAGATCCGCTACGCGGACTTCACCACGTTGACGCGTTCGGTCACGTTGGAGACTCCAACGGACGTGGCCCGCGATCTCTACCGGGCAGCTCGGGACAACCTCCTCGGAAAATTCGCGCTCGACGCCAAGCCGATCCGGTTGATCGGAGTGAGCATGGCCCGGTTGACCTCGGCGAACGCTCCGCGCCAATTGGCCGTTGATCGGCCTGCCAAATGGGACGATCTTGCCGACGCCGTCGAACATGTTCGGCAGCGATACGGTTCGGGGTCGATCGGGCCGGCGAGGTTGGTCGGAGACCCCGAACGGGAAGAATGACAGGATTCCCGTTTCCCCCCTTCCACAAACCTGTCGCATCGTATAATGTCGTCACGGTCGCGATGGGAGCGACTCAACGGGAGATCCCGATGCCATTGGACGAGCGAGAACAGCGCATACTCCAGGAGATCGAGCGGAGGTTCTACGAGGAGGACCCCGACCTGGCCCATACCGTGCGCAGCATCCAGAAGTCCGCCAGCTCGCGGCGCAGCCTTTACCTGGCCGTGGCCGGGCTCATAGTCGGTATCGGGCTCACCCTCGCTACATTTGCCTTCAACCAGTGGCTGGCGCTGGCCGGCTTCGTCGTGATGGTTGTTTCCGGCACCGCCCTGGTTCAAGTGCTCAGGAGGCGCGCCGGAAAGGCTCCGATCGGCCTTTCCGCAGCCGGCTCGATGGGGGATTGGCTGAACAGAATCAAGGGGAAGGGACCATTTCGGCGCTGAGCAATTCAGCGAGCTAGAGTGGCGCATTCAACGGTCTTGATCACCGACTCCGGGGGGCCCAGCGGGGGGTCGGGGACCGACCAGAAGGGCAGGACAGGCGGCTGACGATCACTCCCTGATGCCGCCGGGAAATACTGTGGGGAGTAAGGATTGGACGACGGGTTCACCGCGCAGCAGGCATCACAATTGACCGGCTGCACTCAGCATCAACTCCGGTACTGGGACCGGGTCGATTTAGTCAGACCTTCAATTCAGGGAACGGGCGGCCGGCCCGGGGTGCGACGCCTGTACTCGTTTCGGGATCTTGTCGCACTGCGGGTCGTCCGGAGTCTCCTGGACAACGGGATGTCGGTTCAGCGCGTGCGCAGGGCGTGGGACTATCTACGGCGGAACGCCGATATGGATTCACACCTTTCCGAGGTGAAGCTGGTGACCGACGGCAAGACGATCTTTCGGGTTGCGTCAGATGACGATGAGCTGCTCGACGCTCTGCGGGAGGGACAACTTGCTTTCTTCATCGCCATCGACAGCATCACCAGGGCGGTCGAAGAGGACGTCACTCGCTTCGAGTTGGATCGGGACTCGTTTCTCGAGATTCTCCGACGGGTGGAAGACGACGTCGTCACCGAAGCAGCCGAAGCGGCGGGTGGCTAGTCCCACCACTTGAGGGAATGCAACCGCAGCCACGACCTTGCTCGGTCGAAAGGCCGGTAGAGATCGCGGAGGTAATCCTCAGTCTGTTCGAATGATTCAATCGCCTGCCCGAGCTTGGCTGTTGGTAGCGACCCTTCCGGCCCAAAGACGGCCTCCGCCACGTTCCTGGACAGCGGGACCAGCGAACGATGAACGGACGAAGCCACTTCTGCGTGTGTTTGGTCCGGGGTGGGGGCACGCCCCAGGTCGGTGAGCCGGTCGACGATCTCGTCCCAGGCGGCCGTGATGTCTCCGTGCTTCAGCCTCCTCAATCTCCGGCGTCTTCTGATCCATTTGGCGAGCGGAATGGCTCCGACGATCAGTGCCACCGCCAGGAGCATGGCCTGGAAGGGCGTGATACGGATCCGGTTGGAGGTTTCGAGCGGCAGTCCGTCGGGGCCCAGAGGGACGAGTTGATCCTCGAAATCCGGCACGTTCGGGTTGACCGGCTGTCCATCGCCCGCCGGCCCTTCGGTCGGGTCGATTGGTTCCTCCGGCTCGGGTACGAAGCTGCGAGCGTCGAAGCCGACGCCGACGGCGTTGATATTGGTCGATGGGTTGGCCTGGTCGCCGCGCGGCGTCGGATCGAACCGGGTCCATCCTTGGCCGTTCATCCACAACTCCACCCAGGCATGGGCGTTCTTACCCCGGACGAGGATGCGGCCGTCCTCCAGTCTTTCACCGGGGGTGAATCCCAGGACTACCCGGCTGGGTATGGATAGCGAGCGAGCCATCGCCGCCATGGCGGTCGCGAACTGCTCGCAATAGCCGGTGCGATAGTTGGGACTGTCCTGGTCGAGGATCCAGTCGGCGAGGTTACGGGCCGAATGGCCCGCGTCGATATCAATCGAATAGGTGAACTCCTCCGGATCGCGGAACCAGGCTTCCAGCAAGAGGGCTTTTTCGAATGCGGTCGCTCCGTCCTCGGTCAACTCAGTGGCCTTGGTTGCCAGCGCCGGGTCGAACTCGCCGGGAAGATCGAGGTATTGGTCGATGTCTTCGGGACGAACCAGGCTCTGACCGGTCGGAGCTCTGGGCTGCACTACGAAGACACCGCGGTCCGCCGCCTCCTGAAAAATCGGCGAGAGCCGATCACGTTGACCCGGCTGACTGGCAAGCACGCCGAGGTCCGGAACCGGCACATTGGACACCACCCGGTAGGTGAGCCCTTCCCACGTTCTGACATCGAGCGGAATCGACCCGTCGGCGCGGACCCGGAAACTCTGGTTGAGCAACACCTGGTCGGAGTTGATCCAGATTGCAGAATGCAGCGTCGGCAAGGCGTTTTGGGCAAGAGCGCCAATCGTGATGGTCTGAGTCACGGGCACTGTGTCGCCCTTGAACGCGTGCTCAGGGTCCTCCCAGGGGTCGCCCTCCCGCGGCGTGCGAGCCGCCAGTCTGCCCGGGAACCAGTTCTCGCCGTCGAACTCCTCCAGGGTGAAGAGCTTCCAATAGAGGTTGCCGGGGACTTGATCACCCTCGACTTCCGCAATGAACACGGGGTCTTCACTCCGTGAGACGAGGTCGGTCTGGGTGATGTTGGCGAACAAGTTGAAAGAAACACCGCCGAAGATTCCCCCGCCGAGTCCGGTCTGGGCTCGCCAGTCGAGGAAGCCGCTGATCGGCACCAGACCGGCTGCGGCGCTCGATCCGACCACCGAGATGATCACCGCGATGGCCACGAACACGGTTGGGAAGAGGGGAGCGCTCATGGGGAGTCGACCGCTGGTGAAGCGGCGACGCAATCGCCCTGCGGTGGCGGCCCGTTCGTCGAGGGCGACCGCCGTCAGGGCAAGAGAAGCAATGGCCAGGAAAGCCGTCGTCCAACCGACACTCGGCGGCACCCGGTCGATCGTGGCGATCTGCAAGTAGAACAAAAGGGGAGGAAGGAGGGCCACGGTGGGGTGGTTTGTCAGCAATCCCCAGGCCAGCAGCGTACCCAGAACCCAGAAGACCATTGTGAGAATGAGGATCAATCCGGCGGACGGGAAAACCGGTGCGGCCCCGAACCTGATGAGCTCGATGGCGAAACCCAGCTCGGTGTCGAGGGTCGAAAACGTATCGAGGGTTGGTACGAAACCGAACAGCAACGTATCGGAGGCACCCAGTCGGAATGCCGCCAGCAGCAGGCCGCCCAGGTTGAGCAGGACGGTCCCGGTGCGGCCCACCCGGTACGAAAGGGCGGTCCAAGTGATGACCGCTCCCAGCAACGCCCCGGCGAACAGGGCGAGTTGCCAGGGTGGGCCGCCTTCGATAGGCCGGAGCAGTCGCACCAGGCGCACGAGGGCGAGAACAATGGCCGCTCCGCCCGCTAGCCAGCTGAAGCGGTACGCCATTGTGAACTCGTCGCATCGAGCCAGGCTGTGGCCCAGCTGCCTTCGGGCCGGATCGCCATTGTGAGAGTACCCGCCCGGCGGAAACTGGAAAGGGTGACCGACGTTTGTGGTGCCACAGACATGAGAACGGTCGAGGAGAAGTTGCGGGTGAGGAGGTGGTCGACGGCGAGCAGCTCGCCATCCGGAGTGCCGGTCACCAATACGAGGGCACCACCCCGACCGCCCCGCTGCAAACGGAGGGCGGCGGCGCGGAGGTCGAGTCCTTCCGCGGGTTGTACACCGGCCAGGGCCTCCATCGACCTGGCGTACGAGTCGGGCTCGTCACTGCTGATGGGTGCGCCACCCGTCCAGAGATCGGCGTCGAATCCGGATGTGAGTAGGTGACGGATGACCGAGGCGGCACCGCTGACCGCCTTTTCGAAGGCCTCCATGCCGTCGTAGCTGTGACGGCGGCCGTCGAAGAAGACCAATGCCCGGGACTGCCACGGCGTCTCCAATTGGCGGATCATCAGTTCGTCGAGCTTCGCGGTGGACGGCCAGTGCACGCGTCTGAGATCATCGCCCGTCTGATATTCACGGAGGGTGTAGAAGTCCTCTCCGCCGTGATGGCTGAACTCGGGTTGGGACGCATACATCGAGGGGTCCAGGCCTCGCAAGACCGGCAGACCCGACAGTTGTTCTACCGACGGATACACGATCAAGCGGTCTGATTCGCCGAGGAGTTGGCTGCGGTCGGCCAGGCGGAGAGGGTCGGTCACCGAAAGCCGAAGGGGTCCGACGTCGTAGATACCGCGCGGTTTGCACAGAATCTGGTATGTGGCGGTGACCGTCTCGTCCGGCGCAAGTCGCGCTGCCGCGAAACGAGCCGAACCCAGGCCGGCAACCTCATCCTCAGCGACCAGGTTCCAAACCCGCTGCGGTCCTACGTTGGTCAGGGATGCTTCGACGACGGTCTGCTCTCCCTCGTGAACGAGATTGGGGGAAAGGCGCCGGGTGACGGCCACCGTCGGGTTGGAGCGTCGGACGAACATGAAAGCCACCGTCGTGGCGACGGCCAACAGCAAACCGATACTCAAGAGCTCGGGTTCGCCCAGTGCTATCCAGAGAACGAACAGGGCCAGGCTGGCTCCGAGCGCCGCCCAACCCCTGTCCGTGAGCATCAGCCGGTCGCCCGAGTGCCCGGCACGCGCAAGTGGTGGAGCACCGAGTCGAGAACGTCGCTGATAGTTGTTCCGCGCATCTGGGCTTCCGGTCGCATCGCCATCCGATGCTCGAGCACCGTGCCCGCCACCGACTTGATGTCATCGGGCGTCACGTACTCGCGGCCGTCGACGGCCGCCCGAACCCGAGCCACTCGCTGAAGGTGCAACGCCGCACGTGGTGAAGCACCGAGCATGAGCTCACCATGGCGCCTACTCGCCTCGACGAGATCGACGATGTATCCCTGAATGGAGGGTGCCACATGCACATGGTTGGCAACCTCGGCCATTTCGAGGACCTGGTCACCGGTCACAACCGGCTTGAGGTCGTCGAACGTGGAGCGGATCCCGTGCGTCCGAAGGATCTCTAGCTCCTTGCTCCGGACCGGATATCCGACCACCAGCTTCATCATGAACCGATCGAGTTGGGACTCCGGAAGGGGATACGTGCCCTCGTGCTCGAGCGGGTTCTGAGTTGCGCCGACCATGAACGGGCCACTAAGAGGGCGGGTTGAGCCGTCGACCGTCACCTGCCGTTCTTCCATTGCCTCGAGGAGCGCAGCCTGGGTCTTGGGGCTTGCCCGGTTGATCTCATCGCCCAGGACGATGTTGGCGAAAATAGCGCCCGGTTTGAAGACAAATTCGCTCTTCTGCCGGTCCCAGATCGAAACGCCGGTTATGTCCGAGGGAAGGAGATCCGGGGTGAATTGAACCCGGTTGAAGCTGCAATCGATCGACCTTGCGAGCGACTTTGCCAGCAGCGTCTTGCCCACTCCCGGTACGTCCTCGATCAATACGTGCCCCTGGGCTACCAGGCACATCGTCATCAGCTCGATCACTTCACGCTTTCCTTGAATGACCTCTTCAATGTTCGAAACGATCGCTTCGAAACGCTCCGCAAACCACTGGACACGGTCGGCCGTAGGGGTGACGTCACTCAAGGGGTTCTGGTCTCCTCAACAGATTCGCCGGAAGCCTATCAGAGGTTCGCCTTTGCGCTCCGCCCTCGTCCCATATAATCAAGACAGCGTTTGGGGCGAGAGGAGGCATGTGCGCTGGGCACTTGGGGCGGTCGCGCGGCATCCCAGGCTGTGGCCTGAGGCTGTTCGCACACTCGTGGCGCTGTCACCCGATGGGTGGTGGCGGAGTTTCCCGTTTGTTCCGCGCCTGGACCCCGGCCACGCCGCGTGGCGAATCGCGACTGCGTATGGAACGGAGACGGCAGCGTTGCCGGAGGATGACCTCATCCACTATCTCGCATGGCGGAGAAAACAGCGGAGCGTCGAGTGAACGAGGATCTGCGCGAGGCGCTGTCGGCGATCGAAGGAGTCGAAAGGTCCGAAGTCGAATCGACCGACAACGGCCCTCTCGCCATCCGAGTCCGGCTCGAGCGTGGCGCCGACCGGATCGCGGTGGCGGAGGACGTGCAACGCCTGCTCGAGGCTCACGGTCTGCGGTCCAGGGTGGCTCCCGATCGACGGGAGCCCGGTCCCGACGTGCCCCCGCCCCCACCGGCGGAACCGCAACGACCGCCGTCACCGTCCCGGGCCCCCGCCCCGGGCCGGACCCGTGCCGCCCCCGAAGCGCCCAGCACATCGAACCGATCGCCAACTTCACAGGGGGTGGAATCGGTAACGGTATCCGAGACGCTGGAAGCCTTTGTTGTAACGGTGGTTGCCGACCGAGGGCGATCCGCCACGCGTCGGGCGCGGCGCACCGAGCAAGCTCTCAGTGAAGCCATCGTTGCCGCTGTTGGAGAACTGGTCGACCCGGAGGCCCTCCCTTCCGGTCTGCGTGCCATCGAACATTCGGAAGGATTTCCGGCTATGACCGTCTATCTGGAAGGGCCGGATGGCGGGATCCAGGTAGGGGCCACTCTCATCGCCGCCGGCCGCCATTTCGCGCTTGCACAGGCAGTCTGGGCAGCCTTGCAGGCCTAGGGTTGGGCTCGCTTCGTCGGCTCAGGATGCTCGGGCCGAGGTCACTTCCTCCGCAAACGGAATCAGTTCGATCAGAACGTCGCGGTCGGAGACGTCCTCAGAGGTGGGCACGGCAACCTCTGAGAACTGGGTGCGATAGACATCTTGTTTCGTCAACACATCTCTGATCAACATCCGGCTCGGATCGGTTGCGGGCTCAGAGAGGGCGGGCAGGTCTCCTTCGTCGGTGCTGATCACGTTGACGCCGCGTACGCGAAGGTCGTGCAGCAGGACCTCCTGCACCATCAGGTCGGCGGACAAGACTGCCAAGTCGGGGATAAGGACCGTGTCGACGTGTCCCGCCGAGACTATCCCCAGTAGGGCGCGATATCCGTCGCGGCGGTCGATGGTGTCCCCGCTCAGCGTGTCCTGACACACCGCCACCAACTGACAACGATTGTGAGCTACCCAGCGCCGGATTCGCTCTGATTGGACGAACACGGGGTCGCCGCTGTCGGGCCCCGGGGCGTCGCGTACATACCCAATCACCCGCATGGGTTGAGTTTCGTTATGGCCACCGCCTGTGTCAAGCACCTCTACGCTGCGTGGCGACGGGAAGTGGATCTGCCACCGTTGAAACGGGTCCCCTAGTAGTGTGCGCTATCCGAATGGGAGTTGAGCTGACGAGGGCGCTGGTGTTGAACACCACCTACGAGCCGCTTTCGATCGTGACGTCCCGAAGGGCGGTAGTGCTCGTCATCAGCGACAAAGCGGATGTCGTTGAGGCCCAGGACGCGCTGTGGCACGCCGAGCGGCTCTCTATTCAGGTTCCATCGGTGGTCAGACTCCGTCGGTTTGTCCGTGTCCCCTACCTGCGGCGGGTGCCGTTGACGAGGACGGCCGTGTTTGCCAGAGATGGCAACCGTTGCCAGTACTGCGGCCTTGCTGCTGATTGCCTGGATCATGTGATTCCCCGTTCGAAAGGCGGGACCCATACTTGGGAGAACGTCGTGGCTTGCTGTCGGTCGTGCAACGTCCGCAAAGCCGATCACTTCCTTCGGGAAACGTCGATGCAGCTGACCAGAAAGCCCGAGGTGCCCCGTCGCCACGATTGGGTCTACGCCAGCATCGGCTTCCCGGTCGACCCGGCCTGGCATCCCTACCTGCTGGCCCACTCTGCGTGAGATCGAAGCCTCGAGCACTGGGTGTCGGGTTTCAAGTAGGCAGGTGCCAGGTTCTCAAGGCTGAGGTTCCAGACTCCAAGCCCGGGCTCGGAGCCGATCGGCACAAGAGAGCGCGTGTCAGAGCGCTTCTGAACCCGAAGCGTGCAACCTGCAACTGGAAGCCTGCAACTCGAGACCTATCGAACCAGAACCACCGAGCAGGGGGCAAGCCGTGCCAGCTTGGTGCCGGTCGAACCGAGCAAACCCTCGAAACGGCCCCGTCCGTGCGTGCCGATGAGGAGGAGGTCGGCATTGGTCTCCTCGATCAGCCGCAGGACTGCGGTAGAGGGAGCGTCGCTTTCACGGGCTACGACGGTCGGTGTGATCCCCTTCGACTCCAGGGCCTGCTTCACACGATCCGTTCGTTTGGTCGCCTGATCATCGACGTAGCGGGCGATCATCGCGTCATCGCCGGGCCACTGCGACGTCAAGGTTCCGGCAGTGGGCTGTCCCACATACTCACTGTCTTCGTCGATCCTCGCCTTCGGGGGAGGAGTTCGATAGAACGAACGCAGCTCTATCAACAGGGTGCGGGGTACCTCAATCGCAGTCATCAGAGTCACCGAGTCCCCCTCCGCCAGGAGGCGGGCGGTCAGGTCTGCTGCGGTCTCAGGGTCGAGGTCGCCGTCGGTGGCGATGATCATATGCATCTTGGCTGCTCCTTCGCGTGGGGACGAGGTTAGTGGAGTGCCCGATTCATTTGCCCGGGTTGAAGCGGATGGGTCTCCCGTGACGTGGTTCTTCCGTCCTTCAGATGAATGGCCGGCAGAGGTGGTGGATCCCGTCGGGAGTCGCCGGTGATCTGCTAGCCGTGGAACAATCGCACGGCAGTGTCGGTGGTGGCGGCCGCCACCTCGTCGCAGGTCATCTGCCAGACGAGGGCGAGCGCGGCTCCGACCAGTCCGATGTTGGCCGGATCATTGGGCTTCTCCCGGTGGTGAGATGGGCAGAGGTGCGGTGCGTCTGTTTCCACCATCGCCCGATCAGGTGGCACCAAGGCCGCTCCTCGACGGATCATGTCGTCGGTTCCGAAGAGTACGGGACCGGCGAACGAGAAGGTCACCCCCAGATCGAGGAAGCGACGGGCCCAATGCGGACCACCCGACCAACAGTGCATGATCACCCGTTCGCCGGTTCCGGTGTGCTGGATGATCTCGTGGACCTCCCGGAAAGCGTCCCGGCAGTGCACGATGACGGGCTTGTCGAACTCGATGGCCAGATCGAGCAAGTCCCGGAAGGCAGTCAACTGGACGTGCCGAGGGGCAAGGTTTCGGTAGAAGTCCAGGCCGGTTTCACCCACGGCGATTGCCTGGGGAACCAGCTCAGCGATCCTGTTTCGTTCTTCCGGCCACCGTTCAGCCTGGTCCGGGTGCAAACCGGCCGCTGCGAATACTCGACCGGCGAACCGCCTAGCCAGGGCCAAAGCGGCTTGTGACGACGTGGCGTCCACTCCCGGCACCACCAGCCAGGAAACCTGAGGCGCCCTTTCCAGCATCGTGTCCGGCGCTTCGTCGACCAACTGCAAGTGGCAGTGAGAGTCGACCCACACGCGTGCGAAACGATTGCCCGCCGGTTCTCCGGCGTTCTGCTCCGGCCAATCCGATTGCAGGTTCACACTCCGCGCAGTGTGGTCCTCACCAACAGCGCCGCTCCGTGAGCGGCTCGATGCACCGTCAGGATGATCAGTCCGAGCGCGGCGGCCAGCAGAACCACGACCCGGGAGAGGAAGACCAGCCCGAGCAGTCCGGCCGAGGCGCCGAGGAACACTTTCCATGCCGAGCTGCAGAATGCCCCGCCCCCGCACAGATCCGCGATAGCGATCACGCCCAGCAGTCCCAGCAGGGATACGGCGGCGACCATCGGCACTGCGAAGGTCAGTCGAAAAAACCAACCGTTGTTCGTACGTTGTCGCATCAGCTACTCCTTTGCGACGCCGTACGATCGCACGATTCGTTTTCGTGCCGCCGATTGGCTTCATCACCATGATATCACCCGACCGGCTGTTGCCCTAGGGTCACCTGGCCTCTTTGGAAAGAGACAGAGGTCCAACTGGATACCTGTCGTGACATCGAGCGGACCCGGACGTTGACACGATCGACGGCGATTCCCATTTTCCGTCACCCTTTCGAAGGAGCCGTCCGGGTCCGCTCGAAACCGAGTTCTGAGCGGGCGATTTCCTCTGCCCAGGATTCCCATGCTTCTGCTACGGGGGGCGTGAAACTCTCTCCGAAGGTGCTGGTCTCATCCACCGCCAGACCATGGATCACCACCTCCTGCGGCATCGGGATACCCAGCCTCTCACCCATCTCGAGCACTGCGCGGAACGGGAGTGTGTGGAACGACCGGTAGCCAAATCCGTGGGGTAGGTCCTCCGGCGTAGCCCGCAGGGTGGTGCCCGGCGGGAGATCCGAGGAAACGAAAGCATCGATGATGACCACGCGGTCGTAACCGCTCATGAGTGAAAGCAGATCAACGGTCGCCACGCAGGCTTCGGCGAACTCGGCCCGATCGCCCGCCAACGCTTCAACACGACGTACCGTTCGCAGGCCCACCCCATCGTCGGACAGGATGTCATTGCCGAGCCCAAGCACCAAGGTGCGGGGCAGGGCACCTTGGTGGTCACTCATCCGACGTCCTAGTCGCGTACCCGGTGGGCGATGATCTCACCTCGCGGGTCGCGAACGGTCACCTCCATCGGCATCTGACCGGGCAGGGAATGAGTAGCGCACGCCATGCAGGGGTCGTACGCCCGGAACGCCATCTCGATCATGTTGAGAACCCCGTCGGAGATCTCTGCCGTCTTCTCGAGAAGACCCTTGGCCGCTTTCTTGATCGAGAGGTTGATGGCAGCGTTGTTGTTGGTGGTCCCGACGATCAAGTTGACGGCGGTGAGGATCCCATCCTCATCGGTCTTGTAGTGATGGATGAGGGTCCCTCTGGGAGCCTCCACCACCCCTACCCCTTCGTCGGGGGTCTCCGTTGGAAGGGTCCGAATGTCGGGGTTGGTGATCTCCGGATCGCGCGCCAGGGCGTAAGCGGTTTCGGCCGCGTTCACCAGCTCGATGACGCGAGCCCAGTGGTAGGCCAGTGTGAAATGGACGGGCCGTCCACCCAGGGTGTCCATCATCCGCTCGTACTGTTCCTGGGCAAGCGGCGTCGACATTCCGTCGGCGACGTTCAATCTCGCCAGGGGAGCAGCCCGATAGACCCCGCTATCTTGGCCGTCGGTCATTCCGCTCCAGCCGCGTGCCTTGAGGTATGGAACCTTGAGGTACGTCCAAGGCTCAACTCGCTCTTCGACGTGATCGAGGTATTCATTGGGTCGAAACCGGGCTATCTCGGCGCCTTCCGTATCCACGATTCGGATGTGACCGTCGTAGTAGTCGGGCTGGTTGTCCTCATTTACGAGGCCCATGTAGTGGGTTTCGTGCCGGAAGGTGTCGCCGGTGATCAAGTCGACATACGCAGGATTCGCCAGGACGACGTCCTCCAGGATCTTCACCGTGAACTTGCCGAATTCCACCAACTCGGCGGTGATTTCCTCAGCCGTCTGCCGTTCGTCTTCGGATAAGCCGCGGGTGACGCCGCCGGGCAGGGAGGTCACCTGGTGAATGGAACGCCCCCCGAGCAGCTTGATGAGCTCCTGAGCGCGAGCGCGACTCTTGATAACCGTCTTACCGGTTTCGATGCCAACCTTCTGGATCAACCCGAAGATATTGCGTTCCGCCACTGGTGCGGTGGGACCCACCACGAAGTCGGGACCACCGAGGATGTAGAAATGGACCGAGTGGTCGGCGACGAAGAACGTGTTGTAGAGCAGACGGCGGAGTTTCTTGGCGGTCTCCGGCGGATCGACGTGGTAGACCGCGTCGGCTGCCTTGGCGCTGGCCATGTGGTGGGCCTCAGGGCATACCCCGCAGATGCGGGTCGTGATGCGCGGCAGCTCCTCCACCGGCCGGCCGACGCAGAACTCCTCGAAGCCTCGCAGCTCGGGGATGCGCAGGTAGGCATTGTCCACGTGCCCGTCGTCGTCCATGAAGATATCGATCCGGCCGTGGCCCTCCAGGCGGGTGATCGGGTCGATGGAGATCGTCTTCATGGTTGAACCCTCCCGAAGGTGGAGTGCGGCAGGCTGAATCTGTGGAACGTTCCCACGGGATCGGCGATCTGGTCGAGAATCGCTTGGATTTCGGTCGCTTCGGTGGCGTCGACAACCGAGGCGAGAGCCGACATCATGTTGAGGCCTTGATCCCGCACGTTGGGAGGCGGGCCGTAGCAACCCCGGCAGGGGCTGCCGGCACCGACACAGAGCCCTCCGCAACCGGACCGGGTGGCGGGGCCCATGCACACGATGCCCTGATCGAGCAGGCACAGCTCGGGATCGGCGATGATCTGATGGGGCCGGACGAACTCCTTGATCCGCTTCTCTTCCCGGGTGCGCAAACACTCCTCGCAGACTGTCTGGTCCCCGGCGCCGATCACGGCTCCCGGTGGCGGCAACGGCCCCCCCGAGACGATCAACTCGATGACCTCCCAAATGCGATGCGCCTCGGGTGGGCACCCCGGAATGAAGTAATCGACGTCGACCACCTGATCGAGAGTCTTGACCGACTCGAAGAATGTGGGAAGCGACACCTGCCCTTCCGGTAAGTCCCAAATGGTCTGGGGCTCGACTCGATCTGGATTCACAGTTGAAGGCGACGCGTGATATGCGGCGTTGAAGATCGCCTCCTTGGTAGTGGCGTTGGCCAGCCCGGGAATGCAGCCTTCCATGGCGCAGGACCCGAAGGCAACCAGAGTCTTGGACTTCTCCCTGAGGACCTGGGCCAGGTGCTCGTTCTCCGAGGTTCTGATGGCGCCGTTGAACAAGCACAAATCGATGCTGTCCGGTTCCATGCCTTCCACATCGGCGTACTTGACGTCCATGGCCACCGGCCAGAAGACCAGGTCGAAGTTGGCCGGTACCTCGAGCACCTTCTCATGGAGTTCGAGGATGGCGATCTCGCAGCCGCCACAGCTGGCCGCCCAGTACAGCGCCAGCTTGGGCTTGGTGGCCGTCTGCCCGGCGACGTCCTGCATGGTCATGGCTTGCCCTTTCCTCTCGATCCGGGTGTCATTGCTTCAGCTCCAACGGTCCTAGCTCGCGGATCCTGTTCTCCATCTCCCAGCTCACCTTGCTGTACTTGTCGCCTTCAGATGCCGAGATCCATTCCAGCCGGAGACGTTCTTCGTCGATACCGAACCCACCGAGCAGCTTCTTCATCATCAGCGTTCGGCGCAGGCATAGGTAGTTGCCCTCTGAGTAGTGGCAATCGCCGGGGTGGCAGCCGGCCAGCAAGACACCGTCGGCGCCGGATTTGAGCGCGGTGAAGACGAAACCGGGGTCGATCCTCCCCGAGCACATAACCCGGATCGGGCGGAGGGTGGGCGACGACTGTATGCGCGATACACCGGCCAGATCGGCACCCGAGTAGGCGCACCAATTGCACAAGAATCCAACGATCTTGGGATTGAATCCGTTCTCCGGCATAGGTTTCCTCCTAGACGGCCAGCAGGCCGCCGATCTCCGCGTAGATCTGTTGGTCGGTGAATCCTGCACCGACGATGGCCGAGGCCGGGCAAGCGGCCACACAGATGCCGCAGCCCTTGCACAAGGCCTCTTCGACCCGAGCCACCTTCTTGTCCTCGACCCAGGAGATGGCGTTGTACGGGCAGAGGGCGTTGCACACCCGGCATCCGCCACACAACTCCTCCTGCACTTCGGCTTTGATCGGATCGATCGTCATCTCGCCCCGGGCCATCCATCCCAGCATCTTCGACGCCGCCGCCGAAGCTTGGGCGACGGTGTCGGGGATGTCCTTCGGTCCCTGGGCGCAGCCGGCTATGTAGATCCCGTCGCTGGCCGTGCCGATGGGGTCTAGTTTCGGGTGTCGCTCCAGGAGGAACCCGTCGGCGCTCTGGCTGAGGTGCAGCAGCTGGCGAAGCTCTTCGGAACCGTCGCTCGGCACCATGGCCGGGCAAAGGATCACCAGGTCGACCGGGACCTCGCGCCGTACTCCCAGCAGGGTGTCTTCGGCTTTCACCAGCAGTTTCCCCGGACTTCCCTCGGGAGCTTCGATCACCTCGGCCACCTTGCCGCGCACCATCGTGGTGCCCTCGTCCATGATGCGGGTGTAGAACTCTTCATAGCCTTTCCCGAAGGCCCGCATGTCGATGTAGAACTGGTAGACCTCGGCCTCGGTCCTCTCCCGCACGAGATGGGCGAATTTGAGTGCATACATGCAGCACACCCGGGAGCAGTAGCGGTTGTAGTTCTCGTCCCGGGAACCGACGCAGTGGAGGATCGCCACCGAGCGGGGTGCCTCCCCGTCGATCAAGACCTTGCCGTCCGTCGGTCCGGTAGAGGAGAGCATCCGTTCGAACTCGAGACCGGTTATCACGTTCTCCAAACGCCCGTAGCCGTACTGAGGAATGACGCTCGGGTCGAACTGCTTGTAGCCGGTGGAGACCATGATCTGACCCACGTCGAGATGGTCCACCTCGTCCTTCATGGAGTGATCAACGGCACCGGGCTTGCAGGCATCGACACACTGGTAGCAGTCGACGCATACTCCACAGTGCAGACAGCGCTGTGCCTCGGCCACGGCCTGCTCTTCGGTGAAACCGAGTTCGACCTCGTCCCAACCGCCGATTCTTGTTTCAGCCTCCAGCTTGGGCATCTGAGTGCGGGGCACTCTCTCGATCTCTTCATATGGTTTTGAGTACCGGTGCGGTCGGCCCTCGACCCGGGGAATCTCGGCCGGCACCTGATGCGTTTCGAAGCCCTCGAGAGGTTGTCCGCGTAGGTACTTGTCGATTGCCTCAGCGGCTCGTTTTCCGGCTCCCATAGCGGCGACGACAGTCGCCGGTCCCGATACGGCATCGCCGCCGGCGAAAACACCGGGGAGGTTGGTGGCAAAGGTCTCCGCGTCGACGTCCAACGTTCCCCACGGGGAAAGCTGCATCTCTCCGGCGCCGGGGTCGTCTTCGAGGTAGTCGAGATCGGCGCGCTGCCCAATGGAGGCAACCACCATGTCGAAGCCCAGGTCGTGCTCCGACCCCTCGATGGGGATCGGTCGGCGCCTGCCCGTATCGTCTGGTTCCCCGAGCTCCATCTCGATGACCCGGAGGCCGGTGACTTTGCCGTCCTTGCCGAGCACTTCGACCGGTGCCCGGAGGAACAGGAAGCGAATGCCCTCGGTCTCGGCATCGATGGCTTCGTGCTCCTCGCAAGGCATTTCCACCCGGGTACGCCGGTAGACCACCGTGACCTCTTCGGCGCCTTCCCGCAAGATCGTGCGGGCCACGTCGATTCCGCAGTTGCCGCCCCCGATCACCGCCACCTTCCGGCCCACAGGCTGCGATTCTCCTAGTGCTTTGTTGTGGAGGAACTGCACGGCGTCCACCACTCCGTCGAGGTCCTCGCCCGGCACGTGCATGGCGATACCGCGATGCGCCCCGGTAGCGACGAAGATCGCTCCGTACCCGGTTTCCCGGAGTTGCTCGAGCGTGACGTCACGTCCGAAGGCGACGCCGGTTTGAAACTCGACACCCATGCGACGGATGAAGTCGATGTCCTGTTGCAGCTGCTCGCGAGGCAGGCGGTAGGCCGGGATGCCGAGGGCGAGCATACCTCCCAAGACTTCTTCCCGTTCGTAGACGGTGGACTGGTAGCCGCGTTGCGCCAGATTGTGGGCACAGGCCAGACCGGCCGGGCCACTTCCCACGATCGCGACTTTCTCGCTGTGGCGGACCGGCGGTTCGGGGACCTTGACCTCGCCGTTGTGCTGAGCCTCCCAGTCCAGGGCGAACCGTTTGAGGTGCTGGATGGCGATCGGCTCTTCCACGAAGCCGCGGTTGCACTGTTCTTCGCACGGGTGGTAGCAGACCCGCCCGCATACCACGGGCAGCGGGTTGGATTTGCGGATCAGTTGGGCCGCCTCGGCGAATCGCCCGTCACCGATGAGAGCCACATATCCGGCTGCCTCTTGGCCGATCGGGCAGGCCGACCAACAAGGTGGGCGTTCGTCCTTTTCGATGAGATAGCTGTTGGGGATCGCTTGTGGGAAGGTCTTGTGGATAGCTGTGCGCGACGCCATGCCCATGTCGAAGATGCTGGGCACTGTGACCGGACACACTGCGATGCAGTCCTGGCACGAGGTGCACGCGTCGGTGACGTAACGGGCCCGCTTGCGTACTCGAACTCGGAAGTTGCCGGCATAGCCGGAGACCTCCTCGATGTCGGACATGGAGAGGATCTGAACATTCTCAGTTTGGGCAACCGAGACCATCTTGGGGGTCAGGATGCAGGACGAGCAGTCCAGGGTTGGGAAGGTCTTGTCGAAACGAGCCATGTTGCCGCCGATGGTCGAGTCCCGCTCCACGAGGTAGACCTGGTTGCCCCCCTGGGCCAGGTCGAGAGCGGCCTGGATGCCGGCGATCCCGGCCCCGATGACCATCGTGTCCGGGTAGATGGGAGCCTCGGAGGCGAACAGAGGCTCCTGGTGAACGACCCGCTCGATGGCGGCATTGCAGAGGGCTATCGCCTTGCCGGTTGCCGCCGCCGGATCGGAGTGGATCCACGCGCAGTGCTCCCGCACGTTGACCATCTGGAAGAGGTACGGGTTGAGTCCGGTGCGACCTACCGCCCCGCGGAAGGTGAGCTCATGCATCATGGGTGAGCAGGCGGCCACCACCACCCGATCGAGCCCCTGCTCACGAATGTCCTGCTCGATGAGATCTTGTCCGGGTTCCGAACACATGAACTGGTAGTTGCGGGACACAGACACGCCCGGCAGGCCGGATACGTAGTCGGAGACCTCGTCCACGTTCACCGTGCCGGCGATGTTCGTACCGCAGTGGCACACGTAGAAGCCGACCTTTGGTTTTCCTTCGTCACTCATCACAGGCTCCAGTCAGTGTGTCGCTCGTTGTCGAAGGGGTCGATCATTGCGGGGAAGGGCGGGGGAGTGCCGATAGGGGAAGACAGCCGCTTCCGGCTGGTTGATGACGCTCCGGCGTGGTGCCGGCGCCGCGAAGATCCAAGCATCTCGCGTAGTGACTCCCTTGTGAATCCATTCACAATGATGGTGGTCGTCTCCCCGGCTTGCCAGGGCCAAAAGGCTCTCCCTGGGGACTTCAAGACCCATCACAAGGCCTCGGCCACCAGTTCGATGAGGTCTTTGACGGCCAGACGATCCGCGTAGCCGCCGCTCTTGGCGGCGTCCTCGAACATCACCAGGTCCTTGGGGCAGGAGACGATCAGCATTTCCACCCCCTCCAAACCGGCGGCTTCTTCGACTCTCATGGCGGCCGGGCGTTGTTGGGTGTCTCCCTCTTCCATCCAGATGCGACCTCCTCCCGCTCCACAGCACATCGCCCGATCACCATGGCGGGGCATCTCGACGAGTGTGCATCCGGCTGCTTCGATGACCCTGCGCGGCGCGTCGTACACGCCGTTGTAGCGACCGAGGTAGCACGGGTCGTGGTACGTGACCCGGTATCCCAGCTCCCGGCCTAGTCGCAGACGGCCGTCGGCGATCAACTGATCCAGCAGCTCCGAGTAGTGCAGTACCGGTCGCCCGCCGTTGATCTCCGCCGGGTATTCGTTCTTGAGGGCGTTGTAGGTATGGGGATCGGTGGTGACGATGCTCCGGAATTCGCAGGCGTTCAGAGCCGCAGCGTTGTCCTCGGCGAGCATCTCGAACAAGCCCTCTTCCCCGACCCGCCGCACATCGTTGCCGGCATTGCGTTCCGCCTCGTAGAGCAGTCCAAAATCGAGATCGGCACGGCGAAAGACCTCTGCGGTCGTCTTGGTGGCACTGGCCAACGTGGCGCTGTATGCGGCATAGTCGCCCGTGAACCAGAGGTAGTCCACGGGTTCCCGCCGGGCATCCTTGATCTTCTCCGGCAGGCCTTTGGTCCATTTGGCACGCGCCCGCTCCGACTGGCCGAACGAATTGCCGTAACGACCCAGATTGGCCATCGCTTCCTGGAGCATCCCGTCCATCCGCCCTTCCATCACGAGGTGGCGCCGCATGTCGACGATCGGCGTAACGTGCTCGATGAAGAGCGGACACTCCTGATCGCAGGCGGAGCAGGTGACGCAGGCCCAGAGGATTTCTTCGGTGATGACGTCGCCGACGAGCTCGCTCTCGAGCACGGCCCCGTTCTGCTGTCCATCACGGAGCGCTACTCCCCGCTGAATCAGGTTGTCGCGGAGGGACATGATGAGCAGCTTGGGAGAAAGGGGCGACCCGCTGGCGTAGGCGGGACACACGTCCTGACACCGACCGCATTCGGTACAGGTGTAGAAGTCGAGCAACTGGCGCCGGCGGAACTGTTCTACTGCGTTCACGCCCACGTCGCCATTGAATTCCGGTGCCGGCGGCAAGCGGCCGGGCGGGTCCAGGTTTCGCAAGAAGACGGCGGGGATCGAGGTGACCACATGAAAGTGTTTGCCCCCCGGAAGCTCGGTGAGGAAGGCGAGCACCACGATCAGGTGGATCCAGTAGGCGGCCTCTTCGACCACTTCCAACGTCGGGTCGCTGAGGCCCGACAGCACGGCACCCACGGCCGAGGCCACCGGTCGCCAGTCGGCCAGAGGATCCTCGCCGAGTTCGATGCGGATCCCATTGATCACCAGCAGGCTCACCACGATGGTCAAGATGAACGACAGGACCATCACCGCCTGGGCCCGGTGGCTTCCCTCGTAGCGGGGCGGATTGACGACCAGGCGAAGGTAGAGGGCGTACACGACGGCGATCCCTACGAGAGCAGCAAACAGATCTTGGAGGAGAGCCAACGGACCGAATTCGCCGATCACCGGGATCACGAACCCGGGGTCGGCGAAGGCCACGAGTCCTTCGATGATCGCCTGCAAGATCGTCAGGATCAGGATGACGAAGCCCCAGAAGACGAAGAAGTGGGCGATACCCGGCGCCAGGAAGCGGAACAGGCGCAGTTGGCCTCCCACATACACGACCAGCCCCTTGATTCGCTCGATCCACCGGCCGTAAGGCGGTCCCGGTCGACCGCGTTGTAGGTTCACCCACAAGAGTTGATAGACCCGCAGGCCGAAGACGGCGAAGGAAACCACCAGGAGAAGGACGACGACGATGGACTTGACCGCTTCGTACTCCATCTCGGCTGCCTGTTCCCTACCCTCCTTTGGCTGCTCGCACCCGTTCGATCAGCACCGGCAGAAGGTCGAGCAAGTCGACTTCCGATCCGTACTGGGCGACGTCGAAGATCGGCGCTTCCGGGTCGGTATTGACGGCGATCGTCAAATCACTGTCGCTCATCCCCTCGACGTGCTCAGGGGCTCCGCTGATACCCAGGGCCAGATAGACGTCGGGTTTGACCCGCTTCCCGGACTTGCCGACCATGCGCGTGGTGGGGAGCCAGCCTTGATCTACGACCGGGCGGGACGCACAGACTGCGCCACCAAGCGTCTCGGCTAGTTCCTCGGCTAGCTCCACGTTGTCTTCGTTGGCTATGCCACGTCCGATCGCCACCAGGATGGGAGTGGTGGAGATGTCGATGTCCTCCGCCTTGGGCTCTTGATACCCCGCAAAGGCGACCCGTCCGCTTCCCAGCGGCGAAACGGAGGTTCTGGTCACCTCCGGCGCGGTTTCCCCCCTTCCTTGTTCCGGCTTGTAGCCGCCCGGCACCATGGTGATCAGGGCGTTTGGTTCGGGAATGTCGCCTTCGACGAGGATCTTCCCACCGCAGATCTGGCTGATGAATCGCAGCCTGCCGTTCGCCGCGTCGACACTCCGACACCGGCTCACCAGCGGCATGCTCAGGCGGGCGGACAGAACCCCGGCTACCTCGGCTCCCATCGATGTGTCGCCGAAGAGCACGCAGCGGGGCGGATCGCCTCCGATCAAATCCGCCAGGATGACGTTGTAGTGCTCCGGGTTGAAGTCGGCAAGGGCGGGGTCGTCGATGTACACAACTCGATCTGCCGCCAGATCACCGGCCAGGGTCTCGCCGTCATGACCGAGCAACACGGCCGCGACGCCACCACCGGTTCCGGTAGCCAGCCGGCGGGCGGCGGCCACTGCCACGTAGGTGATGTCCGCGACTTGCCCCCGCAGGTGCTCGACGATGACGTGTATGTCTTGGCTCATCGTTCCCCCTCACGCCTTCCCCAGCTCTCGGAGGAGATCGACGATCCTCCCCGCGACCTCATCCTCATCGCCGGTGATCATGGTCGCCCGTTCGGCGGTCTCCGGCTTGAACATCGAATCGACCATCGGTCCTCCGGTGGTATCAAGATCCGGTGCCGCCTGCTCGTCGACGGCGGCCGTCTTCATCGCCTGACGGATTCGGCTGATGGCGACGTAGCGGGGTGGCGATTCCGCTGCTTGAACCCCGAGCACTGCCGGCATCTCGACGTCCATCTCGGCGATCAGACCGCCCGGGTATTCCTTGCGGACCCGGCATCGACCGTTGATAGGAGCGATCCCCGACACGTAACCCACGTAGGGCATACCGACGTATTCGGCGAGCAGCGGACCCAGTGACCCATCCAGATCGTTGTGGGCCTGTACACCTACCAGCACCAGATCTGGCTCGAGGATTCGAACGGTGGTGGCGTAGAACCGCGCCATGGCATGATTGTTGACATTGACCCCGTAGTCGACTCCGGTCAGCTTGATGAGCCGGTCGACCCCTTTGGCCGATGAGGCAAACAGGACATCATCGACTCCCTCGCCGTCCAGGCTGATAACCGATACCGTCCCGGAGAGGCTCTCCTTGAGTAGGAGAGCCTGTTCGAGGGCGTGCTCATCGACCTCGTTGAGAATGAATCGGAGCCAGGTCGTGTCGAGGGCCGTCCCGCCGTCATCGATCTCCAGTTCTTCAACCAGGTCGGGAACGAGCTTGACCGGTACCACGATGTTCATGACTTCACCCCTGCTCGATCAATGAATCCACCAACAACTCGGCAATGTCCTTGACCACGAGGTGCTTGGCCCCTGTCACCGTCTTGGTGGCATCCTCGAAACGAGGCATCTCGTAAGGACAGGTCACGGCCAGGATGTCGGCCCGGACGTCGATGGCTTCCTGCACTCGAATCTCGGACAACCGGAAGTGAGCCTTCTCCCACCGGAAACCGTCGAGCCACATCCCACCCCCCCCTCCACCGCAGCAGATGCTGGTTTCCCGGGTGTGCAACATTTCTACCAATTCGACTCCGGGAACAGCGGTCAGCAACCGCCGGGGATCCTCGTAGATGCCGTTGGCCCGTCCCAGATAGCAGGGATCGTGGAAAGCCACCCGGGCCGGGATCTCTCGAGTGAGCAAGGGTTGGAGCCGATCGAGCCGCCCTGCCAGGAATTGGCTGTAGTGGGCCACCGGGTAGGAGATACCCAACGCCGGGTACTCGTTCTTGAGAGCGTTGAACGCGTGAGGATCGGTGGTCAGGATTTCTTCGAATTCGTACTTGCCGAATGCCCTGGCGTTCTTCTCGGCCAGCATCTCGAACAGCCCCGTCTCACCCGCCAGGCGTTGAGAATCCCCGTCGCTGTTCTCTTCAGGGCCGAGTATGCCGTAGTCGACGTCGAGGCGGTTGAGAACCCTGGCCAGCGCTTGTGAAGCTTGGCGGCCGCGCGGATGGTACGAGGCGTAGTCGCCCACGAACCAAAGGACTTCCACCGGGCGCTTGATCTTGCTGAGGATGGGGACCGCGGGTTCGATGTCCATCGCCCAATCGGCGCGCCGCCGCGGTGGCTCACCGAGGGCGTTTCCATAGCGCTGCGAGTTCTCGAGGGCTTCCTGGAGTTCGGCGGGGATGCTGCCGGTCAACAGCATTTCCTCCTTGGCCCGGGTCATCAGGCCGTTGGTGAGGGGGATCTGCGCCGGACAAATCTGTGCACAGGCGTAGCAGGAAACACAGAGCCAGAGCGAGTCGACTCCCATCACCTTTTCGAACATCCCCGCTCGCATGGCGGAGATCATCTTGTGGGGAGGGAAATCCATCAAGTAGCCAAACGGACAGATGCCGCTACACGCGGCACACTGCAGGCAAGCGCGAATTCGCCGGCCCTCTTCCACTTCTTCCAGGCTGAGACTGAATGAATCCGTGAAGCCGGCCGCGTCGGCGGCCTCCATCGCCGGTGCTGCCATCATTCGCACCTTTCTGTCGATAGTCAATCCGTCCTATGTCGCGCCTCGCCACCCTCGAGTTCTGTGACGGTCAGGGATGGCCTCATGGACGTAAGTGTCTTGCGTGACGGGGCGGTATCCAACCTCTCCACAACGACTCCAGGACCTTCCTTCGGAGTATGCGGTCGTTCTTGTGAATTCTTTCACTAGAGTGAACGGGGTGGCTAGGGTCAAAAGACTCAACCTGCCGGAGGTCGAGGCCGGCAGCTACGCAAGACCTCACCACGGTGACGGCCCTGTGGGGCGCGCAGCACGGGCGTTGCGACCGGCCCACGCCGGCCTGAGGTCGGGATCGGTGTGAACCACGAGCCCCTCACCATCATGTGTGCTGCCGCAGTTTGTGCCGACCTGCTCCGGTTGCGCGACACCCTCGAGAAGCTCTACGGAGAGTCGGCTCGCGTGGAGGCTCACCACAGTGGGGAAGGCTTGTGCCACGCGTTAGAGGCCCATCTCGCCTGTGGAGATCTCGTTCCCGTGGTGGTCGTCGACTGCCGGCTGGCCGACGGTACGGGAGCCGACGCCCTCGTTGATCTCGCCGATCGCGATGCCAGCGGTGCCACCCGCAAGGTCCTCATTCTCGCTGATGATGAGACCGCCGAGACGGATCGAATCCTGGCGAAAGTGGCGCTCGATGGTGTCCTCACCCGGCCATGGACCATCCACGAGTTGCGGACTACCGTCGAGCGACTCGTCGATGAATACCTCAGAGAGGTAGACCCCGAGGCGGATAGAAGATTCGCTGCGTTCACTATGGGTCCCACCGGTTCCACCGAGCGTGACGCGCAACGCACTGGGGGAGACCTCCTGCAACGTTTCGATGAGCAGGTTCGGCGCGACCGAGCCAAACAACGAAGCTTCCTCGAGGATCGCGATCTCAGAGACAACGAAGTCGAACAGGCAATGATCGATGAGATGGAGCGGGTCCTCGGGTATCCCCCGCGGAAACGACTGCCGGCCGGAAGCCTGATCCTGACTGAAGGCGAATCGATCGATGGAATCACTGTGGTTTTGGACGGCGAGGTTCGCTTGTTCCGGGAGGTGGACGGCCGGGAGATCGTGTTTCACCATCTCACCGCCGGGCGAATTATCGGGTTGATGTCGCTAGCTCAATCACGCCCGGCAGTTTTCAATGTCGAGGCCGAAACAGAAGTCACCGTGATGCCGGTCACGCTGGAGCAACTCGATTCGGCGTTGCGAGCCAGTCCCAGCCTGTCCGCACACTTCGTGTCTGTCTTGGTGAGATCATTGGCGCGACGCAATCTGCGCAGCATCGAACAACAGCTGCAAATCCGAGAGTTCGCCACGAGCCGGATCAAGGAATCGGAGCGGCTGGCGGTGGTGGGTCAACTAGCTGCCGGAGTGGCTCACGAGTTGAACAACCCTTTGCAGGGAATCGTCGCCTATTCCCACTTGCTGTTGGAGAAGCACGCCGAAGACGGACGCCACCGATCATCTCTGGAGAAGATCGTCGCCCAGGCCGATCGATGTATCGCCATCGTGAGGGCTCTGCTCGATTTCTCGCGTCCGACCGCGCCGAAGAAGCAATCCTCTGACGTGAACTCGCTGCTGACCGACTGCATAGAGCTGGTCGAGGAACAAGCTCTCTTTCTCAACATCGCGATCGACCGGGACTTGGAACCGACCTTGCCGCTGGTCATGGTCGATCCATCGCAGATACAGCAGGTGTTCGTCAACTTGATCATCAATGCGGCCGAAGCGATGGACGGCGACGGACGCCTGGAGATAACCACTCGCCATATGGATAGCGAGGTCGAGATCGAGTTCACGGACAGTGGACCGGGGATCAACCCCGAAGACTTGGACCGGGTGTTCGACCCATTCTTCTCGACCAAGGAGGCAGGCCATGGGACGGGTTTGGGCCTGGCGATCAGTTACGGGATAGTCCGCGAGCACGGAGGTCGCATCACTGCGGCGAGCGAGGAAGTAGCGGGAGCAACATTTGTCGTTCGGCTCCCGATTACGGTCGATCGGCCCTGGAGCAACAACATGGAGCAGGAGTAGCTTGATGGCTATGGCACTCGAGGATGGTCGCTCGAGGATCCTCATCATCGACGATGAGCAGGTGGTGCTCGAATCCTGCATAGAGATCTTGCTCGACCAGCCCTACGACGTCGCCACCGCGTCCAGCGGCGCTCGCGGTCTGGAATTCATGGAGGAATTCCGGCCCGATCTGGTGTTCGTGGACTTGAAGATGCCCGGCCTCTCCGGCCTGGAAGTCCTCGAAGCTATCAACCGGGATGACCCGACAGTCGTGACGGTGGTCATCACCGGGTACGCCACCGTGGACTCGGCGATCGAGGCCATGAAGCTAGGAGCGTACGATTTCATCCCCAAGCCGTTTACGCCCGACCAGTTCCGGGTGATCACCGCACGCAGTCTGGAAAAGCGCAAGCTCGTTCTCGAGACGATCGCGCTACGCCGTGAAAAGGAGATGCTTCGGGAGAACTTCGCCGCGATCGTTAGCCATGAGCTGAAATCACCGCTGAGTGCCGTTCAGCAGAATCTCTTCGTCTTGGCACATCAACTCTCTCCCGTCACTACCGAGGACCAGCGAGTGCAACTCGAGCGCATGAAGTCACGGATCGGTGATCTTCTGGACCTAGTGGATCGATGGTTGCGCAGCGTCTCGGTCGACCTGGACGGCATCCGAGAACGATTCGAGACCCTGCCTCTCTCTGTTCCGATCACCAAGGCAGTCGAGTCCGTGCAACCCCAAGCCGTTCGCAAAGACGTCGAGATCGTCGTACAAGAACGCGCCGGGAGTGTCTACGGCCACGAAGGGGTTCTTACCGAAGCCCTGACCAACATCATCGGCAATGCGGTGAAGTACTCGTATGAGGGCGGCACCGTCACCATCACGACGAAGCAACTCGACGACCGAGTCAGGGTCGATGTGACGGATACCGGAGTGGGTATTTCGGAAGACGACCGAGTTCACATCTTCGATGACTTCTACCGAGGGGACGTCGGCATGAGCCGCCAGAGCGGCGCCGGACTCGGGCTGGCCATCAGTCGGAGGATCATTGAGGCCCACAACGGATCCGTGTCGGTCGAGAGCGAGTTGGGGAGAGGCACCACCTTCACCATCCTCCTTCCCACCGAGGCCCCTGAGCCTCCCGTTTCACGTTTACCTGAGAGGAGCGAGATCTAATGCAGGGAGGAATCCCATGAACCCGACGAAACGGCTACTCATCGTCGACGACGATCCAGACTTCGCCGGTGCGATCAGCGAGATCCTCGAATCGGCCGGCTACGAGACGGACATAACGCACAACCCCAAGGAGGGATGGGCGGCGCTCAAGACGAACAAGTACGACCTTCTCCTGCTGGACATCATGATGGGTCGGGGCGCCGAGGGTGTGATGATGGCCCGTAAGATCCGCAAGGATGAATCGTTGCGCGAGATGCCGGTGCTCATCATCACCGGTTTGCGCGAGCAGATTGCTTTTCTCTTCCCGGGCCAAGCCATCCATCCGGGATTCGTGCCGGTCGACGAATTGGTCGAGAAGCCGGTGGAGCCTGAACTTCTTCTCGACCGGGTTGGTGCGCTGATCGAAGCCTCCGAGGCGCGATCGCCGGGGGGTGATGAGTAAGTGTTTCCTGCCACGACTTCACCCCAATTCAGCATGGAAGTCATGAACCTTCTCTACGCAGGCGACGGGAAACCGCCGAACCTCTGCGTGCATTGTTCGGTCTGCTCGGCTACCTGCCCGGCTGTGGAGTTCATGGACCACTCCCCGCGCATGCTCTTGGCCATGATCAACGCCGGGATGAAGGACGAGGTGCTTGCCAGCAACACGTTCTGGACTTGTGCCTCGTGCTTTGCCTGCTCGGAGCGGTGTCCCCAAGGGATACACGTAGCCCAGATCATGTATGCACTGAAGCGTTACTCGCTGTGGCACAACCGGTACCCGGAAGGGTTGGTTGGGCCCGATTTCTCACGGCGTTTCGTGAAGACCATCCTTGCCAACGGAAAGTCGTACGAGCCCGGCTACGCCCCTGCCTTTATCTGGGAGGGGGGGCTTCCGGGGCTTCTGTACGAGATGCTGGGAGCCGTCAAGCTATTGCGGCGCGGGCGACTCCAGTTGATTCCCAAGAAGATCAAACGCGTGGACAACTTCCGCCAGATGATCGGGCGGATCATACCCCTGGAGGGTATCTCGTGAAGACGTACGCCTACTACCCCGGTTGTTCCCTCGAGTCGATGGCGGTCAGCTACCACGTGTCCGCCGTGGAGGTTGCTCATCTTCTCGGCGTGACGCTGGTGGAGATCGAGGATTGGAACTGTTGTGGTGCCACCGCATATTCCCACGTGGACGAGCTGCTGGCACAGGTCTTGAGTGCCCGCAACCTCGCCCTGGCCGAGAAAGAGCAACGGCCGGATCTGGTCGCTCCGTGCAGCGGTTGTTTCAAGAACCTCTATTTCGCCAATGAGCACATGCTCGAAGACGCCGATCTGATGGACCACATGAACTTCGCCCTGGAGGCTGATGATCTCAGTTATTCCGGCGGTGTCACCGTCCATCACCTGATGGATTTGTTCGTGAGGGAGGTCGGCCTCGATGCGATCCGCGAAAAGGTGGAAGATCCGCTCGAAGGCCTGCGCGTTGCCCCGTACTACGGGTGTCAGATGACCCGCCCGAGGAAGCCGGGGGAGGGTCTGGAGGATGTGGAAGGGCCGCGGTTCTTCGAGGAGTTGGTCGGGGCGCTCGGGGCGATACCGGTCGACTATCCCTATCGGATGCGCTGCTGTGGGGCCTCGTTGATAGCGACCAGCCGGCAGGCGGCCCTCTCCATGCTGCGGGACTTGCTGCAGAGTGCCATGGACGCCGGCGCGGACGTGATTGCCACGTCATGCCCGCTGTGCCAGATCAACCTGGAGGTCTACCAGTCCGAGGTCAACCGGGAACTCGGCACGGAGTTCTCCATGCCGATCATGTACTTCACCCAGTTGATGGGCCTCGCACTGGGGATCAAGCCGAAGCAGTTGGGGATCGGTAGCGAGGTCGTCCCGGTCGCTCCGGTCTTGGCCTGTCGCCAGAGCCAGCGGACTGCAGTGGCCGGCTGACGGGAGACAACCGACCTCGAGGTCGCCGGCCGGGCGGGCCGCACCTGCGGCCGCCCTTGTCGCGGAGTACCTCGCCGGCATCCCCTCTCGGTGGTCGAACGCACCAACCGCGCCCGACCACTCTGCGCCTCTGAGAGCGGCCGATGCCTGGGTCGGCCACCGGCGCCCATCCCCGGATCGATGGGAGGAAAGGGGGCCAATAGGTTGACATGTGGTGCGGAATGGGGCATAGTGGCACGCAGTGGAGGACTACGGATGCCGGACAGGGTGCAGGAATCATGTTCCTCGGTGAGTACCAACACACGCTCGACCCGAAAGGGAGAGTCGTGTTGCCCGCCAAATTCCGCGAACGATTGGCGGAGGGGTGCGTCATCACCAAGGGGCAGGAGCGATGCCTCTACGTCTTCGCGCTCGATCGGTGGGAGACGGAGGTAGAACGAGTGAACACCCTTCCCCGCACCGACGCCCGGGCTCGCAAGCTGGCCCGGTCGTTCTTCGCCGGAGCCGACCAGCAGATTCCCGACAAGCAGGGGAGAGTGCAGGTCCCCACCAATCTCCGCAACTATGCGGATCTCAGCAAAGACCTGACCGTGGTCGGCGTCGCCGACCGAGTCGAGATCTGGGACACGGCGACTTGGGATCGCATGTCCGCAGAAGCAGACGAGTACTACGCCGACATAGAGGAGGCCCTCGGCGAACACGGAATCTGACAAGGCAATCGAGGACTGGTTCATCGCCAGCCCCCCGGAACCAACGGAAGGCCCCCTACTCCGCCCGCTTCCTTTGGTGCCAGCGCCCGGGGGGCTGGCAATGGATCAGACACCCGAGAGCCGTGAGTTTCACGAAGCGGTTATGGCAGAGGAGGTGGTCGAACTGTTCCGTCCGTTGCAGAAAGGGCTGGTCCTGGACGCGACTTTCGGCGGCGGCGGCCACAGCCGACGCCTCCTGGATGCCCTCGGCAGCAACGTGCGGGTCCTCGCTTTCGACCGGGATCCGGATGCAATCCGCGAGGCGGAAGCGTTGCGGGCTGAAACCGGCATCGGAGAGCGACTGCAGATCGTCAACCGCAACTACAGGGGTTTGGAAGAAGTGTTGATCGAACGGAGCATCGACAGTATTGACGGCGCCCTCTTCGACCTGGGGGTCTCCGGTCACCAGGTCGAGGAGGGTACCCGAGGTTTCTCGTACCGGTCGGCCGGGCCACTCGACATGCGGATGGGTCCCGATGCTCCCCACACGGCCGCCGAACTGGTCAACGACTGGCCGGAATCCGATCTGGCCCGGGTACTCCGTTCTTACGGCGAAGAGAGATTCGCCGGCCGCATCGCCCGGGCGATCGTGGCCGCCCGTCCGGTCTCAGACACTGCCCAACTAGCCGAAGTTGTTCGTGCGGCAATTCCGGCTGCTACTCGCCGGACCGGGGGACATCCCGCCCGCAGGACCTTCCAGGCGTTGCGGATCGCCGTCAATGATGAACTCGGCGACCTCGAGGAGGGTCTCGAATCGGCGCTGCGCCGTCTACGCGCCGGCGGCCGGTGTGTCGTCATTTCCTACCACTCGCTCGAAGACCGCATCGTCAAACGCCGCTTCGCGCAGGGTGCGGGCGGTTGTACGTGTCCACCCGACTTCCCGGTTTGTGTGTGCGAGGACACCACGGAACTCCGCCTGCTCGTCCGCAAGCCACTTCGGCCCACCGAGGAGGAGGTGGTGACCAACCCGCGGGCCCGTAGCGCCCGACTGCGGGCGATCGAGAAGGTTGCCGCGTGACTGCTCACCCGGCGCCGGTTCGGCAGAAACGCCCCCATATCCGGGTCCTACCCGGGCGGGGATTTCAGCCGCTGCGGATGGCTCCGTGGTTCCTCTTCACAGCCCTGGTGATCTTCGTCTTCTTCGCGCTCATCTACTCGCGGACCACTCTGAGCGACTCCGCTTTCCGGCTCAAGGAAGTCGAAGCGCAGATCGCCCAGGAAGAATCGACCTATCAGCAGCTGCGGCTGGAGGTGGCGCGTCTCCAATCACCGGAGCGAGTCGTTCCGCTGGCCGAGCAGATCGGCCTGGTTCTCCCCGAACAGGTACGGACCGTCGAGGCGTTCGGGGTCACCGGCACCGAAGGGGGCGCGGAGGAACGTTGGGCGGAAGTGAAGTCGATCTTGACCGCATCGCCATGAGGACGACCGGACCATGCGCTGGCGACCGGAGCCCGAAGGGTCACCAAGAACCCGTACACAAAGGCTCGCCCGCCGGGGTCCCCCCGGAGGTATAGCGTGGGGGGGCGGCAGACAAGCCGCCGCTCGCGGGCAACCGACTACCGGCTGATTGCCGTTGCCGTCGGGCTCATCCTGGCCTGGGCGGCCGTCGGGATCCGGCTCTTCCAAGTGCAGGTCGTCAAGGCAGACGAACTGGCCGCGATGGGGCTCGATCAGCGCCTCACCGTAAAAGAACTGGCAGCCGACCGCGGCAACATCTTCGACCGGGAAGGTCGCGAGCTCGCCATCACGGTGGATGCCACAACGATCTACGCCAACCCTCGGCAGGTGACGACACCGGAGGTCACGGCGTCGGTCCTGGCAGCCGCTCTGGGGCTCGATACCGCCGCGGTGCTCGACAAACTCACTTCCGATAGGAGTTTCGTGTTCATTGCTCGCCAGGTTGAATGGGAACAGGCGGAGCCGGTCACCGCTCTGGGGCATCCCGGAATCCACTGGTACACCGAGCCCAAACGCGTCTATCCGGCGGGACGCATGGCTGCCCAGGTCATCGGCTTCGTCAACATCGACAATCAGGGCATCGAGGGACTCGAGTTCGGTTACGACGAAGAGCTGAGCGGGTCGCCGGGCCGGCTCGAAGCCGAGCAGGACCCCGAAGGCCGCCTCATCACGTTCGGCGAATACGACGTTGTCCCGGCCGTGCCGGGAAGCGATCTCATCACGACGATCGATCGGGAGATCCAGTTCATTGCGGAAGAGGTGTGCGAGGACACCATCGTTCGCACTGGTGCACAGCGTTGCTCCGTTGTTGTTCTCGACCCAGACTCGGGAGAGGTGCTGGCCATGGTGACGCTGCCCAGCTTTGACCCCGGTGATCGGGCCGGTATCGATTCCGACCGGTACCGGAACTGGGCGGCGCTGTCGGTTTTCGAGCCGGGCTCCACTCAGAAGCTCGTCACGGTGGCGGCGGCGCTGGAGGAGAAAGCGGTCAGTGCGGCGACCACCTTCGAAGTGCCGGATCAGATCGAAATCGTCCCCGGCGCCTGTCCGGACAATGAGGATGTCTATGGGTGTTTCACCGACAACACTCCGCATGAGCCTCGCATCATGAGCGTCACGGACATCGTCACCCGCTCGTCGAACGTGGGCACCATTCTGATCGGGCAGGAACTGGGCGAAGAGAAGCTGGCCGACTACCTGGGCGCGTTCAACTACGGGTCTCACACCGGCATCGATTTTCCCGGGGAAGCTGCCGGGGAGATCAACCTTGCCGCCGGATGTCAGTCGTGCCCTGCGTCGGCGGCGATCGGCTACAGCGTGTCGGTCACCGAACTCCAAATGGCCGCGGTGTATGCCACCATTGCCAACGATGGCGTGTGGGTACAACCGCACTTGGTCAAGGAGATCGTCGATGGCATCGGCGTCCGCAGTCCGATGGACCCCGAACACCGGCGGGTCGTCTCGGAGGACTCTGCCCGTATCATGCGTCTCCTTCTGCAAAACGTCGTTGAAAGCGAAGACGGAACCGGCCAACAAGCCCGGGTGAGCGGATACACCGTTGGAGGCAAGACGGGGACCACCCGCCGCTTCGAGGAAGGTGAGGGATACACGGACGATTTCGTGGCGAGTTTCATCGGGATGGCTCCCGTCGATGAACCCGAGATCGTCGTCGCGGTCGTTGTCGACGCCCCGCTGTCGGACAACACCGGCGGTCGCGCCGCCGCCCCGGCGTTTGCCGAAATCGTCGAGCGGACTCTGCATCAAATGGGGGTGGCACCCGATGCCTCCTGAGACCCTGCTGTCTGATCTGGCTGCCGTCGTCGGGGGACGGGTGATCGGCTCCGACCAGGTACCGATTCGCGATGTGACCCACGACAGTCGGAGGGCTGCTCCGGGCGTGCTCTTCGTCGCCGTCCGCGGTTTTACTACCGACGGGCACGACTATGTCGCCCAGGCGGTCGCCGGCGGGGCGGCTGCCGTATGCGTCGAACAGAGCCAGGACCTCGCCGTTCCCCAGCTGATCGTCACGGATGGGCGAGCCGCACTTCCCGCTCTGGCCGCCACCGTTCATCATCATCCCTCGCGCCGTCTCCGGGTGGTAGGCGTCACCGGCACCAACGGCAAGACGACCGTCGCCTACCTCGTCGAGTCGATCGCCATTGCGGCGGGACTCACCGGTGCACTCGTCGGCACCGTTGGAGCACGTATCGCCGGTCGGCCGCTGCCGGCCGGGAGGACGACTCCGGAAGCAACCGATCTCCAGCGCCTGCTCGCCGAGATGGTCGACCAGCATGTCGATGTTGCCGCTATCGAGGTCTCCTCACATGCACTTGCGCTGCATCGCGTCGACGAGGTCGCATTCAGTGTCGCAGCCTTCACCAACCTCAGCCAGGATCACCTGGACTTCCACAAGGACATGGAGGACTACTTCGAAGCGAAAGCAACCTTGTTCGAGGCCGGACGTGCCGCCCACGCGGTCATCTGGGTCGACGATCCTTACGGAGCTCGACTCGCCGATCGGGTGGATATCCCGGTGACCCGGGTCGGGCTCGGCTCCGACGCCGATGTGAGGGCCACCTCGATTGCTGTGACGGCGACCGGTTCGACGTTCGATCTGGTCGTCCGGGATCAGGCACGGCTGGTGCAGTTGCCTCTCGGCGGAGCCTTCAATATCGAGAATGCCCTGGTAGCCGCCGCCTGCGCTTCGGCGCTCGACGTAGGACTCGAAGACATCGACGCCGGAATCCGGAACGTATCGCAGATCCCCGGTCGCTTTGAGAAAATCGACGCCGGCCAATCTTTCGCCGTGATCGTCGACTACGCCCACACGCCCGAGGGCATCGGGTCGGTGGTGGCCGCGGCGCGCCGAGTCTCCGCCGGGACGGTGTATGTCGTGGTCGGAGCGGGAGGGGATCGGGACCGTCTCAAGCGGCCCGCCATGGGGGCGGCCGCGGCGGAAGCCGATGTTGCCATCATCACGTCGGACAACCCACGGTCGGAAGACCCCCTGGCGATCATCACCGAAGTGGTTTCCGGGGCGGAGGAGGGACGTGCCGAACTGCACGTGGTGCCGGATCGGCGATCTGCCATTCGCACGGCAGTTCAAGGGGCTGCGGCCGGAGACGTGGTGTTGATCCTGGGCAAGGGCCACGAACCAGG
Organism: Acidimicrobiia bacterium UBA4744; assembly: GCA_002403855.1. Classification (GTDB taxonomy): domain Bacteria; phylum Actinomycetota; class Acidimicrobiia; order Spongiisociales; family UBA4744; genus UBA4744. The sequence goes on from DHIO01000006.1 coordinate 156,871, forward strand.
GCAGGAGGTACGCGGGCGGGTCGAGCCCTTCGATGATCGGGTGGTGGCGAGCGAAGAGTTGGCCGGACTCGAGGTGCCCCGATGATCGCCATGCTCGTGTCGGCAGCCGTTGCCTTTCTCCTCGCCATTCTCCTGACCCCATCCGTCATCCGCTTCCTGCGGAAACGCAATGTCGGTCAGTTCATACAGGAAGAGGTCGAAGGGCACTCCCACAAACACGGGACTCCCACCATGGGCGGTGTCGTGATTCTCATCGCAGTACTCGCCGGTTACTTTCTCTCGCACATCAGGGTCTGGAGCCCCACGGAGGGTTTCGACTTCACGTTCCGCAGTTTCTCCGGGGGCGGTCTACTCGTGGTGGGGGCCGCCGTCGGGATGGGGTTGATCGGGCTGCTCGACGACTACCTGAAGGTGACCCGAGAGCGAAACCTGGGGTTGAACAAGCGGGCCAAGCTGGCCGGGCAGATCGCCATAGCTGCTCTGTTTGCCTGGGGAGCCGCCACCCTGGGTGTGTCGACCGAGATCGGCTTCGCTCGTTCACTCGGAATCGACCTGGGACCTTTCTATCCGCTCTGGGTGTTGCTGATGCTCACGGCGACGGCCAATGCCGTCAACATCACCGACGGCCTCGACGGGCTGGCCGCCGGATCGAGTTCCCTCGTCTACGGCGCCTTCATGATCATGTTGTTCTGGATCTTTCGAAACCGCGACTTCTATGGAGATTTCACTTCGCAGACCCTGGGCGCCGACGAGCTGGCCGTCGTGGCTGCCGCGTTTCTTGGAGCCGCGCTCGGTTTCTTGTGGTGGAACGCCGCCCCGGCCAAGGTGTTCATGGGCGACGTAGGATCGCAAGCTCTCGGCGGCGGCATGGCCGCCCTGGCCCTCCTGTCCAAGACCGATCTGCTGTTGATCGTGCTTGGAGGTCTGTACGTTGTGGAAACCACAGCCGTCATCCTGCAGATCGTCGGCTTCCGGGTCTTCGGTAAGCGGGTATTCCGGATGGCCCCGATTCACCACCACTTCGAGCTGCTCGGCTGGCAAGAGACCACCATCGTCATTCGCTTCTTCATACTGGCCGGCATTGGTGTCGCGCTCGGCTTGGGCTTGTTCTACGGTGACTTCATCGCCGGGGGAGGTTTGCAGTGAAGACTCTGGTGCTCGGTGGTGCCGTCTCAGGAAGAGCTGCTGCTCTTCTTGCCAGGCGGCTCGACCATGAAGTGTCGGTCTTCGACCGGGATCCGGCGGTGTTGGCCAACCTGCGCAACGATCGGCTCTTCGTGACCACCGGGACCTGGACGCCCTCGCTGCTCGACGGTGTCGAACTGGTCGTCGCGAGTCCGGGGTTCGCCGAGACATCCGAACCGATCCGCGACACCGAAGCGGCGGGTATTCCCTTGTGGAGTGAGTTGGAGTTCTCCTCGCGGCAGCTCACTGCCCCCATCGTCGCCGTGACCGGCACCAACGGCAAGACCACCGTTACCGGCCTGGTCGCCGACATGCTGGCGGCCAGCGGACTCGAAGCCGTCGCGGCCGGTAACATCGGCACGCCTCTGGCCACGGTCGTCGGCGAACCCCTCGACGTGGCCGTTGCCGAGACATCCAGTTTCCAGCTTCGGTTCATCGACGAGTTTCATCCCGCCACGGCCGTGATCCTGAATGTCGCTCCCGACCACCTGGATTGGCACGGATCCTACGAGGCGTATCTGGCCGCCAAAGCGATGATCCACCGCAACCAAACGAGGAACGACGTCCTCGTGTTCGACGCCGACGACGCGGGGGCAGTTGCAGCCGTTCGAACGGCGCAATCCCGAGCCATACCGGTGAGTGGACGGCGGCGGCCCGAAGGCGGGGCCGGCGTGATCGCCGACAAGCTCGACTTGGGTGACGTTGTAGTTCCGCTCGCCCGGGTCCCCGTGGCCGACCCTGCGTTCCTCGTGGATCTGGCTGCGGCCGGCGTGGCGGCACTTGCCCATGGTGCTCGATCCGAGGCGGTCGAGCAGGTCATCACGGCATTCCATCCGGGTCCGCATCGCCGAACCCTCATCGGTAGCTGGGACGACGTGGACTGGGTGGACGACTCGAAAGCGACCAATCCCCATGCAGCTTCGGCGTCGGCATCGGCATATGCGTCGGTGGTCCTGATAGCCGGGGGGAGAAACAAGGGTCTCGATCTCGCCGATCTCATGGCCGTGCCCACTATCAAACATGTGGTGGCGATTGGTGAGGCGGCCGCGGAACTCGAGACCATGGCCCGTTCTCCGGTTGAGCGCGCCGCAACGATGCAGGAGGCGGTTGAGGTTGCGGATCGAATTGCCCAAGCGGGCGACACGGTGCTGCTGGCACCCGGCTGTGCCAGCTTCGACATGTTTCGCTCGTACGCCGCTCGCGGAGACAGCTTCGCGGACGAGATCTGCAGGAGGAAGGAGAGAGGATGACGGCGGGCGTAACGTCGATAACCCGGGCCCGTGCGGCGGCGCGGAGCAAGACGGAGCAGCGGACCACCAATGCCCGTATCGCCACGCTGCTCCTGGTGCCCATTGCCATCCTCACGGTCATCGGATTGGGCGCCACGATGTCGGCTTCGGCGATCATCGGCAAAGAGACCTACGACGACAAGTTCTACTTCTTCACCAGTCAGCTCATCTGGGTTGGTCTCGGAATCGTCGTGCTGGTCTTGGCCACCAGAATCCCTTACCAGTGGTACCGGCGCCTGGCCTTTCCGCTCTTTCTCCTTTCACTCGTAGGCCTTGTCGCCGTCTTGCAGATCGGTGTGGTCCGGGGCGGCAGCCGCCGCTGGATTGAACTCGGATCGTTTGGCAGCCTTCAGCCATCGGAATTCGCCAAGTTCGGTGTCATCGCCTTCCTGGCAATGGTGATGGAGAAGAAGGAGAACCTGCTCACGGACTTCTGGCATTTCTTCGTTCCGGTGGCAGCCTCACTCGGCCTGGTGGGAGTCCTGATGCTGAAGCAACCCGACCTCGGAACGACGTTGGTCATCTTCGGAGCCGCCGTCGTAGTGCTGATGGTCTCGGCCGCCCCCATTCGCCACGTGTTCGTGACCACCGTGGCAGGAATCGGGATTGGTGCTCTGATGGCAGTTGCCGAGCCGTATCGACGGGAGCGAGTGCTGTCCTTCCTCGACCCGTTCAACGACAAACTCGGAACCGGGTGGCAGGTCGTGCAGAGCCAGCTGGCGTTGGGCACCGGCGGTGTGTTCGGTGTCGGTTTGGGCGCCAGTCGCGCCCGGTGGTCGTTCCTCCCCAACGCCCACACGGACTTCATCTTCGCCATCATCGGCGAAGAGACCGGATTCGCCGGAGGCCTCATCGTGCTGGTTCTCTTTGCATGGCTGACGGTGGTCGGGGTTGCGATTTCCTACCGGGCTCCCGATCGATTTGGCCGGCTCCTTGCCGCCGGTTTGGTTGCATGGCTGTCCCTTCAGGCGCTGGTCAACATCGGTGCAGTGGTCGGGGCGGTCCCCGTTACGGGGATGCCTCTCCCCTTCGTCTCCTACGGCGGCAGTGCCCTGTTGACGGTGATGGGTGCCGCCGGAATCCTCGTCAACGTCGCCCGTCAGGGCACCTCGCAGGCCCGCCGGCGATGAGCTATGTGATTGCCGCGGCCGGGACGGGCGGGCACATCTATCCGGGCCTGGCGGTCGCCGAGGCGCTCCTGGAGCGCGGCGTGGAGAAATCCGACATCGTCTTCATGGGTGGTGACCGGCTCGAGGCGACGGTCTACCCGGCGGAGGGTTTTCCCTTCGTTCAGCTCGAACTCCAGGGCCTGCAGAGGAGCATCACTCCGCGCAACCTCATGCTCCCCGGGGCGGTGGCACGAGCAGCCCGCCGGGCCCGACGGGAGATGACCGACCGGGAAATCAGGGCGGTACTGGGCATGGGCAGCTATGTGACGGTGCCGGTGGGCTGGGCGGCTCGGCAAGCCAAGATTCCCCTTCTTCTCCACGAGCAGAACGCCGAAGCGGGGTTGGCCAACCGCTTGATGTCGAGGGTGGCCACGAAGGCCTTTGTCTCATTCGCCGACACGCGTGGATTAGGCCGGCAAGTACTAGTCGGCAACCCGGTCCGCGCCGACCTGGTCGGTTTTGCCAGACCGGATCTGCGGCATGAGGCGATGGGTCGGTACGGATTGTCACCGGGGCCGGTGGTAGTCGGCGTCTTCGGTGGAAGCCTCGGAGCGGGTGCCATCAACGAAGCGGTCACCTCCTTGGCGCGAGAGTGGAGCGGACCGCCTATCCAGCTTCTGCATCTCGCGGGTCGAGTGCACGAAGACGACATGCGCGAGCTTTCTCGGCAGGCGGCTGTACCGTGGGTCGTTCTGGGATTCGAGGAAGAGATGCGATATTTCTACGCAGCCTGTGACATCGTGATTGCCCGGGCCGGGGGAGCCGTCGCCGAGATCGCCGTCACCGGAACCCCGGCCGTACTCGTGCCGGGCAGTTTCGGCGGCGGGCACCAGGCGGCCAACGCAGCCCGGTTTGAGGAAGCCGGGGCGGCGGTGGTGGTGGAGGAAGACCGGCTGGGAGCGCTGGCGGACAGCCTGGAGCCACTGGTGGAGGACCCCCAGCTCCGGAGGCAAATGGCCGGGGGTCTCAGGGAGCTTTCGCACCCGCACGCGGCAACCGACCTGGCAATCGAGCTCGAACAAGCTCATGGTTGATCTCGGCTCGTTTCGCAGGGTTCATGTGGTCGGTGCCGGCGGTTCGGGGATGAGTGGACTTGCCAAGCTGCTCTCCCAGATGGGACACGCTGTGACCGGGTCGGATCTGAAGATGAGTACGACCCTGGCCTACCTGGCCGACCTGGGGATCGAAGTCTGGGAGGGGAGCCGTCCCCAGGCGATGGCGGGAGTGGATCTGCTGGTCGCTTCGTCGGCGATTCCGGATTCCGACCCGGAAGTGGCTGCCGCCCGGGAGATGGGAACCGAAGTATGGGAGCGTCCCCGCCTGCTGGCAGAGCTGACGGCTCGGATGTCGACGATAGGGGCTACCGGAACCCACGGGAAGACGACCAGTACCGCCATGCTCATCGCGGCGCTGCGCGCCGCCGGGTTGGATCCCTCTTTCGTAGTGGGAGGCGAACTGACCGATCTGAGAACAAATGCCTCGCTCGGCGGGGACGACTTCCTGGTGCTGGAGGTCGACGAGGCGTTCGGTACCTTCCTCGACTTGCACATCAAGGGTCTGATGGTCACGAATGTCGAACCCGACCATCTCGACTACTACCACAGTCTTGACCGGCTCGAAGATGCCTTCGTCGACGTCGTACGTTCGGTAGACGGGCCGGTAGTCGTCGGAATCGATGACCCGGGCGGGCGGCGTCTGGCCGAAAGGACCAGGGTATCGACGTACGGAACCGCCGAGGAAGCGGATTGGCGCATCGTCGACGTTGCCCACGGCGCGGCCGCGACGGAGTTCTGTCTGGTCGGCTCCGCACGCGCTCTTCCGGTTGTGGTCGGACGACCCGGACTGCACATCGCCAGGGACGCGGGAGGGGTCCTCGCCCTGCTCGGCGAGCTCGGACATGACCTGGAGGCCGCCGCCGAGGGATTGAGTTCCTTTGCCGGGGTCAGGCGCCGGTTCGAGATTCGGGGCCGCGTCTCCGGAATCACGATGATCGACGACTACGCTCATCACCCCACGGAGATCGCTGCCACGCTTCAGGCGGTGCAGCAGGGTTCGTGGAACCGGGTCTGGGCCGTATTCCAGCCGCATCGGTACTCCCGGACGCTGGAGCTCCACCGGGAGTTCGGCGGTGCGTTCAACGGAGCGGATCAGGTAGTGGTCACCGATGTGTACGCAGCCGGTGAACAACCCGAACCGGGAGTAACCGGCGCCTTGGTGGCCGATGCGGTGGCGGCCCGCACGGAGGCCAGCGTGCATTACGTGCACCACCGCGCCGACCTGGCGAACTATCTGGCGGAGCGAGTAGAAGCGGGGGACCTGGTCCTGAGCCTCGGTGCGGGAGACATCACGAGCCTGGCCGGTGAATTGGCCGCCCTGCTGGAGGGATCCGGCCCGTGACCACTCTCGACGACCTCGTGGCATCCGGCACACTGGGATCGATGGTCCCCATTGCCGGATTGACCACGTACAAGCTCGGTGGTCCGGCGCGCTATTACCTCGAGGCCGAAAACGAAGGACAGCTGGTATCGATCGGGGAGGCGCTTCGAGACGAACCGGTGCTGGTTCTGGGTCGAGGGAGCAACCTGATCATCAGCGATGCCGGATTTCCGGGCCTGGTGATTCATCTGGGCGCCGGTTTCGCCCAAATCGAGTTCGGGGAAGGCGGGACGGTCACAGCCGGGGCGGCGACCCCGATGCCGACGCTGGCTCGGGCCTGCGCCGGCGCAGTTCGAAGCGGCCTCGAGTTCTGCGTGGGAATACCGGGGTCGGTTGGTGGAGGTGTGCGGATGAACGCCGGATGCCACGGCTCCGAAATCAAGGACCGGCTCGGGTCGGTCCGGGTCGTGAACCTCCGCCTCGGTCGGTTGGACGAGCGCAAACCCGACGAGCTGGATCTGGAGTACCGTCACTCCAATTTGCAGCCGGACGAGATTGTCACCTTCGCCACCTTCGCCACCGAACCCGGGGATGAGGAAGCGATCGCAGCGACGATGCGTGACATCATCCGCTGGCGGCGTGATCATCAGCCGGGAGGGACCCTCAACGCAGGGAGCGTGTTCAAGAACCCGCCGGGCGACTCGGCGGGACGAATCATCGACAGCTTGGATCTGAAAGGCACCCGTATCGGCGGGGCGCACGTTTCTACCAAACACGCCAACTTCTTCGTTGCCGACGAAGGCGTCAAGGCGCAAGAAGTGTACGACCTGGTGTGGGAGATCCGTCGCCGGGTCGGTGCCGAACTCGGAGTCTGGCTGCAGCCCGAGGTCGAGTTTGCCGGTCCTTTCCGCGCTTCCCCCCACAAGGAGGATCGATGACGACACGAGTTGACCCTCGCCTGGCGGAGCGGCGGCGCGCCGTGGCCGAGGGCAACGCTCGCAAGAGGTTGCGCAGGATCTTCTGGGTTCTGGTGGTCGTCACCTTCGCCGGCGCCACGGCGTGGGTCGCTCAATCGCCGTGGTTTTCGATTGCCCATGTCGCAGTGTCGGGCGTCGGTGGCAGCGATACGTATCGGATCCTCGAAGCCTCGGATGTCGTGGACGGAACTCCGCTCATCACCGTTTCGCCTCGGCGGGTAGAGGAATCGCTGGAGGCTGATCCTTGGGTGATCGAGGCGACCGTGCGCCGGGTCATCCCCGATTCCGTCGAAGTGGTGGTCGACGAGCGAACGCCGTTTGCCTGGGTGCGCACCGGAACCCGTTGGGCGGTCATCGCCGAGGACTCCACCGTGCTTCGCTATGACCCGCAGCCGGACGGGCCGCCCATGGTGTTCGACGGTGTTACACCCGGCCGGGGCGAAGGAGTCGTTGACCCCCGGGTGGCCGGGGGAGTGGCGTTTCTTGCCCGACTGCCGGTCGCACTACGGGACCAGATTTCCCTGATTGAGCAAGACGGAGAGTTGCGGGCGATCATCGAGGGCACGGTGGTGCGTCTCGGGCTTCCCACCGAAATGACGGAGAAGGCGGCAGCACTGCAGGCCATCCTCGAGGAAGGGCTACCGCCGGGATCGATGGTCAATCTCGTGGCACCGGCCCGCCCGGCGGTGGTCGAAGCCGGGGCATGAGGCGGCGGTAGCTCATTAACCATTCACTTGAACCTTAGACTTTTGCCCTTTCCTTGGCCGGTCATCAAGCGTAAAGTTCAAGTCAAACCTCAGTTTGTTTTGGAAAGGGCTGCACTATGGCGACATCTCGAGGAGGCTCAACGACGCAGAGCTACTTGGCCGTGATCAAGGTGGTCGGTGTCGGGGGAGGAGGCGTCAACGCCATCAACCGGATGATCGACGCGGGTGTGCGCGGCGTCGAGTTCGTCGCCATCAACACGGATGCGCAGGCACTGCTGATGTCGGACGCCGACATCAAACTCGACCTGGGCCGAGACATAACCCGAGGCTTGGGGGCCGGAGCCGATCCCGAAGTGGGAAGGGCCGCCGCCGAAGGCCACAAGGAAGAGCTCGAAGAGGTCCTCAAAGGGGCCGACATGGTGTTCGTGACCGCCGGCGAAGGGGGCGGTACCGGCACCGGCGGAGCACCGATTGTCGCCGATGTCGCCCGGGGCCTGGGAGCGTTGACTGTGGGAGTGGTGACACGACCTTTCGGCTTCGAGGGCCGGCGCCGCTCGGTCCAAGCCGAGCAAGGTATTCAGGATTTGCGAGACTCCGTCGATACGCTCATCGTCATCCCCAACGATCGGTTGCTGGAACTCGCCGATGATCGCACCCCGATCATCGAGGCCTTCCAAATGGCGGACGAGGTCCTGATGGGCGGGGTGGCCGGCATCACGGATCTCATCACGACCCCGGGGTTGATCAACGTCGACTTCGCGGACGTGCGGACGATCCTCTCCGGCGCCGGCACGGCGGTGATGGGCATTGGTCGAGCGTCCGGAGAAGACCGGGCCGAGCAAGCCGCCCAGCGGGCGATTTCGAGTGCCTTGCTGGAGACCTCGATGGAGGGTGCCCGCGGGGTGCTGTTGACGATTGCCGGGCCCTCGGCCATGACCCTGCATGAGGTCAACGAGGCCGCCACGGTGGTCGCCGAACACTGCGACGCGGAAGCCGACATCATCTTCGGCGCAGTCGTCGACGACGATCTGGCCGAAGAGCTCATGGTGACGGTCATAGCCGCCGGATTCGACCGGGGCCGTCGGAGTGGCACTCGGGGGATTGCCTCGGGTACGGTCGGCCGGCCTTCCGGCGACGGCGACGACCTCGAGATCCCGAGCTTCGTACAGGGATGATCAAACCACCCGGTTTTCGGGGGGTGGCGTTCACAACTGCCCGGGAGGGTGATCTGCGCCACGAATCCGCCGGCCGCCGCTTGGTGGCCTCCCGACTCGGCATCTCCGATGCCTGGGCGACGGTCGACCAGCAGCACGGTGGAGTCGTGGCGGAAGCCCGGGGGGCCGGATCGCTGGGCGCAGCCGACGGCATCTACACCGATCGGCTCGGGCTGCCCGTTGCCGTCTTCACGGCCGACTGCCTCGCGGTGGCGGTCGAGGCCGACCGTGGGGTCGGAATCGTTCACGCCGGCTGGCGCGGGGTAGCAGCCGGAGTCGTAGAGAACCTGCTCACCGGTATGGAAGGAATGGGGTGGAAACTGCAGCAGGCTGCCATTGGACCCGGCATCGGGCCTTGTTGCTTTGAAGTGGGGCCGGAGGTAGCCGCTCATTTCGCAGCCAATGCGTCGACGACGAGCTGGGGGACGGCGAGCGTTGATCTGCCTGCTGCAGCCGCCGCCCGGTTGAGCGGTCTGGACGTCTGGCAATCGGGAAGCTGCACCCGTTGCAGCGACGAGTTCCTCTCCTATCGGCGCAATGGGACGACCGACCGGATGGCCGGAATCGCGTGGATGCCGTGAGCCTCGAGTCTGTGTTCGAGCGGATGGCCGCAGCGGCCGGCCGCAGCGGCCGCAGCGTAGACCAGATCACTCTCATAGCGGTGGGCAAGACCCAGCCCATTGAAGTGCTGATGGAGGCCTACGAAGCCGGCCATCGTGACTTCGGCGAGAACCGGGCCGCGGAGCTGGCGACGAAAGCGGCCGCCATGCCCGCGGATGTTCGCTGGCACTTCGTCGGTCCTCTCCAGAGCAACAAGGTGAGGCTCGTGCGACCGGTGGTGAGTCTGCTTCATTCGATGGACCGGTTGAAACTGGGAGCCGCCTGGCTCAAAGGACCCGGAGCCGCGCCGCCGGCGCTGCTGGAAGTGAACCTCGGCGACGAGCCCCAGAAGGCGGGGGTCACCGTCGACGAGGCACCCATGATGACGCAGCAACTCCTCGATTTGGGTGTTGACCTGCGCGGGGTCATGGCCATACCGCCGCAGGTCGCCGATCCCGAGGAGTCCCGCTCCGATTTCCGGCGGCTCGCTCAGCTGCGGGACGAATTGGGTTCGTCGTTTTCGCCCATGCGGGAACTGTCGATGGGCATGACCGATGACTTCGAGGTGGCCGTCGAAGAAGGAGCCACGATGATTCGCGTAGGACGGGCTATCTTTGGACCGAGAATCGAGCAATAACCAAGGGATCACATGAGTACGTTGTGGCATAAGGCGCTTCTCTATCTGGGGCTCGTCGACGAGGAAGCCATCGAGGAAGAGTCGGCCGTCCCGGTCGAGACGGCTCAGGTTCAGTCTCAGGTCCGCACCGTTGCCGATTCGTCGGAGGGAGTGGTCGGACGTCGGGTGGAACCGCCTTCCGGTCGGGCCCCGGCGGTGGGCACCGACCGGACCATCGTGTCGACGGGAGCGGCGACGGGCGGCGTGCGACAGATCAAGTCGGCAGATGCACACTGCGAAGTCGTGGAGGCTGCGGGTTTCTCCGATGCCAAGTTGCTGGCCGACCGCATCGGCGAGCGAGTGCCGGTAGTGCTGAACCTGCGGGCCACAGACCCGGACATGGTGCGCCGCCTGGTCGACTTCGCCAGTGGTTTGACCTACGCGCTCGACGGCACGATGCGCAAGATATCCGAAGGCGTTATCTTGGTCCTGCCTCCCCGCGTTTCACTGGGGCGCGAGGAGAAACAGCGACTGGCCGACCTGGGGTTGTACTCAACGGCCGAAGACGGCGAATAGGTCTTTCGTGAGGATCATCTGCACCCTGATCCAGCTATACATCCTCGTGGTGTTTGCCCGGATTCTGCTCGAGTGGATCCGCGTCCCCGGCGACCATCCGGTCGGAAGAATCCGGTCGGCACTGGCGGTTATCGTCGACCCGGTCCTCAGTCCCCTGCGCCGGATCATCCCACCGGTCCGCTTGAGTGGGGCGGCCCTCGATCTCTCGCCTCTGGTGCTCCTCATCGGATTGTCTATCCTGCAGAGGGCAATCTGCTAGCGGACCGGCGGCAGATCGAGTCGATTCATCTCCGAGAAACCTTCCACCGGCCGGTCGGGGAGAGCTATGCTCCGCACAAGCACTCTCGAGGTGGTTGAAGCATGACGATGAGTCCAATTGATATCGAGCAGAAGACTTTCCGCGTAGCGTTGCGCGGATACGCAGAGGAAGAGGTCGACCAGTTCCTCGATGAGATCGTTGTCGCGATTCGGGAATACGAGCGGCAGCTTCGAGATGCCAACGAGCGAGTGGCCGTACTGGAAGAACAGCTCGAAGCGAATCGTGAGACCGAGGAGCGGATCAAGAAGACTCTCCTGATCGCCCAGCGCACCGCCGACCAGGTCGTGCAGGAGGCCCGCGGGGAAGCCCAGCAGGTGTTGGCCGAGGCGCGCTCCAAGGCTTCCGAAGTAGAAGTCGAGCAGATCCAGGAACGCGAGAACCTCGTCGCCGACCTGGACCGGATGCGCGGGTCGGTGGCGAGCCTCAAAGATCGCATTATGGGGTTGGCCGACGAGACCATGGGGAAGCTCGAGGCGATCGAAGGGGACATCGTCACCGCCCGGCCCGAACCCAAAGAGCATGGGGCGTCGACCCGTGACCTCGGCGAAACCGACGACCGTGCCGACTTTGGTGCGCACGAAGAGGTGTGGCGCGAGGATGTCGATCTGAGCGCGGAAACGGGAGAGGAACACGACCAGCCGGAGGAGAGCGCCGGCCAGGTCGTTCTCGGTTCGGGTCTTCGCCCCTGGGACAGGGACGACTCCGACGCTTAGAGGACTTCCTGCTCGACCCGAGCGATGGCGATTGATAGAGGCGTCCCGTCCAGATCGATTTGAATCCCTGTGATCTTGGGTTCTCGGGTAATCGCCCCCGCCAGCACTTCTGCGGCGATGACCTGCTCGTGCGTCGCGAAGGCCACAGCGATCTGCTCGGACTCGCTCGACCACTTCACCCGAATGCGATCGGTCACCTCGAATCCACCATCGCGACGAAGCTGTTGAATACGGTTGATCAGCTCACGAGCTATTCCTTCGATTTCGAGCGCCCGAGTGACTGCGGTGTCGATGGCAACCGAAAACGGTCCTTGGGTGGCCACGACTACGCCCTTCTTCGGGACTCGCCGCACGATGACGTCCTCGGAGGTTATCTCGTGACCGGCTACTTCGGTGGCGGCGCCCGCCAGCAACGCCTGTATCGACTCCCCGTCTAGCCGCTCGAGGGCGGTGGCCACCGTTTTCACGTCCGCGCCCAGGCGTGGGCCCAACCTCTTGAAGTCGGCCTTGATCTTCAGATCGACCAATTCGGTCTCGTCCCGACCTACCCGCACCTCCTTCACGTTCAGTTCTTCCGCGATCAACCACGCGTGTGACGAAACCGATTCGGCGAGTCCTTCGTCGCGCGTCAACACGGTCAGCGACGGCAACGGCTGTCGAACCTTCAGCCCATGAGTGACTCGCAAGGATCGTCCGAGGGCAACGACCTGTCTCACCCAACGCATGTCCGTCTCCAACTCCGCAGAGATGAGTTCGGGGCGAGGCTCGGGATAGTCGGTGTGGTGCACGCTCAGCGGACCACCGGCACCGGCCGGGCGGTGGTCGATGACCATCCGCTGATACAGCTCCTCGGTGACGAACGGAAGCACCGGGGCGATGACTTTGGAGAACGTGACCAACACCTCGTACAGGGTGGCAAACGCTGCGATCTTGTCGGTGTCGTCGCCGCTACGGGTACGCCAGAAACGACGCCGCGAGCGCCGGATATACCAATTGGTCAGATGGTCGATGAATTCGATCATCGGCGGAACGACCGAGTAGAGGTAGTAACCCTCCATCTGCTGGTTGACGGTGGCGATCAGGCTCTGCAGGACGGAGAGGACCCACCGGTCCAGCTCGGACCGGTCGGCGGCCTTCGGAGCCTTTTCCAGGTCGTCCATGGTGATGCCGTCTGCTTCCGCGTAGGTGGTGAAGAACGAAAAGGCGTTCCACAGCGGAAGAATGACGGTCCGGGTTACCTCGCGTACTCCGGCCTCGGAGAAGCGGAGGGGCTCGGCCCGCAATAGCGGAGAGTTGATCAAGTACGCTCGAAGGGGATCTGCCCCGTACGAAGAGAGGATGTCCATGGGGTCGGGGTAGTTCTTCAGACTCTTCGACATCTTTCGCCCGTCCTCGGAAAGGATCAGGCCGTTCACCACGCAGTTGCGGAAAGGGACGTCGTCGAAGACGGCTGCGGCTAGAACGAGCAGCGTGTAGAACCATCCGCGCGTTTGGTCGAGGCCCTCCGCAATGAAGTCGGCGGGGAACTTCCGCTCGAACGTCTCGGAACCTTCAAAGGGATAGTGATGCTGGGCGTAGGGCATAGAACCCGAATCGAACCAAACGTCCAGCACCTCCGGAACGCGAGACATGAGCCGACCGCACTCGGGGCACGGGAAGGTGACTTCATCGACGATGTGCTTGTGCAGGTCTTCGAGCCTGACGCCCGACAGCTGTTCGAGTTCATCCACCGATCCAACGCAGACGGCGTGTTTCGTCTCTCCGCACTCCCACACGGGAATGCAGCTGCCCCAGTACCGGTTTCGGGAGATGGCCCAATCGCGGGCATTCTCCAGCCAGTTCCCGAATCGCTTCGTCCCCACGTAGTCGGGCACCCAGTGGATGGTTTCGTTGAGCGCCACCATGCGGTCCTTGAACCGTTCGACCCGAACGAACCAGGTGGGGATTGCCTTGTAGATGAGCGGGGTCCCGGTTCGATAGCAGAAGGGATAGGAGTGATGAATCTGCTCGCGGCGGAGGAGGAGACCGCGCCGCTTGAGAAGGTCCATGAGCAGTGGATCGGCATCCTTCACGTACATGCCGGCCACGTCGGGTACGTCGTCCGTGAAGCGCGCCTCCAAATCCACCGGGTCGAGCATGAGCCCGATGCCGTTTTCCTGAAGGGCGTAGAAGTCGGCTTCACCGTAAGCGGGTGCCATGTGTACCAGCCCGGTGCCCTCGTCGGTTGTGACGTCGGGGCTGGATATGACCCGGAATGCGCCCTGGTCGCGCAACTCCTCGAAGTAGTCGAAAGGCGGGTCGTAGTGGACGCCGAGCAAATCCCGACCCGCTGTTGCCGCAACCTGATCGGCTCCCGGCCAGACTTGATCGGCCAGTTCGGCGGCCACCCAGTACCGGTGGTCGTCGACCTTGACCGCGACGTACGGTATGTCTTCGCCGACTGCGACGGCCAGGTTGCCGGGCAGCGTCCAGGGTGTGGTCGTCCAGATGGTCAGGTAGTCACCTTCCCGGACGGGTCCGTGGCTCTTGAGCACGCGGAGCCGGACCGTGATGGCCGGGTCGTCGACATCCCGATAGTCGAGGTTCGCCTCGAAGTTGGACAGGGGAGTCGACGCGCCCCATGAGTACGGAAGCACCTTGAAGTCCTTGTACACGAGGTCCCTGGCCCACAGTTGTTTGAATACCCACCACACACTCTCCATGAACTCGATGTCCATGGTCTTGTAGTCGTCCTCGAAGTCGACCCATCGGCCGATCCGTCGGGTGATGCGCTCCCAGGTCTCGGTGTTGGTCTCGACCTGAGCCCGGCAGGCTTCGTTGAATCGATCGATTCCGTACTCAGCGACATCCCGAGGGCCGTTCAAGCCCAGCTTCTGCTGAACTTCCATTTCGATCGGGAGACCATGGGTGTCCCATCCGAAACGGCGCACCACCCGGTGGCCGCGCATGGTCCAGTAGCGGGGTACGACGTCCTTGATGACCCCGGCGAGGAGATTTCCGTAGTGGGGACTGCCGGTAGGGAAGGGGGGACCGTCGTAGAAGGTGTATTCCGATTCGGCGGGTCGCAGCCCTACCGAAACGGGGAACGCGTCGATCTCATCCCACAAGTCCAACACGCGCTCCTCGAGCGCGGGGAACGACACGTTCGGAGGAATCCGCTTGAACGCCCTTCCGGTCATCAGTCCGCTCCTCGCCGGCGTTCTCCGGCACCTTGCCGGAGAGGTTCCGGGACGGGCGTGCTATCGCCCGCGGTACCACCCGGCTTGCCAAAGAGCCCGGAGGCGCTTCGACCGCTCGATTGCCCATTTCGAAGGGGAGATCGGCAGGTTCTACCTCCGGCGTCCTGCACCGGCTTCTTCCTGCAGCTCCAGGGTGATGTCGATCGGGCGTCGGAACACCGGCCTCTCACCATCTGCCGGCTCGCTGGGTTCGACCTATCCGACCGCGCGTCCCTATCAGCGCCAATACCCGGGCATCGTAATCGGGCCGGGTCCCCAGGCCAACCATGTACGCTGGGATTCCGATGGAGACCCGTGAGCCGGAAGGACCGGATTTCGCGTGCGCGGTCTCGAGCCGCGACGGTGGGACCGTTGTCGAAGTCTGGGCCGTCCCCGGCGCCTCGAAGACCGAGATCTCGGGTGTCCACGGCGGTGCGGTGCGAATCAGGGTATCCGCTCCCCCCGAGGGCGGCCGCGCCAACCGGGCGCTGGTGGATCTCCTGGAGACCATCACCGGAGGCGAGGTGCAGATGATCGGGGGGCGAAGCTCCCGCCGAAAACGGTTCTTCGTTCGGGAGATGAGTTCAACCGAATTGATGCGTCGGTTTGCAGAGCAAACCGGATGACTCTGCTAGGTTCCTGCGCTCAGAGAAGAAGAGGTGAAATGTCGAGGCAACTGGCTCAATCGACCCTTGACAAGTTCCGGACGGTCCTCGAGGAAGAGCGGGCCCGCTTACGTGCGCTTCTCGAAGAGCACGAAATCGAGAGGGAGAACGCCAGATTGGCCGAAACCGCCGCCGAGCGTAGCCCCGACCCGACGAGCGCCGAGGGTGGCTCCATGGTTTTCGAGTACGAGAAGGACTTGTCGGTCGACGCCAACACCGAAGACCTCCTTCGTAAAGCCGAGAATGCGCTGGAGCGATTGGACAAGGGTGAGTACGGCATCTGCGAGTCATGTGGGACCGCTATTCCGGTTGCTCGCCTTTCGGTGCTGCCCTACACGACCTTGTGCGTAGAGTGCGCACAACGTCACTGAAGACTTCCCGGCTCACCGCCGCCGGCATTGCTGCCGCCGTCGTCCTCGTCGATCAACTCACCAAGGCGTGGGCGCGGTCCGCTCTCGAAGGCTCGGTAATCGACATCATCCCGGGTTTCTTGCGTCTGGCGCTGGCCGAGAATCCGGGGGCGGCGTTCGGGCTCTTCCAGGGCGGCGGACAAATCATCGCCGTTCTCGCGGTGGTGGTAGTTGGAGTGATCTTCATTGCCTTCAGGTCGGTCGACCGATGGTGGGACTTGATCGGACTCGGGTTGGTGCTGGGGGGCGCCGTCGGCAACCTGATCGACCGGGTGACTCGGGGCGATGGACTGTTGGACGGAAAGGTCACCGACTGGATCGATCTTTGGTTCATCCCCAACTTCAACGTTGCCGACGCCGCGATCTCGATCGGCGTCGCCCTACTGCTGCTGGGGGCGCTGCGGAAACCATGAAGGTCCTCGTACCTGGTGAGCTGGCCGGAGAACGGGCGGACAGAATCGTCGCCGTCGCCGCCGGTCTCAGCCGTTCAACCGCCCGCAACCTGATCGATGAGGGACTGGTGCTGTTCCAGGGCCGGCCATTGGACCCCAGGCAAAGGCTGGCCGAGGGGGTTGAACTGTCGATAGAAATGCCGCCCGAACCTCGGCTGGAGCCCGAGGACATCCCGTTGGTCGTCCGCTATGAGGACGACGATGTGGCTGTGGTCGACAAACCGACCGGAATGGTGGTCCATCCGGGCGCCGGACGAGCGACGGGTACGCTCGCCGCAGGCCTGCTGGCCCGGTGGCCGGGATTGGAAGGGGTCGGCGAGAAAGACCGGTGGGGCATCGTCCATCGCCTGGACCGGGATGTGTCGGGGTTGCTGGTCGTCGCCTTGACCTCCCGCGCCCACGAGGTGCTGGTCGAGGCGCTCGCCTCACGTCTGGTCACCCGCGACTACCTTGCCCTGGTCTGGGGAGTCTTCGATGCGGCCACGGGCACCATCGACGCTCCGATCGGGCGGGATCCGCGGGCGCCGACCCGCATGACGATTCAGGCGGAGGGGCGTGCCTCCCGGACCCACTATCGCCGGACGGCTTCCTGGTCCTTACCGGACCTCTCGAGACTGGAAGTGAGCCTGGAAACCGGTCGGACCCATCAGATCCGCGTCCATCTCGCCTCGATAGGCCATCCCGTGGTGGGTGATCGGGCTTACGGCCGACCCGGTCCTCCCGGAATCGACCCGCGACGAGTGTGGCTCCATGCGGTCCACGTGGAGTTCGATCATCCGGCCGGTCGAAAAAGGAGGATCTCCGTGACCTCTCCGCTGCCCGCAGATCTCCAAACGTCGCTGGACCGGCTCGGACCTCCTGACTAGGCCGTCGACGATCAGTCGGCGGGCCCGGGCGGTAGCTGCTACGGGTGGTTACCCGAAGAAGGTCTGGGCCACGTCGTAGGTGGCTTCGTCGACGCCCCTGATGTCGGCACACGCTTCCTCGAGTGGTACGGGAACGATATCCGAACCCCGCACGGCGACCATGACACCCGCGGCTCCTGAAACCGCCAGATCGGCGGCTCCCACACCGAGCCTGGTGCCCAGAACCCGGTCGAAGGCGGTAGGAGTCCCGCCTCTTTGCAGGTGGCCCAATACCGTCACCCGGGTCTCAAACCCGGTGCGCTCCTCGAGCACCGGGGCGATTTGATATGCCACTCCTCCCAGTCGCTCGAACCCGAACGCGTCCACCTCCGTTTGCGGTCGCGCGACGTCCGGCGGCGGCTCGATCCCTTCGGCTACCACCACCACCGAGTAAGAGTGTCCGCGGCGGTGACGGGATCGGATGACGTCGGCGACTTCGGTCAAGTCGTAGGGGATCTCCGGAATCAGCACCGCGTCGGCGCCGCCGGCGATACCGGCGTAGGTGGCAATCCAACCCTTGGTTCTCCCCATCACCTCGACCAGCATGATCCGGTTGTGGGACTCGGCCGTCGTGGTGATTCGATCGATCGCTTCCGTGGCGATTTCC
This sequence comes from Acidimicrobiia bacterium UBA4744, assembly GCA_002403855.1. Taxonomy (GTDB): domain Bacteria; phylum Actinomycetota; class Acidimicrobiia; order Spongiisociales; family UBA4744; genus UBA4744. The sequence continues at coordinate 174,869 of DHIO01000006.1, forward strand.
AGTGCAGTGTCGAACCCGAACGTCCAGTCGGTCGCCGCGATGTCGTTGTCGATGGTCTTGGGTACTCCCACGACTTTCAGGCCTTCTTGGGAGAGCTTCAGCGCCGACAGAAGGGTTCCGTCGCCTCCAACCACCACCAGAGAATCGATGCCGTTGCGCTCGAGGGTCTTCCTGACGCTTTCGTATCCATCTCCGTGGACGTAGGGGTCCATGCGCGAAGTGCCCAGGATGGTCCCTCCTCGGGCGAGAATGCCGCGAACGGCATCCCGGTCGAGCGACCTGGTCCGCCCGTGCATCAGCCCTTCCCATCCGTTGAGAATGCCTACGACTTCGGCTCCGTGACGTTCCGTAGCCCTGGTCACCACGGCGCGGATCACTGCGTTGAGTCCGGGACAGTCGCCGCCGGCGGTGAGGACACCGATTACTTTGCTCATTGGGGACACCTTCGCGGTGTTCGGGTTCCTAGTACAGGAACATTGGTTTGCCGGTCACGTGCCGGACCTTGGCCCGGTAGTTCTCGGCGTCGTACAACTCGGTGACATCGACCCGCTTGACGCCTTCCTTGGTGACCGAGATCGGCACGTTGGTGTACGTGCCCCCTCTGAGAGCGACCATCCGTCCGGTCGAGCCTTCCATCGCCAGATCGGCGGCCATGACCGCGTAGTTGATTGCCACCATCAGGTCGAGCGAGTCCGGGCTGCCCGAACGCATGAGGTAAGCCAGACGTTGCTCGATGATGTTGATACCCGTCTTCTCTTTCAACAGGTCACCGGTGATCGAGCCGATGCCCCCCAGCTTGCGGTGGCCGAAGGCATCCGGCTCGCCGGTTTCGATGATCTGGCCGCCGATGATGCTGGCCCCTTCCGAGATGGCCACCATGGCATAGTTGCTCGGGTTCCTGGCCCGATCCTCGACCAGCATGTCCGCCAGCCTGTCGATGTCGAAGGGAACTTCGGATATCAGGACGCGGTCGACCCCGGCCAGGTAGGCGGTGACCAGTGCCGTCTCGCCGCTGTTTCGCCCGAAGAGTTCGACGACGGCCAGTCGCTCGTGAGAACCCGTGCTGGTTCGGAGATTCGTGATGAAATCCACGCCACGGGTCACGGCCGTCGAGAAACCGATGCAGTACTCGGTTCCGTGTACGTCGTTGTCCATCGTCTTCGGAATGGCTATCACCGGGACGCCCTCTTCGTGCATGCGCATCCCGTAGGAGAGGGTGTCGTCGCCGCCGATGGGGATGAGAACATCGATCTTCTGGTCCTCGATAACGGCTTTGACGTGGTCGGTGAAATCGAAGGGCCCGTCCGTGACGGCCTCGTCGGCCAGGAAGTCGGGAACCTCTTTCCGCCGGACCCGCTGCGGATTGGTTCGAGAGGTGTGCAGCACCGTGCCGCCGGTGCGGTCGATGGTTCTCACGATCTGGGGGTCGAGGGGTAGGAAGTTCGTCTCGGTCGAGCCCGGATCGTCCAGGTTGTGCGTGAGCAGGCCGGCCCAGCCGCGCCGGATGCCGACTACTTCGTGGCCTTCCTCCGAGACTCGATTGACAACGGCTTTGATGCAGGGGTTGAGACCGGGCACGTCGCCTCCGCCGGTCAAGATTCCGATCCGCATGATGGTGTCTCCTCGTACACAACTAGGGCGCGAGCCCGGTCTCTCATCTCGACGCCGACTCGCGGGTTGGGACAGCTTCGATCGGATCAAGATACTAGTGGCGGCCGCCGACCGTCCGCATTCATTGGGCGGCAGATCAGAAGACTGGAACGGGCCTGGTATGGTACGAATTTCAGCCGTGTAATTCCCGAGGAGAATCTTCGACCGGTGGAAAGCTTCGCACATCTCCATCTCCACACCGAATTCTCCATGCTCGACGGCGCGGCTCGCGTAAACGAGGTGGTGAGGGCCGCCCACCAAGATGCCCAGCCGGCGGTTGCCATCACGGACCACGGGGTCCTGTACGGGGCAATCGACTTCTACGAGGCCGCCGTCAACGAGGGAATCAAGCCGATCATCGGTGTGGAGGCCTACGTCACTCCCGGCTCTCGATTTGATCGGCCGCCCCGCAGGCAGAACGTCCGTCATCACCTCACGTTGCTCGCCGAGAACCAGACCGGTTATCGAAACCTCATCAAACTGGTGAGTCGCGCCTATCTCGAGGGGTACTACTACAAGCCGCGAATGGACAAGGAACTACTGAGTGAGCACGCCGGAGGGATGATTGCTGCATCAGGCTGCCTCGGTGGACCCGTCGCTCAGCTCCTGGCGCCCGACGCTTCCCGGGAGGAGGGCAACCAGGGGCAGGTCCGCGACTTCGACGCAGCTCTACGCACCGCAGCCGAGTACCAGGACATCTTCGGCAAGGACAACTTCTTCATCGAACTCCAGGACCACGGGCTCGAGCCGCAGCGGCGGATTCTTCCCGACCTCGTCGAGATCGCCAAACGACTCGACGCTCCTCTCCTAGCCACCAACGACTCGCACTACACCTACCGGGAGGAGGCGGAGGCACACGACGTCTTGCTGTGCATTCAGACCGGTTCGACCGTTGACGAGCCGAACAGGTTCAAATTCGATGGACAGGACTTCTATCTGAAGACCTCCCAGGAGATGCGAGCGCTCTTTCCCGCCGACCCGTATCCCGGGGCGTGCGACAACACCCTCTGGATAGCCGAACGCGCCGATGTGAAGCTGGGGTTCGGAAGCATTTTGCTGCCGCATTTCCCGGTTCCGGACGGCCATACCGAGTCTTCCTATCTGCGAGAACTCGTTGTCGACGGTGCTCGCGATCGGTACGGGGATTCCCTGACTCCCGAGGCGACGGAACGCATCGAACATGAACTGCAGATCGTCGANNGGATCAGAACCGGGCCGGGTCGCGGGTCCGCGGCCGGTTCGATCATCGCGTACTGTCTGCGGATCACCGATCTCGATCCGCTCTCCTACGGTCTGATCTTTGAGCGTTTCCTCAACCCGGGCCGGCGAGAGATGCCCGACATCGACATGGATTTCGACGAGCGATACCGGGCCGACGTGATTCGCTACGCCACCGAACGCTACGGAACCGACCATGTCGCCCAGATCGTGACCTTCTCAACCATCAAGGGCCGGCAGGCTATTCGCGATTCGGCGAGGGTGCTCGGCTACCCCTACGGCCTCGGGGACCGGGTGGCCAAGATGATGCCCCCGCCGATACTCGGCAGGGAGGCGAGCCTCAATCAGTGTCTCGTCGATCCCGGGCCGGGCGGCGCGCCGTCAATCAGAGATTTCCATTCCAACGCGGCGCCTTTGCGGGAGGCCTACGCCGCCGACCCGGACGTGCAGCGAGTAGTAGACACCGCCCGCGGTCTCGAGGGTTTGCGCAGGCAGGACGGGATCCACGCAGCTGCAGTCGTCATCTCTGCCGAGCCCCTGACCGACATCGTTCCCATCCAGAGGAAAGGAGAAGGGACCGAGATCGTAACCCAGTACGAAATGCACGGCATCGAGGCGCTCGGCCTCCTCAAGATGGACTTCCTGGGCCTCCGCAACCTGTCGATCATCGAACGGGCGGTCGAGCTGATCCGAGAATCGCGGGGAGAAGAGGTGGACGTCGATGGTCTCCCGCTCGACGATTCCACCACCTTCGAGATGCTCAGGCGGGGCGACACGATCGGCGTATTCCAGCTCGAGGGCAACGCCATGCGGTCTCTGATTCGGAGCCTCGAGCCGGAGAGTTTCGACGACATCGTTGCCGTCAACGCCCTGTTCCGTCCCGGTCCGATGGGTCAGAACATGCACCACGAATACGCCGACCGCAAGAACGGGCGCAAGCCGGTCGACTACCCCCACCCGGCCACCGTTCCGTTCCTGGAGTCCACGTACGGCATCATCGTGTACCAGGAACAGGTCATGCAGGTCGCTCGCGAACTGGCCGGATACTCGATGGCCGAAGCCGACACTCTCCGCAAGGCAATGGGCAAAAAAGTCAAGGCCATCATGGACCAGGAGCGGGAGAAGTTCGTGGCGGGCTGCACGACGCAGGGTCACGACCCGAAGCTGGGGAAGGAGCTTTGGGACGCAGTCGAGCCGTTCGCCGGATACGGCTTCAACAAGAGCCACTCCGCCGCGTACGGGTATGTCGCCTATCAGACCGCCTGGCTCAAAGCCAATTACCCGTCCGAGTACATGGCCGCCCTGCTCACCTCCACCAAACGGGACAAGGACCGCACCGCCATCTATCTCAACGAGTGTCGCGCCATGAGCATCAAGGTGCTGGTCCCCGACGTCAACCGGTCCGATATGGACTTCTCCGTCCGCGACGGGGCGATCACGTTCGGGTTGTCGGCGATTCGCAATGTGGGTGAGGGGGCCGTCGAGAAGATCCTCGAAGCCCGTCGCCGGGACGGGGCCTTTGAGTCGTTCCAAGACTTTGTGAACCGAGTCGACCCGTCGGTGTTGAACAAGCGGACGATCGAGTCTCTGGTCAAGGCAGGCGCTTTCGACTCCGTCGTCCCGGCTCGTCGCGGCCTCCTCCTGGTGTTCGAGCAGGTTCTCGACAATACGCTGAACCGGAGGCGGAACGAGGAAATGGGCCAGTACAGCCTGTTTGGACCGGAGAACGGCGGTGACCACACCGAACAAGTCATCATCCCCGATCTCACCTGGGACAAACGAACTCGACTCGCTTTTGAGAAGGAGATGTTGGGCCTCTACGTCTCCGACCATCCACTGTTCGGGGTCGAGCATGCATTGCGTCGAGCGGTAACGACGAGCATCCCTGCTTTGGTCGAACAACCGGACGGTTCTACGGTGACGGTGGGAGGTCTGGTCGGCTCCATCACCCGGCGGTTCACCCGGAAGGGTGACCCGATGTTGTTCTTCCAGCTCGAGGACCTCGAGGGAACGGTGGAGGTGGTTGCCTTCCCCAAGGTCGTCATGCAAACGGGACCGATGATCCGTGAAGACGCCATCGTGATCATCACCGGCCGAGTCGACAACCGCGGCGACGACGTGAAAGTGATCGCGCAGGAGGTTCGGGAACCGGAGCTGCGAAGCGACGCATCCGTGCGCCTCGAAGTGCCTGCCACACTGCTGTCGCCCAACCTGGTCGAGCGCCTCAAGGAGATTCTGGTCAATCACCCCGGGAGTGCTCCCGTCTACCTGCACATGACCTCCGCAGAAGGCCACAAGGTTTGGAAGCTGTCGGATGAGCATCGGGTCGAGCCGCGTACCGCCCTCTACGCAGAACTCCGGGAGTTGCTCGGGCAAAAAGCGGTGGTGTGAGGGGTTCGGGTTCCAGGTTTCGGGTTTCAGGTTTC
>DHIO01000030.1:0-5330 GCA_002403855.1 Acidimicrobiia bacterium UBA4744
ACGTGCTCGGCGAGGTGATGGGTCTCGAGCACGTCCCCGTCGACAGCCACTTCTTCGACGAGCTGGGTGCCGACTCCATGGTGATGACCCGCTTCTGCGCCCGACTCCGCAAACACACCGACCTGCCNNCGCGGAGCCCGACCCAACCCCAACCCCGGCTCCGGTGGGGACGCTGAGCTACGTCCTCTGCGGATCGCTGCAGCTTCTCACGCTGTTCGGATTCTTCTATCTCGTGTTGCAGATCCTCACCGGCGGGTACGGCTGGATCTCGGCCGCGTCGGGCATCATCGACACTTTCCTACGCGCGGCCGCAATAGGGAACGCGATTCTGCTCGGGACCAGCATCCTTCCGATTCTGGCGAAGTGGATACTCATCGGTCGCTGGAAGCCGCAGGAGTTCCGTGTCTGGGGCGTCAAGTACTTCCGTTTCTGGGTCGTCAAGACACTCGTGAGAACGAGTCCGTTGGCCTTGTTCGCCGGTTCGCCGATCTATGTGCTCTATTTGCGGGCGTTGGGTGCGAAGATCGGGCGCGGTGCCGTGATCCTGTCCCGGCACGTGCCGGTGTGCAGCGACCTTCTCACGGTCGGTGACAACACGGTCGTTCGCAAGGATTCGTTCTATAACTGCTACCGGGCTCATGATGGCCTGATCCAAATAGGGCCGGTTACGCTCGGTCGAGATGTGTACGTCGGGGAGATGACGGTACTCGACATCAACACGTCGATGGGCGACGGCGCACAACTCGGTCATTCCTCGTCGCTCTCGGCCGGGCAGTCCATACCCGCCGGCGAGCGCCGCTACGGGTCGCCCGCACGAGAACGGACCACATTGGATTATCGAAGTGTGCCCCCGGCCGCCTACGGGCGGCTCAGGCGGGTCGCCTTCTCCGTGGCTCAGCTGGTGAACTGGATCGTGCTCTCCTCACTCGTTTTCGGTATCATCACCGCAGTCGCCTCCTTCATCGACGCACGCTTGTACTTCGCTGCGGCCGACGTTTCCCTCTTCTCCGAGCCGGCGTTCTACTGGGATGCGCTGCTCGTCTCCAGCGTGCTCTTCTTCGGCCTCATGCTGGTCGGCCTCGTTGTGGTNNTTCACGAATCTCTTTGGTGACAGCTCGTACATCGTCCGCTACCTCCGCTGGATCGGGTATGACCTGTCTGAGGACGTGATACAGACCGGGTCGAACTTCGGTACGGCCGTCAAGCACGACAACCCGTACCTGGTCTCCATCGGTCGCGGATCGATGATCGCCGACGGCCTCTCGCTCATCAACGCCGACTACTCGAACACGTCCTTCCGGGTGTCCCAAGTGAAGATCGGCGCACACAACTTCCTCGGGAACCACGTGGCATACCCCTCACAGGGCAAGACGGGAGAGAACTGCTTGCTTGCGACCAAGGTCATGGTTCCGATCGACGGTGAAGTCCGTACCGACGTCGGGCTGCTCGGCGCCCCCAGCTTCCAGATTCCGCGATCGGTCCAGCGCGACATCGGTATGAATCATCCGCAGGGTCCCGAGGACCTCCGCCGCCGCCTGGCCGCCAAGAACCGGCACAACCTCTTCACCATCGGGCTGTTCCTGCTGGCACAGTGGGTGTTTGCGTTCGTTTGGATGCTCCTCGCCATCGGTTCGGCGAACTACACCCAGACGACGAGTCTCAATGTGTTTGCACTCGCTATGCCCTTCGCCATCGTTCTGCGGGTCCTGTACCAGGTGCTCCTGGAGCGTGCCACCACGTTGTTCCGTCGGTTACAGCCCCGGCAATGCTCGATCTACGACAAGGACTTCTGGTCTCACGAGCGTTACTGGAAGATGGTGGCGAAGGCCGGGAATCTGCCGATCTTCGCCGGCACTCCGCTGAAGAGCTTGTTCTGGCGCCTTACGGGTGTCCGGATCGGCAAGCGGGTGTTCGATGACGGCTGCCACATCCCGGAGAGGACCCTGGCTACGATCGGAGACCGCTGCACGCTCAACGCCGGCAGCGTCTTGCAGTCCCACTCGCAGGAGGACGGCGCCTTCAAGTCCGACTACATCGCAATCGGTGCCGGGTGCACGCTCGGCACAGGTGCACTTGTCCACTACGGCGTGACGATGGGCGACGGGGCACAACTCGCTCCCGGCGCTTTTCTCATGAAGGGCGAAGAAGTTCCGCCGCACACCAGGTGGGAGGGCAACCCGGCGATGGAGGTTGCGGATCTGACTGCGGTTGGGGCTGCATCACAGGTTCTTGCAGAGGAAGGCAGGTTGGTCGCAACAAAGGGCTGAGAGCGAAGCGATTCAAATCGAGCGGGCGGCGGTGATCGCCGCTGAAGGGCAATAGGGAGGCAACGCTCAATGACGACGCGAGAAGAGACAATCCGGCAGAACTGGCATGGTGCGCCGAGCGCCGGCGGGTTCACCGCAATCCCGCGGTGGACTCTCCATCCGAAGCCGGGCACCCGAACCCACCACGTCACGATGCCAAACGACCTGGCTGCGTCGCTGCGCCGCCTTGCGGATCAGCTGGACCTGTCAACGGACTCGATCGTGTTCGCGGCCCACGCCAAAGTGCTGGCCGCACTTTCGGGGGAAATAGCGGTGGTGGCGGGCTACATCCCGAAGGAAGGGGGACCGCCGCTGCCCTGTCGGGTGCTGACGGAAACTGACTCGTGGGCGACCCTGCTGTCGAGCACCCATCGAGTCGTTGGAGAGCTCGAGGCCGACTCGGCGCATACGGTCATCGATCTCCGGAGCGAATCGGAACTCGCCGAACCGGTATTCGAGTCCGTGTTCGACCCGACCGGTCGTGACCTCGATCTCGCCCCGGATACCGTGCTCGCCGTCGACCTCGCCCAACAAGACGGCCAGTTGGTCCTGAAGCTGCGCTACCGCACTGAGGCGCTCGATGAGGACAGCGCCGCCAGGATTGCCAGCTATCACCTCACCGCGCTCACTTTGATTGCCTCCGACCCGAGCGCCGAACACACGCGGCAGAGTCTGATCTCCGCCGACGAACTCCACTTCCTGGTTGAAGGACTCTCCGGACCGCAGCGCGAGCTCCCGGACCATCGATTCCACCAGCTGTTCGAGGAACGAGTACGGGCTCACCCGGACACCATCGCTGCTGTGTGTGGCGATCTGCGGTGGACCTATCGGGAACTCAACGCCCGCGCCAACCGGCTCGGACGCGCTTTGCTGACGCGAGGGTTGACGAGGGAGGGCATCGTCGCTGTCGTCAGCGAGCGCAATCTGGACTGGATGGCCGCCGTCATCGCCATCTTCAAGGCCGGCGGCGTCTACCTGCCCATCGAGCCGCACTTCCCGGCCGATCGGATCGCAGCCATGGTATCCCGNNGGCGAACGATCTCGCCTACATCTACTTCACGTCCGGCTCCACGGGTGAACCCAAGGGGGCCATGTGCGAGCAGGCGGGCATGTTGAACCACCTCTACGCCAAGATCGACGATCTGGAGATAACCGAAGGGCAGGTCGTCGCCCAGGTTGCGCCGCAATGCTTCGACATCTCTCTGTGGCAATTGGTCTCCGCCCTCTTGGTGGGAGGGCAAACCCTGATCATCGAGCAGGAGGTCATTCTGGACGTGGAGCGGTTCGTTGATACGATCATCGATGGCGGCGTCTCGGTGTTGCAGGTCGTGCCGTCGTATCTCGAGGTCGTCCTCTCGTATCTGGATCAGTACCCCCGCGAGCTGCCAGAACTGCGGTGCGTGTCGGCCACCGGTGAGGCCCTGACGAAGGAGCTCACCGAGCGTTGGTTCGCAGCCATGCCGGCCGTCAAACTCGTCAACGCATATGGTCTGACCGAGACCTCCGACGACACCAATCACGAAGTAATGGACCGGCCTCCCGAGGGAGATCGTGTCCCGTTGGGCCTTGCGGTCAACAACGTGTACGTCTACGTGGTCGATGAGTACCTGTCGCCAGTGCCGCTCGGTGCACCGGGGGAGATCGTCTTCTCTGGTATCTGCGTCGGCCGCGGATACATCAATGATCCCGACCGCACCCGAACGGCGTACATGGTCGACCCGATCCGCAAGGGTGAACGTCTCTACCGAAGTGGTGACTACGGCCGTTGGCGACCGGACGGCAAGCTGGAGTTCCTGGGCAGACGGGACGCCCAGGTCAAGATCCGTGGCTTCCGGATCGAGATCGGTGACATCGAAAACGCGCTCTTGCGCCTTCCCGGCGTGCGCAACGGCGCGGTCGTGGTCGCGGAACGAGCCGACGGCAGCAAGCACCTGGTTGCCTTCTACTCCGGTCCCCAACCGCTCGAGGTCGATCGGATCCAGGAGCAGCTGGGCGAGTCGCTGCCTCCGTACATGGTGCCGCCGGCGATCCAATGGATGGAGAATCTTCCGTTGACCGATAACGGCAAGATCAACCGCAAGCGACTCAGGCCCGTTGCGGCGGAACTCGACACGACGGAGGCGAGCTCGGAGCCCCCGGCTACGCCTACCGAGCAACGGTTGGCTTCAGCATGGGCCTCCGTGCTGGGGATCTCCGAGGATCAGATCGGCCGGCGGGACGACTTCTTCGATCGAGGCGGGACGTCACTGTCGGCAGTGCGGCTGGCGGTGGCACTCGATCGTCAGGTGTCGTTGAAGGATGTCACTAGCTATCCGGTCCTCGCTGATCTCGCGGCGCTGGTCGAAGGTCGCACCAGCCGGGACGCGGGCCTGCTGCAGTTGCTCTCGAAGCCGGCCGGGGAGCCGACCGGTGTGCTGGTCTGCTTCCCCTACGCCGGTGGCAACGCGGTGAACTACCAGCCGATGGCGACCACGCTCAGGAGCCACGGCCTTGCCGTCTATGCAGTCGAATTGCCCGGGCATGACGTGGCCGCCGAGAGTGAGCACTTCCTGCCCATGTCCGAGGTGGTCGACCAGGTCGTCGCCGAGATCGCCGGGCTTGGCTCCGGCCCGGCCTTGCTGTGGGGGCAGTCTTCGGGCGCCGCCTTCGCCGTCGAGACCGCCCGGCAACTGACGCGACTTGGGGTGAACGTGCAGCGAGTGTTCCTCGCGGCGCAACTGCTCGGCGACGCCGCCGATCGGCGCAGAGCCATAGGCGAGGTGACCAATCAGAGCAATGCGGAGATCGCTGCAGAACTGAGCGACGACACCGGTTACACGGATCTCGGCGAACTCGACGCTCAGCGTGCCGAGCACATCGGTGCCGCCTTCCGACACGACTTCGTGTCCGCCTCCCGCTACTTGGCCGAGCTTCTCGACGACCCACCTGCCCAGAAGCTGAAGACCCCGGTGACCGTGGTCGTGGCCGCCGACGACCCGATCACAGAAGACTTCGCGCAACACTACGCCGACTGGCACCTGGTGG
>DHIO01000030.1:5347-5931 GCA_002403855.1 Acidimicrobiia bacterium UBA4744
CGCCCGGCTGGGTGGCCGAACACCGCGCCGCCCTGCGCGCCAATGTCGCCGAGCACGGTTCGGTCCTCGTGCGCGGGCTCGGGCTGAGCGAGAGATCTGAGGTCGAGGCCGTCTTTCGCAATCTGACCGGTGGTCTCATGATCGAAAAGCAGGCATTCGATCCCCGACGGATGCACTCGGAAGGGGTGTACACAGCCTCCAAGTGGGCACCGAACCAAACGATGTGTTCGCATCACGAGCTCAGCTATGGGTGTGAGGTTCCCGGTCTCATGATGTTCGCCTGCCTCACTGGACCGACTGCCGGCGGAGCAACTGGGGTAGCCGACGCAGCGACGGTCCTCGAAACACTCCCGGCAGAGCTGACGGCACGCTTCGAGCAGGAGGGCTGGACACTCGTCCGCAGCTACAACGANNTTTCTCAACGAGTGGACATTGGACCCCGAGGTTCGGGAGTACCTCGTGGAGTTCTACGGCGCCGACGGGCTTCCTTTCAATACCCAGTACGGAAATGGCGACCCGATTGGTGCGGACATAGTGCAGGTCATCAACGAGGTCTACGAGGCCAACATCGTCCGTGAGCCTCT
>DHIO01000030.1:5940-7943 GCA_002403855.1 Acidimicrobiia bacterium UBA4744
GGGCGCGGAGAAGTTCTACCAAGATGTGATGGGGTTGAAGGCCGCCAGGCGAGTCGGGGCGCAGCAATCGACGTTTCACGACGGCGACACCACACTCATCCTCTTCCAGGCGCCGGCCGGAGAAATCGAATCCACCGAGCCGGGGCAAGTGACGTTTGGCATCAGCCCTGGAGTAGTCGGGCCCTGGCGTCAACACCTGCAGGAGCGGGAGGTTCCCATCGTCGAAGAGGTGAACTGGCCCAACGGGATGCAATCGATCATCTTCTGTGATCCGGCCGGCAACAAGATCCACCTGAGAACGCAGGAACGGCGACGGTCGGAGACCTCCCAAGAAGGTCCGACACGCCCGGTGATCTCCCGAGGCCTTCATGCCGAGTGGAAGATCTACCACGCCGCAGGTCAAGCGATCAGTGGTCGTGCTACCGCTGCCGCGTCTCAGGAATAGCCCCTCAAGTGCCGAGCGGGCCGGTCTTCCAGCAAGGTGGGTGGACCCACGTCGCTTCTTGCAGAGTTGAGATCCTCAGTGGTCAAGGCGCGCAGCGCCGGTGCCACGACCACACCGGTGAGGTACTCCACCGCTGCGCTTGACGACTCGAGCTGTCAGGTTTCGGGGCGGAGCTATCTCTATCAGGGGAACTCGGAGCCGATCCGGGCACATCCATGCCGGAGCGGGGATGGTCGACGGGCAACTCCGTTGGATTTGGGGCTGGGCGGCAGCGACGTGCGAGATCGACGGCCCGTCAACTCGATTTCAGCGGCGGGAGCAAGAGAGGTAAGACCTGGCCTTTTCCGACCGGGTTCAATCCCCCGCGTCGACTGGTTGCGGTGGGAGATTGTCGGCGAGCTGGAACCATCCCATTCCGTACCAGTCTTCGACGTACCGGAACTTCAACGAGCCGTTCTCGTCGACGATGTTGAACAGGGAGAAGTAGTCCCGGCCGTATCCCTCAAAGGGAGACCACTTCTGTACGACAAGGTACGAGTCGGGTCGCTCGATAATGAGAGGATCGCCCCTTTTCTCAGAGCTGTAGGTCGAGCCGCCCCACCTCTCAATACCCGCCCGTATCTCTTCACCGGACCACCCACCGAATCCCGACACACCTGAAACGTACCGGCTGTCGGTGGCAAACGAGTCCATGCCGAGCTGTCCGTCGGCGGTGTTCCAGGCCGTCAACCAGTCGTCGATCAGTGCGTTGATCTGCTGTTCGATCTCAGCGTCAACCGTGGCTTCGGCTTCCTCCCCGCCGAATACCAACCATCCGACGACCACACCGACGGTCAGCGCAGCGATGAGCGCCAGAATCCACAGCAGAGGAGACCNNGACCACCACCTCCTCTACCTCCCTCCACCGACATCGTACGCCCGGAAATGTGGCCGGTATAGGGGCACCTTCGATACTGACCGGGGCGAGGCGCTGCCGCGCCGGGACCACGCTCGGTGGGCTGGTGGAACCGTCGGTTTGTCACCCAGATGTGACCATGTTCGTCATGAAGCCGCGGCCGACCAGCCGGCCTCTCGAGTCGCCTGGATGACGATCCACACGAGCAGCTCGCCGTCGACCGAAGGGTCATCCTCCGAATAGACAGCCGCCTCTATACACCAGCCCTCCTTCGGAGAAGCTCCCGAATCCAGATCCTCATTGGCTTTGCCCGGCCACGCCCGGATGATCCGATTCTCGACATCGGGATAGGACGGAAGCGACTCCCTATACGCCATCAGCGCATCTCTTGCGTCGTCCGCGGACTGCATCGCAGTCCGCGACCTCTGCCGTGTGTACGCGAGACCCAATACCACCGGTCATCAACGATCATCCGCGGTTGGCGGGTTTCACACCACCGGTTGTCCACAGTCGTCACCGGTCCTTGCTGTTGTCAAGTGGTCGCTGAGTGGTCGGGGTGCCCTCATCGAGAGTGGCCAACATGCACTGGCACAGGACCGAGCGTCAAATACGGGGCCTCAGGCGAAGATGCCGCTCGAGATATCGGACAGGCAACGCAGATTG
>DHIO01000029.1 GCA_002403855.1 Acidimicrobiia bacterium UBA4744
CCAGCGTTGCCAGTTCCTGGTCCTCGGTCTGGGCGACCGCTAGACCCTCGCAGTAGCGGTCGGCGTCGACGAGCAACTCCTCAAGCCAGCAGGCGAAGGTCGTTGGGCGACCTGTGGATCACCCCGCTCGATATCTGCCGATCTGGGCGGGTCAGGACCTTCTCCTCTTTCGCTGTGCGTGTGGGTTGTGCCAGTGTGGGGTTAGGAACGAATTCGGAGCCGGTATGCGCAGGCTCGTCAAGGTGCCGGCTGTGGTATTCGGTGTGATCGTCGTCGCTGAGGTCGCCGAGACGGTGCTGATGGTCTGGGGACTTCGGAGCGGCAATTCGCGGGTGATCAGGCTGGTCACGTGGTACCACAAACACGTGACCAATCCGGTGATGGTCCGGTTCTTCTCAGGGCGGTCGGCAAACGCCGCGTTGCTCCATCACGTCGGAAGGCGGTCGGGGAAGGCCTACATGACGCCTCTGACGGCTCACCGGTCGGAGGACATCATCATCGTCGGGCTGCCTTACGGCACGGAAGTCGACTGGTTGCGTAACCTCCGAGCTGCCGGTCGGGGTGTCGTGGAACTCGACGGCTGTAGTGTCATCGTCGATGAGCCAGCCGTGGTTCCCGTCGACAGCGTCATGGCGCTCCTTCCACCCTTCGTGTCACGCCTCTTCCGGCTGCACGACACCAAGCTTGCTCTCCAGCTGCACGTCGCAGGACCTGCCGAGCGACGGTCCGCCTGAAGACCACGATCCGCCCCCAAGACCCGGCAATCCTTCTGCGGTTCCGCAGCGCACGCAGATGCATCGATCTGGGCGCTACGGAAGTGGGTGTTCAGCGAAGAACTTGATGCAGTCCTCGAATCGAGCATGTCGGGTGACGCAGCGATATGCGTGCCCTCGACCGTCACAACAACCATGGCCTTGCAACGGGCCAGCGGTCAACGCGTGTCGCGAAGTGCTGCCGCCTGACTCGCGGCGAAGGCAGCAACCTCTAGCCCAGTCGCTGCAAGAACGACACGGCCAGGGCCCTTGGCCTTCTTTACAGCTGCTCCGAGCAAGGCGGCAGAGGCCATCGTGTTCGCCAAGCCAACCAAACTGGTGCCGCTTCGCCAGTCGTCTCGCCTCGAAAGGACACCGACCAGAGCCGACCAGGCAACCGTGGCTATCCCTGCGACCGCAACCGCTGCGGGGTCAACATGCAGTACGTGGCCGACGCGTCGGCGCGTGAGAAATGCCGTAGCTCCTGCAATCGTGCAGTACACCGAGTCCAGGGCAAGTGACCTTCTGGCGAGGGTCTCCCGGTCCACGCTCTGACTCTAGGCGGCCGGAACAGAGCGTCACCGAACGCCGGGCTTGGCCGCCCATACCGACATCGGTCGACGACCGTCGCGCCCGCGCGATATCCGGCATTCGGCGTTAGTGGGTGATACCTCAAGCCGCACCGTCGTGATAGTGGCGAGGAACGTGTCCGTGTCACCTCGACCCAGCGCACCGCGGCCACCCCGCGACCACATGACAACCGCAAATGACCGGTGATGACCGGTGGTGAGAACCCAGACAAACGCGGGTATTCGGTGGTAACCGTTGATGACCGGTGGTATCGGTTTCGCGTTCACACGGCAGAGGTCGCGGACCGCTGCGGTCGCCGGCTGCTCCGCAGCCCGCTGGTTCGATCCCAGTAGTGCCCACTCCCAGAATCCTCTCTGAATACAGGGGATTCTGTCGTTTCAGGATCTTCACGCGAGTGGGAGAACAAGGTTTCGCAGGTAGGAGGAATCGCGGGCCCGCGTTGATTCCCTCCGAGTGGCGTCGACCCGGGTGGCCCAGTCGCCAAACTTGGTCTTGCCTGCCGCCGGGTCGGTCCGCTCGCCCTTGATCTTCTCAGCAGCGGTCGCACGTCCCTCTGCTTCGACGTCGGCCGCCGGTTCCCTGATATCGGCGCGCGGCTTGGGCTAATGTCGCGCCGTGCGCAGGTCGAGAGATCGCCAAGGTCGTGGTAAGGCCGTCGCGAGAGCGCGGCTCTGCCGGCCCGGCCATGAGCAGCGGGGCTGGCCGTGACTGTCATCGCGGCGCCGCCGCCGATTCCGGGCGAGCCCATCGACCCGCCACCAAAGGCACCACCCGAGCTGATCGAGGATCTCGACGACGCCGATGGAGGGACCACCACCGCGGTGGGGGTCGGCTATCGGGCCATCTCTCGGTTCAACTATGCGAGGTCGACGCTCCTCGCCGCGGGGACCGCCTACTACGTGTTCTTGGCCTTGTTCTCTCTGATCGCCCTGGCCTACGGCGTGACCGCCATCCTGGACACCGATCGTATGGCCAGCTACGTGACCACCGCGGTGTCCGAGGCCTTTCCCGGATTACTCGGCGATGAGGGAATCGACCCGGCTCAACTGAGAGCGATCGGTCAGGCGGCGTCCCTGGTTGGTCTCCTGGCCATGCTCTATGCAGGGAGCGGGGCGATGGTTGCAGCCAGCGGATCGATCCATGACATCTACGGCGCTCCGCTCGATCCGCGCTCCTTCGTGATCAAGCGGCTTCGCCTGCTTGGCTGGCTGGTCGTCATCGGATCGTTGATCGCGTTCTCGCTCGTTGCCGGAACGGTGACGGCGAACTTCGCCAATCAGGTCATGGACGCAGCCGGTATCGAGGGAAGCGGGACTCGGCTGTTGGTGAGGATAGCTGCCGTGGTCGTGACGCTCGCAGTCGACTTCTTGGTCATGCGCCTGCTGCTCGGTCGGCTGGGAGGTATTCGGCCCCCCCGCAAGGCGCTCAACCTCGGATCCGCGATTGGGGCTCTGGCAATCCAGGTGCTGCGGATTCCGATGGCGCTGATCATCGGATTCTCGGTGGACAAACCGCAGTACAGCGCGCTGGCGGTGCCCATCGGCATCCTTCTGGTCATCTATCTCAATTCGATCACGGTCTACGGGGCCGCCGCCTTGACGGCAGGGTTCGCCGAGCGAGACGTCCCCATCGACCAGATCAAACCGGCGACGGACATCGAAACCGCCCAGAGCGACATCGCCGAGACGACCTAGTTGACGGCCGGCGCCAGGACTGTGGGAGAGGGCAGAGTCGCCGCTCACGGTCCGACTCACGGCGACGGACGACCCACCCCCCGATGCTGCCTCGGGGTTACACGCGCTGAAACTCCCTCCCCTGTCGGGCCGGCGAACCGCACCTCCCGTCTGCTTCACATTCCGCCGATGACGCCGCCCCCCTCCCGGGCGACTCCGAACGCACCCTCGATGCGAGTCCGCCATCAGGCGCCCCATGGAGGCAGCCTCCCTGTTCCTACGAAGACACGAGTACGGGACAGATCGCCGGCCAGTCCATGACTTCCAACAATCCTCGACAGGCGCGAACCCCAGGTCAAAGGCCTGGGGTTCGGACCTCCTTCGACTCACAGCTGGATCTTGGTGCCCAGCAGATCGAGGAACTTGGCGATCCACTCCGGATGCGCGGGCCAGGCCGGTGCGGTCACCAAGAAGCGATCCACGAGCGCCCGGTCGACGGGGAGTTCCTGGTAGGTGCCCCCGGCGGCGGTGACCGATGGCCCTACCGCCGGATACGCGGTGCACTCCATCCCGCTCAGCACGCCGGCCGCAGCCAGGACCTGCGGCCCGTGGCAGATGGCCGCGATCGGCTTGTGGGCCTCGGCGAAGTGACGGGTGATCTCCAGCACCCGAGGGTTCAGCCGAATGTACTCGGGCGCCCGACCTCCCGGGATCATCAACGCGTCGTACGTCGCCTCGTCGATCTCCGCGAAGCTGGCGTTCAGCGCGAAGTTGTGGCCCGGCTTCTCGCTGTAGGTCTGGTCGCCTTCGAAGTCGTGGATGGCCGTCCTGACCGTCTCTCCGGCGGCCTTGTCCGGGCAGACGGCATGGACGTCGTGGCCGACTGCGAGGAGTGCCTGGAAGGGCACCATCACCTCGTAGTCCTCTACATAGTCGCCGACGAGCATGAGGATCTTCTTTCCCATCATCACCTCCTTGGTGAACGATGCCGATGGGCGAGGGTCGCCCTCCATTTCGGACCGTATCAAGGGCGAGCGGGAGCCGCCACGGCCGGAGGTCCCTACCCCGGGAAAGCCTCACCGGCCGAGCGAACCGGTTCGACCGTCCACCGATTCGCCTATCAGACTTGGTGGCAGAGTTCCAGGAACTGACACCTACGCGCCATCAACGGAGACCTCTCGACCGTCTTTCGGCTGCTCCGCGCTGCGAAGATCAGTCGACGCGGGCGATCGGGGGCGGCTGCCGCAATCCGCCACGCGCTGCCTCCTCCGGAAGGTAGAGCCGAAGGACAACGTAGAAGGTTCGTAAGGACAACGTAGAAGGGTCCGTAAGGAGCAGGGAGCCAGTTCGCCCGGGCCGCACGGGTTTGCGGCTGCTCGTGCTGGACGTGGATGGTCACGGAGCCATCCTCCCCGGAGATGAGACCCGGGGAATCAGGGGAGGTTGATGGAGCCCGACGGCGACGTGTTGGGTATCGTGAACGTGTGGTGGATCTGGTGCCTCAGAAGCTGCAGTGGCCATGCTTGTCGCCCTGAACGGTCGGGTCGGCAGGCTCTGGTACCGCTGGTTACTGGTGGGCGTGCTCTCGGCCATGGCGGTCGGTGGTGGTGTGGCGCGCGCCCAGTCCGATGTTGAGTTGGTAGTGGCGACGTTCGAGGTGGAACCCTTTGTGGAGCGCCGGGGTGAGGTGCCGGGTGGGTTCCTGTTCGAGGTGTGGGAGCAGGTAGCTGCTGAGTTGGGCTGGGACTACGAGGTGGTGTGGATTGAATCGCTCACCGACATGGGTGACGTGATCAGGGCCGGTGGTGCGGATGTCGGGGTGGCGCCGCTGTCCTCGACGAGTAGTCGGGAGGAGGTCTTTGACTTCACGACGGGAGTGGTGGCGTCGGGTCCGATGGTCGGAGTACATGAGCGCACGGAGAACCCGGTGTCGTTGGCCAGCGCGTTGATAAGTGTCGACATCTTGAAGCTGTTGGGCTGGAGCGCGGTGGGATTGCTGGTCTTGAGTCACATGATGTGGCAGGCGGAGCGCCGAACTCCCCACGGTGACTTCGCTCCGGGGTACGGACGCGGGGTCTGGGATGGGCTGTGGTGGGCGATGGTGACCGTGACCACCATTGGGTATGGAGACAAATCGCCGAGGACAACCCCGGGCCGGCTCGTTGCAATGTTGGCGATGTTGGGCAGCTTGTTTCTGGTCGGTGCGTTCGTCTCGGAAGTGACCACGGCCCTGCAGTCGCAGCGCGCCGCCCAGGTCGTTTCGGAGGTGGGCGATCTCGAAGGTCGACCGGTAGCGGTGGTGGAGGGATCGAGTTACGAGGCATTCTTGGAAGAGCGCGGTGTCAACACGGTGGGCTACCCGACACAGCTCGATGCGTTCGTCGCCGCCGAGGCCGGCGAGGTGGACGTGGTGGTCGCCGACCGATACTCGTTGGACGCACTCGGTGCCGACTACGGGATCCGTGGCACCGGCGACCTTCTCTATGACGAGTTCATCGGGTTCGCGGTGCCTGAAGATTCGCCATTGCGAAGCGACATCAACGGGGCGCTGTCCGACCTGCACCAGCAGGGGCGCATTCGTGAGATCGTCGACCACTGGACCAAGTGACCGGTCCGTGAGACCCCCTAGTCTCCAGGACGCTGCCTGTGAGGGTCACAGCCCGGAAGCTTCCGGCGGCGTCGTCTTGGGGTGGTGTCCCCGGGGGGCAAGAGGCGTGCGCCGTTCATGCGGACTCCCTGTCCAGGGGGGCTTTCTGTTCGTCCAGCCTGTCCGAGACGGCGACCGGGGCAGATAACCGGGGTGCCTACCGGGTGGTAGTGGCCGAGGGCGCGCTCGGTATGTGCTCCTCGGCGTCGGTTGGAATGGGTGGGTAGAGTCTTGCGAAGGAGCGGGAACGTGGGGGCGTCGTGGTCGCTGAGGACCTTCCGGTGGGTGTTGGCGGGCGCTGGTATCAGCGGGCTTGGCTGTGGGTGGTAGCGGGCATTGTCTTCTTCGTCGTTGCCTTGGGGGTCGTTGTTCTCGCCCAAGATGACTATGAAGCGGGGGGCTTCTCGCCCGTCGTGATGAGCGCATTTGCGGTCTTTGCTTTGCCAGTCCTGAGTTTGTTGATGGGTGCGCTCGTTGCTCACCGTCCTCGGACCCGGGGAGCCCTCTTGGCGCTCACGGCCGTTCTTCTTTTTTTGGGGGGGTGGGGGGTATGGGGCTACAACCTTCACCTGGAATCCGAGGCTATGGATGGGTGCCTGGTCGTTTCGACCCCTGAGGGCGAAGAAGCCCTACTGGACGCCGAACTCTGTCAAGCGACCACCGATGGGGCACTTCAGTCCTGGCAGCGCACCACCTGGGTCGT
>DHIO01000007.1:0-1024 GCA_002403855.1 Acidimicrobiia bacterium UBA4744
CCAACGCCTGAATATCATCCCCCGGGAGAACCTCAATATCGAACTCCGTTATCGCCATCGTCGAAGGGGTGGTGGAGGTCCAGGCGGTCGTGGTGGTGGTTTCAGAGGTGGTCGGAGAGACGGTGGTCGTAGTTTCCGTTGCCGGAGGTTGGGTCGTGACCGGAGGTAGCGTCGTATCCGCCGCGGAATCGGTCGAGCCGCCGGGCAGAACGATCAAGAACCCTGCCACGGCAGCCGCCGCGGCAGACAGAATCAGCGTTGTACGGGACCATCTCGCCACCCCATGCCCCCTTTGGTTCGTGGCGGGTGCCGGCGTTCTGCGACCGCCGGGCGGCTGACTCCGGCAACCTTACCCACACTATCGGGCTAGCGAGAGGGTCTTTCCTTCGAGTGAGCCGACCGAGCCGGCCCGGGCTTCCCGGGCGCCTTGACAAGATGGGGGATGCCCGCCGGGCCGTCCGTCGCCCGGCAGGGGTTCTCTCCGTCACACTCCGTCGTTTGACGTATCATGCAGACTGCTAGATTCACAATCCTTCTGGTCAGGGTATCGACTCTCGGTTAGAATTCGNNCAGGCGACGGGAGTGTTCGTAACCGGGACTGTCATCCGACCGGAGCGCTACCTGCTGGACCAGCTGGAACTCCTGCGATCCAGGATCGTAGCGGAGAGAGCCAGTGAGCTGGCCCCCGAGATCCCTCCGGGTGCCGAGCTGACGGCCGACGAGCTCCAGGAAGAATCCGAGATTCTGGGCCGATCGGAAATCGACCTCATCATCATCACCTTCCGGGCGACGGACCCCGAGACGGCTCAGGTTGGAGCCAACGCCTTGGCCCAGGCGTATCAAGATCTGCAGACCGAGGTCACGAGCGCCGACTCGCGCGCCGCTCTCGATCAGGTGGATTCGGCGCTGGCCGGACTCGACCGCCAGATCGCTGATCTGGAGGCCCAAATAGTCGCTCTCAGTGTCTCGGTCGGAGCCCGCGAGGACGTCGACGAGCAACTGGACGAGGCGCTGGCCGAGCTGG
>DHIO01000007.1:1144-18573 GCA_002403855.1 Acidimicrobiia bacterium UBA4744
TGCCCCGGACCCTGGCCATCGGCCTTGCCCTGGGCCTGCTGGCCGGAGTGGGAGCTGCCTACTTGCTGGCCGTCCGGAGGCGGGTCTACACGGGCCGCACCCAACCGGAGATGCTCCTTCGTGCCCCGCTGCTGGCCGACGTCCCGGATTTCGAAGAGGAGGGTATCGAGACCGCTCTGCCGGTCACCCAGGCCCCCCGGTCGGTGGCCGCCGAAGCGTACCGGTTTGCCGCCGCCTCGCTCGACATCCGGATGCGTTCCGAATCGATGGACCTGCTGGTCGTGCTGTCTGCCCTGAACGGAACCGGCAAGACCACCGCCACCGCCAACCTCGCTCTGGCTGCCGCCCGGCAGGGGCACAACGTCCTGGTACTCGACACCGACTTTGGTGATCAGACCGTGAGCCGCTTGCTCGGCAAGGGCGAATTCTCGCTCCAGATGGGGATCACCGACGCGGTAGAGAGCAACACTGCTCTGGCGGATTGCGTCCAGACGGTGCACCTCGGCAACGAGGTGCAGCTCGACCTGCTCGGTCGAGGCCGGCGGCCGACCATCGCCACCGACTTCTTCAGATCTCCGGACACGCAGGCGTTTCTCGAAAGCCTGAAGAGCGAGTACGACCTCATCTTCATGGATGCGCCGCCGCTGATGCAGATCGCCTACGCGAGCACGATCGCCGGGTATTCCGACGCAGCCGTGGTGGTCGTCAATCATGGGAGTCCCGTTGCCGAACTCGAAGACGTCGTGAACCGGCTCCACTTCATCGAGACACCCATCGCCGGCTACGTGTACAACAGAGCCCCGCTCCGCAGAGAGATGACCCGAACCGAGGGTTCGATGAAGGACATGGTGGGCGACATGGGCCTCAGCGTGCCGCCCAACCCCCGGGCCTGAGAAACGAAGCCGGGCGGTGGCCACCCGGTCGCCGCCCGGGCTCGCCGCTCGTAGCTCGAGGCCGGAAGCTCGTCGCTCGCAGCTTCAAACCTCCCGATAGAGCGCCGCGGTCTGGCCGGCGAAATCGGCCACACTGCGGCGCAAAGCTTCCGGTTCCAGGACCTCGACCGCCCCACCCAGCGGAAGGATCGCTCGGCGGGCGTTCTCCAACGACTCGAAGCGGGCGATCCCCGACCGCCCACCTCGATCCAGGGGCTCGAAGGTCACGCCCAGGGCCTGCCGGGCGTGCGGGGTCAGCTCGGCATCGATGCGGAGATGAACCTCATAGCCGGCGCCGCTGGCCCCCACCCGCTCTCGCCATTCGCGCCAAAAGGAAATGAGATCGAAGTCGGCCGGTCGCTCGAACGAGGTCGCCAGAGTCTCGACGCCGGCCAGCCGGTCCACCGGATACACGCCGATCTGCTCCTCCGCCCTCCACACCAGGAACCAGTCACCTTCCTTGGCGACCAGGCCGAGCGGGTCCACCGTTCGATCGACCCGGATGTGCGGCTGCCAGGCGAACTCCACTCGCAGCTGTCGTTCATCCCACACCGCCTGGTGAACGCTCTGCAGATAGGGGGCCGGTTCCGCCTCACCCGTCCAGGGTGCCGGGTCGACATGGATCCGCTCCCGCACCTCGCTTTCGGTCCCCCGCAGCCGTTCGGGTAGCGACGCCGCCAGCTTGAGAAGAGCGGCCCGCAGCTCGGTGCTCATCCCCAGTTGATCCAGAGCCGCCGGGGCCGCCAGCGAGAACAACGCCTTGACCTCCTCCGGAGTGAGCCCGGTGAGGTCGCTCCTGTAGCGCTCCAGGATGGCGAACCCGCCTTCCCGACCCCGCTCGGCGTAGACGGGCACCCCTGCCGCACCCAGCGCCTCCATGTCCCGGTAGATAGTCCGGACCGAGACTTCGAGTTCGCCGGCCAGGGCGGGGGCCGTCACCCGGCCCCGGCTCTGCAGCAGCATGAGCTCCGACAACAACCGATCTGCCCGCATCAACTTGAGAATACCTGACAGGAGACGTCAGGTATTGGGCGCGACACTCATCGAACGAGGTGAAACCACATGGAAGAAGTACGCATCGTCCGGCTCGAGCCGATGCGAGTTGCCGCAACGCTCGGTTTCGGGCCGGAACCCGAGTTGGAAGCCTGGGAAAAACTCATGACCTGGGCACGGGCTACCAACCTTGCGGACGGGACGCAGCGGTACTTCGGCTTCAACAACCCGAATCCGATGCCGGGAAGCCCCAACTACGGATACGAGCAGTGGATGACGGTTGGACCGGACGTCGAACCACTGGGCGATGTCGAGATCAAGGACTTCGAAGGAGGCCTCTTCGCCGTACTGCGCTGCGACGGCCTGGTCACCATCGGGGAGGACTGGGGCCGGCTGGCCGCCTGGCTGGAAGCCAGCTCCTATCGAGCAGACAACCGCCAGTGCCTGGAAGAGCTTCTCACCTCCCCGGTACTGCCGCACACCGAGTGGGTGTTCGACCTCTTCGTGGCGATTGCGGATTAGAGCTGTTCGAGGGCCGGCGCCAGAGCCGCCAGACCGGGGTGCTCGGCCAGGACCCGCTCTGCCAGCACCTTGATCTGGTCGGCCGGCGAAGAGTCGAAGTCGAATGAATAGACCTCGAACGTGGGTCCCGCCACCAGGCCGTCCCCGACGGGTCGTTCCATCAAGTAGCGAGCCGCCGGACCGAACAGCCGGGACATCAACAGGTAGAGCCGATCGACCAGCGGTCCCTTGTCGGCGATCGGTTGATAGAGGTCATCCAGTGTCACGTACAGGTATCGGTACAGAGCGTTGACCAG
Organism: Acidimicrobiia bacterium UBA4744; assembly: GCA_002403855.1. Classification (GTDB taxonomy): domain Bacteria; phylum Actinomycetota; class Acidimicrobiia; order Spongiisociales; family UBA4744; genus UBA4744. Next base: position 3,888 of record DHIO01000007.1, read on the forward strand.
GTTGGAAACCGGTTGCACCGACTCCGGCAGATCGGCGGTAGTGGGATTCACCATGGTGGGCCGGACCTCGCCGAGCGGGCTCACCCCGTCGGCGATCTGCTCGAATTTGTAGTAGTGCGTGAGCTCCTGGTGGGACGGATCGGCATACCGCTCGTCGCTCACCCCCTCCCCTTGATGCACCACCACTTCGATGGCCGCGCAGGCGGTCTCGAGATCGCGAATCAGCATCAGCCCCCCGCTGTCCTCGGCGTCGAACTCCACCGGCTGGTAGAAAGCCGGGTCGGAGAACTGCCGGTCGGCCTGGACGTCCCCGAACAGGTCAAAGCGGTCGGATAGGCGCTCGAGCGCCAGTTCGAGGGCGTAGTAGAACTGGCCCAGGGTCTCGAATTGATCCTCCTCGGGCGGCGCACCGGGGGCCTCCGGCTGCTCGATCACCATGAACACCTCCCGGCACAATTGCCGGGAGGCCGGAGCCAGGTTGACCATCAAGGGTGGAACGTGGTGGGGAAGTGGGCCCGGGTAGGTCGGAACCAGTCCCTGATCACGGAACGCGGGTCGTCCACCCACCGCGACCAGGAGGTTGGCGACCAGCGCCGCGTGGAGCATCTCCTCGGCAACGACGCTCTTGATCAGGCGGGCCGCCTCCGACGTCTGATCCTCGATCGAATACATGGCGTAGAGGTACGGGGGAACGGTGGTCAGTTCGACCTGCATCGCCAGAGCGAGATGCTCACGAAGCTCATCAGGGGTTCTGATCGGCATGTCGATCTCCCTCTGCGATCGGACCAACGGTCAGGATGTGCTCGAGATCGACGATACCGGCGGGCGACACGCCTTGTCGAACGATTTGGGGATTTCGTGGCGCTGGCAACGCGGGAACGCGCGTCGGGTAGCTTGAGCACCACGAACACGGAAAGGGAGTATGGCGACCGACCGGACCGGAGCAACGCGGATCGTCCTCGGCAGCGTCATCATCCTGGTGGGTTCGGTGCTGTTGCTCGGGAGGGTGATCGATCTAGACCTCGGCACCTTGTGGCCGCTGTTCGTGATCGTCCCGGGCCTCGTGGTGCTGGTCTCCGGGCTGGCAGCGGCGCCGGGCGGCGCCGGCACGGCGGCCACCGTGACCGGAAGCCAGCTGACCGCCCTGGGACTGCTCTTGCTCTTCCAGAACGTCACCGGCCTGTGGCAGACCTGGGCCTACGCATGGGCCTTGGTCTGGCCCACTTCGATCGGTCTCGGTCTGGCCGCCCACGGGAGCCTGTCGGGTAGCGACGGTTCGGCCCGCAAGGGCGTGACCACCGCCATGGTCGGCTTCCTCATCTTCATGGCCGGGTTTGCGTTCTTCGAAGGGATCCTCAACATCAGCGGATCGGCGCTCGGTCTCCTCGGCGATCTGGCGTTACCGGCCGTGTTGATCGGACTCGGCCTGGCGGTGATGCTCCGCCGCCGTTAGGAACCGACGGATTCCGCCCATCCGGCGAGAGAGGAGTGCCGCGGGCCGTCGGGACGAAGGTCGTGCTCGAAGGGTCGGCACTCTCGTAGGAGACCGCCGGCGGTTGGTTCGATCCTCAACCGGCCGGCCGCGGGCGGCGGTGATCGCGGACCCCCATTGCCGCTTCGCCGATCCTTCTGGCACACTAAGAGGCATGCAGGAACCGCCCATCGCCCGCCGGGAGGACGGCTACCGGGTCATGCCCGGCTGGCGCGTCGGTCATCTCATGGAGGAGTCGACCACCTCCTCGGGTCTGCTGGTGCCGGCCGCCGCCGTTGCCGAGAGATCCAACGAAGCCCTGGGGCTCGTCGATGTCGAGACGGGCAGTCGCTTCTGGGCGGTCCCCTCCGACGCATGGCGGTTCATCTGGCCCTCCACCGGCAAGGTGGTGATCGCCGTCCGTGAATCGGCCATCATCGCCGAGCAGCAGGACGAGGAACTCCCCGGCGAGGGACGGTATCTCTGACCACCCCCTCGTTCTTGCGTGATTTTCCTGCGTTATCCGCAGGTTTCTCACGCACGTTCGGAACGGGCCGACTCTCCCCCCGTTCTTGCGTGAGTTTGTNNGCGGTATGCGCAGGTTTCTCACGCAAGTTCGGGAAGGCGGTCACCCCTGTGCTCCCGGGTCGGATACTGTGGAATCGTGCGGAGAAGCCGAAGAGAGAGGTTATGACGGAACGCGGACGGCAGCGGCGGCGACTGACCGCCACCGTCACCGACCTCGAGGTTGGGCGGCAGCGCGCCTTCCTGCTCGCCGCTTACGACGACAATCGCGAATTGCAGGAGCGTTCGCTGGAAGAGTTGGCCCTCCTCACCGAAACGGCGGGCTCGGATCCGATCGAGACCGAACTCGTCCGACGGCCGATTCCCGACCCGGCCACTTTCATAGGGCGCGGCAAGGCAACGGAACTGTCGGCGGTCACTGCATCGCTCGACATCGACGTGGTGGTGGTCGACAACTCGCTGACCCCGGCCCAGCAGCGCAACCTCCAAGAGATCTTCGAGTGCGACGTCGTCGACCGCGAAGCTCTGATCCTGGACATCTTCGCCCAGCACGCCACCAGCCGGGAAGGCATGCTGCAGGTCGAGCTGGCCCTCCTGCGATATCACCTTCCTCGGCTGCGAGGCCGGGGCACCGAACTGAGCCGGCAAGCGGGCGGTATCGGAACCCGAGGTCCCGGCGAGACCAAGCTCGAGTCGGACCGGCGGCGGATCCAAAGCCGCATATCGAAACTCGAACGAGATCTGCGCTCGCTCGACTCGACCCGCGCCACCCAGCGCAAAGCGCGCCGCAGGGCCGACCTCGCTCAGGTGGCGCTGGTCGGCTACACGAACGCCGGCAAATCGACGCTGCTCAACCGGTTGACGGGCGCCGATGTCCTGACCCAGAACCAACTGTTCTCGACCCTCGACCCGACCGTTCGACGGCTCGAACTGGGCAACGGACGAGCCGTGTTGCTCTCCGACACGGTCGGCTTCGTTCGNNGGTCAGATCGCCGCGGTCCGATCGGTGCTGGAGGAAATCGACGCCGCCCGTCTTCCCGAGCTACTGGTCTTCAACAAGATCGACACCGTCGACGACACGGGCCGAACTCGTCTCGCGCGGCTCTACCCGGACGCCGTTGCGATGTCCGCTCTCGATGGTGAGGGCACCGAGCATCTGGTGGCCACCATCGACGAGGCATTGCGGGCCCGGCTGACCGAGGTCGAGCTGACCATTCCCTACGACCGAGGGGATGTTCTCGCTGCCGTCCACCGGGAGGGTGAGGTCATCAAGGAGGAGCACCTGCCGGAAGGCACCCGGATCCACGCCCGTTTGCCGCAGGTGGCCAGGTTCAAGGAGTTCGCCGGTCCTGAACTCGCGTGAAAAGCCTGCGCATACCGCAACAAACTCACGCAAGAACGNNCCCCCACCGATGACGAACAGGTCGGGCGAGAAGATGTCCTCGAGATGCTCCAGGAACTCATCAACCCTGATTCCCCACTGCTTGTAGCTGAGATCCTCCGCCTTCCGAACCCGCGCCGCCGCGTAATGCTCGGCGGGCATGCCCTTGAACTCGAGATGCCCCAGTTCGGTGTTCGGATGCAGATGCCCGTCGACGAAGACGGCGCTGCCGATCCCGGTGCCGAACGTCAAGATGAACACGACCCCCTTCCGGCCACGACCCGCTCCGAACCGCATCTCGGCGATACCCGCCGCGTCGGCGTCGTTCAGGAGGGCCACCCGACATCCGGTCGCCTCGCGCAGCAGCTTCTCGCCGTCGGTTCCGATCCAGCTCTTGTCGACGTTGGCGGCGCTGAACACGACCCCTTTCCGGACGACGGCCGGGAAGGTGCAGCCGATCGGACCGTCCCATTCAAAGGACTCGACCAGTTCGGCCACCACCCCGGCCACGGCATCCGGGGTGGAGGGCTGCGGGGTGAGGATCTTGTGGCGGTCGCGAGTCAAGGCGCCGGTCTCCAGATCGACCGAAGCTCCTTTGATCCCCGACCCGCCGATGTCGATTCCGAGCATTTCCATGCGCTGTTCTTCCCTTGGCTCAGAGCCTACGGCCCACCGAGGTGATCACGCTGTGTGCAACCCGGCCCCACGAAGACCGCATCAACATCACTCAGCGTACTCCGACGCCTCAATCGTCCCCGGCCGACTCACCGATCGAAACCCGACCGCACTCGTAACACACATTCCGCATGAGGCCACCGGGCAGGCGGTGCTCCTCGAAGACGTGATCGTGGTCGTCCTTCACGCGCTTGCGACCCGAGGCGGCGGGGAGCCGGTCGAAAGGAACAATGCCGGTCTGGCGGAGTTCGTCCGAGACCCGCAGAGCGACTCCCTTCAGACCGTGCCGGAACCCGGTGAGACCTCTGTTCAACGAACTCTTCTTCGGCGGTCCCGCTGGCTCGACGGGCTTGTCGCGGGACGGTTTGGGCGCCTTCTCCCGGGGCGCTTTGGCCGACTTCGTCTCGGTCCGTAGCGGTGGGGCACCCGAGGTACGACGTGAGCGTTTCTTCGGTTTGGGGCCGGGGACTTCGGGTACCGGCACATCGTCCCAGGGGGAGGCAGGTTCGACCGCGGGCGGACCGCTCGGCGGAAGGGTCTGCGGCTCCGGTGCCGGGGTGGGTTCAACCCATACGGCGGCTCGTCCAACCTGGTCATCCGGCATCTCCGGTTCGACGGCCGGTTCAACGGCGCCCGGTTCAGAGACCGGCACCTCGGGCTCGACCGGTTCGGAGACCGGCGCCACGGGTTCGGCCACCGGCTCGACGGCAGCCGGCTCGGCGACCGGCTCAGGGGCCACCGCCGTCTCGGCCGGATCGGAGACCGGCGCGTCCGGTGTCGGGGCGGGTGGCGGAACCTCGACGGAAGCTGCCGCCGCCTCCTCCCTCCGAAGCCGCTTGCGTTCCTTGCGGGACGGGGCCTCCGCCTTTCCTTCCCGGGTCTTGCGCCGGAAGCGTCTCTTCGGTTCCTCTACCTGCGGCACCATCTCGACGGTGGCGGCGGCGAAATGGCCGGGCCGGCGCGGTGAGAAGGTGACCGTCTCATCTTCGACGTCGAGCGCGAACCAGCCTCTTCCGATCGGGGACACATGGACGGAGCCCTTGTCCCAGCGGCCCAGCTCGCCGCTGCTGTGAACGAGTATCACATTTCGGTCGTCGAGTTCGACTACGACTTCGAGTTCGGGCGCGGCATCGCCGGCCAGCTGGATGCGCCCGTCAAACGCAGTGTCTTTTCTTTCTCCTTGAACCTGTGACACGGCCACCTTCGTCGTATCGGCGTTTGGATCATGATCTGAAGCAAGCCAACGCTATCCCACCTGGAAACTTGCGGCCTCATTTTATTGCGTAACCTCGAAGCAACGGTCCGCCGCCTGCGAGGAGCCCCATGACCGCCAACGCCGACCTCGGCCTCATCGGACTTGCCGTGATGGGCCAGAACCTGGTCCTCAATATGGACGACCACGGCTACACGGTGGCGGTCTTCAACCGGACCACTTCGCGGGTCGATGATTTCCTGGCCGGAGCTGCCCGCCACACCCGGGTCATCGGAACCCGCTCGCTCGAAGACCTGGTTGCGAACCTGGCCGGTCCCCGCCGGGTGATGCTCATGGTCAAGGCCGGCTCCGCTGTCGATGCGATGATCGATCAGTTGGTGCCGATGCTCGATCCCGGCGACATCATCATCGACGGGGGCAACTCGCAGTTCGCCGACACTATCCGCCGCACCGCCCGGGTGGAGGAGGCCGGCCTTCTCTACGTAGGGACGGGTATCTCCGGTGGTGAGGAAGGCGCACGGAACGGACCCTCGATCATGCCCGGCGGCAGCCCGGCCGCCTGGCCGCACGTCCAGGGCATCTTCCAGGCTATCGCCGCCAAGGTCGCCGACGGCACACCGTGTTGTGACTGGGTAGGCCCGGACGGAGCCGGCCACTTCGTGAAGATGGTCCACAACGGCATCGAGTACGGAGACATGCAGGTGATCGCCGAGGCGTACCACTTCCTGAAGGACGGCCTCGGCCTCTCCCACCAGGAGATGTCGGAGGTGTTCCGGCGGTGGGGAGAAGGGGTGCTGGACTCCTACCTGATCGACATAACCGCCGACATCCTCGCCTTCCGCGACGAGACGGGATCTCCGCAGGTCGAGTCGATTCTCGACGCCGCCGGACAGAAGGGCACCGGGAAGTGGACCGCCGTTGCCGCTCTGGATCTGGGTATGCCCACCACCTTGGTAGCCGAGGCCGTGTTTGCCCGGATCGTCTCGGCGTTGAAGGACGAACGCATCGCCGCCTCCGGCATGCTCCCCGGGCCGCGGGGCGACGTCCTCGATGGCCTAGCCCCGGACACGCCGCCCGAGACCCGACGAGAAATCGCAGCCCACAAGCGGGAGATCTGGACCGGCAAGCTCGAGCAGGCCGCCTACGCGGCCAAGATCATCTCCTACGCCCAGGGGTTCATGCTGCTGCGAGCCGCCGCCGGCGAGTACGGCTGGGACCTGGAATACGGACGAATCGCTTCGCTGTGGCGGGAAGGCTGCATCATCCGGGCGGCGTTCCTCGACGACATCACCGCTGCTTTTGCCAACGACCCCGCCCTGACCAATCTGACGCTCGATCCGTTCTTCCGGAGGGCTCTCGCCGAATCCGAGAAGGACCTGCGGGCGGTGGTCCGCCAGGCGGTCCGGATCGGCCTTCCGGTACCGGCGTATTCGACTGCGCTGGCCTTCTACGACTCGTACCGTTCGGGGCGCCTGCCGGCCAACTTGATCCAGGCCCAGCGCGACTACTTCGGCGCCCACACCTACGAGCGAATCGATCGTCCCCGGGGTGAGGTCTTCCACACCAACTGGACCGGCCGCGGCGGCGACACGACCGCCGGCACCTACGAGGCGTGACCTTNNAAAAACGGTACGGCCCGGTGATTGCCCTCGATGACGCCTCCTTCGATGTGCCGCCGGGGCGGATCGTCGGGTTCCTGGGACCGAACGGAGCCGGCAAGACCACGGCCATGCGTTGCGTGTTCGGCCTCGTCGAACCCGACGGCGGCCGGGTCTTGTGGAAGGACCAACCGATCGGGCCCCCCGAGCGTCTGCAGTTCGGGTATATGCCCGAGGAACGGGGCCTGTACCCGAAGATGAAGGTACGCGAGCAGCTGGCCTACTTCGGACGGCTGTCCGGTCTCGACGGCACCACCGCCGGTGAACGGGCCGACTACTGGCTGAGGCGGCTGGGCCTGGCGGAGCGGGCGCTCGACGAGACCGTCCGGCTCTCCCACGGGAATCAGCAGCGGGTCCAGCTGGCCACCGCCCTGATCCATCAGCCGAGCTTGCTGGTCCTGGACGAGCCGTTTGCCGGCCTCGACCCGCTCGGTATGGAAACCATGTCCGGGCTGCTCGCCGAACTGGCCGACGCCGGGGTGGGGATCGTCTTCTCCAGCCATCAGCTCGACCTGGTCGAAGACGTGTGCCAGGACGTGGTGATCGTCAACGAGGGTCACGTGGTCCTGTCCGGGGAGGTGGCCGGCCTCAAAGCCGCTTCCGGTCGCCGTCATCTCCAAGTTTCGGTCGACGGGAGAGCGTGGAAGCCCGATGTGGAGGGTCTCGAGGTGGTGCCCGGACCAAGAACCGAGCCGCGCTACCTGGTCAGCTCTGCCGCCCGGCTCGATGAGGTGCTCGCCAAGGCGCAAGCCCAGGGTGAGGTAACCACCTTCACCGTGGAACCACCCAGCCTCACCGATCTGTTTCGCGAGGCGGTGGGATCGTGAGCTCGATCCGCCAAACCTGGGAGATTGCCCGCCGCGATTTCCTGCAACGCGCCAAGAGCAAAGTCTTCCTGATCTCGACCGTGACCATCGTGCTCCTGGTCCTGTCGATCGGTCCGCTCCTGGCCACCGCCACCGGCGACGAGCCGCCTCAGGAGATCGGTGTCGTCGGGGATCTCGGCGCCGGGTTCGAAGCGGCGACCGCCACGGCCGCCGCCGGGTTCGACCTCGAGGTTCGGTTCACCCAATTCGACTCTGTGGCCGCCGCCGAGGCGGCCCTGCGCCGGGGGGATGTGCAGGTGGTCGTGACCGCCGACCGGGAGCTGATCTGGCCCGATGAGCCGAGCCGGGCACTGACCGTGGCGATCACTACGGCCGTACAGTCGGTAGAGCAAGACGAGACGGTTGCCGCTCTCGGGCTCACCCCGGAAGAAGCAGCCGCGCTGCTATCGCCCGAGGCGCTGACCAGCCGCTCGCTGGAAGCTCCCGACCCGGAAGCCGAACCTCGCCGGATCACCGCCATGGGCGCATCGATTCTCCTGTACGCGGCGATCCTGATGTTCGGCCAGTTCGTGATGCTGGGAGTCCTCGAGGAGAAATCAAGCCGGGTGGTCGAGGTGGTGCTCTCCCGGGTGCAGCCCCATCAGATACTGACCGGAAAGGTGCTGGGCATCGGCTTGCTCGGACTGACGCAACTGGTCGTCCTGAGCGTCTCGGTGGTGTTCATGCTCAACCTGATCAACGTCAACGGGGTCGATCTGGCCGGGATCGGGATGGGGATGTTCGCCTGGGTCGTGTTCTGGTTCATCCTCGGATACGCCTTCTTCAGCGTGATCTACGCCACGATGGGCGCCCTCGTGTCCCGACAGGAAGACGCCCAGAGTGTCGGGTTCATCCCGGTGCTGCTGATGCTCCCCGGCTACTTCTTCTCGCTCATCGCCTCCAGCGATCCCGAGGTCCTGTTGGTGAGGTTGTTCTCGTTGATACCGCCGACCTCCCCGATGGTGATGCCGATCCGGGCGTCGGTCACCGAGGTTCCGGCCTGGGAGATCGCCGTGTCGATCCTGCTCATCATCGTCGCCATCTACGGCATGATCCGCTTCGGAGGGCGGGTCTATCGGGGAGCGGTGCTGCAAATCGGGGCCAAGGTCCGCATCCGCGATGCCTGGCGGGCCGCCGAGCTGTAGGTCGAGAGACCGCAACCCGAAACCCGAAACCTGAAACCNNAACCTGCAACCCGAAACCCGGAACCCGAAACCCGGAACCCGGACCTTTGGGTACGCTGACTGCATGTGCGACACGATGGTGGTCGTCGAGCCCACACGGGTGCTGTTCGCCAAGAACTCCGATCGCGACCCCAACGAGGCGCAGCTGCTCGAGTGGCATCCCGCCCGTTCCTACCCGGCTTCTGCGACGGTGCGCTGCACCTGGATCGAGATCCCCCAGGCGCCGGAGACGCACGCCGTCCTCCTGAGCCGGCCTTTTTGGATGTGGGGCGCCGAAATGGGTGCCAACGAATACGGGGTGGTCATCGGCAACGAAGCGGTGTTCACCGATCAGCCGTATGCGGAGACGGGGCTCACCGGCATGGACCTTCTCCGGCTGGCGTTGGAGCGGGCGGCCTCGGCGGCCGAGGCGGTGGCGGTCATCACCAACCTGTTGGCGCAGCACGGCCAGGGAGGAGGCTGCGGGTACGAGGACCGCGCTTTCACCTACCACAACAGCTACCTGATCGCCGATCCTCACGAGGCCTTCGTGCTGGAGACTGCCGGTGAGTTGTGGGATTCGGAACGAGTCTCGGCGGGTGCCCGCAGCATTTCCAACGGGTTGACGATCTCCGGGTTCGCCGATCGGCACTCCGACTTCCTCAAGACCCGGGTCTCGGAGTGCCGCGCCCGGCAGCCTCTCACCCAGGAGCGAGCGAGCCGGGCCGCCGGTCCCGGTGACCTGATGGCGATCCTGCGGGACCACGGCGACGGCATCGAGCCGGTCTATTCGGTCCTGAACGGTGCAATGGGCGCCCCCTGCATGCACGGCGGCGGGTTGGCCACCGGCTCACAAACCACGGCCTCGTGGGTGGCCGAGCTTTCGCCCGGGTCGGCCCGCCACTGGGTGACCGCCACGGCCGCCCCCTGCACCTCGCTGTTCAAACCCGTTCGGGTCGACGAACCGCTCGACTTGGGGCCCGACCCCGCCGGCATCTTCGACTCCCGGACCTTGTGGTGGCGGCATGAGCGACTCCACCGGCACGCGGTCCGACACCCGGCCGGTCTCTATCCATTGTTCGCCGTCGAACGCGACGAAGTCGAGCGGCAGTGGCTCGCCGACCCGCCCCACCCGAAGGAAGCGTTCGACGAAGGCGACCGTCTGCTGAACAAGTGGTCAGGGTCGGTGGTTCGACACACCCCCGATACCCGTCCCTGGTATGTGCGCCGCTACTGGCGGATCCGGGACGAGCAGGCCGGCCTGGTCTCATCCCGTTCCGGCGTGGTCTAATCCCGTTCCGGCGTGAAAAACCCGCGCATAGCGCAGAAAACTCACGCAAGAACAGTCATGAATCACCAGGTGATGGGTTTGGGGACGAACTCCGCTTCCCGCTGGGCCAGGCCCAGCTTCACGAACATCCAGGGGGCACCGACCGCCCCCCAGAAACCCACGACGGAGTAGCGCACGATCCGCAGCAGGATGGCCGGCTCCAGACCGTCGAACGCTATCCGCAGACCGAGCCACAGCCCGGCCAGCACGACTACCCCCAGGAGAAACCGCAGGGTTCGCTGCAGCACCGTGCCCGCCACGTCGAAGCCGACCAGGCGGCGCTCCAGGACCAGGCCGGCGCCTATCCCCACCATGGTGCCGCCCCCGGTGACCATGTTCTCAGTCGGCCAGATGGCCATCGCCAGCGCCGGCAGGGCGGTGACCAGGATCAACTGGTGAATGGTCTCTTGTTCGAAGAACCAGCCCTCCAACCGGGTGCCGTATCGCAGCCAGAGCCACAGCACGATCCCGCCCAGGATGTACCCGCCCAGCACATCGGTGGGGAAATGCACGCCCAGGTAGATCCGCGACATCGGGATCAACACCATCAGGATCCCGGCTCCGACCCAGAACCAGGTCTTGCGGACCACCGTCCCGAGGAACCCCAGGACGACTACCGCGCTCTGCGTGTGACCTGAGGGCAAGCCAAACCCCCCCGCCTCGACGATCGCCTCGACCTGCGGGTCGTACTCGAAGGGCCGGGGTTGCGCCGCCAGGTGCTTCGCTACCTGATTCACCAGCCCGGAGAGGAGGAACAACACCATCAGCCGAACGCCGACCGCCCGGTCGATGCTCCAGTAGATCAAGGGGAGAAAGAGAAGATAGAACTCCTCGTCGCCGAGGGAGGTGATGGCCGCGAAGAACGCGTCGAGCTGCGGGCTGGCCTGCTGGAACCACAGGACGACGTCCACGCCCCACTCCAGTACCGGGTCCATCCTTCCTCCTTGGCAGGCACCATACCCGAAAACCAAGGTCCGGCCGGGGGCTACCATCGTCGGGGTGCGAATCAAGGAGCCCTGGTGAACGACAACCGCTACCGTCTGCCCGGCCACGTCGTCCCCCACCGGTATGACCTCACCATCGAGCCGGATCTGGAGGCGGCGGAGTTCACCGGCCACGTCGACATCGCCGTCACCATCGAGGAAGCGACCGACGAGATCATCCTCAATGCCATCGAACTGGACCTCGGCGACATCGCCCTCACCAACGACCGGGGCCAAGACCTGTCGGCCACCGTCACCTACGAGGAGGACACCGAGCGGGCCCGGCTTGCTCTGAGCGGGGACGCCGCTCCCGGCGATTGGACCCTCTCCATCGAGTTCCGGGGCATCCTCAACGACAAGCTGCACGGCTTCTACCGGAGCACGTTCACCGACCCCGACGGCCGCCAACGAACGCTGGCCACGACCCAGTTCGAGGCCACCGACGCCCGCCGGGCCTTCCCCTGCTGGGACGAACCCGAGTACAAGGCGGTGTTCGCCGTCACTCTGGTGGTCGAGCGGGGTCTGCTCGCCGTCTCCAACACCCGGGAGGTCGACCGCCGCGAGGCCGGCAACGGCAAGGTGGCGGTGCGGTACGCCGACACGATGAAGATGTCGACCTATCTCGTAGCGTTCGTGGTCGGCCCGCTGGAAGCCACCGAACCCATCGACGTGGACGGCATCCCGCTGCGGGTAGTGCACGCTCCCGGCAAGGGCCACCTGACCGGATTTGCGCTCGAAGCCGGCGCCTACTTCCTCCGCTGGCTGGCCGACTACTACGCCATCCCCTACCCCGGCGACAAGATGGACTTCGTCGCCATCCCCGATTTCGCCTTCGGGGCGATGGAGAACGTCGGAGCCGTGACTTTTCGCGAAAATGCCGTGCTGGTCGATCCGGGCGTTGCCCGCCACTTGGAACTGGAGCGGGTCAGCTCGGTCATTGCCCACGAACTCGCCCACATGTGGTTCGGCGATCTGGTCACCATGAAATGGTGGAACGGCATCTGGTTGAACGAGGCCTTCGCCACCTTCATGGAGATGATGGCTTCCGATTCGTTCCGCCCGGAGTGGAAGACGTGGCTCGAGTTCGCTCCTTCCCGCGGGCACGCTCTCGACACCGACGCGCTGGCCGCCACCCGTCCCGTCGAATTCGAGGTGGAAGCCCCGAAGGAGGCCAACCAGATGTTCGACTCGTTGACCTATGAGAAGGGCTCGGCGCTGCTTCGGATGCTCCAGCAGTTCCTCGGCGAGGAGACTTTCCGCCGGGGAGTCGACGAGTATCTCCGGGCGAACGCGTACGGCAACACCGAAACCGACGACCTGTGGGCGGCGCTGGAGAAGGCCTCGGGCCGGCCGGTGGGAGCGATGATGGACTCGTGGATCTTCCAGGGCGGGTTCCCCGAGATGGAGATCTCCCTCTCTCCGGAAGGCGATGGGATCCTGGCCGAGCAGCGCCGGTTCGGCTATCTCCCGGAAGCGAGGGGCGGCGACTGGTTCGTGCCGCTGGTGGCCCGGCTCGGGGACGGGAAAACCGAAGAAACGGCAACCGCCATCGTGGGCGCCACGCCGGAGGAGATCAGAGCGAGCGGCCCGATCCGCTGGGCGGTGGCCAACGCCGGGGGCAACGGTTTCTACCGGGTCCGCTATGCGCCCGAGTTGATGGACGTTCTCTTGAACCGACTCGGGGATCTCGATCCGCTCGAGCGCTACACGTTGCTCGACGACACCTGGGCCCAGCTCAAGGCGGGCCGGATCGATGCGGGCACCTATCTGGATCTCGCCGCCCGCTATCGGAACGAGACCGAATCAGCGGTGTGGGGGAGGCTCACTGGAACCCTCGACCGGTTGCGCCGCATTGCACCGCCCGACGCGCGGCCGGCGTACGAGCGATGGGTGCAGGAACTGCTCGAGCCGACTGCCGATCGACTGGGTTGGGAGCCGGAGGAAGGCGAAGACGACCTCACCCGCAAATTGCGGGGGACCGTGCTGCGAGCCCTCGGCATCATCGGCAAGCAGGGGCATATCCGGGACCGGGCCCGACGGGTCGTGGACCGGATGTTCGAGTCGCCCGGATCGGTCGACCCGGATGTAGCCGTCGCTGCCATCTATGTGACTGCCGATGCCGGCACCGAAGCCGACTACCAGCGCTTCTACGAGAAGTACGAGCAGGCCGCCGACCCGCAGGAAGAAGGCAGGTTCCTGTATGCCCTGCCGGGCTTCCCGCAACCCGGTCTGGCCGAGGAAACGTTCAAGATGACTCTCGACGGCCGTATCCGGATCGCCAACGGGCCGATGGTGGTCGGCCGTCTGCTGGCCGGTGAGAGGAACGGCTCCCTGGTGTGGGATCTCATCACCGACAACTGGAGCCGCCTGGTCGAACTGTTCCCACCGATGATCCTCAAGCGGGCGGTGGAGACGATCTGGACCCGGCACGACCGGGCCGCCGATATCCGAGCTTTCCTGGCGGCCCACGAAGTACCCCACAGCGAGAAAGCGATCGCCCAGGCCCTGGAACGCCTGGACGTCGCCGAGCGGCTGGCCCAACGAGAATCGAACCGCCTGAGGTCGTACCTGCAACCTGGAACCTGAAACCTGAAACCTCCTTCCTGCCACCTGCAACCTNNAACCTCCCCCTCCCCCACTAATCTGCTGCGGGTGGACGTAGCGCTCGCCGATCGCTTCTTCGCCCTCATGACCCTGGCCGCCCTGGCCGGGATCGTGGGCATAGCCGTCCTGGGGATCGGGGGGCGGTTCTCCCCCGCCCTGGACCGCTGGAACGAAGAACTGAAGGGCGTGTTCGGGGATTGGACGTACTGGCTGGTCTTCCTGATCGCCCTCGTCTCGATGCTGGGAAGCCTCTACTACTCCGAGATCGTCGGGTACCCGCCGTGCTCGCTCTGCTGGTACCAGCGCATCGCCATGTACCCCCTGGTGGTGATCATGGGGATCGCCGCCTGGAGACGGGATGCCGGCATCCGGATCTACGTGCTCCCGCTCATGGTGATCGGCGCGGTCCTGGCTCTGTACCAGTACGTCATCGGTTATGTCCCCGACGCCGAGATCCTCGGCTGCTCGATCGACGTCTCGTGCACCGAGCGGTACGTGTGGGAATTCGGATTCGTGGACTTCCCGTTCATGTCCTTCGTCGGGTTTAGTTTCATGATGGCCCTTATGCTGTGGGCTTCACCGGACGACCGAGCCAGAACGGAACCATGACCAGTCGAAAGAAACCGCAACAGAAACGATCGATGGTCCCCTTCTACGTGGGGGGCGGTATCGTGGCGCTGCTGCTGATCGCCTTCATCACCACCGGTCTCAGCGGCAGCGACGACGGGGACGGACCCGCCGGCGCCCAGGAGTACGCGGATGTGTCCGTTTCCGGCGATCCCCTTCCTCTGTTCTCGGAGGACGCCCCCGATATGTC